>JAJYDE010000029.1 GCA_021777755.1 Deltaproteobacteria bacterium
AGTCGCTGCGTATGGGAGCAAACGTCAAACGGGATCTGACTAACGTATGTGTCTAATATTAATGTTATAAGTCTAATGTGGATATTGGTAAGTATTCGCAATTACTGAGTTTGGGGTTCGCTTTTAACCCTGTTTCAGTAGTGCCAACCCCCAATTTACCCAGAGCTTCAGCCGGGTGGACGGCATGTTCGATATGGCGGTAGCCAGGGTCTGACAAAGTCAAGGGCAATAGGCCCGTACCGTCCCGGGGATTGCCATTAGGCGTACGGCTTTTCGAAAATGCTCCCAAAATCCGGTCTTTGTCAACACGGGCAGGCAAGACTTAAAGTTCTGATCTTTGACAAGAAAACGGCTTCGGACCGGGGGGTCTCAACGGGATCATTGTTCAAAATGATCCGGTCAACTGGATCGACCCGTTTGGTAAAAGCGCATATTTGGTGGCTGTGGGGCCATTGGCGGAGGCCTGGGCAGCAACACCGCCCCACGGTGATATCGCTCCTTGCGTAGCGTGAAAGCGGGCATAAGGATAGGGATGCACGATCCAATATTTGGGAAGCCACTTTGCGACAAGACACGGCGGAATCGTTCCCATGGGAGGCGATGACGTTGGCTCCGGCGAAGAAGCGTTCGAAACCAGAGCCGCGCCTCTTGAGTTCGAAAGGCTATCCACAGCCGGGCGCCGCCCGGCGTCTCAGTTTCATGGTGGGGCTCCCGAAGAAGGCCCACCGTGACATGGCGCGGAATGGAATTAAATCGCACAGGCGGCCCTTTTCCCCGGGGGGGAGCCCAAGTTATGCTAAAAGCCTTGAGGCGCAGCCGGAAAGGGTAGTCATGACGCATGCAAACGCGAGCGATCTCGCGCACTACGTTACAGATCACTGGAACGACACGTTTATATCCGGCGGGGTAAATTGCGGTCCGCGAGATAGTCTGCCCGAATTCGACTCTGTCGAGCACATCCTTTCATGCTGCTACCAGGCAAGTCTTATGCGAGAGGAGGACAGGCCGGTGCGGTTCCGTCTCATTTTGGCGGACCCCGGCTGTTTTGACGGAACCGACGGGCCGCCCAAGGGTCTCCATCGGCTTTTGTTCAGCGAGTCGCGCCGTTTTGACGAATATGAACTTCAAAGGCTCTCGCCGGCCGTCGATTTTTATCGATCGATGATCGCCGTTGGCTACGGGGCACAAAAGAGGTGCGGCATCTGGGGCATTGTCCATTCCGGGTCAAGATGGGTTCAAAGAGTATACGGCGGGAAGGCGACCGGGCCGGCGCTTCCGCCTTCACTGGTAGTCTATGTGACAGATCCCGGCCGGATAACGGTGTGCCGGGGGGCTCTCACCATCGCAACGCTAAACCGCGGCCAGGTTGTGGCCCCCATGGGCGAAGTCTTCGATTCAACCTGGCTTCCCGGCAACTTCGCCCGCATCCGTTCCAGGCTGTTTGCGCTGCACACGGCGGCAAGAAAATCCGCCATTACGCCCTGGGCCGATCTTGATCCGGGTATTGTAAAGACAATCGCCCAACAGGTGGTAAGACGCATCATCAGTTCGGTAAGAAATTCCGGACATGGCGGCACAATCCTGGTGGTCCCTCCGGAGATAGGCGAGCATGTGTTCGAGGAAAGCTCCTGTTTGAGCATCGAATACCGGGTGAGCGACAAGGCGGCGCGGAAAAGATTTCAAAGGCTGGCGCTGGACCTCATGAATACACTGGCCGAAGTCTGCGGCCCGGCGGTGCCCGCGGGCAAAACCGCGGGTTGGAGCGAATATGCGGCGAGCAGGGATGAGTCGCTCGCCCTCTGCGACGAGGCCATCTTCGACCTCGCCCAGTTTTTTGCCGATTTGGCCTCCGTCGATGGCGCGGTGGTCTTCAGCGAGGGCTTTGAACTGCTGGGCTTCGGCGCCATGATTTCGGGAGGGCTGAAGGGCGTTAGAACGGTTGCCAGGGCATTGGATATAGAGGGGATGCGAACCGAACAAATCTATTCCGGCGGCTTCGGAGCCCGCCACCGATCCGTATTTCGTTTGTGCAACGCCGTTCATGAGGCCGTGGGCATTGTGATCTCCCAGGACCGGGGGGTGCGTTTCGTCAAATGGCATGAGGGGGGCGTCACCTATTGGGACTGCGTGGCAACAAATATCATGGACTTTTGACAAAGAGGCGAGAGGGCGAAAATGATGGCAGGCCTTTTGATGAGCGACTTTGTCTGTTATTGCTTAGGCTATACGGCCCGCGATATCGAGCAGGGCGTTGTTGCCAATAATAGAGCCACCATCCCGGATGAGATCTTGAGCGAGAAAACAGCCGGAGGCCGCCAGTGCGGCATAAAAAACCCCGGGGGCCGCCGATGCCTTGCGGATGTGCGCCGGGTGGTGGATTAGATCATCAAACGCAAATGAGTCTCCCGGAAAATTCCTCCCCGGGCCTGCCGACGTAGAGCCACTAAAAAGATTTGCAGTGCAACGAGTTGACAGCAACTTCACCTGTCTTTACATTGCTTCTAACAGGTTTTAGCGCCTGATTGCAAAATAGATACAGATATCGAAGGGCACTATCAGATGAATAAAAACAATCTGGAGATATGAAAATGAGAGTAAATAAAAAACTCATTGTTGTTTTCGCTATGGTATTCACACTTGCAATGGCTGGCGGGGGCGTTTTCGCTACAAACGCAAATGCCGCATGCGGACTCAATCTGTCATGGCTCAATCCCTGCAACTGGCATTTCCCCTCCTGCTACAGTTGTGCTCACCCGACGGCGCCTCCCGCCAGGATGCAAAGCAATGGCGCAGAGCAGCCATCCCCGAATTACTGAGGCGCGAGGCTCGTTGCAATGGATGAAGTTGTGTTTGGTCGGTGGTTCTAAACGTCAAACCCCGGGGATTTCTCCACCGGGGTTTTTTTATCTGTTCTTTCAGACGGTTGCCTAGCCGTTCAAATATGCTCTGGCCTGCCGGTGAACGGCCGGGCAGGCATGGTCGGAGACATTTGCGGCTATGCGCTCCAGGGCGGCTAGCACCAGGGGCTGGATAGCGGGTTTCATTTTGCGCACGTGCTGAAAGGTGTTGAGCATGCGGGCGGCGTTTGTGTAGTTCATGGGGGCGAGTTCGATCACCAGGTCGGCGATCCAGTTTATGCCTCGCTCGTTCCAGATCATCTCGTTATTGGCGGCCAAGGTCAGAAACAGGGCTCTGCACCAGGTGGGCTGGGAGATCTGGAAAGTCGGCCTGGCGCGTTCCTTTTCGATCTGTTCGAAGGCGTCCGGCCGGTTTCCGCTTGCTATCACCCGCAGATAATTGGCATAGCCGGTAATGCTCGAATGCCACAGGTCGTAGGTCTGCTCGAGGATGTCGAGCCTTTCGGGCGCCGAGGAGCGGTTAAGGGCCACAAGAGCCGAAACCTTGTCGTTTGCGATTGTGGCGCGGTGCAAGTGGTCGAGAATAAGGGCGTGAGTCCGCGGGGTGTCTTCCACGGCGATCAGATCGAGAAGAACGCTTTTGAGTTGCCTTTGCTCGATTCCTTCAAGCAGGGTCTCGGGCGACCAGGGGCTGTAGGTATCGAGATTATCGAACTGCTTGCGCAGTTCCCGGCCGTAGAGGTTGTTTACCGCGAGCATGAGTCGATGCCTTGCGGCGGCCAGTTCGGGAAACCACGCGCAATATTTTCTGTCCATCGGCTGCTCGTCGATTCTAAGGGTAAAAGCCCGAAGAGCGGGGGCGGTTGACTCATCCGAGAGAATCTCACCGTAGAGGCCCAGCCAGAGCGGGTCGATATCCTCGGTTCCCCCCGTCAGCAGTTTTTTACGTTCGATATCGGTCAGCATGCGCATGGCGTTGACGCGACAGTAGAAGTTGGGATCGGTCCTCGCCTGTAGAGTGAGCGTGTCCGCAGTTGCGCTTTCATTGATAAAAGTGCCGTAGAAGGAGTAGTCCCTGTTTATGGAGGCGAAAGCGGGAGGGGAGGCTAGATTTTCCAAGCGGATCTCGGCTTCGGGCCGGCTCAGTTCAAAGACCCGGTCGGTCCCCGGGATATCGGTCCCCTTTGCGTCGACCAGGGCAAGCCGTATCGGGACGACGAAGGGGGGATTTCCTTCCCCGCTTTCCTGTTTGAAACGGAGATGAAACGAGCGATTCGCGGCGTCCCAGCGCGTGGTTGCGCTGACGCGGGGATATCCTATCCGGTAGAGCCACTGCTCTTTGAATTCCCCGAGAGATCTTCGCGAGGCTTCCTCGAAACATTGGAAAAACTGGTCGGTGTTTGCGTTGCCGAAGCGATAGCGGGAAAAATAGAGCGTTTTGCCCGCCCTGAACTTTTCTTCGCCAATTAGCAGGCGCAACATTCGGATGACTTCGGCCGCCTTGACGTAGGTCACCCCGTCGATCAATTCGTCGGGGTCGTTGAAGCCTTCGCGCACGATGCGTCCGGCATGTCCGGCGTCTTCTATGGAAAGCGGGCCGAGCAGCGGGCTGCGAATGGAGTCCACCTGGTTGAGCCTGACCACGGTCGGATCGAAGACATCGGCCATGAAGCGCCTTTCCACATCGACCGTGTAGGCCTCGTTCAGCCAGACGTCGAAGGGGGTCTCCATGGTCGTTTCGCTGCCGCACTGGTTGTGTTCGAATTCGTGGACGATCACCGCATGGGCGTAGAAGAGGAACTGGTCCATGGTGTGCTCGCCAATCAGGGCGGCATCCGTTACGATGGTGGTATTGCCCACGTTTTCCATGCCGCCGAAATTGGAGCGGCTCATGCAAATGGTGCGGTATGTATCGCCGCTGTATTCATAGTCCTGGGCGGCTTTGATCCAGAGAACCGATTTTTTGAGAATTTTCATGGGAATTTTGGCGCCGCCGCTCTGGCCGGGCGGAACGAGGTATTCGAGTTCCACCGTGCGGCCCGAATCGAATGTCACCCGGTCTTTCAAGACATCCCAGGTGCCCGCGCAGGCGATAAAGAGGTAGGGGGCCATAGGGACGGGGTTGTCGAAGGTGATCACCTGCCGGTCGGGCCGGTCGGGCCTGCGCACCGGAACTCCGTCGGGATTGAGCGCGCGGTCGATATTGCCGTTGCTTATGAGGTGGGTGTAGGCCGCGTCGCCTTCGAGGGTGGTCCTCATGGTGCATTTGGCGCGGCAGTCGTCAAAGATGGGCATGATTCTCTGAAAGCCCCACTGCTGGCACTGGGACATGTACTGCTGGGGCGCTCCCGGAGGGGTTACGTCCTTGTAGATGCCTTCGAGGAGAAATTCCGAAGGACGGCAAGCGGTTCTGGTCATCACCACGAAGGGTTCTTCGGCCAAGACCCTTCGGGGCAGCATGACGACAAGCCGGTTTTGAGCCGCGAGGTACTCGTAGTCGATCGGCACGGCCTGCGCGCCGGTCCGCGGGAGCCATTCCACGCCGATTATCTCCAGGTCCCGGGCATCGAGTTCGATACGGTCGAGTTCGCGGGCGGCCCTCATGTGAAGGCGGTTTGTGGCCTCCACCCGGTCTTCGAGGAAGTTGATATGGATGTCAAGGTGATCCAGCCGAACTGGAAGCTCACCGAAATCGGACCGCAGATATTTATGTTTTTCGCTCGGCAATTGGTTTCTCCTCGAAAGATGATTCAATGGGTGTCAAGCATTCGTCCCCGCACCACCACGTCTTGCCGGTAGCGTCCGCGAAGCTCGTCCAAGGCGCGGTCGAGCCGGCCCTTTCGCCCGGCTTCGAGCCCCGGGGGCTCCATGTCCATCTGCCTGGGGCCCGAATAAAAATTTGAAGCCCCGAGCCCCACGAGGCGCACTTTTTGCCCCGTACAGATCTGCGAAAGGAGCTTTTGCCCCGTGCTGAAAAGGATCTCGGTGGAATCCAACGCTTCGGGCAGTGTGCAACTCCTCGTCACGGTTTTAAAGTCGAAAAATTTGATTTTAAGGGTAACCGTTCTTGCCCTCAAGCCCGATTTGCGAAGCTCGCAGCCAACTTCCTCGGCCCGGGAAAAAAGCACCTTTTCCAATTCCGCGATACAGGCGGTGTCGCGGGCGAGGGTGTGTTCGGCGCTAACCGACTTCGGAGCACCGTGGGGGGCAACCGGCGAATCGTCTATCCCCTGTGCCCTGCAAAGGAGAACCTCGCCCCACTTGCCAAACCTGGCCCGCCAGAAGGCGGCGGGAAACCTCAGGATATCGGCGGCAAAAACGATGCCCAGCTTGCTCAGTTCTCCCAGGGTTTTGGTGCCAACGCCCGGTATCTTGCCGACGGGAAGACGTGCCAGGAAATCTTTGACCCGCTCCTGATCGACAATCGTCAGTCCGTCGGGCTTTTTGTAGTCCGAGGCGATTTTGGCAAGATACTTGTTCGGCGCTATGCCGATCGAGCAGGTGAGCGAGGCGGATTCAAAAATCGACAACTTTATACGTCGGGCGAGATCTTCGGGGGGGCCGTGAAGCCTGCGGGTCCCGGTAACGTCGACATAGGCCTCATCGATGGAAACCTGTTCGACCAGGGGAGAAACCGAGCGCAGAATGGCCATGACGGTGCCGGAAGCCTCCTTGTAGCGACTCATTCGGACCGGGAGGAAGGAAGCTTGCGGACAAAGTTTTTTGGCCTGAAAAACCGGCATGGCCGAGTGAACGCCAAAGCGCCTTGCTTCGTATGAGGCAGTGCAGACCACCCCGCGCGCCTCCGCGCCCACGATGACCGGCTTGCCCTTGAGTACGGGATTGTCCGCCTGTTCGACCGAGGCGTAAAAGGCGTCCATATCCAGGTGCAAAATTTTTCTCGTCACTTGTTCAACTTCATGCCGAAAAGCGAAACAGCGCGCCGGCTCCGCGATCACTTCCCGAATCGAGGCCTCGCAAACCCATTATAATACCGATAGTCGAAAGCGAAGAAGCGATAAAAAGGGGCGGGGTCGAAAAGGGAGGGGAAAAAAGGTTAAACCCCAAGTGACCGTTTCATCAGCCCATCTTCACCGCGTTTGGTTCATCCCGGTTAACTTGCCTCAACTTCCCATCGAAGCTTTTTAGACTTCTTTTTTCCGCTGAGGTTTCCCCCGGGCATATCAACTGGGCCTCTTACTCGGACCTCTCGGGGTTCAAGCTTAATTTAAGACGGCAAAAGCGATTGTCAAGAAATCTTTTTTCAGAAATCGCTGTTTCAGCGGCGGTTGAGTCCGGTGATTTCATCGCTCAGGACGCCGACGTAGGGCAGGTTGCGGTAGAGCTGGCGAAAATCAAGGCCGTAGCCCACAAGGAAGCGGTCGGGCGCCTTGAAGCCTCTGAAGGCGATGGGGATTCTTACGATTCGGCGGACCTCCTTGTCTAGAAAGGCGCACACGCGGAGGCTGCGCGGCCGCCGGGCCTCAAGGTTTCTAAGAAGATAGCCGGCCGTCATTCCGGTGTCTATTATGCCCTCGACAAGGATCACGTCTCTGCCTTCGATCACGCAGTCCAGATCCTTTGTAATGCGCGCGGCCCCGCTTGGCCCGCGCATGTCCGCGTAGCTCATGAGCGAGATGAAATCCATCTCCACCGGGATATCGAGTTCCCGCACCAAGTCGGACATGAACAGAACGCACCCCTTGAGCACTCCCACCATCAGGGGCGCACGCTCCCTGTAGGCGGTCGAAATCTCCCGGGCAAGCTCCACGATGCGCTGCCCGATAGTCTCCCGATCGATCAAAACCTCCACGATGCCGTTCGGTTTATCGTTCATCGGACACCATCTCACTCAACAGGCCGTATTTGGCCATAAGGGCATAAAAATCCCGCTGATAGAAAATGCGAATATTGACTTCCGGATAAAGGCGCCTCAATTTGCGCACCTTTCGATTCTTACGGGTGACAAGGCTTTGTTTCAGCGTGGTCAACTCGATGTACAAGTCCTGGTCCGGCAGATAAAAATCGGGCGTGAAGGCTTCGATTGTCCTTCCGTCCGGGTCGGTTTCCAGCGGAAAGGTCCGGGGCTCGTATTGAAAGGGGATGTGGTAGAAGCTCAGAAAGCGCGCGAACTCGGACTCGGCGGCGTTTACGTAACGGGCGCCGCTTCGCTTTTGAAGCGGCTGAGAGACTATGTTTTCAACGATTTTTTCTCTGGGTGTTTGCGAGATGCCCATCTCCCGGGCCGCGGTCACAATCAGCCCGCATGCCTGCTCGATCGACAGCCGATCCATTCGGAGAGTCAAATCGTAGAGGGTCGGCTCCGAGGCGTCCAGATGATGTAAAAGACGCAAATAGCGGGCGCGCTGCCTTTCGCCGGCCCTTATAAGACTTATCGCCTTGCGCCCGGTAAGGCCCTCGCGCTCTTTTACCTGCGAGATCCGGAATTTACGCGGCGCGATGAATCGCACATGCAGTGTGCCGGGCCGGTTTCTAAAAAGCCCCTGTGCGCCTCTTTCCAGAACAACCAGGTCCTGCTCTTCGGCCAACTGGGCGATAAGGTCCTCAAACAACCTGGCATAACCTTCGGTTTCGGCGTCTATTTCGGCGCCCCGGCCCGAGATGGCCTCCTCCACCTTTATGAGCCTCGCTTCGTCCAGGTCGACTTCGCCGGAGAGTTGAACCAGCCGTGCCCTGTCCACAAGGCAATAGCCAAGATGGCCGGCCACCCTGGCCGATACCTCTTTTCCCATAGCTCCGGGTTCTCTGTACACCGTTATGACAGCCATGAACCGTCCGTGTAGCAAGTCTGGAAACCGCGTGCCCGCCCCGGGGCTTTTCTTCAACGCTTCGCCCCGCCAGCTTTGTGGAGCTTTACTAATTATAGCTTGGGCAGGCGAAGGGAAGGAAGAACAAATTTGGAGATGTGGAGGCTTTTCAGCGGAGCGCTTTTTACAGTGTTGTCTCGGGGCGCGGTCCGCGGCTCTTTCGGGGAAGCGGCTCGTATCGTAAATTCCTATTTGACAAATAGGCCGAAGGCGGATAGACTTCGCGCTAACCGCTCAATTTCACTTTGGAGTGTGCCCGTGTTGCGCTTTTTTGGCTACGACTGAAGAAAAGAGGCCGCTTCCGCCCGTGTTCGGCGGGAGACGGGGCCGGGTCGAAAGAGCGAATCCGCCTGTTTTTGACCCCTTTGAAGCAGGACCGATCGCCCGTTTTCCCCGGCCCGCCCATGGAAAGCGCGCGGTGAATTATCTGCTCGAAAGGGGGCTTTCCCGGTTTTTGCCCTCCTGCTCGCTTCGTCTGGTGCGGAGCTGCCTCGTTTGCAAGAATCCAATCAGTCGAAAAGGATGTTTTCCATGCAACAGAGCCTGTTGAAGCCCGATCTGTTCGAACCGGTGAAACGCCATCTTGGCGGATACAACCTCAACCTCTGCCTGACTTGCGGCGCTTGCACCAACGGATGTCCGGCCACCGGCACGCCGGCCCTCAACGGGCTGGACACTCGAAAGGTATTGCGCATGTTGGCCTTGGGGATGGCCGATGAGGTGGTCGATTCGCTTTTCCCGTGGCTTTGTACGGGATGCGGACGCTGCGTTCACGGCTGCCCGATGCAAATCGACATTGTGGCGATCATGTTTCATTTGAAATCTCTTCGCCCCCGCGACAAGGTCCCCGGAATTCTTTGGAAGGGGGTCCAAAACGTGCTTGCGACCGGCAACAATATGGCGATTCCCCTGGAAGACCATCTTTTTCTAATGGCCGACCTGGGGCGCGAGTTTGCAGAGAGTCAATGTCCGGGGTTTCATGTGCCTATTGACAAGGATGAGGCCGACATACTCTTTTTCCCAAACTCGAAGGAAGTCTTTGCCGACAATGACGACATGCTCTGGTGGTGGAAGATTTTCTACGCGGCCAAAGAAAACTGGACCATTCCCTCGCGTGACTGGGAGGCGGTGGACTGGGGGTTGTTCGCCGGCGACCACCAAGCCACGGTGGAATTGGCGAGAAGAAAAATCAGCTTCATGAAAGCTCGTCATATTGGTCGCATGATCATGCCCGATTGCGGCGGCGGCTCCTATGGTTGCAGAAAGGGCATGAAGGAGTGTGTTCTCGAAGACTCTGAGAATTCGGTCGATCACATCTACCTCTATGATTACCTGGTGGAGATCATCAGGGGCGGCAGGATCAAGCTGGACAAGAGCCGCAATGCCGGCAGGGTTTTTACCTGGCACGACTCCTGTAAACATGGTCGGGAACTGGAGCGCAATTTCGGCAAGGGCTACTTCGATGAGCCGCGTTGGATCCTTGATCAATGTGTCGATAATTTCGTGGAAATGCAGCCCAACCGAATGAACAATTTCTGCTGCGGGGCCGGAGGCGGCAACTGGCCCATGCCCTTTGAAGCCGAATCCGCCTATCACGGCCGTTTTAAATTCGAGCAGATCAAAAACAGCGGCGCCGACGTGGTGGTGGTGGGTTGTTCGAACTGCCATGATCAGATGATGAAAAGAATCCCCAAATATTATCCTGAGAGCGGGTACGAGGTGAAATATATCTGGGAACTGGTGGCCGAGAGCCTGGTTTTGGAGCCGTGGAGCAAGGAGGAGGTGGCCGTGGCCGAGAGGGAGGCCTCGGCGCAGTGGATCCGTTTGGGCTATACGCCCGATCCGCAATGACATTCCCGGAGGTCTTTTTCATGGATCAAAAGCTTTATGTCTATGAGGACGCCAACCTTAACAAGCAGATCAAGGCGCTTCTGAAAGGGGGCGACAATCCGGCCTGCGCGGCAAGGCACGCCCGGTCCATAATCGAGGAATTCATTAACGCGGGGTTTCTCAACCTCAAAAATGCCGGCAGACTTACCCGTCATGGCGAGGCTCGCATCAGAAACAGTCTGAAATTCGATCTGGTGGGAGGCTACCGTTTGGTGGCCGTGCTGGTGCAAAGCGGCATTGCTTTCGTCTATGCGGGGAGTCATGCCGAATGCGATCATTGGATTAAAAACAATGCCTGGATCGAACCCGATCTGGATAAGAAAAGAAACAGGATTACGCAAATATGCGAAAGGGAGTGCGTCGAGGGGGAAGAGGCGAACACTCATGGCGATCAATTCCAACCCGATTATGACGTCCCTTTTTTACAGGAGATAACTCAACAGGATTTGCGGTTGATATTCAGCGGGCTTTGCCGAAAATAAGTTCAATTCAGGCACCGATATCTGTTTAAAAACCATTCGGCCCTGGACTGCAAGGGCTTGCACAACACGCGGCTTCCGCTCGATCGAAATAAAATTACTTGACATGCTTATACTGCGGGAAATAGGATTAGTACGATTCGACGGCTCGAATCGCACTCTTTCCCCCGTTCCATTTCTCATCTTCATCTTGATTTCCGGTCCCGCCCGCTGTCGTATCATCCGCCCCATGTGAAGAAGGTTCAACGGTTGTTGAGATGCTGGCGCTTGGTCTCACTCGAAGCATTGATGATTGCGAGCTTGTGCATCCGCCCCGACAAAACCCGTGCGTGAGGAAGACAGGATGGACGATGAAGGAAAGAGCAGGGAGGAACTCCTTCAGGAAGTAAGACTTCTGCGCAGGCAACGGGCCGAGTATGAAGGGGCGACGGGGGAGCATGAAACACGGGCGCCGGTTCACGGGGCGTCCGGCGCCAGGGATTTGGCCGGTTTTGCCCACCGGGAATTTGACGCCTTCCGGGCGATCTTCGATCAGACCTTCCAGTTCATGGCACTACTCTCCGTTGACGGAAAACTGATGGAGATAAGCAAAACGGCCCTGCAGTTTGTCCAGGCGCCGCTATCGGAGATCATCGGCAAGCCTTTCTGGGAGACGGTCTGGTGGAAAGACTGCGCCGAGCAGCGGCAGACCTTGCGCGCGGCGGTGGAAAAGGCCGCGGCGGGCGAGATCGTGCGTTTGCAGACCACCCACATATCGGCGGCCGGCAATCCCCACTATATGGATTTTTCCGTCAAGCCGATAATGGGTAGATTTGGTGACATCACCTTCTTAATTGCCGAAGCCCGCGACATAACCGAGCGTATCGAGGCCGAGAGGGCCCTTCGACTGAGCGAGAGCCGTCTTAGCAGGGCCGAGGTCGTGGCCCGCTTTGGCAACTGGGAGTTTCGTCTCGATTCAAACGAGGTGTACGGCTCGGAGGGTGCCAGGATCATCTGCGGGGTCGAGGCGGATCGTTTCTCGATCCTCGAAGTCCAAAAGATCGCCTTGGCGCAGTATCGATCCATGCTAAGCGATGCTCTGACGGCCCTTATTTATGAAGGCAGGCCGTTTAATGTGGAATTCAAGATTCGAAGACCAACCGACCGCAAAGAGGTCCATATTCACGCCATAGCCGAATATTCCCGCAAGAGTAACGTGGTTTTCGGCGTCTTGCAGGACATCACGGAGCGCAGGGAAACCGAAGAGGAACTGAAGAGGATCAAGTTCGCGGTCGATTCCTCCACGGATGCCATTGGAATGGCGACCTCACGGGGGCGCCATTTCTATCAAAACGAAGCCTACGGCAGGCTGTTCGGCTTTTCCGTCGAAGAGATGTGCGGTCTCACCCCCTGCACGGCAATATTCAAAGACAGTGAGAGGGGCCGGGAGGTGTTTGACACGATCATGTCCGGTAAATCGTGGCACGGTGAACTCGAGATGATGGACAAGGCGGGCCGTTGCTTTCCCGTCTGTCTTCGAGCCGATGCGGTCAAGGATACGGAGGGCAAAATAATCAGCATCATCTGTGTGCACACGGATATAAGTGAGAGAAAGAGGGCGGAAGAAAAACTGCTCAAAAGCGAAGAAAAGTATCGGGAGTTGGTGGAAAGCGCCAACAGCATCATCCTGCGAATGGACAACAGCTGCAGGGTGACTTTCATAAACGAGTTCGCACAGAGTTTTTTCGGCTACTCCGAAGAAGAGATGCTCGGGGCCCATGCGGTGGGCACCATTGTTCCGCCGGTGGAGTCGACCGGAAGGGATTTGAGGGCGATGATGGCCGATCTCGTGCTCGACCCGGATCGCTATGCCTACAATATCAATGAAAATATGCGCCGGGGGGGGGAGAGGGCATGGATTGCCTGGGGTAATAAACCGATTCGCTATGAAAAAGGCCGGGTGGTCGAAATCCTGTGTGTGGGACAGGACATCACCGAGCGAAAACTTGCCGAGGAAGCCCTGAAACGGGTCAACCTGCTCCTCTCCACACAAAAGGAAACCTCTATTGAAGGCTTCCACGTGGTGGATGAAAACGGGGCCATCACTTCTTCGAATCGGCGTTTTTCGGATATGTGGGGAATCTCGCCCGAGTTGATGCGGGGGGGCGATCACACCCCCGTTCTGCGGGCGGCCATGGAGAAGGTAAAGGAGCCGGAGCTGTCGCTTAAGCGGCTTGAATATTTGTATGGCGATCGCAATGCCACAAGCCTGGAAGAAATAGCGTTGAAAGATGGCAGGACTTTCGAACGTTATACGGCGCCAATGAACGGAGATGATGGGAAATACTACGGGAGGGTGTGGTATTTTCGCGATATCACGGAACGAAAGGCGATGGAGCGAGTACTTGCGGAAACCGAGGCAAAGTACAGGGATATATTCGAAAATTCAGTTACCGGGATATGCCAGGTGGGCATGGACGGCCGGGTGTTGCGCGCCAATGCCGCCGTTGCCCGAATGCTTGGCTATGATTGTGTCGAAGAGGCGCTGGGGGCGGTAAACGATCTTCGCCGGAGCTTCGTTCATGAGCAGGTTCGCTCCGAACTGGTCGGCGAAATTGAAAAACATGGAGTGGTTAAAGACTTCGAAGCTGAAGTCTACAGAAAAGATGGCAGCACGATATGGGCTTCGCTCAATGTGCGCGCCGTTTGCGATGAAACCAGCGCGATCGCCTATCTTGAAGGCAGCGCAAGCGACATAACGGAAAGAAAACTGCTCAAGGCTCAACTCCACCATGCTCAGAAGATGGAGGCCATCGGGACGCTTGCCGGGGGAATAGCTCATGATTTTAACAACATCCTGACTCCGATAATCGGCTACTCCGAGCTTTCGCTCAAGATGGCGCCCGAAGACGGTCGCCTCGGCCACAATATACGGCAGGTCTTACTGGCCGCCAACCGGGCAAAGGAGCTTGTCAGGCAAATCCTTAGCTTCAGCCGCAAGGCGGAGCAGGAAAAAAAGCCGGTGCGGATCGGCTTGATCATAAAGGAAGTCCTGCAGTTGCTGCGAGCATCGCTGCCGTCCGTAATCGAGATTGACCAGCAGATTCATCCCGACGCGGTCGATTCAACCACCCTGGCGGATCCGAGTCAGATTCACCAGGTGCTCATGAACCTTTGCACCAACGCGGCTCATGCCATGGCCGAGAGGGGTGGAACGTTGCGGGTCGGCCTGGAAAAGGTCGAGATCGCTGGGACAAACGGAGTTGAAAAGCCCGATCTGCAACCCGGCACTTATCTCAAGCTTTCGGTTTCCGATACCGGCCACGGGATGGAGCCGTCGGTCCAAAGCAAGGTCTTCGATCCCTATTTTACAACCAAGGGGTCTAATGAAGGGACGGGCCTGGGGCTCTCGGTGGTCTACGGGATCGTCCAAACCCTTGGCGGGGCGATATCTGTTGCCAGCCGGCAGGGCAAAGGGGCCACTTTCGACGTTTTTTTCCAGGGGGTCCAGGTCGGCCCTCAAACCTTGGAGCCGCGAGCCGAGCCCCTTCCCGGCGGACGAGGCAAGGTGCTCGTTGTAGATGACGAAAAACAAATCGTCGATATGATGAAGGAAATGCTCGAGGTGATGGGCTATGAAGCCATCCCGAGCTACAGCAGTCCGGAGGCCCTGAACGTTTTTAACGCCAAGCCGGACCATTTCGACATGGTCATTACCGATCTCACCATGCCCCAGATGACAGGGATCGATCTGGCCAGGGAAATCCTGAAAATCCGGGCGGACACACCTGTCATTTTATGCACCGGCTTTAGTCACACGGTCGATCAGAAGAGTATGAAACAGTCGGGGATAAGGGATTTTCTTCTAAAACCGGTATCGATCCGCGAGTTGGCGGTGACCGTCAATAAGCACTGCCTGAGTGGCTAAGGTTTTTGGCCCTCATGGGCTGAAAACCAAATCATGGTTTCGCGGATCGCAAGAGTTCGCCATGAGGGCTCGCGGATGCGGTGGTCGGCGTTGCGCAGGAGAAAAAGGCGACTCGGATCCTTCAAGCGATTGTAAATTTGGACCGACTCGGTCCACGGCACGATTTCGTCCGATTGTCCGTGGAGAAGCAGGACGCGGCCCGCGCGGTCAAGGCCCGTCAAATCCGCTGGCGAACCAAGGCCTTCCGGGAAAATCTCTTCAACTTTCCGAGCGTGTTTGGAACCGACGTCGAAGGGCGCCGACCAGGAAACCGTGGCAAAAACCATTTCGGGGCGCTCATTTGCGGCCAGAAGGGATAAAAAGCCGCCCAGGCTCGAGCCGAAAAGTCCAAGGCGTCCGTCCGAGTAAGGCTGTTTCAGGGCGAAAGCCATTACCGAGGCAAGGTCTCGCCTCCTGGCATCGATGAGGCCCGCTCCGCTTCTTCGGCCGCTTTGGCCGCAGCCTGAAAAATCGAATCGAAGGGAGCAAAAACCCTCACTGGCAAGGGCGTTGCAAACGGAGATGAACTTTTGGCTTTCCTTGGTGCTCAAAAGGCCGTGCGAGCAGACTACGACCGGGGCGGGGACCACCGCCGGCAGGTGCGCAACCGCTGAAAGCAGTGTCCCGCCAGCTTCGATGGCCACCGGCCAAATATCGGCGCCAGGCGTGTCCACGGCTTAGCCCGCTTCCGGGGGGGCGAGGGGGACCGGTTCGAAATCGGCTACGGCCTTGCGAAAGCTTTCCGGAACCCGGACGGTTTTGCGCGTTTTCTTATCGATGGCCACCGCGGTGATATGACCGGTTGCCACGGCTCGCCCGGATATCTGCTCGAAGATCGAAAATTCAAAGGTAAAGCTCGAATTGCCGATAGCGCTCACCCGGACGTGGACATGCAGAGTTTGGTCGAAAAAAGCCCGCCCCTTGAATTGGCAGTCGGTCTGGACGTAGAAGAAATCGACGCCCGCTGTCAAAAAATCATCGTAAGTGTGGCCCACCGCCTTCAGATATTCGGTCAGCCCCATGTCGAAGTAGGTAAAGTAGTTGCCGAAAAAAACATGTCCCTGCATGTCGGTTTCCGCAAATCGGACCTGCACGGGCAGGAAAAACTTGAAGCTGTTTTCCATCGCCGCCCCCCTATATTCTTGACGATTTTCTCCCGGTAACCAGTAGAAGCAAGATCACAAAAATCGCCAATCCGCCAACGAGCCAGCTCAACCATTTCCAGCTGAAGGTCTGGACGCTCATCTCGATGGACTGTCTGCTTCTTTTGAACCAACTGCCCAGCGCAACGTTTTCCCTGCTGACCAGATCGATGGTCCTCTCCGGCTTGCCCGAAACCGTAAAGACGATTTTGCCGATCGGCAGGTTGGCCGCAACGGGGGCGGAAATATCGGCAGGTGCATCTATTTCCCACTTGAGCAGGTTCTTTTGATTTTGCAGAATGAGAAAGGAGGCTTCCTTTGCCGGATAGAGCCGCACCTCGTCCTTTTGCCCTTTCCATATGGCGACCTTGGCCACCGGCTGGTTTTTCTCGAAGGGCTTTACCGAGGTGAAGTTGCTGTAGCCGTAATTGAGAAGCTTCAGGGCTTCTTTGGCCCTTATGGCGGGGCTGTCGGCTCCCATTACGAGCGCGAGCAGCCGCATTCCATTGCGATAAGCCGTGGCCGAGAGATGATAGCCCCCCGCGGCCACATAGCCGGTCTTGAGCCCGTCGATATCCGGATATTGAAACAGAAGCCGGTTTCGATTGTATTGATCGATGTTGTTGAACTTGAATTCCTTGGTGGAGGTGTATTTCAAGGCCTCGGGGAAGGTTTGGATGAAGGCCCGGTCGAGGATGGCCATATCCCCCGCGGTGGTCAATTGACCGTCGGCTGGAAGGCCGTCCACGGTTAGAAACCGGGTGTGGGTCATCCCCAGCTTTTGAGCCTCGACGTTCATGGCATCGACGAAGGTCGCCGTACTGCCGCTCAAATACTCGGCGGCGGCCACACAGGCGTCGTTTCCCGAGACTATGGAAATCCCCTCTATTATCTGTTCCAGGGGGACACGGGTTCCAACCTGCAAAAACATTCTCGACCCGCCGGTGCGCCACGCATCCTTGCTTATGAACACCTGGTCGCTCAGGTGAATGCGCCCCTGCCTCAAGGCCTCGAATACCAGGTAGAGCGACATGATTTTGGTAAGAGAAGCGGGGGCGATGAGTTGGTCGGCGTTTTGCTCAAATAGAATCTTTCCGGTTGAAACCTCCATGAGAACTGCCGAGCGGGCGTTTACCACCCCCGGGGAAACACCGGCGGCGGGGCCTATGCCGCCCAGTGTGGCCGGAACGCAAGAAACGGTCGGGGGCTGTTGGCGCGCCTGGCTCTTGCGGGCATGCCGGGGTTGTCCAGCCAGCGCCTTGGAGCCGGCCTCGATCGGCGAAAGCATGGAGGCGGCCCAAAAGACACAGGAAACGATAAGCGCCAAACCGAAGAAACATTCTCTTCGCATCTACTTCCTTTCGATTGACATGAGCTTAATTTTTGAGCAATTGCGGGGCTTCCCGGACCTTATACTTCGAATCGAACTTTTTGACAATGATTGGAATATGGCGGAATTTTACGTGGAAACGGGATGTGTCGAGCCGCCGCCGGGCGGCTTCGCCGTCTGAAGATTCATCATAACAATACAGTTGCAGGAAGAGGTGAAAAATTGTAATCTGATCGACCCGGCGGGTTGTCCGGAACCCTTCGGGGTGCGAAACTATTGCCGTCAGGTTTTTCGAGTGGCTATAAGTGAGGTAAGTCGTCTTTGTGCCTCATGAGGTCCGGTGGGGCCCGGCGTTTTACTTCCCGGCTCTGCGCATCCTGTCGGGGCCGGAAATTTGGTCTTGGCGGGGAGCACCCTCCAAGCCACGAAGGTTTTTTCTCTCCCTCGGTCAAAGGCGGCCCGGTTTTTTCGCTTCGAAGGTGGTGTCGGACCGCCGGTGCGTGTGTTGTATCGGAAAATGCTTCATGCCCCGCCCTCCACATGATCCATGGAGAAAGCACAATGACCGGATTTATTCCAGGCCCCGTCGATGATCCAGGCTTCGCGGAGGAATTGGCGGAGATTCGAAGCCTTACAGAGGAAAAGATCAGAGAGCTCGATGCCGGGCGGATCGACAAACTCTCCGGGAGCGAGGCGCGCCTGGTCCTCCAGCAGCTGTTGGCGCATCAGGTCGGGTTGGAGGCGCAAAACGATGAATTGCGGCGGCTAAAAGTTGAAGTGGATGCTTCGCGGG
Organism: Deltaproteobacteria bacterium; assembly: GCA_021777755.1. Lineage (GTDB taxonomy): Bacteria > Desulfobacterota > Syntrophobacteria > Syntrophobacterales > Syntrophobacteraceae > SbD1. Next base: position 18,267 of record JAJYDE010000029.1, read on the forward strand.
TACGCTATTTCGATCTCTACAACTCCGTTCCGGCAGGCTGCCTTACGCTCTCCCTGAAGGGAACGATTCAGGAAGCCAACCGAACCGCGGTCGTCATGTTGGGGGAAAGCCCCGCGTCGATCCTCAAAAGGCCTTTTTCCCGTTTCATTTACGGCAAGGACCGTCAAGCCTACTACCACCACCGTAAACTCCTGTTTGAGACCGGTCAGCACCACATATTCGAGCTGCGGATGATACGAACCGGCGAAGAGGTATTCTGGGCGCGCCTGGAATCGACCGTTGCGCGAAATCAGGAGGACTCATTGGCCTGCCGGGTCATTATGAGCGACATAACCTCGCAAAAATTGGCCGAAATCGCCAGGCAGGCCAATGAGGCGCGGGTGGAACATCTAAATGATGTCCTGTTCGCCATGCGGGAAGTGAGCCGTGTGCTCCATCGCGAAAAGGACCGGTTGAGACTGTTGGCGGCGGTGTGTGAAACGCTTGTCAAAGCAAGAGGTTATGTGACTGTATGGGTCGGTTTGACCGAAGAGGGCTCAAAGCGCATTGTTCCGGTGGCCCAGTCGGGTGGTGGGGAGGGATTTCTCGAGCGCCTCCAAGTCGGCCGGGATGAAGGACCCACCGGACAGGGACCGATGGGCGGGTCCATACCGGAAGGTCGCCCGGTGGTCTGTGAGGACCTTGCCAATGATCCTTGCCTGGCCCTGTGGAAAGAGGAGGCGATGGCGGAGGGGGCGGCTTCCGTGGCATCCGTTCCCCTGGTCCATCGCGGGCGTCTTTCGGGCGTTCTGGCCGTAAGGGCGGATAGACCCTACGCTTTTGACGCCGAAGAGCTGTCTTTGCTCGAAGGGTTGGCGGCCGATATCGTCCACGGGTTGCAAAGTCTCGAAAATGAACTGGCACGCCGGCAGGCTGAAAATGAAGTGTCGGTGCAAAACGAAACCCTGGAAAAAATATTTGAGAATTCCCCCCACGCCATGATGCTCCTGGACGGGGCCGGACGGGTCTTGAAGGTTAACCGGGCCGGACGGGCCTGGCCGGGAAAGCCGGAAGGCGAAGAGGCCCGTGTTGATGGCGACGAGGTATTCAAATGCATCAACTTTTCGGATGAATTGGGCTGCATAAATAATCCGGCTTGCCATGGATGCTCAATTCGAGCCGCGGTAATGCGCACTTTTGAAACTCAAGAGAGCCTGCGTAATGTGGAAGGGTGCATGAAAATTCGCGGGGGCGCTGTTGAAAAGGTCGTCCATGTGCTCCTGTCCACTACGAGCTTGACGGATAGAGGTTCGATGGCGGTACTCCTTACCATGATCGACATTTCCGAGCAGAGGGAAACGGCCAGGGCGCTGCGCGAAAACGAGGAGAGGCTGCGCATGTTCATCGAGCATGCGCCGGTGGAGATGGCCATGTTCGATAGGGCAATGCGCTATTTGAGCGTCAGTCGCAAATGGATCGAGGACTTTAAGGTCGGTGGCCGCGATCTGCTAGGCAAGTCGCACTATAAGGTATTTCCCTGTCTGGGCGATCGATGGAAGGCTATTCACCGGCGGATCCTTGCGGGCGAAATTCTGTCGGTCGGGGAGGAACACTTCGAGTTTTCCGACGGTTCGTCCAAATGGATACGAACCGATTACCGCCCGTGGTGCCATGCGGACGGCGAAATCGGTGGAATCGTCATCTTTTGCGAAGACACAACAGAGCTTAGAACCGCCCGGGAGAGCCTTCGAATCGAAAGAGACATGGCCCTGCGACTGGGGGCGACGGCCGACCTGTCCGAGGCCATGGGCCACTTGCTCGAAGCATGTCTTGAATTCGATGGCCTGGCTGCCGCGGGGGGCTATCTTGCCGACAGAAAAACCGGCGAGCTAAAACTTGCCTGCCATCGGGGTGTAACTCAAAGCTTTGTGGAACTCATTTGGTTTCATCTGCCCGATTCCACGAGGTGCGGCGAGCCCAGATATTGGTCCCGGCCCGTCAGCCCTCCCGAGTTGGACGAACTGTTCGGCAAAGAGGGGCTTATGGCCGGAGGCTGTATTCCGATCAAGTTCAATTCGGAGACGATCGCATTGCTCTATTTCGCCTCTCGCGGCCCGCGTGAAATACCTGCGGCCGTCCGGTTCGCCCTGGAAAATATGGCGGGCCATGTCGGCGGGGTTTTCGAAAGGGTGCGGATGGCAGAAACAATCGCCGGTCAACAGGAGGAGCTGAAGGAGACCAACGGGGCCCTCAGGCTCCTTTTAAAACAAAGGGATCTGGACCGCGGCGAAGTCGAAGATTCGTTTATGGCCAATATCAAAAATCTGATCATTCCTTATCTGGATAGACTGAAAAAGACCCGACTTGAAGACGAACAGACAAATCTGCTCGCTCTTCTGGAGACTAATCTTCTGGAAATTGCCTCCCCCCTTGTCAAAAAGGTCTCCGCCCCCCTGATCGGCCTTACCCCCATGGAAATTCGCGTGGCGGACCTCATCAGGCAGGGGCGAAGTTCCAAGGAAATTTCCGATCTTCTGCACATTTCGGAATACGCGGTCATCTTCCACCGTCAAAATATCCGCGGCAAACTCCGGTTGACCGGGAAAAAACTGAACCTGCAAACCTTTTTACGTTCGATGTCGTAATTATAGGTTTTACCTCCAAGGAAGCCCCTTTTTTTTTGTCTACGGATTCAATTTTCTTCTGTGCTATTGATACAGTCTAAAGAACGTATGGTGCACAAGAGAGATGCATTGGTTTACCGAGGACAGCGCCTTTTCCAATACGACGTCCCACGACCGATGCAGGACCGGAAACAGTCAACATTAGAGGAGGGATTATTAGCCATGTCGGAAGGTAGAGTAAAATGGTTCAATGACAAAAAGGGCTACGGCTTCATTGAAACAAAGGAACAGGGAGACGTTTTCGTCCACTTTACCGCCATAGCCGCAGATGGATTTCGATCCCTTAGCGAAGGCGACAATGTCGCTTTTGATGTCGAACGCGGCCCGAAGGGACCGCAGGCGGCAAATGTGAAGAAAATGTCCTAGGCGCCCCAACGCCTGTGGCGTGCCGGCGTTTTGCGATCCCGCGAGAACCGGGGCGGAACTGTTGGCCTCGAATATAGAAATATGCTCATACAGATCCGCTTGTCTTTTCCGTTCAATTGTTCCAAGAATAGATCATTGCGTTCCATCGAGTTTTTCTTAACCTTATGCGGCCCTGGCGACCTTGCAGTCCGGTGCCGAGTCTTTCAGTAAGGGCCTGGTTCCGCGGGATTCGGACCAAGGATTTCGATAGCCGTCAAATGGGGCGCGACGGGAAACCTGTGCGTCTCGCCCCTTCGTACCTGCCTGTAATCACAATTTTTTTCGAGTATTTGCAATGAGCTTGAAACCGGTATTGGCAACAGCCTTTGACTATCATTCGAGACTCTCACAATCCACCCCTTGGCAGGAAGGAAATGCTTATGCCCGGAAAAGCCCCGATCCCCGACTGTACGCAAAAAGACAGAGAATTTCTCGAGCAGATGGTTCGCAGCCGCACCGAGGAGTTCCGCATGGTTGAGCGGGCCAGAATCATCCTCAAGTGCCTGGCCGGAGAACGAATCAATGAGATTGCAAAGGTTTTGCATGTACGCCCCAACACGGTTATAGAATGGCGGCGCCGGTTCGAAAAAGAGGGGCTGAAGGGGCTCAAGGATAGACCCCGCAGCGGAAAACCGGCGCGCTACGACGGTGAGTTTCGCAAAAATGTGCTGAACACGCTGCAACAGCCGCCCCCGGCGGGGCAGGCGAATTGGGACGGACCGGCCGTTGCCAAACACCTGGACACCTCCGTTCACGCTGTTTGGCGGCTGTTGCGAAAAGAGGGCATATGCCTCAGCAGACAGCGCAACTGGACTGTTAGCACCGGCCACGAGTTCATCGCCAAGGCGGCCGATATCGTTGGACTCTACCTCAATCCGCCGGAAAACGCCCTGGTCATCGCTGTTGATGAAACTCCGGCCTTGGAGTTGTTCGAGCGCGCCATCGGTTATGTTCAAACCGATAACGGCAAGATCGCCCGCGGCTTCAAGAGCCGGTATAAGCGACACGGAGTGCTCAATTTGTTTGACGCCCTGGAAGCCGCGACAGCCGCCATGCGCTCTCAGGGTTCGCCGTATAAGCGCCGTCAGGATCTGCCGGCGTTTATGGATCAGTTGCTGAGCGGGTTGGGCTTTGAAAGAGAAATTCACGTCATAATGGATAATTACCGCATATCGGAGCAAAACGGCAATCGGCCCTCGGAGCATCCAAACGTGCACTTGCATTTCACGCCGACCTCGGCGAGCTGGCTCAACCAGGTCGAGATATGGTTTGGCATAATGTCGAGCAAAACCCTGAGGGGGGCCGGTTTTGAAACCGTCCGCCATTTGCGCGAGGCAATCGAATCCTTTGTCCTGTCTTACGGTCCCGGGGCAAGACCTTTTCTGTGGCGTAAGCAGGAGGAAAACGGATGCGGGCTAAAAAACGCCATGGCCAACCTGGGCAATTGAGCCCTACTTGTCAAGGCGTGCGCTCAGCCAGGCCAAAGGGCTGGGAAACCCGGTTCCCCGAGAGGGTCATGAAGATGGTGAAACGTATCCTGGTCGCCGATGACAACCCGAGTATGCTCGATATCCTCGACTGTTTCCTAACCAGGGAAGGCTACTTGGTCGATACCGCCCCCGGAGTTTTTGAAGCGCTTGCGGCCATGGCTTCCAATGAATACCAGATAATGCTTTTGGATAAGAATATGCCTGGAAGTGAGGGGGAAAGGGATGGGGGCATCGAATTGTTGCGCCGTGTGCACTCGATGCCGCTCCGTTCCAGGGTCATCATGATGACCGGGAGCCCGACGGTCGGGAGTTTGGCCGAGCTTTTCAGCCTGGGCGCGCAGGACCTCGTCTACAAGCCTTTTTCTTTGCTGGAGCTGGGGCAAAGGATAAAGAGGGCACTCTTGCAGCCGGACGCGGCCAACCGGGCGGATTTTTGCGCGGGCTGAGCCTCGAGTATTTCGGGGAAATCCGATCGGGCGATCGGTAATCGCACCCATCTCGGGCGGCCCGTTTCGAGACCATTTTAAGCTTGAAAGCCGCAGCGGGTTGGTGGAGAATGAATACTCCGCAAATTGCCGTTTTTTTCCGGCAACCCGGTTTCATGTCGAAACGGGCCAAACACCGGATGGGAGAAATGTTGTATGGTCTGGCGCAAAATCGCGGCGGCGATCCTTGTGATGTGCTTTTTGACCGCGCCCGCAGTGGCGGCCGAAGTGGAGGGAATCAAATTTCCCGATACGGTGAACTTTGGCGGGCGGGCTCTTGTGTTCAACGGGGGCGGCAAACGGACATTCTACGGTATTGGCGTCTATGTGGCCGGGCTCTATCTGGAAGGTAAAAGCGGGGAGGGCGAAAAGATCGCAGATGCTGATGAGCCGATGGACATCAGGCTTCAGATCACTTCCATGCTGGTGACCTCAACCAATATGGCGAGCGGTTTCCTCGAGGCTTTCAAAAAGAGCGCCACCGTTAGCAACGCTGCGATCAAAGGACAGATCGCGACTTTCGTCTCCTGCTTCAAGGGGCTTCACAATCACGACGTTTTCAATTTTGTCTATCTGCCCGGCAAGGGGGTCCAGGTAATAAGAAACGACAAAGCCATATCCCTTATCCAGGGCCTGAAATTCAAAAGGGCCCTCTTCGGGATATGGCTTGGATCAAAGCCGGTTCAAAAAGATCTTAAAAAGCGGATGCTCGGCAAATAGGCGAAAAGCGGCCTGCCGATCAAACGGGCTTTAGCGGCCGCTCGGCGTCTCTTTCCGGGATCACTTCATCGACCAGCCCATACTCTTTGGCTTCGGCTCCGGACATGAAAAAATCCCTGTCGGTATCGCGCTGTATTTGTTCGACAGGCCTTCCGGTGTGGTTTACCAGGATGTTATTGAGCTCCTCGCGCAGCCTCAGGATCTCCTTGGCCTGGATATCGATGTCGGAGGCCTGGCCCTGGAAGCCCCCCATCGGCTGGTGCAGCATGATGCGGGCATGGGGCAAGGCGAACCTTTTGCCCTTTTGGCCGGCGGTAAGCAGTATGGCGGCCATGCTGGCGGCCTGCCCCATGCACAGGGTTTCCACCTTGGGCTTTATGTACTGCATGGTGTCGTAGATCGCAAGGCCGGCGGTCACCAGGCCACCGGGCGAGTTGATGTAGAAATGAATGTCCTTGTCGGGGTCTTCGGATTCCAGGAAAAGCATCTGGGCGATGATCACGTTGGCAATATCGTCGGTTATCTGGGTTCCGAGGAACACGATCCGGTCCCTGAGGAGCCGGGAGTAGATGTCCCAGGCCCGCTCACCGCGGCTGCTCTGTTCGATGACTATCGGAATAAGTCCCACGTGAAGGTCCTCCTGTAAGGCTCATCAGCCCTGTTCGTCTTTTGCTTCCGCCCCGGCTCCGGCCTCAAGGCTCTGTTCGGGTGTGTCCACCATCACGGCCTGATTTTCAATCAGCGAAAACACCTTGTCTTGAATTCTTCTTTCCTTTTCACGCTCGACCAGGGCGCTATCGGCAAATTCGCTCCTGACCTTCTCGAGATCCACCCGGTAAATGGCGGCGATATCTTTAAAGAGTTGCTCTTCTTCATCGGCGTCAAGCGAAATCGTTTCGGTCTCGGCGATTTTTCCGACTACGATGCGGGTCCTGACCTCTTTTTCGGCCTGAAGCCGGGTGCCCATTTTGTACTCGTCCTTATCGAAGGCGTTGAAATCGAACTTCAGCCCCTGGCTTTCAAACTGGTAGCGCAGGTTCTGGAGTATGCGCTCGGCTTCGGCCTCGATGACCCGGGGCGAGACTTCAAAGTCAACTCCGGCAAGAAGCTTTGACAGGATCTGATCGCGCACCATCTGCGTGTTTCGTTGCTGTTCGCGTTCGAGCAGATTTTCCCGGATTTTGTCCTTTAGGGTCTCAAGGGTGTCGAACTGACCCGAGCCGATGGACTGAGCAAACTCGTCGTTTGGCTCGGGAACCTCTTTTTCCTTGATTTCCTGGACCGTTACGTCAAAGCGCACGGACTTGCCGGCAAATTCGGCAGGGGAGGCGTTTTCGGGATAATCGCGCCCGAAGTAAAAGGTATCTCCGCGCTTGCGACCCTCGAGTTTTTCATCCAACCCGGGATGGAAGTCCCCCTTGCCGACTTCGGTCATGAACTGCTCGGTTTTGCCTTGGCCGTCCAGATGGGGAGTAAGATCGATCGAAACGATGTCTGCCTTGCGGATGGGGCGATCCTCTTCGATGGAGCGCAGTTGAGCATGGCTTTGGATGAGCTTGTCGAGTTCGGCCTGTACCTGCTCGTCGCTCACCTCGACGGCCGGCTTGAAGAGCTTCAACTCCTTGTAGGCGGGTAACTCGAAGGGAGGACAGACATCGACCATGGCGGTGTAGGAAAAGGCGCCGTTTTCTTCGAAATGCGAGTCGCTTACATCGGCCTGGGTAAGGGGCGTGAGATCGGCTTCCTTGAGAGCATCTTCGAAGGTGTCCTGGATGAACCGGGATGAAATCTCCTGCTGGATGGCTTTGCCGTAGTAGGACTTGATGATGCCAAGAGGCACCTTGCCCGGGCGAAAACCCTTGACCTTGGCCGTCTTGGCCAGGTCGCGGTACTTTTTGTCCAACTCCCGGCTCACCTGGGACTCCGGGACCTCAACGCGGAGCTTCTTTTGACTCGGGCTGATGTCGGTTAAGGAAACGTTGATCTCCACAGTCTCTCCCTTTCTGCTTTTAATGAGAATTTCAGGACCTGCAAAAGCCCGCTTTCATGGTGCGAGAGGGGGGATTTGAACCCCCAAGGGTTTCCCCGCTGGATCCTAAGTCCAGTGCGTCTGCCAATTTCGCCACTCTCGCACAGAAACTGGTCGTTGGCGGAACTTTCCTTTAAACTTGTCATTATATCGAATAAAAATCCTTCTGGGAAGCACAAGCCGAAGGCGACCCCCATTTTTGCCGATCGGGGCAAAATTCAGCTCTGCGCCCCGGGTGAGTCGGGAACCAGACGCCGCGCTCCGCCCCCTTCCTCCACAACCCTGAAGCCGAAAAGCGGGGCCATTCGGACGAAGCTTCTGCCCAGCAGCAGATCGAGATACGGGGCGGGGATGGCGAACTTCTCGCTTACAAAGCCCCTGAAATGGTCCTCGAAGGCAAGCAACTCGAGGACCTTCCCGACATTTTCGCCCTTGCTTGCGCCAAGCTCTTCGAAGGCCGCCGAAAGGGAGTCGAAGCTGCATCGGTTTTCATGTTGGGCCATGACCTCGCCAAGCACCTCGATGCCCTCGAAGATGTGTTTTCGCAGCAAGAAGGGCTGTTCGGCGCTGTCCCTGGCGGGCAAGGGATCCCAGCACGCCTGGGCCCGGCATTGAAGGGGCCGCTCCGAGTAGATCGAGCATTGGTTGGCCTCCGGGATAAGAAAGACGCATTCGCTGGAATCCTGCTTTTCCGCAACTTTAATTCTTTCCTCGGAAAGAATGAAGGGTTTTGCGTCGAAAGGAGAGCGCGCGGGTTCGCCTTTTCTGAGGGTGATGAGCTTTTCGCGGGGAAGTTTTCCCTCTTTGAGCAGCCGAAGGTCTTCCAGGTGCAGGGTGGGGCTTCCCAGGCGGCAGCATTGGCCACAGCGCGCGCAGACCGGCAAGACGTTGCGGCAGGCCTTTTCGGCGGCCACCAGCAGCCTCTTCCACGCCCCCAGCCGGTTGGCCGCGTCGATGCTCTGCCAGTTGGAATGAACTTCGACAAAAGTCTCGCACTGTTCGATCTGCCGGCGGATGCGCGCCGCGGGAATGAGAAGGCTTGCTTCTTCCTTCATGAGGGTCTGGACGAAAATCGACCAGTTTTGCTCGAACTGCTTCAAGTCCCACAGGGATGGATGGTTTATCGAAGGCCCCGAGGGGCATTCCAGCGGTTCTGTCATGACCTGTTCCTGTAGAAAAAAATTATCCGGATAAGCGGGCGGTAGAGCCTGGAGGCTCCGGCCGCCGTGGTGGGCCAAGTGGGCCGCCGGGTCTGGCTCAACCGGAGGCCCGGGCAATTCTAGCCCATTTGCGCCGGCTAATAAACCATCGCGGGAAAATTTGCCGTTTTGTTCGCGGGCCGGTTTTGCGTGGTTACTCCCCCGGCCCCATGCCCTCCGGGGAAAAGTCGAGCAGGTGGAAGCCGGTTTGGGGGTCGATTTTTCGAACCCCGCTTGTCCCGATGATTTCCAAAATGATCACTTCGCCTATCAGCCAGACGTCCACGCCGGCCCTGACGCAGCCCACGGTGGCTTGGCCTTCCCTTCCGGTTGCGGCGTGCATGTGCAGTTCGGGGTTGCCCTCCTCGTCGGGGAAAAGGGTCCCCATGGCCACGGTCTCCTGGATGCCCCCCAGCAGGTGCACGATGGGAACGACACGATCCCCCGCGTCGGCCTCCGGGCCGACCACGAGCCGGCTCGTGGCGTCGGCGCCTCCCACGTACATCACCATGGCGCTTGAGATATCGTGTTTTCGTGCAAACTCGACAACCGAATCCGGAAGCCGGTCGCCCGATTCGAGCTTAAGGGCAAAGATGCGGCCGACGCTTCCCTGACTGTAGCGCATATCGCCGTTCTCCTCAGGGGGGGGATAAAAAAATCCCGGGGGATTTAGACCCGGGATTTGACACCCAATATTGCCGGGCAGGCGTAAGGCATCGGCTCGCCCCGAGCGGTTCACCCCGGGACGGAGCGAGAGCAAATCATGCCGAGCGCATCATGCGCCGTTCGCGGCGCTGTATGCGTTTGATGGCCTTCTTCTTCTTGATTCGCCTGCGTTCCCCCTTGGACAGATAGTAGTTGTGCCGCCGCAAGACAGGTTGAACGTTTTTTTGAAAATCCTTGCGCAGTTTGCGAATCTTTTTTTCTATGTTCTCTTTCGGTTCGGCCTCATTGCTTACCAATGAATTCACCTGCCTTTCAGTACGGCCCCAAGTTTGAGGCGATAAGATGGTCCGACCGGAGGCAAAAACCGCCAACCGAGCCGGAAGCCAATTAGACTACACCACGACATGGCTCAAATCAAGCAAAATGCAGGTGCGAGCGCAACCTTTCAAGTCGCCTTCCCGCTGGACGCCGCTTCCTTATTGAGAGGCGAGATCATAGTGGGAAAAATGCATGGTGAAGGTCGCCCGCCCCTGGGTGGCTGAACGCAGGGCGGTCGAATAACCGAACATCTTCGATAGCGGCACAACGGCGCTTATCACCTGGATGGCTTTCCGGGCGGTTATGTTTTCGATCTTGCCTTTCCTCATGTTGACATCGTCTATCACCACGCCCAGGGCCTCGTCGGGAGCGAGGATCTCGACGAGCATGCAGGGTTCGAGCAAAACCGGTTCGCCCTGTTCGAAAGTGTTTCGGAAGGCCATGGAGGCCGCGACGCGAAAGGCGAGTTCAGTGGATACGCCGTCTTGGAAAACGCCGGAAAGAGTGCTCGTTTCCACATCGACCACCGGATAGCCGGCCAGGGTCCCGCTGCCCAAAGCGTCCTGAATTCCCTGCTCGATCGCCGGGAAAAAGATCTCGGGGATCGAGGCGTCGCGAACCTGGTTTACAATCGTATTTCCAAGTCCTCTTTGCCTTGGCGAAATATTCAACTGGACTTGGGCAAAGTTTCTCGCCCCCCCGATCTCGCGGTCGAAAACCGCGGTGCCAGCGGATTTTCGGCCGATCGTTTCACGATAGACAACCTGCGGTTTACCGGCGTTTACGTTAACGTGATAGTCGCGGGCAAGGCGGTTCAAGACGATTTCCAGGTGCAACTCGCCCATGCCGCTTACGATAATCTGCCCGGTGTCGGCCGATTCGCTGAACCGGAAGGTGGGGTCTTCTTCGCTCAGCTTTGCCAGGCTGTCGAAGAGCTTTTCCTGGTCCGACCTGGTTTGGGCTTCCACCGATACCGAGATCACCGGTTCGTAGATATCCACGGGTTCGAGCAGCAGGGGTTTTGCCGGATCGCAGATCGAATCCCCCGTTGTAGTGGTCTTTAGCCCCAGAACGGCCACGAGGTTGCCCGCCCCGGATCTTTCGATTCTTTCCCGCTTGTTGGCGTGCATCTCGAAGATGCGTGAGACCTTTTCCCGTGTGCCCTTGGAAACATTCAAAATGTCGGAGCCGACCTGGAGGACTCCCGAGTAGATGCGCAGATAGGTGAGCTTTCTGCCCTGGTCCATAAAGATCTTGAAGGCGAGAGCCGCCAGGGGCTCGCGCTCATCGCAGTTGCGTTTTTCAATCGCACCGGTGGCCGGGTTTTCGCCCTCGATGGCGGGGACATCGACAGGGGCGGGGAGAAAATCGGCCACAGCGTCCAGGAGAGGCTGTACGCCCTTGTTTTTAAGGGCGGTTCCACAGAGCACCGGAACAGCTTTCAACTCGATTGTGAGCCGCCTTATGACGGCGCAAAGCTCTTCGGCCCCCACGGGTTGGCCGCCAAGATAGCGTTCCATGAGGTCGTCGTCGAATTCGCCAAGTTTTGCAACCAAGTCTTCCCGGGCCTCCTCGGCCGCGGCTCTAAGCTCCGAGTCGATTTCCTCGACTTTGAATTCGGCCCCCAGGGTCTCATCGAGCCACAAAATCCGCTTCATCGAGATCAGGTCGATTACCCCGCGAAAGTCGGATTCCATACCTATCGGTATCTGCAGGGGCAAGGGGATGGTTTTGAACTTGTCGCGGATCTGGGTTACGGTGTTGGCAAAATCGGCTCCAACGCGGTCCATCTTGTTGACAAAGGCGATCTTTGGCACATGGTAGCGGTCGGCTTGGTGCCAGACCGTCTCGGACTGGGGTTCCACGCCGTCCACGGCGGAAAAAACCGCTATGGCCCCGTCGAGCACCCGCAGGGAACGTTCCACCTCCATGGTGAAATCAACGTGGCCGGGGGTGTCGATCAGGTGGATTTCGTGGTCGCGCCAGCGGCAGGTGGTGACAGCCGAGGTGATGGTGATGCCGCGCTCCTGCTCCTGTTCCATCCAGTCCATGACGGCGGTGCCGTCGTGGACCTCGCCCATCCTGTGGGAGCGGCCCGTATAGAAGAGGATTCTCTCTGTGAGCGTGGTCTTGCCCGCGTCGATATGCGCAATTATCCCGATGTTTCTAAACAGTTTGATTCGCTTGGGGTCGGCCATGGAGTCAGCTTCCGCGCAGGTTGAAGGTTTTCGCACATCTGTGCCGGACAAAGATTGTAAATGTAGAAAATCGTCCCGAATAAGTCAAGACCGCATGGCGGGCAAATCGCACGAGTCGCCGATCCAAAATTGCCGCGGGCCGAAAAGATTGCCGGGGTAACGGGGGCCTTGGCGACTGATATGACAACTACTGCAATGACGGGTATTTGATGCGTGAAATACGAAACAGAGCGTATTTAAGAGTATCAACGTGAGCGGCTACGATTTGGTAACAAACGATCAACCAATTTGTTCGGTTTCATTCCAGGCCGGCTCGGCCCGGTGCAATTGGCCCTAATCGGGCGGTAGGTTTTCGCGGACTTTGCAATGGTGGGGTTAATGGGGTTGTTTTCGGCATAATTGCGGCTAATCCCGGATAATGGACGATTATGAGCTTTGATTTTTATCCGATGACCTGTTAGCTTTCCATGCAATTCCTATCACTCTTGCGGGTTCGTGAGGGCCGTAGGGGCTTCTTTGAAAAATGTGAGGAGAAACCAGTATGGCGCCTGATTCAAGCCTCTATGGGCTCCATGCGGCGCGTAGCGGGGCCGATTTTCGCGGACTATTCGCGCGGTTGGCCGCCGTGGTTCTATTATCCCAGATGATTTTTCCAATCTCAGCCTTGGCAGGCTCCGAGTTGGGGGGAAATCCGGGGCTTCTGGCATCCTTGTCGACGCCAGGCAATTCGCTCAACGCGGAGATAGCCCCTGCGATTTTAACCCGACCCGCTCCGGCCGGTTCGGCTGATGGGACCGCCGCAGTGCTCTGGAGAAACAGAATCCAGATACCCATCCGTGAACCACTTGTCAAAAGGTACATCCGCTTCTACGAAGGAGTTGGCAGAAGGAGTTTTTCGGCCGCCCTGGCAAAGGCCGATAAGTGTCTGCCCGAGATGACTGAAATACTGGAAAGCCGGGGAGTTCCCGGTGAGCTGATCTCCATTGTTTTTGTGGAGAGCGGTTTTAAAGGTACCTCTTCCTATCGAGGAGCGGGTGGTTATTGGCAGTTGTTACCGGCGACAGCGCGAAACATGGGGTTACGGGTCAACCGTTGGGTTGACGAAAGGTTTGACCCCGTCAAATCGACCAAGGCTGCCGCCAAGTACTTGAGAAAACTTCACGATCAGTACGACTCATGGTTATTGGCCATTGCCGCCTACAATGCGGGAAATGCGCCAATTTGTGACGCGGCGGGAAGATGCCGCGTCGAGAACGGGAAGCTTTATGGGCGAAAGTTGCCCGCGTATTCCGCAGTTTATGTTTCAAAAGTAATGGCCGCGATGAACATACTTCGCGACCCCGAAAAGTACGGATTCAAGTATCCCCACTTTTGCAGGCCTACGGACTATGATCCAGTTCTTGTCACCACCAATCTTTCTTTGGAGAGGGTGGCCCGATGGATCGATGTGCCCGTCAGCCGTTTAAAGGAACTCAATCCGTCGCTGCGTCTTGATACGATGCCTCCCAGTTCCGGCTTTGCACTGCGTTTGCCTCCGGGTACCAGGGAAAAGTTCGACCTCGCCTACGAGGTCTACTCCGGAAGGTAAACCCGAGAAAAGGGACTATGGCGCCTCACGAAATCTCACCTTCACAAATTGGAAAGTTGTCCGCATGAGTATAAGGATGGTCGCCGTCGAGCTTTATCGGGTGATGAAGCAGATCGATGAGTTCGAAAAAAGGCTCGCCAGTTTGCCCGAACAGGCTCCCGAAAGGGAGCGGATTCGGGCCGGGCTGGCGGAGGCTTGCGCCTTGCGAGATCAAATTAAAAAGATGATCGAGGGCGCCAAGGGCGACTAGGGCCGTTGAGGCCGTTTATCGGCGGCTCTTAAAGTTTTAGTCTCGACAAAAGGCTCTCCGCGAATCGGAGGGCCTTTTGTCGTCTTCGCGGGCGCTGCGCGGCCGAAGGCGCCCATCAGCCATCGGGGTAGTTGACCTCGAAGATGTCGAGGTCGCGGCCTGTTTTCAAAGGCTGGAATTGTTTTCGCGCCTCCTCTTCGAGTTCTTTTAGAGCACTGTTTTCGTACCTAGGGCTTATATGGATCAAAACGGCTCTTCGCACTCCGCATGTTCGGGCGAGCGTCCCCGCCTCGACGGCCGTCATGTGTCCCTTTTGGGCGGCGTGTTCGGCGTGCTCGGATAAAAACATGCCTTCCAGGAAGGCCAGATCGGCGTTTTGGCACAACAGGCCGGCGCCCGGGGCGGGCCTTGTGTCCACAACAAAGGCGATGTGTCGGCCCCGCCTCGGGGCCCCGAGCACCTGGGAGGGCGAAACGCTCGTTTGCGCCGGCGTCTCCACGGTTTCGCCCCTTTGCAGCCGCCCCCAAAGGGGCCCCATCGGAACTCCCAGCGCCTGTGCTTTTTCAGGGCTGAACTTACCGGGCCTGTCGAGTTCCTCGAACCGGTATCCAAGACACAAGCGGGTGTGTTTTAACGGCTGCCACAATATTTGCACCTGTTCATCCCGGTATGCGGTGGTCTGGCTTCGGGCGGACCACTCGATGAAGTTCACCGGGAAATTGAGCCGGAAATCAAGCACCTTCTGAGTGCCCGTGACAAACTCCCGTGTTCCCGGGGGGCCGAGGATGGTGAGAGGAGAGGGGTCCTCCATCTGCGCTTTTAGCATCATCATGCCCGGAACTCCCAGGCAGTGGTCGGCGTGCAGGTGCGTCACCGCAATGAGCCGCAGGCCCCGCAGTCCCAGTCTGGCCTTTTTCCAGTTTATCTGGGTGCCTTCCCCGGCGTCGAAGAGGTAGAGTTGGCCGTTGAGCCTTATCGCCATGGAAGAGAGCATTCGGTAGGGCATCGGCATCATTCCGCCGGTCCCGATCAATACGCATTCCAATTTGCAGTCCTTTTTTTCGAGATCAGAATCTGAATCCGCCTTTTGATGGAATTTTTCCCATCGGTAAAGTATCATTAAAGCACCTAGATTAGAAACCGCCGTTTTTGGGAAGGGAGCAGGTAATGACTGATGAAAACGCGTTTCGCACAGGTTACGAAAAGATGTCGGTCAGCAGGCTGGCCCCGGGGGAGATGGGTGTATTGCTGGCGCGCGCCGGCGCGGGCAAGACGGCCGTTTTGACCCATCTTGCCCTCGGCTACATTCTTGATCGCCAACCTGTGCTCCATGTATGCGTCGATGGCGTTCCGGACAAAGTCAAAGTCTGGTACAGCGAACTTTTGAGACACATTTTCTCCACCGCCCCCCAGGCCGGGGTTTTGGAACTGGAGCATTCCCTGGAGCCTTTGAGATTCATCATGTCCTTTCTAAACCAGACCTTCAGTCCGGAAAAACTGGAGGCCGGCATCGATAATCTAAGGACTCAGGCCAAGTTCGATCCGGCGGTGATCATCCTCGACGGCCTGGACTTCGGGCGCGATCGGGGGCTTTTCGAAAAGATCGGCGAGCTTGCCCGGCGGCAAGCAACGCCTCTTTGGGCATCCGCAAGATCTCACCGTCACATCCCCGAGGTCAATGAAAGAGGCATTCCTTACCCCATCGATACGATGGACGATCTGTTCAGCTCGATTTTCGTGCTTCACCAGGAAAGCTCGGGGATCAGGCTCAAGGCGCTAAAAGAAAAGGGCGACTACAATCCGTCACGGGGCGATACGATTCTTGACCCCATCACTTTACTGCCTCCAGGGTAGAGGTTTGTCGCGGCGGGCCGTAAAGAGGCATTTCCGCTTATGCATGAAGATTTGGTGTCCTGTTTGACGCGGCAGGTTAAAGAAGAGGTCGTCGAAAACTATCTGCTTGAGCGTCGTCTGCTCGAACTTCAAATCGAACATCTCAACTCGCTGGCCGGCTCTGCGCTTAAACAGGCGCAAGGCGCCGGTCTGCGATTGGCGAGGCTGATGAGCCTCATGATCGAACCCGAGATGCGTCTAAGGCTCGAAGCAACCTTGGGACTGGGAGTCCTCCGATTTTGGAGTTCATTTATGGAGGCGCCCTTCAAAGGCCGGGTGCGCTTTATCCGGGCAACTGCGCTGACCCGCGGGGCCAAATTCCGCAAATTGATCCTTGAGGCTTACCTGCGCCTGCATGCCAGGATGAGACAATATGAGGAGCTGTATTCGCAAGTGCTGAACGAGTGCTCTGCGGTCAACACCAATATAGACGCCTTTCAAAAGAATTTCGACCTGCTTTGCATGATCCGTTTTCTCAAGGGATTGGATACCGAGGCTGTGGAGAGGAAAAAAATCCTTGGTGAAAACTTTACGGCCGGGGAAATGGCCGCATTGGACCAAAACCTCTATATCAGTCCCGTATCGGTGGAAAATTTGAAAATTCCAGAGCCCCTGCGCCTGCCCGCCCCGGATTCGATCAGGGGCAAACTCGTCGGTCTGGCCGATGAGGTGTTTGCCAGATATCCGGCGAAAGTGAGGCAAATACTGATATAGCCCCGGCTGAGGATTGCCTGCCTAAAGGCGCGGGAAAACCGCCCTCCTGGCATATTCTCACTCGTCGCTTGCGGATTTGTCCGCCAGAAGTTAAACTCAACGGGTAATGCGAACTGAAAGAATCCGGTGCGCCCGATCGGGGGAGGAGGCCGGATTATCTTTGATTGCCGTCTCGCGGCGGCGGCCTCGAAGGGCTTGATTTCCGCGGGTGTGATGACCCGATGGTGGAGGAGAGTTGGTAAGAATAGCCACTCGGAAGAGGTTCTGGATCGCCGCTGCGGCCGGCGTGATCATTCTGGTGTTTACCCTCAAGCAGGCCAACTTCCAAAGGTTTGTCGAACACCTCGGCGACATCCATCCTTTTTGGGCCGTCATGGTGGTGATTTCCGCCCTGTTGAGTTATGTTTGTATCGCCGGGGTTTTGAAAAAGCTGCTCGGCGGAATCAGTCTGCCGATCTCCTTCGGATCGTGTTTGAAGATCTCGCTGCTTTCCAACACGATGAACTCCCTCATGTCCGTAGCCGGGATAAGCGGTGTGGCGGCCAAGGTCTACCTGCTCTCACGCGAGGACATCCCGCCCAGCAATACCCTCTCGATCTCGATCATCCACGGGTTTCTCACCAACACGATAGCCGTTGTGTTCATCTACCTCGGTTTTTTCTATCTCTACAGCCAGCACCAGATAACCGACCGAAACCAGGTGATGTTCGGCATCATGGTGCTGATCGTGGCTTTCGTTTTGACCTTTGTGACCATCCAGACGATCATCCACGAGGGGTTCAGAACCAGGCTGTGGCATACCGGGGTAAAGACCCTGGCCGCCCTTTTCACTAAGCTTGGAAAGCCCCACTGGATCGGAGCCGAAAGGGCCGAAGCCTTTTTTGGCAATTTTAATGGCAGCTTGAACATGATCATGAGCAACATGGAGGTGTTGCTCGCCCCGGCCATGTTCGCCCTTTTCGACTGGATTTTCATGTTTCTTTGCCTCAAGTTTTCCTTTGTGGCAATTGGCTATCCGGTGGGCAACAAGCTGTTGATGGTCGGATTTTCCGTGGGCCTTTTCACCAGCATGTTTTCCCTTACGCCGGCCTCCATCGGCCTCATGGAAGGTTCCATGGCGTGGGCGTTTTATCTCATGGGCCTCGATTACGATCTGGCTCTGCTCGCAATACTGATATACAGGATCGCCTACTATTTCATCCCCATTGGAGTGAGCCTTTTATTCCTCAAACGGTTCTTCCCCGATTCCGAAATCAAGGCGCCCGGCGAGCATTGCCGAAGATAACGGGTATGTAATCGATATTCTATTATAAACAGCTCCTTATCCTTTCAAATCTTCCCCCGACCCTTCCTTTTTCACCTAAACGGGCTTAGGTTGATCTTAGCTGAATTGCAAAAAAGCCTGGAAATTTGTCCGGGGTTGCCGGTACGGCGTGATCGACAAATATTCAAATTAGCGAACTCTTTATATAACCATCCGTTATTATTGCCATATTTGACAATGGAGGGGGCTCTCATGAACATCGGGAGAGATGAATTTGAAAAATCCATGGAAGAGCTGATTCAGAAGGCGGGCACGCAAAGCGTTATGTGGGAAGGAACCATGAGGGAGTATATGGCATTGGTCGCGGAGAACCCCGAAATAGCTCAAAGCGCCCCCGCCCGAATCTACGAGATGGTCGCATCGCGGGGGACGACCGAACCTTCGGGGGTGTTAAAACTTCCTCACTACGAGGATCTGGTGTCCTACAATTTTTTTTCCGCCGAGATTTTCGGAATCGAGGAATCCCTGCACGACCTGGTGCGATTTTTCAGGGCCGGGGCCAATCGGACGGAAACGGGCAAAAGGATCCTGATCCTGGTGGGGCCGGTATCTTCGGGAAAATCCACGATAGCGAGCATGTTGCGGGCCGGGTTGGAGAGGCTGCAAGTTCCGGTGTACGCAGTCAAGGGATGCCCGATTCACGAGGAGCCGCTGCATTTGATTCCCCGCTCTTTGCGGGGCGAGTTCGAGAAGCTGCTCGGGGCCAAAATCGAAGGGGATCTTTGCCCGGTGTGCAAATGGAACCTGGAAAACGGGCCAGGTCCGGGAGACTCCGAGGAGCATTCCAGCTGGCAGGACATGCCGGTTGTTCAGGTGGCTCTCAGTGAGCGGGATCGTGTGGGCATCGGGACCTTTCAGCCCTCGGATCCCAAAAATCAGGACATCTCGGAGTTGATCGGCCATGTCGATCTGGGCAAAATAACCAAATATGGCGAAGCCCATCCCCTGGGCTACAAATTCGACGGCGAGATCGAGATCGCCAACCGGGGGTTGATAGAGTACATCGAAATCCTCAAATGCGACATCAAGTTTCACTATGTGCTGATAACGGTTGCACAGGAACAGGTGATCAAGGCGCCGGGGTTTCCCCAGATACATATTGACGAGGTAATTCTGAGTCACACCAACCAGACCGAGTTCGACAAGTTCAAGGCCAACCGGGAAAACGAAGCGCTCCACGACAGGATGTACCCGATCTACGTGCCCTACAACCTGCGGATAAGAGACGAGGTCTCGATTTACCGCAAACTGACCGAGAGGAGCCAATTCCACGAGAAGGTCCATATTGCTCCCCATACCTTCGAAACGGCGGCCATGTTTGCCGTGTTGACCCGTCTTTATCCCTCCAACCTTTGTCCGGAGTTGGTCAAGAAGGCAAGATATTACGACGGCCAGGTTATCATGGAAAAGGAAAAGGACCCGGTAAGCGTGAGTAAAATACGTCTTGAAGGAAGGCGGAAGGCCGAGGGTATGAGCGGCATAAGCCCGAGATTTGTAACAAACGCCATAAATATCGCCCTGGGCTCGGCGCTGGAAGCCGCGGGCTGTATCAACCCGGTCGATATCATTCGGGCACTCACCCACCAGTTCGAACACCATATTGGATTCACCGATGAGGAGAGGACCCGGTACCTCGAGCTGCTCAAGGGCGAGAAGGCAAGCGCGCTTTCCGAATATCGGAGCGAGGCGAGGCGCGAGGTGAACCGCGCTTTTCTTTTCGCCTACGAAGATCAGGCCCAGGCGCTTTTTGAAAACTATATGAAAAACGCCGTCGCTTTTTGTCTGAAGCGAAAGACCGTCGATCCGGTCACCCAGGAGGAGCAGGAGCCCGATGAAAAGCTCATGCGCTCCATCGAAGAGATGATCGGGATATCCGAGCTTGCCAAAAGAGAGTTCCGCCAGGGGCTTTTCGTCTTCAAGTCCGACGCCCTGGACAGGGGGGAAAAGTTCAGCTTCAGCACCTATCTGCCGCTCCAGGACGGTATTGAAAAGAAGCTCATGGCGGATCTGAGGAACATGGTTTCCCTTACCCTTGCCGATGAGAGCATCCGGGAGCCACGCAAGCAGAAGAGGCGCGAAGATGCGCTGTCAAAGCTTATGGAAAAAGGATACTGCCCGGTGTGTGCAAACAATCTGCTCCATTTCGTGGGGGAGATGTTGCGGAAGGAGGGGTAGTGTGATGGGGGTGCTAAAACCTGATTATGATTCCGTTTCGCGGGGAGCGGGCGATGCTGTGCGTCACCGCGAAAAGATAAAGGAAGCCATAAGGAAAAACCTGCCCGACATTATCAGCGACGAGGCGATCATCACCAAGAGCGGCGATCAGGTTGTGCGGGTGCCGGTGCGGGGGATCAAGAGCTACCGGTTCATCCACGAACACGCCGACGGTGTTGGGGGAGGCTTTGGCAGTGGGGAATCCGAAGAGGGAAAAGTGATCGGAAGGCGTCCGAAGCAGGGTAACGGAAGGCCCGGAAGGCCCGGAGAAGAACCCGGTGTCGATTACCTGGAGACCGAAATCGAGCTTGCCGACCTGCTGGAGATGATGCTCGACGACATAGGGCTTCCCAACCTGCGGAGCAAGGAAATCCGGGAATCGGTCATTACGCGGGGCTGGAAGCCGGACTCGATCGAAAGGCACGGAATACTTCCCCGGCTGGAAAAAAAGCGCACCATCAAGGAAGCGATAAAAAGGGTTGAGGTGCTGGTGCAAATCCTTATGCAGAGGTCGGGAATGGATGAAGAGCAGTGTCGGGCCGCACTGGGGGGGGCCGAGGGGGACTTTGACGAGGCTCTCGATCGATTGCTGGCGGCAAAAAACCGGCAACCGGCGCGCATGGATTCAGCTCCTTCCGATTTGGGGGGGCTTGCGATCAGCAGTTCCGATCTGCGTTTTCGCACCATCGAGGAGGACGCCGAACTGCGGTCGAACGCCGTGGTCATCGCCATGATGGATGTTTCGGGAAGCATGGATATTATGAAAAAATATCTTGCGCGCTCTTTTTACTTCTGGATGACCTCGTTTCTAAGAGTCATTTACAAACGGGTGGAGATTCGCTTTATCGCGCACACCACCGAGGCCCGGCTGGTCGATGAATACCAGTTTCTCCACCGGGGCGAATCCGGGGGCACCTCGTGCCATTCCGCTTACGAACTGGCCACCAACCTGATCGACACAGAGTATCCGACCAGCAAGTGGAATGTCTACCCGTTTCATTTTTCCGACGGTGAGGACTGGGATGTGGAGCGCACCTTCAACTCACTTTCCAAGATGCTCGAAAGGGGCGTGGCCAATTTCGGCTATGGTGAAATCCAGGCCGAACATTCCACTTCGGTCCTAATGGAGGCCTACAGAAGAAGAATCGGCCTGGAAGAAGACCGGCTGGGCGATTTGGCTTTCCTTCGCGGCTCAAGGGCGGGCTCGCCGGTCCTTGGCGTGATCATCCGGGGAAAGTCGGACATCTATCCGGCCTTGAGAGTGTTTCTCCATTCAACCGAGCTCAAAAGCGGCGGGCA
The DNA here is from genome assembly GCA_021777755.1 of Deltaproteobacteria bacterium. Classification (GTDB taxonomy): domain Bacteria; phylum Desulfobacterota; class Syntrophobacteria; order Syntrophobacterales; family Syntrophobacteraceae; genus SbD1. The sequence goes on from JAJYDE010000029.1 coordinate 39,722, forward strand.
AAATCATGCGTGAGGCCGACATGAAAAAACTAAACGAGGCCGACAGGCTCATCAGGCAAATCGGGGCCGAGTTCGGACTGGATTTCATGGAGCAGGAATTCGAAATTGTTCCGGCCCGCAAGATGCTCGAAATTTTGGCATACCGGTTGCCGGTAAACTATTCGCACTGGAGTTTCGGGCGCGATTTCGAAATAGAGCGCACCAAGTACCGGCATGGATTTTCGGTTCCTTACGAGGTCGTATTCAATAGCGATCCTGCCCGCGCCTACCTGATGGAAACCAACCCGCTTCCGGTCCAGGTCCTGGTGATGGCCCACGTTTACGCCCACAATGATTTCATGAAAAAAAACAGCCATTTCCGTATAACGCGGCGCGACATGATCACCTCGGCCTCCGAGGCCGCGCAGCGTTTCCGCCGATACGAGGAGGACTACGGACGCGAAGCGGTCGAAAAGCTCATCGACGCCGGGATGGCGATCGAGTGGAATATAGACCCCGACGAGCTGATTCGCCCCGAAACCGAAACGGAAGCGCGCGACAGGCTCTACGGCTGGTCTGGAAATCCTCCGGTGGAGAGCCGTTTCGCCGATCTGTTTGAGCCCGGGGAGGACCTGCCCCCGGAAGTCAAGCAAAAGCTGCGGCGAAAGACCCCTCCGGAGCCGACCATGGATGTTTTGAAATACGTGATGGAAAATTCACCCGTTCATTCGATGGAATGGGAAAAGGATGTGTTGAGCACGATCCGCGGCCAGGCTCTATACTTTCTTCCTTACCGGCGAACGAAGATCATGAACGAAGGCTGGGCCACCTTCTGGCACGAAAAGATCATGAGCCGTCTTTTTGCCATCGGGTTTTTGAGCAGCGACGAGCACGGCTACTACAATTTGTACAACGCGCGGGTAAAAGCGCACAGCCCCAGATCGATCAACCCCTACCTGTTGGGGAGCGCTCTTTTCAGGAATATCGAGATGCGGTGGAATACCGGCCGGTTCGGCCCCCGATACGAATCCTGCGTCGATGATGATGAAAAGCGGAATTGGGACCTGCATCTCGATAAGGGCACGGAAAAGATCATGGAAGTTCGAAGGACCCATATTGATTGGTTTTTTATAGACGAATTCCTAAACCGCGAGGTCGTCGAGGAACTCGAGCTGTACCTCTACCAGGAATCAGACGGCGGTTCGCACATCGAATTGAAAGTCGAGGAGACCGGGTGGGAGGCGATCAAGCAGTTGATGGTCCAAAGCCTGATGAACTGGGGCATTCCGAGAATTCTGGTGGTCGATGGAAATTTTCGAAACAGCTCCCGGCTGTATCTCAAGCACGAATTCGAGGGTATGCCCCTCGATGAGGAGTACTGTCGAAAAACGCTCGAACATCTCTATTTCTTGTGGGGGCGTCCTGTCTACCTGGAGACGATCAATCCCGAGAACTCGCGTAGCGTGATCTATAGCGTGGATCTGGAAGGCTCAACGGGCGTTGTGAGGGAAGAATGAGCCACAGGAAGATTCCAGTTCGGTCTTCAATCGTCTGGAAGCCATCTTTTCGCACCTCGGGGTCGGAGGCGGATTTGCGAAAAATCCTGATGATCTCGTGATGCCCGCCTCATTGCCGAAACCGCACATACAAAATGACACCGGTGGCCATGCCGATAACGGCCGCGATATGTATGACCGTGGTCGCCACGAGAAACCGCGCCGTGGAGAGCGTGATGGCAAGTGCCGTTTGCAGCGCAGCATCCCCCAGGCAGGCGATGCCGATGATCAGTGTCACACCTCTCAATGTGCTGGACATCTTGGGATTGGCCAGGGCTGCCTGAAGCTCGGAGCCTCCGGCAACTTTGGCCCGCAGGCGCGCCAATAGTACGAAGACGGGCTGGCGGATCGCGACCGAGATAAGACAAACCAGGCCCAGCGCGGTGGCCATCACAGCGCGGTGCAGCTTCAATGGAGCGGTCCCCGCGCCAAAGAAAATGGAGATTGAAAGGGTGAGGCCATAGACGAAGATGCCGGCAAGGCCAAAAATTTCGAGTCGCCGCCTCCATAGTGAAGAACCGAGAGTCCACGCCAGGGGAATAAACCAGGCTATGGCCAAGGCCTGCGTATCGTTCGCCACATGGGGGCGGACGGCAAAATAGGTGACCAGAGGCACGAAATGACTGATCGCAAAACTCGTTAGCGCCTGGCCGACACTGTGCTTTCTTCTGTGCGGCAAAGGCGGCCGACTTCCCTGAAGACGCTTTTGAGGTTGGAGCGTGGCGGCATCGACGACCTCGCTCACATAGTCCGATACGATATCGGAATGCCCGGCCCCCGCGATGACAATCGGTTCGACGTGCAGAAACTCGCGCGCCGCCCTCTGCTCCCATTCCGGGAGTATTTCCTCATCGTGTTCAGCCGATATGCAGACGTATTCGACCTTCGGCAAATCTGAGAGCTGACAAACCTCGTGCATGCCGGGGCTCAGCCACGCGAAAACCCGGGCCCAGGATGCAAATACCCGCTCCTCCTTCTCTGTTTCCCAAAAGGATTTGCCGGGGCGCGGGATCACGCCGTTGATGAACACGATGCGCCTTATCGGCCGAGCAGCAGCCACGAGCGGCATAAATAATCCCTGGTTCGAGATCCCGACCAGCGCAACATCGCCTTCAATGTCGCGCAATGCCTCGACCATTACTTTGGCGCGATCCTGATTAGGCGTTTTTGTTTTCATGTGTGGCGAGCGGACGATGATGCACGGGAAACCGCGCCTTTGGAACTCAGCCTTCAGCGGACCGAATTCATGTGCGGGATCGACGCCTTCGTAGCCATGCAGCGCAAATGTGATCATTGGCCGATCATTCCGGCTTATGACAGAACCGCCCTAATGGCCGGCCTTTCCACTCTGAGGACGCTATCTGATATCATACACCTCCAGTCGATTCCCGAATTGAGTTGGACGTCTTGCTAACAACATTCCAGCCGATCCCCGGAACGGGCCACAAGAGCATAAAGTGCGGGCATAAGAAAAATGCTGATCAAAAGTCGCGAAAACAGGCCGCCAACGATCACCAGGGCAAAGGGCCGCTGAGTGTCCGTGCCGACGCCTGTCGCCAGGGCCGCGGGCAAAAGCCCCAGCGCGGCCACAAGGGCGGTCATCATAATGGGCCGCAACCGCACGATGGCGCCCTCGCGAACCGCGGCGGCGATCGGCGCACCTTCAAGACGCAATTCATTGACATGGGAAATATATACCACCGCCGTTTGCACCGAGACGCCGAAAAGAGCGAGAAAACCGATGCCGGAGGAGACGGAAAATGGCGTTCCGGTGATCCATAGGGCCACAATACCACCCACGGGAGAAGAGAGCAATACGCCGAGCACGGTGATAAAAGGAAACCGGAAATTGCCGTAGAGGCCGAAGAGCAATAAAAAAATCAGGAAAAATGTCAGAGGCGCAATAACAGTGAGCTGCCTGCGAGAAGAGGTATATTCTTTGTATTCGCCGCCCCAATCGAAGTGGTAGCCCCCGGGCGCGGAGACCTTTTGTTTGACCTGCCTTATGGCGTCTTCCACAGCTCCGGCAAGATCTCGGCCCTGCACGGAAAACTGGACGCCGATATAGCGCGAGTCCTTTTCGCGGTAAATGAACGACGCCCCGTTGGTCACTCGAATGCGGGCGAATTGATCGAGCGGGATCTGCTGGCCCCCGGGTGTTGCGACCAGGATCTTGCGAATGGTCTCGGCGTTGTCCCGGTATTGCCTGGCAAGCCTTACGACCAGCGGAAACTGCTTTTCCCCCTCCACCACCTGGGTGGCCACATCGCCGCCCACGGCCGCTTCGACCATGCTGTTTATGTCCGCGACGTTGAGCCCGTAGCGGGAGATCCGGGCTCGATCGATCTTGATGCTAAGGCTTGGCTGCCCCAGTTCCTGCACAACGGTAACATCCCTGATGCCCCGCACATTTTTTAGAACCTGCTTTATGGCCGTCCCCTTTTGCTCGAGAATTTTCAGGTCGGGGCCGAAAACTTTTACGGCCAGGGCGCTCTTCAGGCCCGTTTGTGCCTCATCGACGGCATCCTCGGCGGGCTGGGTGTAGTTGTAGATGATTCCGGGAAGGGTTTTCAGCTTGAGGTTCATGGCGGCGATGAGTTGCGGCTTGGTCCGGCAGGCGCCGCTCCACAGCGAGTAAGGTTTCAGGCCCACGAAGAACTCGACGTTGAAAAACCCGGTCGAATCGGTGCCGTCGTCCGGCCGGCCCAATTCCGAGGCGACCGTGGTGACTTGGGGAAAGGAGCCAAGGATCTGTCGGATCTTCGGAGTGATTCTTGCCGCCTCATCAAAGGAGATGGTGTAGGGCATCGTGGCTCGAACCCAGAGCGCCCCCTCGTCCATCTGCGGCATGAATTCGGCACCGATGCGTGGAACGAGCAGAAGCGAAAGAGCGAGTAGAATGGCCGAGACGGTGGTTGTGCCGGCGGGGTGCGCGAGGCAGAGGTCGAGTCCTTTGGCGTAGGCGGATTTGCATGCTTCGAACAAGGCGTTTCGCCGCTCTCGGACTCCCTTGCGCATGAACCAGGCGCACAGGACCGGCAGCAGCGTCATCGTGAGGACCAAGGCGCCCACCAGCGCAAACACCATCGTATCGGCCATGGGTCTAAAGAGCTTGCCCGAGGCACCGGACAAGACATAGATCGGCAGAAATCCGGCAACAATCACGGCAACCGAATAAAACAGAGGGCGGTCCATTTCCGCCGCGGCCCCGACCACGATCTCCCGGATGTTGGCAGTTTCGCCCTGGTGCCTGGCAACCTGGCGGAAAATGTTTTCCACCATGACGACTGCGCTGTCAACCAGGATCCCGAAGTCTACCGCGCCAATGGAAAGCAGATTGGCCGAAGCGTTCTGAAGGTGAAGGCAAAAGAAAGCGAATAAAAGCGAAAGCGGAATGGACACGGCAACAATCAAACCGGAGCGGATATCATAGAGGAAAAAGATCAGGACCACCGCGACCAGGAGCATCCCTCGCAGCAGGTTTTTCTCCACCACGTTGGTGGTCAGAGCCACAAGATCGCTGCGGTCATAGAAGGGCATTACCTTGACATCCTTGGGCAGGATGCTCCGATTAAGTTCCCTCGTCTTGGCCTCGACCCGTTTCAGGACCTCCTGCGTCTTTGCGCCGGTGCGCATCAGGATGACTCCCTCAACGGCGTCGTTTTGATTCATGTAGCCGAACTCGCCCAGGCGCGGCGCAATGCCGGTGACCACCCGGCCAACATCTTTTACCACCACGGGGGTGCCGTTATGAGCTGTCAGGACGACCTTGCCAATGTCCTCGATGGTCTTTAACCGGCCCATGGTGCGCACGTAGTAAAACTGGCCGCCCTGCGAATAAAATCCCGCGCCCGCGTTGGCGTTGTTGGCCCCGAGCGCGGTCTCGACCTGAGGAACGGACATGCCGATGGCGGCGATTTTGTTCGGATCGAGCAATACCTGGTATTGCATGTCGCCCCCTCCGAAGCCGGAATCGTCCGCCACGCCCGCAACGGATTTGTATTGCGGTTCGACTATCCAGTCCTCGAGGGTCTTAAGTTCCATGGCGGATCGGTCGGGGCTTTGCAGGACATAGCGGTAGATGAGACCCGAGGGTGAAGAAAGCGGGGAAATGGATGGCGAGACGCCGGTTGGGAGATTGAGGGCGGCAATGCGGTTGAAAACGCGCTGACGGGCAAAATAATCGTCCGTGCCGTCGTGAAAGGTGAGAATGACATCGGAGAGGCCGTAGAGCGAAATCGAACGGTCGACTCGCAGTTTCGCAATGCCGTTCATGCCCTGCTCGACGGGCACGGTGATCAGTCGTTCCACTTCTTCGGCGGCGTGGCCCGGCCATTGGCTGATGATCTCGACCATGGGCGGCGACAAATCGGGGTAGGCATCGACCGGAAGTTGGCAAAGCGCCCACGAGCCGGCAACGATCAACACGAGAGTCATCAGTACGACGAGAAAGCGCTGCCGCATCGACGAGGCCGCTATCCGGTTAAGGATGGAGGCCTCGGGTGGTTTGGACGGGGGAGAAGATAATCGGTCGCCCATTGGTCCCTCATTGATTCTGATCTTGAAGAAATTGGACAAAAATACCGCCTTCAACCACCACTCTATCACCGGCCCGAATGCCGCCGGTGATTTCGTAGTCGTTTGCCGTGCGATAACCAGGGCTTACGTGACGGCGCGCAAACTCGCCGTGCGGTTGGGCGACATAGACGAAGGGCAGGTTTTCCGAGTCGCGCAAGACCGCCGAAACGGGGACTAAAAGCCCGGTGCTTTCGCGTCGAGCGTAGATACGCAAACGCACATACATCTGTTTTTTCAGGACCCCGCCAGGATTTGGAACGACCACCCGGACGGCAACCGAGCGGGTGTCGGGATCGACCTCCGCGGAAATATTGTCAACCTTTCCCGTCAAATTCTTTCCCTCCGGTCCGGTGAGCACTTCAGCCCGATCTCCGACTTCTATCTTTGCGACCTCCGAACCGAACAGGTGCGCCATGACCCATACGCGGGAAAGGTCGGCAACGGTGAAGCACGGTGTGCTGCCGGCCTGAAGCAGCTCCCCGGGCGTTATGAGTTTCTCCACGACGGTTCCGGCGATGGGCGAGCGGATCAAACCGTTCGGATTCGGTACGGACTTTCCTTCCCTGATGGCCCTGATTGTTCGTCGATCGACCCTCAGGGACTCGATGGATTTTAGAGCGCTTTCGCAATCGGCTTCAGCACTTGCGGCATCGGACCGCGCCTGGTCGGCCTCGCGCCGGGAGACGCCCTGGTGTTTGAGCAAATCCTTGTCCAAATCGGCAAGCTTGCGCGCGGTCCTTGCGATCACGATCGCCTTGCGATAAGCGCTTAGCGCGGCTGCGAAGTCGGGGGAACTCACCTCGGCCAGCACCTCTGCGGCTTTGACCCTGGCGCCAAGGGGCACGGGCAACTTCGACACCGGCCCGGAAATGGGCGAAAGCACCGCAGTGGCCCGGTTCTGGTCAAAGTCCACCGTCCCTGTTGCTTCTACGGTTTTTCGGAACCTGGCCGCCTTGACGGTGCAGAGGCGAATATTTCGGAGCTGCGCGCTCGTAAGCGTATCGTTTCGAGCTCTAACAGATGAGGCGCCGGATTTGTCCGCGGTTTTCGACGAACAGCCGCTCGGCGCCACTGCCACAAAGACCGCGAGGATGGCGATGAATTTAATTTTCATGTTTATCCTTTATTGAATCCGCTCCATGCCACCAGCCGCCGCCCAGGGCCTGGAACAGCGCCGCCGTGTCGGCAAACCGCGCCGCCCGCGCCTGGATCAGGTTGATTTGGGCCTGGTGATAGGCTTGTTCCGCGTTTAGCAGCCACAGTTCATTGGCGTAGCCAGCCCGTGTTTGCCGTTGCGCCAGATCCAAGGCCACCTTGGCGGCCGATGACGCATCGGCGGCAGTCTTCAGCGCGCCCGCATCGTGTTCGATCGCGCCAAGGGTGTCGGCCACATTCTGAAAGGCTCCCAGAACAGCACCGCGGTATTGTTGCGCGGCCTGAGTATATGCCGCCTTCGCAGCCCTTTCCTTGTGCAGTAAACTGCCGCCCTCAAATATCGGCGCCGCCGCTGCCGCGCCCAGCCCCCAGAAGCCCGTGCCGGGTGCGAAGACCTTGTCGAACGAAAGTGCTGTGCTGCCCACATCGGCGGTGAGAGTGATGTTGGGCAGCCGATTCGCGATGGCCACTCCGATCAGGGCGCTGGCGGAGTGAAGGTTTTCTTGTGCCTGGCGCACGTCCGCACGCTGCTCGACAAGCCGGGATGGAAGGCTTAGGGGCAACCGCGGAGGTAAGCTCAGAGCCGAGAGTTCGAAGGTTTCGACCGGTGCCCGACTTGGAAATTTGCCGGCCAGGACCGCCAGCAGGTCGCGTTGCTGGGTAAGTTGCTTAAGCAACGGCGGCAGCGTGGCCGCAGCCTGCGCCAATTGGGATTCTTGCCCGGCCAGGTCTAGCCGGCTGGCATAACCTTTCTGGAATTGGTAGCGCAGAATCCCGAGCATGTCGGTTTCTGTCGCGATGATTCGGCGGGTCTCGGCGATCTGCCCTCGCAGTGAAGCTTCCTGGATCGCGGCTACTGCAATGTTCGAACTCAAAGTGACATAGGTTGCGATCAGTTGGAAGCGCACCGCGTTTTCCTGGGCTTGGAGCGACTCCAACGTCCGCCGGTTGAGGCCGAAGACATCGGGCACATACGAAATGCTTACTTGCGGGGTGAACAGGCTGTATTGAAACTCGCTGGAAACGGTCGGATAATTGGGAGCCGGCGCCAATTGTTCGGATTGCATCTGGCGGCTGGCCGCGAAGCCGGCCGTGATGGAGGGCAAATATGCCCCCCGCTGGGCAAGAACCTCTTCTCGGGCTACCTGCAGGGCCGCTTGTGCCGCCTTCAGATCCGGGTTGTGGGTGATCGAGGATTCGATCAAATCCTTAAGGGGCCGGCAGTGAAAGAGCCTCCACCACTTGCCCGGAATATCGAGCCCCCGCACGAAGCGTTGCGCCCCGCCTCCGGCGACTCCGGGAGCGGTGCTGGTCGCTTTCGGCGGCTCGGCGGTGTAACTCTTTACCGCCGGTGCAACCGGTCTTTTGAAATCTGGCCCCACCGCGCACCCGGCCATCAGCAGCAAACCCGAGGCCGCGGCAATCAGGGGCGCCCGCCACTTATGGATCGAATTCATAGGGCTCCGCGCTCTTGCCACCCTGTCATGGTCAAAAAAGACAGTACGGCGAATAATTTATTAACCGGCTGTCAGTGAAGCCGGCGGCACAATTTTGATACAGACTGAAATTGGGGGAAGGGCTGGTCAGGCCGGAGGCGCCCTTGTAGGTGGGCGATAGAGGCAGAGAAAGCGGTAACACGGAGTTGCCTCGCATACCTCCAATAGAGAGGCGAGGAAGCGCACCGCGTATAGAAAACAGGCCGCGCCGATAGACGCGCCGCCAATGACAACGGCCGCCACGCAAATCGGGCAGTCGTGGTGTGAACAGCAATCGTCGTGATGATGGAAGGCTGTCGCCAGGAAGCACAACAGGAAAAGAAGCAGACAAGCGAAAGCTGTTTTTCTCGTCTTATGCATGCCGCCCTGTTTCTCCCGCAGACTCGCAAACCTTACGGACCAGGCTCAGCACTGCGCTGATACCAGACCCCTGGATACACGACAACCATGAACTTTTCAACGAAATAATCGTGCCGCAAATCCAACATGAGCGGTCGGGCGTTCGTGTGGAATCGGGGGAAGTTCGGGGAAAGCGGTCAAGGGGACGGGATGGTGTTCTGATGCCGTACTTGAATATAATTGATAAACGATTTCGCCCAACTGCTTGGAGTGGACAGGGTCACGGTGTCCGGATGAGAAAATGGACACGAAAAGCCGTCAAGGTCGGTTGAGCGATTAGTGAGACTGACCTACGCTGTCGAGGCAAACAAAGCTGATGAGCGGCTGGCTTGGTTGAAAAACATCAATGAAAAGTTACCGGATGCGGCACAAGCTCAAATCGTCTGTTACTGTCCACCATTGCGGCGGTTTGTGGATGGTGGTGCCGGGGATTGGAGGGGGAAGTTTCGTTTTTGCCAGTGCTTCGCGCCGCACTTTTCGAACGAAGTAGGCGTGTTGTTGCAATTGCTTTGAAGTCTTCCTCTCGCCGGGGGTGACAAGCCCAAGCAATTTCTGGCCATGGTGTTCCTTGACAAGGCGCATGGCTTCGGCAAGGTCGCTGTCATTCGTTACGACCACCGCGCAATCGTACTTGTCCAGCCATGCATCGTTTAGGAGGTGAACAGCCAAATTCACGTCCGAACCTTTTTGCTCAGTTTTGATCACCCCTCTGTCGCGCATACGATACTTATCTCCTCTGCATCCATCGCGTTTTTGCGAAAAAATTTTGTACATTTTTTTTGTGTGGATCAAAGCTGTTGAGAATCCAAAAGAATAGGCCAACTTTTTTTTGCTACGTCAGCGCGACCGATGTCCAATACTACTCTTACCAAAACTTCAATGAGTAAACCAAATAGGAATATAAATAGAGATTTAGATATGCCGTGTAACCTCGATGAATCTGGATAAAGAAGTCTTGCAACTGTCAAACCAACGATTGTTAATACGTGAAATCGAGCGTTGTGTTCAAAAAATCTAAGTATAAATATGGCAAAGTCATATTTAATCGTAAAACCTCGTATTATGGACAGAACCATAATGAAACCAACATAATACAACGCAATTGATACTAGTACTTACTTGCATAAATCAGAGTAACGTTTTTTGAGGCCCTTTGGCCCCACTGACTTTTTCCTCCACTGAAACGGAGCTGCATTTTCGTTGTGGACGGCAATAAAATTGTC
>JAJYDE010000078.1 GCA_021777755.1 Deltaproteobacteria bacterium
AGCATTTGCAAAAACATGGCACTACATTGAGATTTTTGGCTATGCTCCTCCTGAAATTACTGGCATTTTCTAACGCAGCAAGCGCCAAACGACCATTTCGGGATATCAAAATGTTAAACTTGGGCTAGGGGCAAAATTGCTTAAAAACGGCCCGAATCCGCCTTCTCAGGCACAGGACGTCCGCCCAGGTCTCGATCCGGTCCGCGTCGATATGCGGGGGCCAAAGGCCAAGGGAAATCATCGCCTCGAAGCGGGCCGAATCGAGTTTTGCGGCACTGGAGTTGGTATGCAGCCTGACTCTGTGGTCAAGAGCGCGCAGGGCGCGAAAGGCATCGCGGAGTTTATCGACGCCCGGCTTTGAACAGCTCATGGAAAACTCCTCCACCATCCGCCTCACCGACCGGCCAGCCGAAGGCTCTACGCCGATTTTGGCCGGCGGCGAATCCGCAAGCCGGCAACCCCGCCCCTCGAAGGGCGTGTCGCCGGTCAGCAGTTGCCCCTGAACGATGAATTCGATATCGGCAAGTCCCCCCGGACCGAGCTTCAGGTCGATTTGCCCGCCGGTTTCAGCGGCCCGCTCCTTTTCCATGCGGCCTCGCAAATGGCAAATCCTTGGCCACACGGATTCGGCGGGCCTCGGCGGGCGGCAGATCCCCTCGGCCTGTTTTTCGATCCAGTCTCCCAGCGCATCGTCTCCGCAAACATGACGAAGTCTCAGCAGCGCCTGGATTTCCCAAATATCGGCTCTGCCGTAGTATTCGAGCCAGGACTGCGCGGTCACGACCAGGGGGCCGTGGGTCCCGGTAGGCCGCAGCCTCGCGTCGATCGGGTAGCCGGGCCCCTCGGCAAGGGGAACCTGGAGCATGTTCATTAAACGTTGTATGAGGCGGACGATCTCGCCGGGGATCGTATTTTCTCCCCCCCGGGGCGAATAGACGAACACCAGGTCGAGATCGGACAGATAACTCATCTCTCCGCTTCCAAGCTTTCCCATTGCCAGCACCGAAAGAGGCAGTTCATGGGGCAGCCCGAGATTTTCCCTGACGACGGTAAAGGTATGGCGAATGAAGAAATCGGCCAGGCGGGTGTGTTCTTCTTCAAGGGCGGCGAAATCGAGCCATCCTCCGAGGTCGGCCAGTGCGAGCCGAAGGGTTCGCTCGTTTTTGAGCTTTCGTATCCATTCGAGTTTTTCGCCGTAATCGCCGGCCCTTTGAATGAGTTCGGCGCCCGTCCGCTCCCATTTCCGGGCGGGTTCGAAGGCCCCCGCCCCTCCGGTTGCGCCTTCGACCAGGGCGGGATTATGATAAAGGAGGGCATAGACAAGCTCGCTCGCGCCGAGCGCTTTGCAAAACTGCGCCACCCAGGGTTCACCGGAGGCGAAAAGCCTTTGGAGGCCGGTCCTTCGGGCTACTCTTCCAAAATAGGTCTCGATCCTTACAGCCGGCATGTCTTCGGAGCCCGCCGACGCACCGCCCGAGCCTGGACGCGGGCGGGCAAAATCGCCCCGGGCAGAGCGCCAATCCGACTGCGAGGGCTCCTCGGCATCAAAAAGGCGGCGAAATGCCGCGTTTACTATATGACAGTGCGCTTCCAAGGCTTTTAGAAAAGCGCTCTCGTCGTCTTCGAACCCCATGGCCAGAGTCAGCCTCAGGCGGGCCTCTTCACCAAGCGGCATCCTCTGGGTGTGACGGTTCTGATCGAGCTGGACGCGGTGTTCGACGTTGCGAAGGAAAATATAGGATGTTTTGAGATCGGAAGCCGTCTCACGGGGAAGGATGCCCAAGTCCGCGAGTTTATCGAGACAGCGCAGGGTGTTTGGTTCGTCGAGTTCGGGCTTCCTCCCGCCGTAAATGAGTTGCAGGGACTGGGCCAAAAATTCGATCTCTCGTATCCCGCCGACGCCAAGCTTCACATCGTAGCCCCCCCTGCCCGGTCGGAACCGGCCGGCTTCATCGAGGACCCGGTTTCTCATCTGCTTTATTTCGGCAAGGGCCTGGAAATCCAGAAACCGGCGGAATACAAACGGGCGCACCTCACGGATGAAGCGGTTTGCCTCGGAGCGTTGCCCGGCCACGGGGCGGCATTTCAACAGCATCTGACGCTCCCAGGCCTTGCCGTGAAGCAGATAGTAATCGGCCGCGCCGCCAAGGGAAGGCACCAGTACGCCATCTTTTCCGCCCGGCCGCAACCGGAAGTCCACCTGGAAGACGCGGTCTCCTTCGAACTGGTCGGACATGAGCCTGGAGAGTCGGTGGACAAGAAAGCTCAGCAAGCGTCGGGACGCGGCGCAAGCAGGCTCTTGCTCCTCTTCGGCGCCGTCGTCGGGATAAAGAAAAATCAGATCTATGTCCGAGACATAGTTGAGTTCATGTCCGCCCAGTTTCCCGAGGCCCAGAACAACGAGCGGAACGGGGCCCGCGAGCAAGCGACTGTCGCGGGAGTCCCGGTCGGGGGCCCACCAGTCGGGGTGCGCCCAGAGGACTTCGAGGCCGACTTGGAGCGCAACCGATGCGAGGTCGCTCACCTGCCCCGTTGTTTCGGCAAGGTCGGCGTAAAGGCAAAAATCCCTGGCGCCGATTCTCAGGAAATGGCGCTGTTTAAAGCGGCGGAAGAGCCGCAGGAGGTCGTTGAACGAGCGGGCCCGGGCGGCCTCCGATTGCAGGGCCGAATAGAGCCCGGCAAGAGGATACCTGCGCCTGAGGTTTGCCTCGCCGACGAGCCATTCCTCGCAGCCCGGATCGGTCCGCAGCAGGATGGCGAAATACTGGGAGCATTTTCGAAGATATTGGATTTCGGACATCGGACCTCCCTCCGCAATAGTCTGAGCAATTCAGATCAAAGCCGAGGAAATGTTTCGCGACGCTTTTCCCTATTGCCCCGAGCCTCCCGGCTTCCCGCTTCTTTCTTTATTGCATCCGTGCGCAACTTTATCATAGTATGGCCCGCGCTGAAAATTCCGCGGGTGCATAAAAGTTTGCCATTTCGCGCTTAGCCGTTACAATTGTGTTTCAAGAAACACTTCAGGAAGACATTCACTATTCGGATTGAAGCGAGGACCTTTTTATGAGCCTTCCCTGGAATCGCCCGAAAGCTGTTCTTTTGCTGGAGGACGGGACCGTTTTTAATGGATACGTTTTTTCGGGCGGCGGCAGGACACTGGGCGAGGTGGTTTTTAACACCGGCATGACGGGCTACCAGGAGGTGCTGACCGATCCTTCCTACAAGGGCCAGATCGTGGCCATGACCTATCCTTTGACCGGCACCTACGGGATCAACGAGGAGGACATGGAATCGGCCGCCGTCCAGGTGGAAGGTTTTATTGTCAAGGAATACCAGGATTTTGTCAGCAACTGGCGAAGCAAGGAGTCTCTTGCTGATTTTCTGAGCCGGCACGGCAAAATCGGAATCGAAGGTATCGATACGCGCGCGCTTACCAGGCATCTGCGAGTGAGGGGGGCGATGCGCGGCATTATAGCCACCGATACGGACAATCTGGCCCAACTGCTGGAGCAGGTCCAGGAATACCCGGGGCTCAACGGGATCGACATGGTAAGGGAAGTGAGCTGCAAAAAGCCCTACAGGTGGCGAAACGGGAAAAGAGAGGAAACGGACCATCTCGAATGGCCGGCCGATGGCGGCAGGTTTCGGGTCGCGGCCCTCGACTGCGGTATAAAGTACAATATCCTTCGCATGCTGGAACAGGCGGGCTGCCAGGTGCGGGTTTTCCCGGCCAATAGCCCGGCTTCCGAGATTTTGGCCTGCGAGCCCGACGGGATCTTCCTGTCCAACGGGCCCGGGGATCCCGCCGCTGTGCACTATGTGATAGAAACCGTTCGGAACCTTTTGGGCAAAAAGCCCCTGTTCGGCATCTGCCTGGGTCACCAGATGATGGGACTGGCGCTCGGGGCGAGGACGTTCAAGCTCAAATTCGGCCACCGGGGCGCAAATCAGCCGGTCAAGGACCTCACCACGGGAAAGATCGAGATCACATCGCAAAATCACGGTTTTTGTGTCGATCCGGATTCTCTTGGCAACCTTCCCGTAAGACTTACCCACATCAATCTAAACGACAACACGCCCGAGGGTCTGGCCCACCTGGAGATACCCGCCTTCTGCGTTCAGTATCACCCGGAAGCCTCCCCCGGCCCCCATGACGCCTCATACCTTTTCGACCGGTTTATCGAAATGATGGCCCGAAACAAGCCGGCGATGAAAGCTGTCGTATAACGAGCGAGCATTCAAGGAAACCGAGTTCAATGCCCAAACGCACAGACATAAAGAAAATACTGCTCATCGGCTCCGGGCCCATCATCATCAGCCAGGCCTGCGAATTCGACTACTCCGGCACCCAGGCGTGCAAGGCGCTTCGCGAAGACGGCTATGAAATAGTGCTTTTAAACAGCAATCCGGCCACCATCATGACAGACCCCGAGACGGCCGACCGCACTTATATAGAACCGATAACCCCGGAGGTGGTGGAAAAGATCATAAAGCGCGAGCGCCCCGACGCCCTGCTTCCCACCCTGGGGGGGCAAACGGCGCTTAACGTGGCCGTAAGAGTGGCCGAAAAGGGAGTTCTCGAAAAATACGGCGTTGAGATGATCGGGGCGAGCACCGCGGTCATAAAGAAGGCCGAAGACCGGCAGCTTTTCCGGGACGCCATGGCCAACATCGATCTGAGAGTGCCCGAGAGCCTCATTGTCAACAGTCTCGATGAAGCCGAACAGTTTGCGCAAAAGATCGGCTATCCGGTGATTGTGCGGCCTTCCTTCACCTTGGGGGGAACGGGGGGCGGGGTGGCCTACAACCGCGAGGAGCTTCTCGAACAGACCCAGAGGGGGCTTGAGGCCAGCATGATCCATTCGGTCATGCTCGAAGAATCCGTTCTTGGCTGGAAGGAATTCGAACTCGAAGTGATGCGCGACTACATGGATAACGTCGTGATCATCTGCTCGATCGAAAACCTCGATCCGATGGGCGTGCACACGGGAGACTCGATCACGGTGGCCCCGGCCCAGACGCTTACCGACCGTGAATACCAGAAGATGCGGGACGCATCGGTGGCCATTTTGCGGGAAATCGGGGTTGAGACCGGAGGCTCGAACGTGCAGTTCGCGGTAAACCCCGCCAACGGCGAAATGGTGGTGATCGAGATGAACCCGCGGGTTTCGCGTTCCTCGGCTCTTGCCTCCAAGGCGACCGGGTTCCCCATCGCCAAGATTGCCGCAAAGCTTGCCGTGGGCTATTCGCTCGACGAGATCGCAAACGATATCACCCGCGAAACCAAAGCCTCTTTTGAACCGACCATAGACTACTGCGTGGTGAAGTTCCCGAGGTTTACCTTCGAAAAATTCCCCCGCGCAGACGATATTCTTTCCACGGCGATGAAGTCCGTGGGGGAGACCATGGCGATCGGACGAACCTTCAAGGAGGCGCTGCAAAAGGCGATCAGATCTCTTGAAATCGGCCGTCACGGTTTTGGCGATCCCCCGGCGGGCATGGACGCCGAACAAATCGATCAACTGAAGCTGAGCCTTACCAAGCCCAACTCGCAAAGGCTTTTTCAAATCGCCGAGGCCATGAAGCTGGGGGTTTCAGCAGAGGAGATTCACCGGCTCACCTTTATCGACCCGTGGTTTTTGAAACATATCGCCGAGATTCTCGAAATGGAGCGGGCCATAGCCGAACCCGGGGCGGCTTTTCTCGATAAGTGCGAAAAGCTGCGGGCGGCCAAGGCGTGGGGATTTTCCGACCACCGCCTGGCGCAGCTTACCGGTACGAGCGAAGAAGACGTGCGCCAAAAACGGCACGAGCACTCCATCCGGCCGGTCTACAAGCTGGTTGACACCTGCGCGGCCGAATTCGAGGCCTACACACCCTACTATTATTCCACTTATGAAACCGAGGACGAGGCCAGACCTTCGAACAGGCCAAAAGTGGTGATCCTGGGGGGGGGCCCCAACAGAATCGGCCAGGGCATCGAGTTCGACTACTGCTGCGTTCACGCCTCCTTTTCCCTTCGGGAGGAAGACCATGAGTCGATCATGGTAAACTCCAATCCCGAGACCGTTTCGACAGACTACGACACCTCCGACAAGCTCTACTTCGAGCCCCTTACCCGGGAGGACGTTCTCCATATCCTGGAGAGCGAAAAACCCAAGGGACTCATCGTGCAGTTCGGAGGCCAGACCCCGCTAAACCTGGCCGTGGCGCTCGAAAAGGCGGGTGCGGTTATTCTTGGCACCTCTCCGGACGCCATCGACCGCGCCGAGGACCGCAAAAGATTTCAGCAGCTTTTGCATAAACTCGGCCTCAAGCAGCCAAAAAATGCCACGGCATTCACCATCGAGGAGGCTTTCGAAGCCGCGGACAAGATCGGATTCCCGGTGGTTGTGCGCCCCTCTTACGTGCTGGGCGGGCGGGCGATGGAAATAGTCTATGATAAAAGCCGGCTGAAAAAATTTATGAAAACGGCCGTCAACGTCTCACCGGGCCATCCCATCCTGATAGACAAATTTATCGAAGACGCCATCGAACTCGATGTCGACGCCATCAGCGACGGAAATGTTACAATCATAGGCGGCATCATGGAGCATATCGAGCAGGCGGGAATTCATTCAGGGGATTCGGCCTGCGTTCTTCCGCCCTACAGTGTGTCCAAGGAGGTGCAGGAGGAGATAAAGAGGCAGACCAGGCTCCTTGCGCGCGAACTGGGGGTAAAGGGCCTCATGAACATTCAGTATGCGATCAAGAGCGGCGAGGTTTTCATCCTGGAGGTAAATCCCCGGGCCTCCCGCACCGTGCCCTTTGTGAGCAAGGCGATCGGGCGTCCGCTGGCCAAGCTCGCAACCAAGGTCATGCTGGGCAAGAGCCTCAAGGAACTCGGACTTGAGAGTGAAATCGAACCCGGGCACATTTCGGTCAAGGAGGCGGTTTTTCCCTTTTCGCGGTTTCCCAAGGTGGACACCCTGCTCAGTCCCGAGATGAAGTCAACGGGCGAGGTCATGGGGATCGGGGAAAGCTTCGGGATCGCCTTTGCCAAAGCCCAGTCCGCGGCGGGCTACGAACTGCCCACGGGCGGAACGGTTTTTATAAGCGTTCACGACGGGGATAAAGCCAAGGCGTTGCCCGCGGCAAGAAAGTTTACCGAGCTTGGGTTCAAACTGATCGCCACGGAAGGGACGGCGGCCTTTCTCGAGCGAAACGGCATCATTGCCGACCGGGTATACAAGCTCAAAGAGGGCCGTCCCAACCTGGTGGACAAGATCAAAAACGGTCAGATACAACTGGTGGTCAATACGAGCCTGGGCAAAAAGACGACTTCGGACTCGTATGAAATCCGGCGCGCCACGGTCGTGTACAATATCCCGTATGCAACCACCATCGCGGGGGCACAGGCGATCGCCGAAGCTGTCTCGGCGCTCCAGAAGGGCGAGTGGCAGGTGAAAACTCTCCAGGAATACCACCTGGCGTTATAGAGCGAGTCTAGACGTTTTCCGAAAGGATGGAACCGTGAAACAAAACAGGCTGCCCGAGCTTGAAAGCACAGCCTCCGATAAGCGGCGGTTTTTTGCGCCATATACTCCGGCCAAAAAGGAAGAATGCGGCATTTTCGGGATTTTCGGCCATGAAGATGCGGCCAAACTCTCCTATTTCGGCCTCTACGCCTTGCAACATCGCGGGCAGGAAAGCGCCGGGATAGCGGTCTCCGACGGCAGGCGCATTATTGCCCACAAGAGCATGGGACTGGTGCACGAAATCTTTAACGAAGACATCCTCAAATCTTTAAGGGGCTATGTGGCCGTAGGTCACGTACGCTACTCGACCACCGGCTCTTCTCTTGTGTCCAATGCTCAGCCCTTTGTCGTTTTTCACGGCAACAACCATTATGCCATCGGCCACAACGGCAACCTGGTAAACGCCGTGGAGCTGCGGCGGGAGTTGGAAACCCAGGGGGCGATTTTTCGCTCCACGATGGACACTGAAATTTTCATGCACCTGCTGGCCAGAAATCTTTCCAACGGCATCGAGGATGCCCTGGTCGAAACCCTGAGAAGGGTGCGGGGCGCCTACTCGCTGGTGATGAGCACGAAGGACACCCTGATCGGGGTGCGAGACCCGAACGGCTTCAGGCCTCTTTGCCTGGGGGAACTTGAGGGCGGCGCCTATGTGCTTGCCTCCGAGACCTGCGCCCTCGATCTCGTGGAAGCCACCTACATCCGAGATCTCGAGCCGGGCGAAATTCTCATTATCGATGAAGAAGGCATGCGCTCGATTTTCCCCTTCCCCAAGGTGCGCCCTTCCTACTGCATTTTCGAATTCATCTATTTCGCAAGGCCCGACAGCAATATCTTCAACCAGAACGTCTATATGTTCAGAAAGAAGCTGGGGGGCCTTCTGGCCAAGGAAAACCCCTCGGTGCGCGCCGATCTTCTGATGCCCTTTCCCGATTCGGGCAATTACGCGGCCATAGGCTATGCCCAGGCCAACAATATCCCGCTGGAAATGGGCGTAATACGCAATCATTACGTGGGCCGCACCTTCATTCAACCCAGCCAGGCGATGAGGCAGTTCCAGGTAAGAGTCAAGTTGAACCCGGTACGCGAATTGCTCACGGACAAGAGCGTTCTCCTGGTGGAAGACTCCATCATTCGCGGCACCACGACCAAAACGAGGATCAATTCGTTGCGACTGGCCGGGGCCAAGGAAGTTCACATGCTGGTAAGCTGTCCCCCGCATCGCTTCCCCTGTCCGTACGGAATCGACTTTTCCACCAAAGGCGAACTGATAGCCGCATCGCATACGGTTGAGGAAACACGGGACTACATCGGACTCGATTCGCTCAATTACCTGAGCATCGAAGGTTTGCTCGAAGCCGCCGGGGCGATGTCGAACGATCATCCGTTCTGCCTCGCCTGTTTTAACGGCGACTACCCGGTTCAATTCGTCGATGAAATTGGAAAACACTGCTTCGAGGATAAAGATTCGGCCCATTGCCGCTTTAAATCTCGCGTTTGAGTCTTAGGTTAGCTTCTCGGAAACGTCTCGGACGGGCCGCGTTGCCCGTCCGACGGCCTCGTACCAAGTTCCGCTCCCGCGAGTAACAACGGCCGTCCCGAACGTCATTCCGGTCGCGCTTTTTTTGCCGGAAATAAAGCTTCGGTTTCGCAATTGCGAGCAATCTGAGGACTCAAGATCATTTAAATGTACAATCAACTGATCTATTTTATCGTCGTTTTGCTGCTTTTCAGCTCCGTGCCTCAAGCGGGCAAGCCTGCCCCACCCCACTGGGCCGATATCGGCTACATCGCCGCCCTGTTTTGTTTTTTCATCCTCTACTGCAGGAGGACCTTCGCCCGCCTGAGCAAAGCCGCGCAGACGGGAGCGCCGGCCTCCGGGTTAAGCCGTGCCTATTTTCGGGCCGAGACCTTTCTTTCCATTACGGCCATCGGGTTTCTCGCCGCTTATCTTTATTGTTTCAACCTTGGCGCCTTCCTTCGCTTTATTCCGGGTTACAGCAGGTTTATGACCGTTTCCGGAATCGCGGGCCTGGCGATTTACATGCTTCATTTGGCAGTGATCTGGTATTTCGGCCAGCCGGTCCATGAGACGATGTCGGGCAGTGCCTCAACCAGGGCCGATTTCATCAAGGGCCACATTTCCTTCAGCTCGGTCGTCCTTATTCCCTGGCTTTTGATCTCGATCGCGGGCGACCTGCTGGCATCGATAAAAGCTCCGGCCTTCATGGCTTCCGACCTCGCCCAAATGGCGCTCATTTTCATCGCCCTTTCCGGATTCGTCCTCTTCGGTCCCTGGCTGATCATCCGAATGTGGAGATGCAAACCCCTTGCGCAGGGCTTCATAAAAGATGAACTGCAAAGATTTTGCGATGAGCATGACTTCAAAACCGGAGGACTTCTCCACTGGCCGCTTTTTGGAGCGGGGGTCCTCACGGCCGGTGTCGTCGGTATTCTGCCCCGGCTGCGCTACATACTCATTACGGAGGGTTTGCTTCGCGCGCTCGATATCTCCGAACTCAAAGCCGTGATCGCCCACGAGATGGGCCATGTGCGTAAAAAGCACATGATTCTTTTCGTGGCGCTGCTGTTCCTTTTCGTACTCCTTGTTTCCGAACTGGGGGATACGTTAAAGTGGCTCGCGCTTTCCAACAGGACCATTTTCGACTGGTCGGTTTCCACCGAAGGTTTCAGCGCATCGGTTTTTTCTCTACTTTCCGCCCTGCCCCTACTGTTGGCAATGGTCATTTTTTTGCGCTTCATTTTCGGTTATTTTCTAAGAAACAGCGAACGGCAGGCCGATCTGTACGCCATGGAGCTGATCGGCGACCCTCAGCCCCTCGTCACCTCGCTTCAAAAGATCGCCTATTACTCCGGAAGAATAGAAGACCTTCCCAGTTGGCACCATTTCAGCATTCGGCAGAGAGTGGATTTTTTGCTTGAGGCTTTCCACAAGCCGGAGCTGGTCCCCCGCCACAACCGCAAACTCTACTTTTCCGCTCTGGTTTTCGCCGCTGTGATTTCCGCCCTTCTTTTGGCCAACTGGAGAGTCGGCAAGACCGGTTTTTCCAGGGAGCTGCGAACCGGAGTGGAGCTTCACATCCTGCAACGCTCGATTTCCAAGCACCCCGGCAACTCGGAATATCTTTGGGCCTACGGAAACCTTCTGTGCGAAAACGGCAGATATGCCGAAGGCGAATCGGCCCTCAAGGCCGCCATTGCCCGCGCACCCGAAAACGCGTCGGCCTTAAACGACCTGGCCTGGCTCTACGCCACCGGCCCCTACTCTTTCCGCCATCCGCAAGATGCCCTGAAGCTTGCTTTAAAGGCGGCCTTGCTCAATCCCTCGCCCAGTGTTCTCGATACCCTCGCCGAGGCCTTTTATGTTAACGGCAAGTATAACGATGCGATTTCCACCATCGACGAGGCGATCGCTCAAGGCGGCCCACTCCACAATTACCTGCTAAAGCAGAAGAAAAAATTTGAAAATGCTCTGACCGGGAATATGAGAAGTACCTGACACCGGTTCCATTCAGTAAAAAGATTGTCAACATGAAGCAAAGGGGTATAATTGCGCAAATTCGGGCAGTACGGAATGTTGGCCGTTTCAAGGCATTGATACCATTTGCAAATAATAAGGAAAAAAGCCATGCATCTTCGAAAAAGATGTGCAGTGACCGGCGGGGCCGGTTTTCTTGGCTCCCATCTGTGCGAAAGGCTTCTCAGGGACGAACAGGATGTTCTTTGCATCGACAATTTATATACGGGCAGCAAGAGGAATATCGTCGATCTTATGAGCAACCCCTATTTTGAACTCATGAGACACGACATTACCTATCCGCTCTACATCGAGGTCGACGAGATTTACAACCTCGCCTGCCCGGCCTCTCCGATTCACTATCAGAACGATCCCGTGCAGACCACCAAGGTAAACGTGCACGGCTCCATCAACATGCTGGGGCTTGCCAAGCGCTTGAAGATCAAGATCATGCAGGCCTCGACATCCGAGGTTTACGGCAACCCCTTCGAACACCCTCAGAAGGAGACCTACTGGGGAAACGTTAACCCCATCGGCCCCAGGTCCTGCTACGACGAGGGCAAGCGGTGCGCCGAGACCCTCTTTTTCGACTATCATCGCCAGCACGCACTCGATATCAAGGTGGCCAGAATTTTCAACACTTATGGCCCGAGGATGCACCCCAACGACGGCCGGGTCGTGTCCAACTTCATCGTTCAGGCCCTTACCGGAAAATCCATAACCGTGTACGGAGACGGCAAGCAGACCCGTTCCTTCTGCTACGTCGATGATCTGATCGAGGGTTTCATAAGGCTCATGAATTCGCCCAAGGGCTTTACCGGACCGGTCAATCTGGGAAATCCCGTGGAATTCACCATCCTGGAGCTTGCGGACATGGTCATAGAAATGACCGGCTCCAAATCCAGCCTGGTTCGAAATCCCCTTCCGCAGGACGATCCGGTAAAACGAAAGCCCGATATCTCCGTGGCAAAGGAAAAACTTGGCTGGGAGCCCAAGGTCCCTCTGAAAGAGGGGCTTAAGAAAACCATCGATTATTTCGACGACCTGCTGCGAACGCAGGATGCGGAGGCCGAGAACCCGAGATTCGCCTCGAATCGCGGCTAAGGCCGCAGTAGCCGAACAGACCCAGCGGGTCCGAGCG
>JAJYDE010000030.1 GCA_021777755.1 Deltaproteobacteria bacterium
CAGCTCCAGCTCCATGGTCCCGTGCCCGAAATCGTCGAGGCCGTGCCGGAGTTGCAAAGGTTGGTTGTCGGAGCCGAAGTGAAATCTCCTCCGTTGCTGCTTCCGCACACGCCGGTGACGATAAGATTTGCCGAGCAGCTTGCATTCGAGCCGCCGCTTGTTCCCCTGCAGGTCCAGCTCCAGGGCCCCGTGCCCGAAACGGTCGAGGCCGTACCGCTGCCGCAAAGGTTGGAGGTGGGAGCCGAAGTGAAGTCTCCCCCGTTGCTGCTTCCGCAGGAGGCGTTCACCATGAGGTTTGCCGAACAGTTTGCGGTGGAGCCGCCGTTCGACCCCGAACAGCTCCAGCTCCAGGGTCCGGAGCCCGAAACAGTGGAAGCCGTGCCGCTGCCGCAAAGGTTGGAGGTGGGAGCCGAAGTGAAATTTTGGCCGTTACTGCTTCCGCACACGCCGTTAACAATCGGGGGATCGGCCGTGCAGTTCGCAGTCGCCCCGCCATAGCGTCCCTCGCATGTCCAGCTCCACGGTCCCGAGCCGGAGACCGCGGAAGCCGTGCCGATGCTGCAAAGATCCGTTGAGGGAGCCGAAGTGAATGTTCCGCCATTGCTGCTTCCGCACTCTCCATTTATTATCGCGTAGACTTCCCTGATCCTGCTGTTGGCGCTGTCGGCCATGTAAAAATTGCCGGAGGTATCAACAGCCACGCCGGCGGGCAGGTTCAACTCCGCCAAGACTGCGGCTCCCCCGTCGCCCGAATACCCCGCGGTACCGTTACCCGCAACCGTACTGATGATGCCCGATGCATTCACCTTCCTGATACGGTCGTTTTGATGATCCGCGATGTAGATATTGCCCGAAGAATCGACCGCGACCTCGGCCGGCTGGTTCAATTGCGCCGAGACGGCAGTTCCCCTGTCGCCCGAATACCCCGGGGTACCGTTGCCCGCAACCGTGCTGATCGCCCCAGTCGATGCGGCCACCTCCCTGATGCGGTTGTTGCCATAATCGGCAATGTAGATGTTGCCGGAAGCATCCACCGCGACTCCGGAAGGCTGGTTGAGCTCCGCCGAGATCGCCGGCCCCCCGTCGCCCGAATATCCCGCCGTGGCGTTACCCGCAACCGTGCTGATCGCTCCCGTCGATGCGTCCACCCTGCGGATGCAATTATTGTTGAAATCGGCAATGTAGATGTTGCCGGAAGCATCCACCGCCACCCCGGAAGGCTGGTTGAGTTCCGCCGAGGTCGCAGCCCCCCCGTCGCCCGAATACCCCGCAGTACCGCTACCCGCAACCGTGCTGATCATTCCGGTCGATGCGGCCACCCTGCGGATGCAATTGTTATTGTAATCGGCTATGTAGATATTGCCGGAAAGATCGACCGCAACACCCGCGGGCTGGTTCAACTCCGCGGAAACCGCAGCCCCTCCGTCGCCCGAGTATCCCGCCGTCCCGTCGCCGGCGACCGTGCTGATAGCACCCGTCGATGCGTCCACCCTGCGGATGGAGTTATTGCTGGAATCGGCTATGAAGACATTGCCCGGAAGATCGACAGCCACACCCCCGGGCAGGTTCAACTGCGCTGAAACCGCCGCCCCCCCGTCGCCCGAATATCCCGCCGTGCCGTTGCCCGCAAAGGTGTCGATGATACCTCCCGGCGAGAGCGAAGCCGAAAGGGTCACCGGGTTTCCAGCCGCGCCGGCCCCGAAGCTGCCGTCCAGATTCCCCAGCGAACCCGTTTGGCCATAGTTGGTGTAGGAGGTCACTATGCCGGTCGGAGAGTTCTGGCCCCCGAGGGTCGTAATGCCCGAAAGCGCCACAACCAGTTGGTAGGAGTTGCCGCCTACCAGATTGACCCCGACCGTTTGCGGAGTTGCGGCAAGGCTTGAGATGCTGAACTTTGCCGAATTGAGCAGCGTGGAGGTGTTGGCGCTTTTGTCGGTTTGGAAGATCTGGACCTCTCCGGTCAGTTGGACCGGCGAGACGAAGCCGGCCCCGGCCGTAATGGCGGAGTAAAGAGGCGCGAGGGCCGAGGCGGACAGAAGGTATTGGCCGGTCGAGCTGACCGTGAAGCTCCTGTCTATGTAGGAGGTGACGTTCTGGCCGGCCCCGAGAACCCCCGCCGGGTTGTCCAGTGCGAGATTGTTGTTGGCGGCATAGGCGTATACCGTAGCCCCCCCGGAATCCGCACTCGAATCCTGGACGGCGTTGCCCCAGGCGGCCGCCGCCATGCTCAACCCCGACTGAGATTCGTTTGCCTTTGCAACGGCCGTGTTTTCCGTATCACCGTCGGCACTCGACATGGTCTGGCCATTCGAAAGGGCCAGCATCCCCGGGAAATAGAACCCGCCGGTGTCTGTGGCGAGGTAGATGAAATTGTCCCCTGTCCACGTGATGCTTGCCTTTGCCTGCGACAAGGCAAAAAGTAAAATCCCCGAAATCACCAACAGACAGATTCTGCTCCTCATGCACTTCCTCCTCTCATCAAGGTCCGGCGGGCATTCTGGCCCCTTTGTTCGAGCACCTTAACACAGCCCGCCCCGCCGGTTGGCGGAAGCGGGAAAAAGGTTGGTTCAAGGGAAATTTTCCGCAAGGGATTTTGCGACCGATACTTCCGGGCAGGAAGATCACGAGAGGTTCTCAAGCCGATTGGCAGAGCAATTGCCGAAAAGGTCCCCGGGTCGGCTGCGATTTTCTTCGGTTTGGCCCGGGACTTGCTAATTACAGATCATGATTGTATAGTTTTTCTCCCCTGGAGTTGCGCCCGCGAACTTGAGGACGATGAACTCCAAAATCCGGATGGCGGATTCGGCTGTCGAAGTTGACCGATTGTGCCTGGAAGGAAAGCCTATGGATACTTATTATGCCCCGGCTGAGCGGGCAAATGATGAAGAACTTGCCCATCAAATTGATTTCATAAGCAATAATGCCATAATTGACGGGCTTCTCCATTCAGTTAGCGGGATGCTCGCGGTTTTGAACGAAAATCGTCAGATTCTGGCCGTAAACACCGTGCTGATGAAAATGTTGGGGATCGACAAGGTCGAAGACGTCTTCGGCTTTCGTCCGGGAGAAGCGATGCAATGCGTCCATGCTCATGAAATGGAAGGAGGATGTGGAACAGGTCCGTTTTGTTCAACCTGCGGAGCGGCTATCAGTATTGTCACCAGCCTGGCGACCGATGTCCCGGTGGAAAAAAAGTGCGCGGTGAGGGTTCAAAAGCAAAACGGGCAACATGATCTTTTTTTCAATGTACGCTGTGTTCCGGTGGCATACAACTCAAAGCGAATGCTATTACTTTTTCTGCAGGATATTACGCATAATCAATCCTTGGAAGCAATGGAAAGGGTATTTTTTCATGATATAAACAATCTTTTGAATGCTCTTGTTACTGCAAGTGAACTTTTGACACTCACCACCGATAATAATAGGCGAGATACTCTATCGCAAACTTTATATCGTCTTTCACTGCGTATTTCCAATGAAATATCCGCTCAGCGCTGCCTGTCTCAATCCGATGCATTGCATTATCGTCCTAAATTAATTATGATTCGTTCGAAGGATATAATTGTCGAACTTGATGATATATTTTCCAGACCTGTAGCCAAGGCTAAAAAGAAATTGATATTTGCTTCCGATATTCATGATGTCCCTCTGATTACCGAGCCATCACTTGTAATACGAGTTCTTAGCAATATGATTGTCAACGCTCTTGAAGGGACCGAAGAAGACGAGCAGGCCAGAATGTGGACGGAGCTTTGCGATAACACGATAGCCTTCGCGGTATGGAACAGAAAGGCAATTCCCCCCGATATCGCCATGAGGATCTTTCAGCGGAACTTTTCCACAAAATCAGGACCGGGAAGAGGCTTGGGAACCTATTCAATGAGGTTGTTCGGAGAGGAGGTTCTGGGGGGGAAAGTCTATTTTACAAGTTCAAAAGAAGACGGCACGGTCTTTCGCTTCAGCCTGAACAGAGATATCTAGCCCCCCATTATCGGCCCGTCATGGAGCCGGCCCCCGAAAGGCATTGTCGCTCAAAAGCGGTTGGAAAGTTGCCCGCAAGGGTTTGATGGCCGCGCGAAACGAAGGGGGGGCGAAAAACCCCGCGCCCCCCCCCTCTTCTCGTTCACATTTCAGTAAGAGCAATGCCGTTTTGGGAACTGATTAAAAATAGGAATAAAGCCATAATTCTTTCCAAAAGAGGAAATTCGGCCGTTTGATAAATCTTTCAGCCTTTGGCCACTCCGACTCCGGCCGCGGAAGGCAGCGCCTCACTCCCGGCGAGGGGACTGCCAACGGGCAGGACCGTTCGGCCGAAGGTCGCATTCATGGCTATAGCACCCGAGAGATAGACCGCAAGGAGTCCTGAAATGAGCGAGCAATAAACCGCCACCTTGATGAAAAAGGCTGGAGCGATTTTAAAATTGAGGGCTATCAAGGCAACGACTATCAATTCCACAAACACGCCCAGAACAAAAAGCACACTCGGGCTCTTTAGGAAACAGGGCAGCATGATCCCGAGCCACAGGCCCGCGGGCAGCCACATCCATGCATCGACTCCGAGGTCCAAAGGCATCTTGAAAGCCAGGAGAAAATACTTGGCGGTCAGACTTACCGCCCCGCTCAGCATGAAAAAGCAGGCGAAGACGAGAAACACGTTTCCACCGGCCACACTCTGGTCCCTGAATTCGATGATGGCCGTAACGAGCTGAACGACGAAGCCGCCCAGAAACCAGGCGGCCAAAATCGGGCTCGCCTCGTGGGAAATCCTGCCTGAAAACAAGGCAAAAAGCCCGAAGCATGCGATTCCCAAAGCGCCCAACCCGGCGGGCAACGGGGTTGCGAACAGATGCTGATGGCTGTCGGACATAATGGTCTCCTCCATGGACGTCGAATTGTAAGGATCATTTTTGCGTCGGATCGAAATGGGAAATTGCACGCCTTGCACCATCTCGACCCCGCATCTCCATCGCCCCCGGCAAATTTCGGCTCGCCCGCAAAACGCCACGGACATCCCCTCGTCCGGAGGAAATCACCTCTTGGACCTCCTTTCCGCAAAAGAATCGTTTCAGACCCTTCCGCTTCTTGATACCCGCGGTTACTGGCACCGCCGCCAATGCCTGCCGGATGATCGACGCCGCAAGGTGAACTGGAGGAGGAAGAACACGAACTGGAGAGAGGACTTTTTGTGCACATCGTCACCGGTTGGAACCCGATACCAATGCTCACCGAAGTGGCAAATGGCTTCAATGTGGATACAATATAGCTAAAAAACCCGTTTTGGCAAACAGGAAAGATGGCGCGGACCTCCGTTTTGTTTTTCCGGTCCGCGGCGGTGACCACCGCTCGGGCCTACCCGAAACCAAACCCGATCATCTCCACCCCTGTATGAGGCCCCCAATTTCATGACCGCAGCCATTTTCACCCCCGGGGCCGCGCAAGAAGCGCGTCTAGAGCCCTGACGCCCGCGGCTTTTACCCTCGCAATGAGTCCTTGCAATGAATTTTATCTTCAGAAAGCCCTTTCCTTTGTTGCTTCCTTTAAAATTTGATATTAAAGTCGTGTTGCGTGCAAAATAGATGTTTGCCTGCGAATCGACAAAAAACAATTAAAGCGGAAGGATTCTAAAAGTTATGCCTCAAGGTACCGTAAAGTGGTTCAACGATCAGAAGGGTTTCGGATTCATCACGGTCGAAGGCGGCGGCAAGGACGTCTTCGTTCATCACAGCGCTATAGAGGGCGAAGGTTTCAAGACTTTGGCGGAAGGTGATCGAGTCAGCTTCGAAATCGAGCAGGGCGCAAAGGGACCGGCGGCGGTCAGGGTGAAAAAACTCTAGGCGATCGCTCAAAACCGCAAGCAAAAAGGGCTGGAGGAAAATCTCCGGCCCTTCCACCACACACCTTGAAACTCGCTCAAGCATGGGTTTGCCGCCCGGATTTCCGGTTGGCTCCCGGTCGGCGTGCGTCGCCGTTTTCCTCTGCGCTTGAGGTGTGGCAGGTTTGGCGCGCCCTTTGGCCGCCCTCGCCTCGCCAAGGTCAACCTACTGAAACAATTGGCAATATTCCTTCAGAAGCTTTAAAAAATGCATCGTTGCCAGGTAGGTCATCCAGGTGAGAACAAGGATTGCGACGCTCAGACCGATCTTCCACGCCCGGCTGGTCCGGGGGCGAAACCAGATCAGTGGCAGCGCCAGAGGACCGACGCTCAAAACCGCAAGAACAATGAAGAACTTTCCGAAATACCATCGGGTGCCGTCTTCCGCAATACGGCCGAAGTCTTTTAAAAATTCGCCGCAGTGCTTGCATTTTATCGCCTCGTCCTGAATGTCTTCGGCGCAAAAAGGGCATTTTTTCATCAACTTACTCCCTCCCGGTTGCTTCGCGCAATCATAGGGACTCAAGGCGAAAGCGGCAAGAAAAAATGGTGGCCCCGGATTTCGCCTAAAATGCCGGTCCAACACCAAAATCGGCTATTGTTCCGGAAGACCCCGGACACCGGCCGGTCTCGCTCACAGTCCCCCCTTGCGAAAACCCGCGGACCGAGATAGTCTTTAAGGCCCGCAGTCGGGCCGCTCCGTCCGGCCTTTAATTCTTCCAGCGAAAAGGAAACCGCGGATGGGAACGCATGATTTCACTCTCCATGACCTGATCGTTAGAAACGCGCTTTGTTTCGGGGATCGTCCCGCCTGGTTTGAAGCCGATGAAAACAAGACGTTGAGTTTTGCCCGATACAGGGAAAGTATCGATCGCCTTGCCTCGGGTCTGCAAAAATCCGGAATTGTCAAGGGAGACCGCATAGGCGTTCTTGGCAAAAACAGCCTGGAGTATTTTTTGCTCTACGGCGCCGCGGCAGCCGTGGGAGCGATAATGCTGCCCGTCAACTGGAGGCTTTCGGCCGATGAGATCAGTTTCAACCTGAGTGATTGCATGCCTGCAATAATCTTCGCCGACGGCGAGTATCAGGAGTTGATCGAAACGATAAGGCCCGGGCTTGCCTCGGTAAAAGCTTTTTACAATTTGAAAGCCGATGAGGGCCGCTTCGCCTCCTTTGCTTCCCTCATGGAAGAGGGAGGCGGCTTGTCCGACTTCGATGTCGGCGAAGAGGACGGCTTTGTTATCATCCACACCGCCGCAGTCGCTGGAAGACCCAGGGGGGCATTGCTGAGTCATCGCAACATAAGCTGTTCGAGCCTGCATTTTCATACGGCCTTGAAGATGACGCCCGAAGATGTTCACTTGAACCTTCTACCCATGTTCCATATTGCCGGGCTCGCGATGATGTTTCAAAGCTTTCACGCCGGAGCGCTCAATGTCAATATGAGTAAATTCGACGCCGTAAAAGCCGTTGAGTTGATTGTTGAAAAGAAATGTTCGGTAATGTTTGATTTTGCCCCCATTCTCTCGCTGATACTCGATCAGCAGGAAAAGAGCGCCAAATCGATCGAATCTCTCCGAGCGGTGGTGGGAATCGAATCCCTGGAGACAATGGAAAGATACCGGAAGGTTTCCGGAGGCACCTTTCACGTCATGTATGGACAGACCGAAACATCCTGCCTGGCAACCCTCGGACGCTTCGATGAAAGGCCCGGTTCGGCCGGAAGGCCCATTTTGCTAGGAAGAATCGAACTTTTCGACGAATACGACCGGCCGGTGCCGGTCGGCCGGACCGGCGAGATCGCTCTCAAAGGGCCGATGGTTTTCAAAGGCTATTGGAACCTGCCCGAGGACAATGCCCATACCTTCCGGGATGGCTGGCATCACACGGGAGATCTCGGACGCTTCGATGAAGAGGGCTTCCTTTGGTACGCCGGACGCAAGGCAGAAAAGGAACTCATCAAGCCGGGAGGCGAAAACGTCTATCCCGCGGAGGTGGAAAAAGTGATCCTTCAGCACCCCGCGGTGGAAGCGACCGTGGTTTTTGGCGTTCCGGATCCCAAATGGAAAGAGGGCATCAAGGCTGTTTGCAAGTTGAAAAAGGGGGCGTCGCTCGAACCCGGCGAACTCGTAAAATTCGTGGGCGAGCGCATCGCGGGCTACAAAAAACCCCGGTACGTCGAAGTGGTGGAGGAGTTTCCGCTCCTGGCCGACGGTTCCGCGGACCGGGCGGAAATAAAAAGGAGGCACGGAGGGGCCTGAAAAGGCCCCCGGCCTGCCGGAAACATTTTCTTTGAAACCAGGATGAACGATATGCCGAAAATTTCCTTCACAACGTGGCAACAGCTTTCGCAATTTCACAACCCCCTGAAGAACGGCGAACTGGACACCCAGGCCATAGAAATCCGCCAGGACCCGCTAACCGGTTGCCAGAGCATACTAAATGAGGCCTTCAGGGGAAAAATTTCCTTTGCTTTCCCGCAAACCGACTACGACTACCTGCACCGGCGCATGAACGAGACCGGGGATCAGTGCTTCATGTGCGAGGGCAAGTGGCGCTTGACTTCCCCCCGATATCCCGAAGACCTTCTGCCGGGAGGCCGGCTGGAAAGGGGCGAAACGGTTTTGTTTCCCAACCTGTTTCCCTTCGCCCCCTATCATGCCGTGGTAATGGTCGGGGAAAAGCACGGGCGCACACTCGACCAGTTTTCTCCCTCTCTTCTTTTCGACGCCTTTTCGGTCTGCCTCGAATTTATCAAAAGGTGCTTCGACGCCGATCCCAAGACCCCCTATTTCACCATCAACGCCAACTTCATGCCCCCCGCGGGAAGCAGCATTATGCACCCCCATTTGCAGGTCATCGGTTCGCCGATACCCTCCACCCATCTGCGGGTGCTTTTGGAAAAAAGCCTGGCCTATCAAAGGGACAAGGGTTCGTGCTACTGGACGGATCTGATCGAGACCGAAAAGGAATCGGGGCAAAGATGGGTGGCGCAATTTGGCGCAAGCAGCTGGTTTACCGCCTTCTCCCCCGTCGGGGTAAACGAAGTCGACGCGGTTTGGCCGGACAAATCCAACTTCACCCAATGGGGCGAAGACGACGTAAGGGCCCTGGCCGAGGGGATAAGCCTCACACTTTCAGCCTATCATGAGCTCAAGTTTTCCACCTTCAACCTTACATGTTTCAGCGGACCGCTTGGAAAATCCCTCCCCGAATTTCGCTCTTTTCTAAGGCTTATAAATCGTCAAAATATGCACCCGCATTACCGCACGGACGATTTCTATCTGCAAAAACTTCATGAAGACGAAATAATTGTCACCCCGCCCGAACAGTTGGCATCCTTTATCAAGGGGGTTCAGGCTTCCCACAGCCGGTAGGCGATAAGGGCGATGGTGGCCTGGGCGCACAGGATCACCGCCACAAGGGCCGGCCAGCCGAATTCGACCCAGAAAATGCCCGGTACTATGGAACCGGCGAAGCCGCCCATGTAATAAGCGCAGACATAAAGCCCGGCGGCAGAGGAGCGCGACCCTTTCGCCGCCTTGCCCACGTTGCTTTTGGCCGAAGCCTGGGAGATGAACACGCTGGCCGCGACCAGGAGGAGCCCCAAAATGATGACCGGCAGATAGTGGACAAGAGTAAGGCAAATGCCTGCGGCCCCCGAAAGAATCGCTCCGAGCACCGCGCGCCGATAGCCTATCCGGTCCATGAGTCCGCCGACCAGTGTTGTGATCGCGGCGCCGGCCAGGTAGACGATAAAGATCCGGCCAAGCTCCCCCGGGCCAAGAGAAAAAGGCTTGTCGGCAAGGTAGAAGTTGACGTAGGTGAAGACCCCCACCATGCAAAACAAGATGTTGAAGCCCGCCGCACAAGTGGCCAGGAGCTGCGGATTTCGAAGATGGCTCACCAGGGGCTGAAAAGATAAGGAAATTCTTTTTCCCCGAACGAATGTTCTTTCGCGGGGAAGAATCCACAGGGTCGCCAGGGCTCCGGCCAGAGTGATAATGCCCAGAGCTGCAAAACAGGGCCGCCATCCCCAGCGGGCCGTGCCAACGCCCGCCAGGAGTCGCCCGGCAAACCCGCCGGCGACCGTCCCCGTAACATAGACGGCCATCGTTTGGCCCACCGTCTCGATCGCGGATTCCTCGCTGATATAGGCCATCACCACCGCGATCATGCCCGGAATGAACAGCCCCTGGACAAATCGCCAGAAGATCAACTGCAAAAGATTCGCGGAGCTTGCCGCAAGCATGGTGGCAAAGGACAGGCAGGCAATCGCGGCCACAATCATCTGTTTTCGGCCAACCGAATCGGCCGCAAGGCCCAACAGCGGCGCGGCCAACGCCACCCCGAGCACCGGCGCGCTCACGGTAAGGCTCACCATGAGTTCCGAGGCGCCAAAAAGATGCCTGAAATAGGGCAACAGCGGCTGGGTGGCGTAAAGGTTCATGAAGGTGGCAAAACCGGCCACGAACACTCCCGTTACCATTGCGGCCCTGCCCGGCAGGGCCCGCTCAACCGGTTGCTCCAAAGTCCTGGAAAATACCGCCATCTCAAAAATCCTGCTCGAAAGAGTCGATGGGTTTGAATTCGAATTTCACCGAGACGTGTTAAAGAATTTAGTCCTTGGAATTTAAGATTTCCAATATATATTTCATTGACTTTTGATATTTTATTCATATCGAACTTGGAGTCCTCCTATGGAATTAAGGCATCTGAGATATTTTGTGGCCGTTGCTGAAGAACTCCACTTCGGACGGGCCGCGGAACGGCTCGGACTGGCCCAGCCCCCCTTGAGTCAGCAGATAAAGGCCCTCGAACTCGAAACCGGGGTGAGGCTGCTCGATCGGACAAAAAGGCGGGTGAGCCTCACGGCGGCGGGAGAGATATTTTTGCAGGAAGCGCGCAGAATTCTGGCTTTGAGCGATCAGGCCGTGCTGGCGGCGCGCCGGGCCGCGCGCGGTGAAATCGGCAGGTTGGTGGTGGGTTTCGTAAGCTCGGCGGTCTACGGCAAGGTGACCTCGATTTTCAGACTCATGCGGGCCGAATACCCGGATATTTCCCTGCTCTTGCAGGATTTAAGCAGCGTCGAACAGGTCGAGGCGATGAAGGCATTGCGGCTGGATGTGGGGCTGGTGCGCCCGCCGGTTAAAATTGACGCTTCGCTGGCAATGCGGGTCATCTGGCGTGAACCGCTGGTCGTTGTGCTTCCCCGCAACCACCGCCTGGCGGGCAGAAAAAGAATCGCCCCGGAAGAACTTGCCGAGGAAGATTTTCTCCTGGTGGACGCTCCCGGATTTCTCGAACAGCTCGTCCAGTTATGCGCCATGGCCGGGTTTTCACCCCGGATAGTCCAGCAGGCCCGATCGACGCCGACTATCGTCAACCTGATAGCCGGAGGCATGGGCATTTCGATCGTTCCGGCTTCTCTTCGCAATCTCCACCGCCAGGGGGTGACATACCGCTCAATCGAGGCTCCCGCGCCAACGATCGAGCTGGCCGTCATGTGGCGGGAAAACGACCGCTCGCCGGCCCTGCGTTCGTTTCTGGACATCGTCTGGAGGGTTGCCGGAGCTTCTGGCGGAGTTTCATCCGGGGGGTAGAGGTCGTTTTCGTTTCGCGTTGGGTCGGCTTACCCCTTCACACCGCTTATCAAAAAGATGCTGAACCGCCGCAGGCCTCCCTCGGCAAGAGGTCTTTCCACCATGGCCGCAGTTTTGTCCCGTACCTGGCCAAAGCCGGCATCCGTCAAGATTTCCTTTAGCCACGCGCGGTCGATTCCATCGTGGAACACGGTGGGATTTTCCCCGTGAAATTGGCCTTCATCCGGGTCGAGGTCGGCGAGAAATATGTGTCCCCCCGGCTTGGTAACTTTGTAGAACCGGGCTGCGAGGGG
This sequence comes from Deltaproteobacteria bacterium, assembly GCA_021777755.1. Lineage (GTDB taxonomy): Bacteria > Desulfobacterota > Syntrophobacteria > Syntrophobacterales > Syntrophobacteraceae > SbD1. Next base: position 11,769 of record JAJYDE010000030.1, read on the forward strand.
AGCGATCTCTTTGACATGATGCAGGGTCATGCTGCTCACCACGGCGTCGTAGGAGCCTTCGAGAAGCTCCCCCGCGGCGGGATCAAGCAGTCGGGTACTGATGTTGGCAAGGCCCTTGCTCTTGATTTTACCCTCGAGCACACTCAGCATCCCCCTTGAAGTGTCAACACCGGTAACAGATTTTACCACCGGACTCAGCCTCAGGGTGAGAAGACCGGTCCCGCAGCCGTATTCGAGCAGCTCCATTCCGGAGGCAAGTATATTTTCACCCAGCAGCGCCCCGGCGATATCGCTTGCCAATCCCACACGTGCCGGGTTTTCGTCCCAGGAAGCAGCCTTTTTGTCGAAATCGAAATCTTCATTCGCCACTTTTGTCTCTCCTTCACACAGCCATTGAGTTAAACCGGCTTCAAGTGATAAAAGCACCATTGTCAGTCCACGCACGACACTTTTTTGAAGAAAGGAACTACTGATGCCCCAGCACAAACATTCCTTTGTCGAAGAATACGACGGGATGGTGGCCTTCGGCCTTTCCAGGGAAGTCGATGAAAATTCACTGATGTACTACCTGCAGAAGTTTTCGGACGACGATCTTTTAAAGGTCCTTGTTCCCCGCATGAGCGACGAGGAAATAAACCGCCTGTTCGAACTCATATCAGATACGATGCGAAACCACCTGAACGACAACGAATACCATGGTTTGTTCCTCAAAGACGACCATGAGCACTGAATGGTGCAAAAATCTTCTCACCCGGTTGCGCCGAGCACCTCTTTTAAGGCCGCGACAAGCCTGTCGTTTTGGTGCGGCAAGCGGACCGCGACTCGAAAATAGCGATCCCCCAGCCCTTCGAAAGAGCCGCAGTCGCGGATGAGAATCCGGAAGCGGTTGAAGAGGTCCCATTTAAGGGTCGAGGCCGCGGGGAGCGGGGGCGCAAGGCGGACGAGCAGGAAATTGGCCGCACTCGGAAAAACCTCGAGGCCCGCGATGGACGAAAGCTTCCGGGCGAGCCCGGCCCTCTGCTTTTCGATCAGCTCCAGGGTCCTCAGCCTGTAGTCCTCACTGGCAAGACAAAAAGCGCCGGCCGCCTGGGCATGGGTGCTCACCGACCAGGGGGGCAGTACTTCCCCCACTTTTCGGGCAATTCCGGGCGGGGCCAGCAGGTAGCCTATTCGCAAGCCTGGAAGGCCGTAGAACTTCGTAAAGGACCTTATGAGCGCGAGTTGGCCCGCCCTTTCCACAAAGCGGCCGAGGGAGGCCTGTTGGCAAAAATCGACGAACACCTCGTCAACCAGGAAGAATGGACCCGCGGCGGAGCTTCTTCCAATAATCCATTCGATTGTCTCGGCACCCAGCAAGGAACCGGCGGGGCTAGACGGGTTGGTAAGAAGCACCGCGTCGGGCGAAGCCTTTCGGAGTGCGGTCTCAAGCTGGGAGGCTGAGGGCTGGAAGCGCTCCTCGGGGGTCGGGAACAACTTTTCCACCCGGGCTCCGTGCAACTCGAAAGCCTTCACGTACTCGCCGAAGGCGGGCAGAACCGCCAGGGCGGCTCCCACCCCGAGCGCCCGGGGCAGCCAATAGATAAGCTCTGTTGAACCGTTTGTTACGGCGACGCACGCCGGATCGACATCGTGGAATTTGGAAATTGCCTCGATGAGGCTCCGGCAGTGGATATCGGGGTAGCTTTCGAGGAGTCCGAAGCAGCGGGAAAGCTCTTTATCCAGGCCTGGAGGAGGCCCCAACGGGTTGATGCTTGCACTGAAATCCAGAATTTCTTCAGGCGCGCAACCCGCAAGGGCCGCAAGCTCATAGACATTTCCGCCGTGAACGATAGACATGAATGAGTTCCAAGGGAGCAATCAGCAAATAAGTGCCTGCGAATTTTCATATCGGCGCCGTAGGTCGAACCCCGCATAAGCAGGAGCCCCCCGGAGCCGGTAAGTCCTCCGAAAGAGCAGAGCTTTTCCCGTGTTGCCAGCCTGCGCGTCTCGGCCCTTTACAGGTTGGGGCTCTCCTCGGCAGTTCAACCCTGCTGGGCGGAGTTGGTCAGCACGAATCCTTTCGAATAGCCCCCGGTGCTCGCGGGCGTTCCCGCTATACGGGCCAGATAGGCGGCCCCGAGTTCTTTGATATGGTCTGCGACATTATCGAAATAATTCAGGTGTTCCTGCTCTTCGTCAATGATTTGCTCAAAGAGTTTCTGTGTTGTGCTGTCGCCGTTTTTTCCGCACACGAGCACAAATTGATTGTATTTTGCAATCGTGTCGTCTTCCAGACCCGAATCGTGAGCAAACAGCTGCGGAGGTTTCTGCCCCTTCACCACCTTGTCGGCCGGCTCGGAGGTCGGCTCCCCGCCAAGTTCCTTGATTCGCTCGGCGAACATCTCCGCATGGCGCATTTCGTCGATTGCGATCAATTTGACGTTTTTGGCCAATTCGCCGTAATCCATATCATCGAGGCCGTAATGCTGATTCATATACTGGGAAATGGCATGCAATTCCATCGATCTGGCCTGGTTCAGCACGGCGACCACTTCCATTTTGCCTTTTTCGCGAGAGTTCCGGTCCATAAGTTGATAATCTCCTTCTTTTGTACCGTCGTTAAAGAGATAATTGACAAGGATCATTCGCGGCCGGCGACGCATTTGGCCAATCAGGCCCGCCCCGCCAACATGCATCAATACAATTCACAGCCGGGTTATCAGGATTTTTTTGAATTACGCACTACGATAAGACTCGCAGGCCCGCCATGCAAGAACATTTGTCCATCGTGAAAACCATTCCCGCCAATAGGGGACATAAAAACCTATCTTTCGGTCTCGGAGGCCGGAATGCGCTTGAGCAGCTTTTCGCCCAATTTTCTAAGCTCCGGGTCGGGCAGGTTTTTCAGGAGCAATTGCTCTTCCGGGCTCAGTTTCACGACGGGCGCCTTCGGCTTTCGGCGAAGGGCCAATCGTTTCGCCTTGAGTTTTTCCAGGTTCTTGTGGGCCGGGTTAAGGACCGCATCGGCCCCATGAACTTCGCCCACCCTTATAATAGCCTTATCAACAATGGGTTCGTGCCTGCCGGCATTGATCTTTTCAACCAGGATTTCCTTGCACTGCTCCAGGTGATGCCTCCAGACGGAATCGTGGGCGATGACGACCAAAACCTTGTTTTTCAGAGAACCCGGACAGGAGTAGCGCGCCACCTGTTCGCCGACAAGGTCCTTCCAGTCACCTATGGGATTGGCCACAAAGGCGGGGTGTTTTTCGAGGAAACCCTTCAGAAGCTGTCCGACCCTTATACGGCCCCCGCGATTGGAACGGTTCATCTCGACCTGTCGCCTCCCGTCGGCGCAAGGACCTTTTTTTCCATTCTGGAAACCGCGGCGCCAAGGTCTCTAATCTGCCGCTGAAGCGTCTCCAGGACAAATCCCACATCACTTCCCCCAAGGGGCAACCGGGAGAGCAATTTATCGTAAATGAACGCATCGAGGCTCGAAAGATAAAGCTCTTCGAAGTTCCTGAGCACAGCCGCGGCCAACTGGAAAAAGAAAACCAGGCCAACGGCTTGCAAAAGAGGCAGCAGCAGGCTCAAAACAGGCCTCAGAGTGTCCATGACGTGATTTTGAATATTGGGATCGAGTAGAGGCTTTACGGCACCAAGAGCCTCTTTTTGCGACAGTAAACCCAGTCCGTTGAACTGGGCCACCAGGAGCAACACTGTTTGAGCCAGGCCCAAGATCGGGATTATCCAGAGCATCCACCGGTAAGGCCCCCAGGAGCCATAAAGGATTCGCCAGTCGGCTTCGACGGCCCTTCGCTCTTTTTCCAGCACGTTTTCGGGGGAAGCGTGGCCGTGAATTCCGGAAAGCGTCAGGCGCAGCCGAATGAAGGGGTGGAGGAAAAAGCTGAAGACGCTGCGCCTGATTCTGGCGTCCAATGCCTGAACCGACAAAAGAGAATCGGCGCCCGTCCCGGTCCCTCCCCGATCGGAGGGCTCAAGGCCCCGGATCTCGGACATCACCAACTGGAGCATGTATCTGCCCGTCCATTGAACGACGAGCCAGACCAGGCGGAGTATGAGGAAAAGCACTCCCACCCTGGTAAAAAAGAGAAGCGCGCCGCCGACCAGGGCGATATTTTCCGCCAAACCGCTTGGGGCCGGCGAGTCTTGCCCCGCCCGAGCAGGTTCCTTCACGCCGTCCTGTTTTCCACCGGCAAGCACAGAGACGGCCGAAGTTATCCCGATCCCTTCGAGGCCTGTCCAAAAGTCGAGCTTTCCAAGATCGGAAAGCGTCGCCATCGGCTGGCTCGGGGCGCTGGAAAAGCCCGGCAAAAGGCTTGCCCAAAACAGGCACAGAAGGAAAAAAACCAGCCACCACAGCCTGTGAAGCGTTTCATACCGCCTTAATCCGTAAGACATCGGGTTACCTCATGTGGCTTTATTCACAGCCCCCAACCTGACAGAAACGGCCCTTGCAGCCAAACTCGGAGGACCAATCGCTACGTTTTGCCCGAGCAATGTACATTCTCGACTCGTTTAATTCAACAGGCTTTACACCCCGATGCGGGCTGATCAGCCTCAGCCGGCGAGGCAATCGACGGGACAATCCCCATCCTTTGCTCCACCGCCCGGTCTAGCATTCCGCTCAGCCCTCCGCGCCGCCCGGGAGAAAAACCGAATGAATCCAGCCAGACGTCATCGCTTTCCATGCACAGGTAGACGCACAGGCCGGGATCGACCTTCCGGATCCTCTCGACGATAAATGAGTAGAACTCGGCCCTTATATCCCTGAAGTATCGCATCTTGCCGTCCAGTCCCCGGATGAATTCGCCGTAGACGATCCGACTGGCGGGATGGCGGGCCTTGACGATCGTCTTCAGTTCGGGCATGAAGCGCAGGGCGCCGAGGCTGATCCAGACGATCCGGGCAGGATCGACGGTGTCGAAAAGCCGGTCCAGAGTTTGCGCATATCCCGATTTCCACCGGGGATAATCGATGATCGGGTCGAAGTGAAAGGCCAGAAAATAGCCTTCCCCGGAACAGGCACGGGCCGCCTCGAGCCTTTCGGAAATCGTGGCCGAAAGAGGCTCTTCCCGCCTTTGAACTTCTTCGGGGTTTAGCGACCAGGCAACGATGGTATGGCCCCCGTGATCGAGACCGATGAGATTGCCGACGGAATCGGTTTTCGTCTTGAGTTCGAGCACGCCATTGGGGGTTGAGGCGAAGAAGGGCACAATCGACCGGGTGATCCCGGTAAAGGGATCGAGGAGCAGCGAATCGGTGAACTCACCGGTTCCGATCCGGTGGAGGCAGCCGCGGTTTTGATCGAAAAAGTCCGAAAGCTCGCGAAACATTCCGTCCAGGTTTCCAAACAGCCTCAGGTTGGGCTGATTGAGGTAGACCTGCAGAATGCAGTAGGTGCAGTTTATGGAGCACTGGGTCCCCAGGTTGAGGATCCTGTAGCCGCAGCAGTTGTAATGTCGAGTTCCGGGACAGGATTTAAGAAACCTCCCATGGAAGTCCACGACTTCGAGCAGATCGGGGGAGCGGGCCGAAACATCCCGGACCCTGTCCACGATTTCAAAGGAGGCGGCGGGCAGGTTTTTGCGCAGAGTCTCGGAAAGCGGGCTCTTGGCAACCGCCGACTCTAAGACGACCTTTCGGGGCGGGCGGATTTTCATTTTTCAAAAACTTTATCCAGCCGGTTCGACGCGACCACGGGCTCGGCCAGACGGAAAATTTTTCGAAGTTCTTCAGGTCGGGTAAAACTTAATTGCATCGACCACTCCCCGCCCTCGAAAGCCTCGGGTGGAACAACCCTGGCTCCGAGGGGCAACCCCAGGGCTTCGAGCTCCCGCTGAAAGCGTTTTCGCCTCAAACTGAGGCGCGGATTTCTCACCTCGGCCAAATATTGTCTCAGGGCCGCCGTTTTTTCCCGGTGGTTCATTTCGCGGGAAAGTATTTCCCGCACGGGTGCAAGCTCCAGCACCGCGGCCCGGGACGACTCCTGCCGGATGGCTATTTCGCTTATCCGCTCGACGATTTCCACCTGGATGCTCGCGCTGCACTTAAGCGCCCGCAAGAGCGCCAAAACCGAGTCGAAACCGGGGTCGTCCCAGTCGGAAATCTCCATTGCCGCACGCTCGCAAACTTCGCCCGAGGCAAGCGCTTCGAGCATCCGCGGCCCCTTGCCCGCAAGCAGCAACCATTTGCGGATCGCCTCCGGCCGGTTGGCCGCTTTCAAACCGGATAGAAAAAACCCCGGGATTTCACCGGGGCCGAAAAGCTCTGCGAGAACGGCTATGATTTGAGCTTTTTCCGCCAGGTTTATTTCGCCTTCGCAAAGCCTTTTTTCCAGCTTTTCGACCCAAACCCGGCGCAGATCGCAACCTTCTTTGAAAATGCGGCAAAAAAGACAATCGCTCCCCTTGTCTTTTGCCCAGCGAAGCCGCTTGAAACCATCGACGACGAAAAACTTCCCCGATTTTTCCCCAAGCCACACAGGATCGAGAATACCCGCACGGGCGAGCGAATCGGCGAGCCGGTTTGAATCGGAAAAGCTTCGAAGCTCGAAAGTGCAGTCGCCAAGATCGATTTGCGACAAGCCGACATGACACAGGTCCACTTCAGTCAATGTCTTCTCCGCAAAGGCGCTTCAGGGCCTCAAGATAGCGGGCACGCGTGTTGACAATGACCTCACGGGGCAGCCGGGGCGCGGGATCGGACTTTTTCCATCCGCTCGATTTCAGGTAATCGCGAAGAAACTGCTTATCGAAACTCTCGGGGCTCCCGCCCGGCCGGTAGCGGTCCGCAGGCCAGAAACGGCTCGAATCGGGGGTGAGCACTTCGTCTATAAGCATAAGCTTGTCGTCAACCATGCCGAACTCGAATTTGGTGTCGGCAAGAATTATTCCGCGCTCGCGCGCGTATTCCCTCGCCTTGCGGTAAAGGGAGATGGCCGAATCCTTGACGTTCCGCGCATTCTCGGGACCAACCAGTTGGCCCATCTTCTCGAATGTGATGTTTTCGTCATGTTCACCCAGGGCCGCTTTTGTCGAAGGGGTAAACAGCGGCTCGGGCAACTCCTGGGCCTCCAGAAGTCCTTCGGGCAGGCCAATTCCGCACACCCGCCCGCCGCTTTGGTAGTCCTCCCACCCGGAGCCCGCAAGATAGCCTCTCACAATGCATTCCACCGGCAGCGCGGCCGCCTTCTTCACCCACATGGTCCTGCCCGCGAGCATGGCGCTGTAAGGGCCGCAGACCCGCGGAAAGGCGGCGCAATCCGTACTTATGAGGTGGTTTTCAATAATGCCGCCAAGGTGTCGGAGCCAAAACTCCGAAAGCTTGGTCAAAATAACACCCTTGTCGGGAATGGGGTCGGGCATCACCACATCGAAAGCCGATATCCGGTCGGTGGCCACGATGAGCAAAGAATCCCCCAGATCATAGATGTCTCTAACCTTGCCGCGCGATACGAGATTCAATCCGGGAAAATTGGTTTCAAAAATCGGTGTTCCGGCCATCTTTTCTCCTTGAAAGGACCAAATAGAGTCAAAAAAGGATATACTATTATTCTAAAGGGGTTGCCAGATGCAAACAATTCCAAAATGTTTTCTTCTTCCGATGGACGGGACCGGTGAAGCTCTTCGACCGGCCAAATTTCTCGGCAGCCTCTATGAGCCTTCCCGAGTAAGGCTCATCCTCAGCTATTTCTCCACGCCGCCTCCGTTTGCCTTTTCGGGCGCACTCGCCCGGTCGAGCGAACTGCGGGAAAAAAAAAGGCGTTTTTTCGAACAGGTGAAGGCGGATGAGCGCCGGGTGTTCGAAACGGCCCTGGAGACATTGGCTGGCGAGGGTTTTTCAAAAGACTTCATCCAGGAACATGTCGAACCCAGGCAAATGAGCGTGGCCAAGCAGACATGCCTTCTGGGCGACATCAGAAAGGTCGATGCCATAGTGATCTCCAAGCATGTCAATACCAACCTGGAGGATTTGATGAAGTCGGATCCCTCTTCCGCCCTTGCTCGGTATTGCATAGAGTGTCCCGTCTGGCTGGTCCGAGGGAAAATCGATCCCGGCAGAGCGGCCATATGCGTTAAAGATGAGAAATCCTCCATGCGCATCGCCGATCACGCCGCATACATGCTCTACGAGACCGACACGCAAATCGACCTGCTGGCCATTGCCGGCAAAAACACCCGCCCCGTTTCATGCCGCCCCGCGGAGGCCGCTCAAAAGCTTACCGGGTCCGCAGAGGCCCAGGGCATAGCCGGCCTTGTGAGCGCCTTCGAAATACTTTCGGAAAACGGAATCGCCGAAGAGCGCATTCGTATGACGCTCCTTGCGGACAGGGGCGACAGGGCGGATGAAATCCTTTCCTGGTGCGTCGCAAATGGAATTGGTATTCTCGGGCTCGGCCGTCCCCGAACCGAGGGAATCTTGAGTTATCTGAAAAACTCGGCAACCGCGAAAATCGCTTCGGATTTTAAAAACATGGCGATCTGGATAGCCTGAAGCGAAAAGCGGGTAGGGGCTCTCTTTTACCCGCTACCCGCCACTTGTCTTTGCTACTAGCCAGTGTCCGCCCGGAAACCGCGGGATTCGGAGGGAGATTTGAGTTCGAGGCGTCCTTAACCAAGGTGGGATTCAGGGGTTTTTTGCTAATAAATCGGGTGCATACCTGAGCAAATCTCCCTGCCCCCCTTTTCCAAAGGAGGGAAAAACAAAACCCGGTCTCCGACTTGAACGGGTTGCCGGATGGAGACTAGCTACCAGCCATTGCTCCCCGCTACAAGCTTTCACTCCCCGCCCTTGCCGGCACCAGCGGACCGGGGCTGTTGCTTTTTCGGTTTTTGGGATTTCCTGGCCGATTTTACCACGGTCTGCCGCAGCGTTGTCGCGCCACCCGCCTCGGAGTTCCGCCCTTCGGAAGGCCCTGCCGGATTATCCGTCAGGGAAGCCACGGTAGTTTCCCGGTCCCCTTCCCGCGAGCGTTTGGGCCCCGCGCGCCTTACGGGTGCGGTCGGGTTATCGGCCCGCCTTGCGGGAGCTACGGCCATCCTGGGTCGCCTGAGGTCTTCGTAGGCGATCAGGATAGGGCTTGCCACGAACACGGAGGAGTAACTGCCGGTTATGACCCCGATCAGCATGGCAAAGCAGAAATCATGGATCACGGTGCCCCCGAACAGGAAAAGCATGAGGATGACGAAAAACACGGTCATCGAGGTGAGCACGGTCCGGCTGAGCGTCTGGTTGATGGCGCTGTTGATCATCTCGCCGAAGCTCAGTTTTTTGTCCTTGTTTCGGTTTTCGCGGATTCTATCGTAGACGATGATGGTGTCGTTAAGCGAATAGCCCGAAAGAGTGAGCAGGGCCGCAAAGACCTCCAGGGTAAATTCCTTGTTGAAAAGGGCAAAGATTCCAACCGTGATAAGAATGTCGTGGACAAGCGACAGAAGCGCCCCCAACGCATATGGCAGCCTCAAAAACCAGCAGAGGGCAAGGGTTACGGCCAGCGCCCCCCCGATCAGGTAGACCGCGTTCAGGTCGAGTTCATTCAAAAGATAGATGCCGATGCCCATAACGAGCAGCATCGTAAGCCCCGATGACACCTTGGGCTCGAAACGCCAGGAGATGTAGAGGGCGATGAAAAGAAAGGCGTAAAATATGGCCTGGAGGGCTTTCTGCCGCAGATCGTGGCCCACCTTGGGGCCGACCATCTCGACGCGCAACACCTTCTGCCCCGGCCCGTAAGCCTTGGTGAGCGCCTTGCCGATCACGGCCGAAAGGCTTTGCAACTCTTCGTGAATCGTATTGGCCCGGATCAAGTACTCATGGTCTTTTGGCGAACCAATCCGCTGGATGAACGCGTCGCTCACGATTCCATCGAGCGCCTTGCGAATATGGGTCGAGTCGGTGGGCTTGTCGAATTTGACCTGGATGAGCATGCCGCCGGCAAAATCGACCCCCATCCTGAGCCCGCCCCTGGCATACAGGGTCAGCAGCCCGGCCAGAATGATGGCGCCGGAAAGCAGGAAGGCCTTGTTGCGCCAACCGACGAAGTTGATGTTGATATCGGGTTTTATCAGTTGCATTGGCTTTCCTTATTTATTCCCGCGACTAAATGCTAAGCTCTTTTATCCGCCGCTCGTTGAGGAGATAGTCGAAAATCACCCTGGTAACGAAGATCGCGGTGAACATGTTTGCAACCAAGCCGAAAAACAGGGTTACCGCGAATCCTTTTACCGCGCCCGTCCCGAACTCGTAGAGAACCAGGGCGGCGATCGAACTGGTGACGTTGGCGTCCAGGATGGTTATCGTGGCACGCTCATAGCCGGTATCCACAGCGGCGCGGGGGGTTTTGCCAAGGCGCTGCTCCTCGCGTATCCGCTCATAGATCAAAACGTTTGCGTCAACGGCTATGCCTATGGTAAGGGCGATGCCCGCAATGCCGGGAAGCGTCAGCGTTGCCCCGAAGCCCGCCATGACCGCCAGGATGAGTATGAGGTTCATCGCCAGCGCAATGTCGGCAACCACCCCCGAGAATTTGTAGTAGACCAACATGAACAAGATGATGCCAAGCCCGCCTATGGCCGAGGCCAGAACCCCGGCCCGGATCGAATCCCGCCCGAGCGAGGGGCCGACAGTGCTTTGCTCGAGGATTTTAACGGGTGCGGGCAGACTGCCCGAGTTCAACGCAACCGCAAGCACGTGGGCCTCCTCGTCGGTGAAGGCTCCCGTGATCTGCCCTTGGCTCGATATGCTCGACTTTATCACCGGCGCCGAATACACCACGCCGTCAAGAACTATTGCAAGCCTGCGGCCGATGTTTTGGCTGGTGACCTGCTGAAATATCTTGGCGCCCTGAGAATCGAACGTGAACCCGATCGCCGCCTGGCCAAAAGAACTTCCTCCCCCGCCTATCTCCACCCTGGCGTTTGTAAGATACTGCCCGGTGAGCAAGGTCTTGTCTTCCAGAGCGATCCGGGTTTCAGGCGCCCCCGCGCCTTCCTCGGACCTCATGGGATAGACTTTGACGCCAGGGGGCGGATTGTGGCTGTCGATTTGCTGCTGCGTAACGTTTTGCGCCACAAGCTTGAACTCGAGCACGGCCGTTTTCCCGATAAGGCTTATCGCCTGCTGCGAGTCTTTCACCCCGGGGAGTTCAACCATTATTCGGTCGGTGCCCGCAAGCCGAATGTCGGGCTCTTTCATCCCGATGTGATCGATCCTGTTGCGGATGATCTCGATGGCCTGCTGCACCGCCCGGGTCCGCAGTTTGTTCTGCTCCACCGCGTTCATGCCGAGAAGTATCTTTGTGCCCTCCGAAGTGGTCTGCTGACCGAGCGAGGTAAGAGTGGGAAACCCGCTTCTCACCGCGTTGTTGAAATCATCGACTTTGGCATTGGCCGGAAGCTCGACGTCTATGTTCCACTTTCCGGTCCGGGCGACCCGGGTAAAACCGATTTTTTTGTCGCGCAAGGTGTTTTTGATTTCCTCGGCAAGATTATTTGCCGCATTTTCAATCGCCTTGTTGGTCTCGACTTCGAGCATCAGGTGCATGCCACCCTGAAGGTCGAGCCCCAGATGGATCTTGCCCGGCAGGATGCTTGACAACCCCGGCAGGGGGGAAGAGACGAAAGTGGGTAGAATGCAAAATACTCCGGCAATCAAGACCGCCGCGACTATCAGCGCGCGAACCGCTAAGCTTTTCAATTAAGCCTCCAACCGGCCGCAAGACTTTCGTTCACCCCGCGGCCACACTCACGCTCTCCGGCCGGCAAATCCGCCCGGAAGGACATTTCCAGTTTATTTCTCACGATTCTTTGTTCGAATCCTTGCCCGCTTCCTTTTCCGGCGCGGAGTCGCCCTTGGAGACCAGCCCTCCGACCGCCGTGCGGTTGACCTTCACACGAACTTTATCCGCCACTTCCATTGTGACCACGGTTTCATCGAGGTTGGTCACTCTTCCGCGAAGCCCCCCCACGGTGAAAATTGTATCACCCTTCTGAAGATCTGCCAGCATGCGGTTGTGCTCTTTTTGCCGCTTTTGCTGCGGACGAATGAGAAGGAAGTAAAAGATTGCAAGCATTGCGACAAGAAGAACCATGGGACTGCCGAGAAGTTGCTCGAAACCTCCGCGGGTCGCGGCTGCGGGGGTCTGTGCAAACGCTTCGGCAGCATTGGCCGCCACACTGAACATCATGAGTATCCTCCCAAAATTTGATCCGGATTTTCCATACCATACAAAGCATTGACTGGTGATCGAAGCGGTATATATAATGACGTTTAAACAAAAAAGTCAATAAGGAGCATTTCACACATCCCGCCCGCCGGATTGACGCCGGCCCCCCGATACCTGTATCCCGGGGTGGAAAAACTTCGGGGAGGCGCAAACAAGGCCGATTTCCCCGATTCATAAAAAATCTCACGCGGGTTCAGAGCGGACATATCATGGACGAAGCATTCAGGGAATTGAAAAGGGAAATCGAGCGGGCCTTGCTGCTGATGGAGCGCCTCGGGGCGGCCTGCGCCGGGGCTCCGGAACTCCAAGGGCTTGTCCGAAAACTCGTGCGTCAGACGGAAAGGACCGACTCGCTCATGGCCGGTTCCGGTGTGGCGGAGGCCTGCGCCAAGTGCGCCAGGGCCACGGGCAGTTGCTGTTTCAGGGAAATGGGGGAAAGCTACGGGGCGATGCAACTTTTTGCCAACCTGCTTCTGGGCGCCGAGATCCCCCGAAGTTGGGATTTTCCGAAAAGCTGTTATTTTGTCGGAAAAAACGGGTGCGAGCTCAAATCCCGGCACTCTTTCTGCCTGAACTATTTTTGCCCGCAACTAATCGATATTCTCGGAGAGGAAAAGATCCTCGAAATTCAACGCCAGGTGGGCGAACAGCTTCTCGCCGGATGGGAACTGGAGCGGACACTCACAAGGTTTATCACCTCGCGCGCCACTCCAGAGCATCCATGACCGCGTGGCAGCGGCAACTGGTCGCAACCAGCCAGCCTCCCGGTTTGGCCCCGATTCGCGCAGCCAGTTCACGGAGGCTGCGGCCCGGGTATCCGCCAACCCCCGGGGCAAGCTGCACGCTCCGGAGCACAACGACTTCGAACCCCGGGACATCGACCGCGCCAAGGAGTTCATAGAGGTTTCCGCGCCGCTGTTTTCCGGTGTGGGTGCAGATCTGGTCCGGCTCGTTGCAGTTGTCGGGGCACCTGAAGTCGGCAAAGCTGGCATAAAGGGTTCCCGAAGGGACGCGAAAGGGATTGGGAACCTGCAAATCCACCGCTTCGGGCACCGCAAGCCTTCCGCGGTCGCAGGCAAGGCCGGGCTGGCTCAAAACCCACTCGAATCCCACATGCACGGGCACCGAGGGGATGATCCACAAGTCATCCTCGGGAGGGGCGCAGCTCATTTGCGCAATGCAATCCCCCACCTCGCCCGCAATCCCCGGGCCCGTGATTTGAGCGACCCTTTCGCCATCGCGGTCGATGACCGAGAACAGGGCATCCGGAAAGCGGCTTTTCAGCCTTTTGGCTGCAAGCCTTCCGAAATGACCGGCCCCCAGTATCCTTATGCGCCGGGGAGGGTAAATATCGGGGAAAAACTCGGAGGTCGAGTTCTCGGCCTTGGCCATCTTTTGTTTCCCTCGCGACTGAGATATATTATTTTGAGAAAAAGCATCGATTGGATAAAATTATGAGCAATATATTCGAAGCATTCAATAAGATAGCGGAAAAAAAAATCCTCGAAGCGATGCGCGAGGGCCAATTCGACGATCTGCCGGGCAAAGGCAAGCCGCTGGACCTCGAAGAAGACAGGCATCTTCCGCAGGACATCCGCATGGCCCACAAAATCTTGAAAAACGCCGACTGCCTGCCGCCCGAGTTGGAAATCCGAAAAGAAATCCTGACCATCGAAGAACTGCTCGCCGGGGAAAAGGACACGAAGGCAAAGTACAGGCAGATCAAGAAGCTCAACTACCTGATCATGAAGCTCAACATGTCTCGCCGCAGTTCCCTTTCACTGGAAAAAAACCAGGTGTATTACGACAAACTGGTCGAAAGGGTGGGGAAAAAGGCGGATTGAGGCCCGCCTATTTCGTGTGGCCCGGCAGTTCGATGGAGGTGCAGGATTGCCCGGGGCCGCAGGTGCGCGTGGTGGCCGAAGGGCCGGCCGGGCCGGGCGATGCGGACGTCGAGCCCATGACGTAATTGGTCCTGCTGATAATCCTCTCCAGTTCCTCGGAGCCGCAGGCGCCGCACTTCATTTCGATTTCCCGGCTCCCCGAAAGGATGAATTCTTCAACATTACCGCATTTTGCACACCGAAATTCGTAAATTGGCAAGTTACTACCCTCGACTGGATTTTAATGTGTGGATCAAAACGATCGTGGATCTTAACAAAGGGAAGCAACCCCTGTCAACCTCCGCCCCGGGGCAAGCCGTGAAATCCGCAAGGCTCCGGGGCGGCCAAGGGGTGAACCGCGGTCAAAAAGAGGCGGGGGCGCTTGGGGCGCCCCCGCGTGGTTGCTTTCGATACGACTGTTCGAATCCGGACGCTTACGCGGCCACGGACTTTGCCTTGACCTAGGAGGCCGCTTTTTCCCTCACCGCCAGCATTGCTATCAAACCGATTCCGTAGCCGATGAGAATGGTCCACATGCCGGCCCAGTTGCCCCCGGGCTTGAAGGGTCCGCCGAAGGCGTCCATTATGGCGCCCATCACGAGGGGAAGACCGAACACCCCGATATTGGTCGCCATGGTGTAGACGCCTGAGGCAAGCCCCACGTTTACCGGCGTGACCCCCGGCATGGTTGTCATAAGCGCCATTCCCGTGGCCCACGGAGCTTCGAAGAAAAACCCGAAAACCACCGCGAAAAGAAGCAGTTCAGGTATGGTCATGCTTTTGGTGACCATGTAGAAAATCCACACCGCCGTCGTAATGGCGCACAGAATCACGGTGAGCCTCTTTTTGCCCACAGCGCTGGCAAACGAGGGCAGGATGGCCATGCCAACGCCCATTGCAATCGAATAAATGCCCACCACGGTGCCTGCCAACTGCGGTTTCAGTCCATGCAGGACGATCATCTGTCCGGGCAGCAGCCCCATCGCGCACACCGTGATGCCGGCGATGAAGATGGCGTAGAAGGCCACCAGCCAGGCCGAACCGGTTTGCATGACGTTTTTGAACTCCTCGCCGAAGGCCGCCCTTTTTTGGGCTCCCGCCACCACTTTGTCCTTCGCAAGAAAAATCCAGACAAGGGTAACGGCCACCATGACGACGCTCCAGACGGTCAGCGCGTGTTTTGCCGCCGACACCGCCGCGGCCACATTGTCCACGGGCGGACCGTAGAGTAACGCCGTCCCCAGTATGCCCAAACCGCCGCCCACGAAAAAGGAGCCCGCGCCAATACCGATGAAGGTATGGGCCTTTTCACCGCCAAACCACTGGATCATCATGACGGGCAGGCTGGCGGTCAGGATGCACACGCCCGCTCCGGCAATCACGGTCAAAAGGGCCTGGCCCACAAAACTGCCTGCGATAAAAGGGCGAGGCACGAAGGCGATGCATGCCAGGACGCCCGAGAGGATCATCATTTTCCTGACCCCGTACATGTCGATCCAGCGTCCTTTGATAAGAGAAACAAATATGGCCACCAGCCCTGGCAGAGACAAAAGCAACTCGGCCTTCCACTCCGGGAGATGAAAAACCTTTTCCCAATACACATGCTTTAGCGGCGCCTGGGCGAACCAACTGGTCCAGATCCCCAGGGACATGAGCACATAGGCCAACAGCATGACCCATTTGTAACTGTCGGACTGCCCGGCTTGTTGATTTGACATCGTCTACGCCTCCTTGGTAGTGCGTTGAGGAATGATGAAAAGAAAAAATAAAGAAAAATGAAACTTCACCTATAAACACATGCCGTACAAGAAATGCCGGCAGGCACCCCCAGGATAATAAAGTTTCCCGGCAAATGGGAAAAAGATTTTTCAGTCCGGAAACCCCACGACATCGCAAACATTCAACTCCAACATCTTGATGCTTGCAAGCACGCGGGCGACATTTCTTTTTACCGCCGGAAATTCATTCGCCATCGCGCTAAGGTCGAGAGCCGACTCTTTGAGCTGCCGGATTTTTTCGTCCATTTTTTCGATATCGACCGGAGCGGTCATGAATCATCTCCTCTCATTTTTCAGGCTATGCGGTTTTTCTCAGGTCCTTGAATCTCCTTGCCTTCACTTCGTATCTTGGCAAACTGCCGTAGTCGTAGAACTCGATCTCATAGCCGAGGTTGGTTTTGAGCCTCAGCTGATGTCTCAACTCGGACTCGATCTCTTTGACCCTGCCTTCAGCGCCGGGGGAGACTTCCACTTTCAGCTTGATGGTCTCCGAATCCCCCTGCTTTTCCACGACCACTTCATACTCGCTGCCAAGGCCCTCGATCCCGCGCACCACCTCTTCTATGGCCACCGGGGCGAGCAGAACCCCTTTTACTTTCGTTATGTCGTCAACCCGGCCAACCACTCCTCCCTTGATCAACCGGAATGTGCGGCCGCACGAACAGGGCGCTCCATCCCACTCGATGACATCCTTGGAGTCGAATCTCACACAGGGCATGGCCATCCGGTCCAGAGCCGTAATGACCATCTTGCCCCTTCGCCCCGGTTCTTCGATGATTTCCCCGGTCTCGACGTCTTCTATTTCCACCAGGAACATCGCCTCGTTGACATGAAGCCCGCCCGGCTGATCGAGGCATTCGAAAGACCAGGCGCCGATTTCGGTCGCGCCCGCATGGTCGAAGACCTTTGCGTTCCAAGCCTCTTCGATTCTTTTCTTCGTGGCCGGAACGCTTGCCCCTGGCTCCCCGGCGCAAGTTATTCTTTTTATTCCAAGCGTCCCTGGCGCTATGCCCAGCTTGCTTCTAGCCGCATCGGCCATTCCCAGCATATAGGTCGGTGTGCCCATCATCGCGGTGGCCCTCAGTTCCCGGATCTTCAGAATCCTCGCCTGGGTATCGAGTACTCCGCCGGGCGCCACTTCACATCCCAGCTTCTCCGCGGCGTAATGGCCCGCCCAGAAGGCCACGAAAATGTTATACCCGAAGGGAATGAAAACGCGGTCGGACGGCCTGTAGCCCTGCGCCCACAGGATCGCGGCCCAGCACTCCGCCCACCACTCCCAGTCCTGCCAGGTATCGGCCTGGTAGACCGGCTGGCCGGTGGTGCCGCTGGTCTGACGAAAATTGCTCACCTCTTCGAGCGGAACGCAAAGGGCATCCCCGTAAGGAAAGGGGTCTTTGCACTGAATCCCCCGCATCATCGATTTCTCCACCTTGGGAACCTGCCGTATATCCCGGAATGTCCTGATATCTGAGGGGGTAAGGCCAGCCTTATCATAGAGAGCGCGATGAAACCTGGATTTTTCATAGGCCCAGGTGAAAATGGCCTTGAATTTTCTCAACTGCAACGCACGCAATCTTTCCAGGGGCATGGTTTCCAGTACGGGGTTCCAGTAGAGCTGTTCGGATATCATGGACTCGTCTCCTTTGTTCTCCCCGGCCGATCCTTCAGCCTTTGCCCGAAAACGAACGGCAATGCACAGAGATGAAAACGCGGGGGCAAGTCCGTACGAGAAAGCATTGCAATCGGAATCCGCTACGATAAACTCTCCGATACCGCGTCTTCTCTTCCATTTTACGGCTCAACTGTTGAAAAGGCGTCAGCCGCCGGTGCCCCCTTCGGGGCGATCATTTCGCGCGAGGATTTGAGTGCGATGAGGAAAATTTTGAATCTGAAACGAATTCCAACCGGAATTTCCGGATGAGCGGGAGCTTGAATTTAACGCCAAAATAATCAAAATAACGCGTGAAAGCAACAGGATCTTGGAGGCCACAAGCTCCCGATCCCGCTCCACAAAGCAGGCTAAAAATATATTGACACATCATTTTTGTCAAGCTATTTTGTAGCCGGATTGTAGCTTCTATCCGAGAGGCGCTTTCTTCGCCTCCACCCGCCGCCTTCTCTTTTATGGATAAAAAGAGGGGTCCTCGGCTTTCTCAATCCATATCTTCACGCTCAGTGCGGCGGGCCGAGCCGCGGAGCTTTTCAAGAAGGAGAAAAATGCCAATGGTGCCCGACAAAATCAAAGCCTGGCAGATGGTTCAGCCGACCGCCAGGAACAAGGAGACCGGAGAAACGATTCCGGGCAGGCTCGAACTGGTCGAGATCGCGGTTCCGGAGCTAAAAGAGGGCGAAGTTCTCGTCGAGGTTGCGGGCTGCGGAGTATGCCACACCGACCTTGGCTACTTCTACGACGGGGTGCCCACGGTATGCAAGCCTCCCCTCATCCTGGGCCACGAGATTTCCGGGACGGTGGTGGCGGGCGACAAGAAGTGGGTGGGCAAGGAAGTTTTGGTTCCCGCGGTGATGCCCTGCCGCAGTTGCGAGCTGTGCAAGACCCGGCGGGGCAACAGGTGCCTCAATCAGAAGATGCCTGGAAACAGCACGGGGATCTACGGCGGATTTGCAAGCCATATACCGGTTCCGTCCCTGGATCTTTGCGAGATAAAAAAGCGGGGGCACATTGCGCTCGAAGAACTTGCGGTCGTGGCCGACGCGGTGACCACTCCCTTTCAGGCGGCCAAAAGAGCGGGGCTCGAAGTGGGAGACAACGTCATTGTCATAGGCGTTGGCGGAGTCGGGCAGTACATGGTTCAAACGGCCAAGGGTCTGGGGGCGGGAACGGTCATCGCGGTCGATATCGTCGAGGAGCGGCTGCAAAAGATGCTCGGATACGGGGCTGATTTCGTTGTAAACTCCACCGGCAAAGGACCGGCCGAGGTGGCCGGGGAAGTGAAGAAAATCCGCGAACAGCAGGGTCTTCCCGGCCACGGCTGGAAGATCTTCGAAGCCACCGGGAGCAAGCCCGGCCAGGAAACCGCCCTGGGTCTTCTAAGCTTTACGGGCAAACTGATTATCATAGGCTTCGGGATGGCGAAGGTGGAATACATGCTGAGCCGGCTCATGGCCTTCGACGCCGAGATCATCGGGACATGGGGATGTTTGCCCGAGTACTATCCGCAGGTGCTGGAGATGGTGACGAGCGGAAAGATTTCGGTTGGTCCCTTCGTGGAGACCCGGCCGATGAGCGGGATACGGGAAGCTTTCGCGGAAGCCCACCAAAGGCCTCCCGACCGCCGGATCGTACTGGTTCCCGATTTTTAGAGGTTTTTTGCGACTGGACAATCCTTCGGGTATCAAGGAGAAATTGCAATGGCGCTTGAATGGATGCCAAGGGATAACGGGAATAAGGACCACATGCTGCATTCGGATATCCACTTCGGGACGGAGGCCCCTTGTGTGGTATACGAGAAGCGGCCTCTAACCGACCCTTCGGGAAAACTGATCGAAGGGCTTTATACGGCCTGGATCAGGCTGAACAACCCATCCCAGTACAACTCCTACACCACCGAGATGGTCAAGGGGGTCATCGCGGGCTTCGAAAACGCTTCCCTTGACAGAAGTGTTGTATGCGTAGTTTTTACCGGCACCGGTCCGTACGCCTTCTGCACGGGCGGCAACACAAGGGAGTACAGTGAATACTACAGCATGCGATGTGACGAATACGGCCAGTACATGGAACTTTTCAACCACATGGTCGATGCGATCCTGGCCTGCAAAAAGCCCACGATCTGCAGGGTAAACGGCATGCGGGTGGCCGGAGGCCAGGAAATCGGCATGGCATGCGATCTGGCCGTAGCTTCGGACCTTGCCATATTCGGCCAGGCCGGCCCACGCCACGGTTCGGCCCCGGCGGGCGGTTCCTCGGACTTTCTGCCCTGGTTTCTTTCGGCCGAAGACGCCATGTGGAACTGCATCTCGTGCGAGATGTGGTCCGCCTACAAGATGAAGGCGAAAAACCTGGTGTCCAAAGTCGTTCCGGTGCTCAAAGTCGAGGGCAAGTGGGTGAGAAACCCGACGGTGGTCTGGGACAAATGGGTGGACGATGGAGAGATCGTCTACGGTGAGATGAAGAGCGGAAAGGAGTTGGCCGAAGGGCGCGATTTTGTCAAAAAACACCAGGCGGGCGCCGACTTCGAACTGCTCGATAAAGAGGTCCAGGCAATCGTGTGGAAGTTTGCCAACCTCTTCCCCGGCTGCCTCATCAAGTCCATCGACGGCATCCGGCAGAAGAAGAAATTTTTCTGGGATACGACAAAAAACGAGCACCGCCATTGGCTTGCCGCCAACATGAGCGGGGAAGCGTTCCTGGGCTTCGGGGCCTTCAACACCAAAAAGATTACAGGCACGGATGTGGTCGATTTTCTCAAGTTCCGGCAAAACGTTGCGGAGTGCAAGACGTGGGATTACGACATGTTCGCCGAAGTACTCGGAAAACCTAAAGAATAAATATTCCGGCGAAAATCTCCGGGAGGACGGGTATGAATAAAAAAATTGGAATTATCGGCGTCGGCCAGAGTGCTTTTGTCCGCACATATCCGGGGTCGATTCGCGAGTTGGTGTTTGAAAGTTTCCGGGAGGCGATGCAAGACGCCGGGCTCGCAAGGACGGATATCGGCGCAACGGTGGTCTGTTCGGCACCCGAATACGACAAGCAGCGGTCGCCCGCGGGAGTGATCGCCGAATACCTGGGGCTTAACCCTCAGCCCACCTTCTATGCGGAAACCCTGTGTTCGTCGAGCAGTACCGGCCTCAAACTGGCCTACTCCCTGGTGGCCTCGGGGCTCCACGACGTGGTGATGGTGATCGGCTTTCAGATCATGTCGCAGCTCACTTCGGCCGAGTCTCAGGAGCGCATGGGCCGGGGGGCGGACATCCTGTGGGAGTCTCCTTTCGGCACCATGATGCCGGCCTATTACGCCATGCACGCCCGGGCGCACATGGCAAAATACGGCACGACCCCTGAAGACCTGGCGCTCATCCGGGTCAAAGCCGCCACCTACGGACAGCTCAACCCGCTTGCGGTCTACCGCAAACCGGTGACGCTCGAACAGTTTAGCGACCCGGCAAGTATTCTTGGCGGCCCGGTGGCCATTCCGCTTCGGACCGGGGACTGCTGCGCCAATGCGGACGGAAGCTCGTGTCTGATTGTGGCCTGTGAGGAAAAAGCGCGCGCTTTTTCCAAAAAGCCCGTGTGGATAAAAGGGGTGGGGGCCGCTTCGGCCCCGGTCAACATGGCCGGTCGAGACCGGCTGACCGGCCTGGATGTTGCCGAGCAAGCCGCCGCGCAGGCCTACAGGATGGCAGGCATCACCGCGGCCGATATCGACGTGGCCGAGGTCCACGACTGCTTTACGATCGCCGAACTCATGGCCTACGAAAATCTGGGTTTCGCAAAGCCGGGCGAAGGCAGGGACCTTATCGGGTCCAAGGCCACCTACAAGGAGGGGAGCATTCCGGTAAACATCGACGGAGGGCTGCTTTCCAAGGGGCATCCGATCGGGGCCACCGGAGGCTCGCAGGTGCGCACCATTGTCCTGCAGCTCCGGGGGGAGGCCGGCCCAATACAGGTCAAAGCCCCCGTCTTCGGGCTGATTCACAATATCGGCGGCGTGGGGCTCTACGGCAACGTGACAATCCTCGGCGTCGATTGAGATATTTCGGAGCACACACCATGGCAAAAAACGAACTTGATACGAGATTTTCTGAATTCGGCACAGTCAGCTTCGCCTCCGTGACACGGGTAAACGACTTCATCGGCCACCTGGAAGCGGGCAAATTGACGGGAACCCGGTGCGCGAAGTGCGCCAAGATATTCTTTCCACCCCGAGCCCAATGCTGCGAGTGTTTCTCCTCCGAGATGGAATGGTTCGAGGTTTGCGGGGAGGGCGAGCTTGTGAGCTTTTCCACCTTGCAGTACGCGCCTACCGGTTTTACCGAGGAAACGCCCTACACGATCGCCCTGGTCGATTACAAAGACTACAAGGTCTTTGGACGCATCGACGGCTCGATCCCGCCGGAGGAACTCTCGG
The DNA here is from genome assembly GCA_021777755.1 of Deltaproteobacteria bacterium. Classification (GTDB taxonomy): domain Bacteria; phylum Desulfobacterota; class Syntrophobacteria; order Syntrophobacterales; family Syntrophobacteraceae; genus SbD1. Next base: position 33,751 of record JAJYDE010000030.1, read on the forward strand.
TCGGAATGAAATTGAAGGCCGTGCCTTCCAGGACCTCCAACGGCCACTTGACATACCTCTTTGAAAGGAGCCCGGCTCGATGAGCAGTGACCGCTACGATGTTGAACTTTCCGAGGAACTGATAATCCTTCGGGATACGGTACGCAAATTCGCCGACAAGGAAATCGCCCCCCATGTCGATGAAGATGAAAACGCCCATCGCTGGCAAAGGGATCTGGTCGACAAGATGGCCGAACTGGGCCTTTTCGGCTGCCCGGTCCCCGAGGAGTACGGCGGAAACAACATGGGTTATCTTGCTCACGCCATTGTGACCGAAGAAATCGGAAGAGTCTCCGGGTCCTTGCGCGTGGGTTTCAATATGCAGACCATGGGCACCTCGATGTCAATTCTCAAATGGGGCGGCGAGGAACTTAAGAAAAAATACATTCCCGCTCTGGTTTCAGCCAAAATGATCGGCTGCTTCGGCATTACCGAACCCGATACCGGCTCGGATACCGCCTCCATGTCCTCGACCGCGGTGCGCGATGGCAACCGCTATATTCTGAACGGTCGCAAGATGTGGATCACCTGGTCGCCGGTGGCCGATGTGTGCGTGGTTTTCGCCATGACCGACAAGGCGGCAAAACACAGGGGAATGAGCGCTTTTGTTATGGATATGAATTCGCCCGGGGTTTCCACAGTTCAAATCAAGGACAAACTTGGACTATGGGCCTGCCCCACGGGGGAAGTCATAATGGAGGACGTGGCGGTTCCCGCCGAGAACCGTCTGGGGGAAGAAGGCCAGGGCTTTGAACACCTCATGAAGGAGTTGATCAGCACCCGGCTCTCGGCCGCCGCCGGAGCGGTGGGGACCTGCCAGGCGGCCCTGGACGAGGCGATAAAGTACGCAAACGAACGAAAGCAGTTCGGCCGCCCCATCGCCCAATACCAGATGGTGCAGGAAACCATCGCCAGGATGGTGGCCGAAACCGAGGCGGCAAGAGCGCTCACCTGGCGATGCGCAATCCAGAAAGACCGCGGGATGATCAATAATATGCGCGAGACGTGCCTCGCCAAATTCTACGCCTCCCGGGCCGCCGATGAGGTTCCAAACCTCGGGCTGGATGTCCTTAGCGCCTACGGATACTCCAACGAATATCCCATGGCGCGAATCCTTCGAGACGGCAAGGTATACAAGATACTGGAGGGAGCGACCAACATCATGAAAATGATCCTGGCCGCCGATGCCCTGGGCATAAAGAAGGCCAATCGAGATTGAAAAGGCGGGGGGTATGCGGACAGCCGCGCCCCCCGCACCCCCGAGGGTCCCGGAAGATGGGCGCGGGTTGCGCAAAATCCCCCTCCACTTACCTCTGCAATAAATTAAGCCACAAATCTGCGAGATTGATTTCGATTTCCGTAAAAGGCTCCAATCGGGCTTTTTCTTCTCCCCCGTAGACCCCTGAGGGATGGAAGGCGCGAGCGCCGAGCCGATAGAGCTCCACGGTCATGTTGTGAGGATCGACCAGCCAAAGATGCCCGACTTCAGCCTGTGCATAGATTTCTCTTTTCTCCGTTCTATCCAGCAAGGCAGTCCTCGGGGAGAGGATTTCACACACCCAGTCGGGAGCAACCGAGAGCCAGTTGCTCTTTTCCGCGAATGGAAATCTTTCCCTCTTCCATCCGGCCAGGTCGGGAACCAAGGTGTGTTCTCCCAGTTGGCTCTCCGGTTCCAGAAGGATAATCCAGCCACCGGGCCCGCCACCCTCCGCGAATTGATATGGCGTCCCTATTCGCTTGTCCAAAGCGGAAGCGGCATAAGTATGCTCCATGGACGGCCTTGGCAGCGCAACCAGTTTTCCGTTAACGACCTCTCCGATCATGTTTTCAGGAATTTCGTAAAGATCTTCGTAAGTCGCTTTCTTGTTCGCCGGTTCGCTCATGGCTTTGCTTCTCCCTGTCGGCCTATTTAAGAATCCCCGGATCCCATGGCAACCACTTCCACCCCGGCTTCCTCAAGGGTCTTTCGGACGGTGCGCGCAAGGCGCCAGGCGCCGGGCGTATCGCCGTGGATGCAGACGGTGCCGGCCTCGAGTTCGAGGCTTGCACCCTCCATGGCTGCAATCCGTCCCGTTCGGGCAAGGGTCAGGACCCTTTGGCCGACTGCAACCGGGTCGTGGATCACCGAACCCTCCATATCCCGGGGAGCCAGGCCCCCGCCGGCAAGGTATGCTCGGTCGGCGAAGGCCTCTCCGACTACCCTCAAGCCCTCAGAAACCGCCATTTCGGCGCAAAGAGAGCCGGCCGCAATCACCAGAATAAGCTCCGGATCGAAGGCCTTTATTGCGGCAATGACCTCGCCAGCCGCCCTTTCGTCGCTTGCCGCCAGGTTGTAGAGCGCCCCGTGGGGCTTGACATGCTGGAGCCGCAGCCGGTGTTCGCGCAAAAAGCCGCACAGCGCGCCCACCTGGTAAATGATGTAGTTTTTGATCTCGCCGGGGAGTGTTTCCATCTTGCGCCGGCCAAAGCCCAAAAGATCGGGATAGCCCGGATGAGCGCCCACGGCGACCCCGTATCGGGCGGCGAGGCGCACGGTGTTCGCCATCACCGCCGGGTCTCCCGCATGCCAGCCGCAGGCGAGGTTAACCGAGGTCACAAATCCCATGATCTTTTCGTCATCGCCCATGGAATAGGCCCCGAAGCTTTCTCCCATATCGCAGTTCATGTCCATTCTCATCGGCCGCCTCCGGCTTCATGGCTCTTTTCGAAAAGTCGTCCAAGCAGGTACTCGTTTTTCAAATAGGCGAGGCGCGCTTCGTCGAGGCCCACCCGGGCAAACCGCACGGTAGCCCCCGGGCCGAGTTGCCCGAGCCCGGGCAGATCCACGGCGATAACGCTTGCGGCCTTCACATAGCCTCCGGTGGTCTGGCAGTCACAGCCAAGGACTACCGGCTGCCCGTTTCCCGGTATTTGGACCGCACCGGGAAAGGCGCCATCGGAAATAATGTCGGCTCCGCATTCGAGTTCCACCGCTGGTCCGCAAAGCAGCGACCCCATCCTGTCGGACCTGCTTGAAACCACGTATTCGGAACCCCAAAAGGTCTGCATCCCGCAGGGGGAAAGCCGGTCGATCTGCGGCCCGGCAAGCGCTCTAAGGACTGTTTTATCCGAGCAGGCCGGGATCAGTTCCGCCGGGATCTCGGAAATCGCCCCCCCGGATACCGCCGGGCCAAGAAAAAGAACGTCCTCTTTTCTTAACGCCCGGCCTTCCAGTCCGCCAAGGCCGCCCTTCAAAAAAGTCGAGCGGCTCCCCATGACGGGAGAAACGTCCAAGCCGCCCTCGACGGCCAGATAGGTTCTAAATCCGTTAAGAGGAAGCCCTATTTCGATCATCTCGCCTTTTCGGGCAAAGCAGCGGCGCCAGGAGGAAACCGCCCCGCCGTTCAACCGCGCGGGGCTCCGCGCCCCGGCGAGGGCGAAATGGGCGTCCACCTGGAACCGGGCGCTGAATCCGCCCATGGTGATCTCAATGCAGGCCGCATCCGCGCGGTTTCCGGCCAGCAGGTTTGCCAGCCGGAGCGCCTGAGGGTCCATGGCGCCACACACCGGGACCCCGCAATGGCGAAAGCCGAAGCGCCCCTTATCCTGCACCGTGGCAAGCGGCCCTGGCTCAATGATCGTTATAGCTCTCAAATTCTTCTCTTGTTATCTGTCGAAAGCGCACCGCATCTCCCGCTTCGAATAGAAAAGGCCTCTTTCTTTGAAGGTCGAACACCTTGAGGGGCGTTCTCCCGATGATCCACCAGCCCGCCGGACTGGCCACCGGGTAAATGCCGCTCTGGCGGTCGGCAACCCCGACGCTGCCGGGGGCAACGATCGGGCCGGGACTCTTTTTCCTCGGGGTCTTAAGTCTTTCATCCAATCCCCCCAGGTAGGGAAATCCGAGGATGAATCCGATCATGTAGACCCGGTAGAGGGGCGCCGCGTGGAGCGCCGCCACTTGAGGCGCGCCGAGCGAGTGAAACCCGGCCACCTCGCCCGTATCGGGTCCGAATTCGCCTCCGTAGCAAACCGGGACTTCAATGATCCGTGGGGTGTCTTCCACGGCCCCGCCTGGAGCTTCCAGGTTATCCTCTATTATGCACAGAAGCTTTTCAAGCGAGCAGATAAAGGGATCGTAGCGGATAAAAAGCGAGCAGTATGCCGGACCCAAGTCGATTATGCCGGGATGAGCGCCGGTTTTGAGCCTTTTATAGAGGCGGCGGACCCTCCGGTTTATGTCCGGGTCGATAATCTTTGCGAACTCGACGCTCACCCCCGTATCTCCGCACAGAAGGACCTGCGGCTCGCTATTGGCGCCCCGATTGCGCGGACTTCCAAAATCGGTCTCGATCCTCAAAACGATTCCTCCCAACGAAAATTTGCAATGGGGGTTGAAATAACTTATTTTACTCTAACTCATCGCCGGAGGCGAAGGCCTCCAAGATCCCGGTGGGTTGTGAGGCCCCGCGCGGGCATCTTGACTCAACCGGCTTGAAGAGTTCCTTTCCAATACCGTGTGGGGAGTAGCGGCCTATGTTCGCACATCTGGACCCGGTGGTGCTTTCACGCATCCAGTTCGCTTTCATTATAGCCTTCCACATCCTTTTCCCGTCTTTTACGATCGGCCTTGCAAGCTGGCTGGCCGTCTTGCAGTGGCGATGGCTCAAAACGGGAAACAATGTCTATGGCGACGTATACCACATGTGGGTCAAAATATTCGCCGTCACCTTCGGCATGGGGGTGGTATCGGGCGTCGTCATGTCCTTTCAGTTCGGGACCAACTGGGCTGGCTTTTCGGACAAGGCGGGAAACATCCTCGGGCCGCTGCTGGGCTACGAGGTCCTGACCGCCTTTTTCCTCGAAGCCTCCTTTCTTGGCGTCATGCTGTTCGGCCTCAACCGGGTGGGGCGAAAAACTTATTTTGCATCCAATATCATCGTGGCCGCCGGAACTCTCATCTCGGCCTTCTGGATCCTTGCCGCAAACAGTTGGATGCAAACCCCCGCGGGATTCAGGATCGGTCGAAACGGCCTGCTCTTTCCCGTAGACTGGAAGAAGATCATCTTCAACCCCTCCTTTCCCTACAGGTTCCCCCACATGGTCACGGCCGCCTACCTGACCACCGCCTTCGTGGTGGGAGGAACGGGCGCATGGTACCTTTTAAAAAACCGCCATGTGAGCCAGGCGCGTATCATGTTCGGGATGGCCATGATCATGGCGGTCCTGGTCGCCCCCTTGCAACTGCTCTTTGGCGATGCCCACGGCCGCAACACTTTCCGGTACCAACCCGAGAAGGTGGCGGCGATGGAAGGGCTGTGGAAAAGCGAGCGGGGCGCGCCTTCGATTCTTTTCGGGTGGCCGGATCAAAAAGAGGAAGTTACAAAATACGCAATCGAAATACCAAAGCTTTCCAGTCTCATCCTGACCCATGATCCAAACGGCCTGGTAAGAGGCCTCAAGGAATGGCCCAAAGGCGAGCGCCCCCCGGTCCCGGTGGTTTTCTTCGCCTTCCGCGTCATGGTCGCCCTGGGGGTCCTGATGATCCTGACAGGTTTAACAGCCCTTGTTCTTTTTCTTAAAAAGCGGTTGTTCGATACTAAGTGGTTTTTGCGATGGTGCGTGGCCATGAGCCCCGCGGGCTTTCTCGCCGTGCTGGCGGGATGGTGCGTAACCGAAACCGGCAGGCAACCCTGGGTGATCGAAGGCATTCTTCGCACCTCCGATGCGGTATCGCCGGTAATGGGTTTTTCGGTGGCCTTGTCCTTTTGCGCCTTCGTCTTAACCTATGCGGTGGTCTTCGGCGCCGGGACCTATTTCATTTTGAAGCTGATAAGAAAGGGCCCCGCGCAGGTGGAAACCTACGGATCCCACGGCCTTGCCCAACCGCCCCTCTTCACCGACCCCGCTTCTAAAAAGGACTGAGAAAATGTCGCTGCTGCCCCTTGTATGGTACTGTCTGCTCATTACAGCCCTTTTCCTCTATGTTTTTCTAGACGGGTTCGACCTGGGAGTGGGGATCCTGTTTCCTTTCGCCCCCTCGGAAGAATCAAGGGATGTGATGATGAATTCCATCGCCCCCTTTTGGGACGGGAATGAAACCTGGCTGGTACTGAGCGGCGGAGGGCTTCTTGCGGCTTTTCCACTCGCTTACGCGATTCTCATGCCCGCCTTCTACATGCCGGTGATCCTGATGCTTTTGGGCCTTATCTTTCGCGGGGTGGCCTTCGAATTTCGCTTCAAAGCCGTGAGGTCCCGCCGAGTCTGGGACTACGCCTTCCATTTCGGCTCTCTTCTGGCCGCCTTCATGCAGGGGATGATCCTGGGGTCCTATGTGACGGGCGTGCAGGTGGTGGGGCGAAGCTTTGCGGGTCGGCCTTTCGACTGGGTGAGCGCTTACAGCGTCATGACCGGCATGGCCCTGGTGTTCGGCTACGCTCTTCTGGGCTCCACCTGGCTGGTTATGAAAACCGAGGAACCCACCCAAGCGTGGGCTCGAAAGTGTGCTTCCTACGTTCTGGCCTACGTTGCCCTTTTCCTGGTGATCGTAAGCATCAGCGTGCCGCTCATGAACAGCGCCATACGGCATCTGTGGTTCACCTCACCCCATTTTTACTATCTTCTCCCCCTGCCCCTTGCCACTGCGGTCCTCGTTGCGGCCATCTGGGGAAAGCTCCACCGCGGTTCCCAGACCAGCCCCTTTTTCATGGCCGTCGGAATCTTCCTTTTTGCCTATATCGGATGGGGAATAAGCCTGTGGCCCTGGCTGGTCCCCTTTGCGGTGACCTTTCCCCAGGCCGCCGCCGCGCCTTCCTCCCAGGCATTCCTGCTGGCCGGAACCGTTTTCGTTCTTCCGCTCATCCTGGCCTATGTCGCTTATTGCTATTACGTTTTCAGGGGCAAGACCTCCCGGGAAGGCTATTACTGATTGCAGGCTCATTGTTAGCCGCTGTCTATTTCGTAATTCGCGGCCATAACGCCCCGCGTTATCAGTCCCTCATCCCTGCGGCCTTTTTTCCAAAAGGGACGCCGGTCCGCACGGAGGACCCCAATAGAATCCGCCCGGCTGGCACGTCGGATGCATAAGGAATTCGCACAGTCTGTTTGCGGAAGGGTTCGAAAAAGGAGAGAGGGCAAAATGAAACCGGTTCATCCAGGCAAGATCCTGCTAAAGGAATTCATCAAGCCCATGGGGATAAGCCAAACCCAGTTGGCGCTTTTCATAAACGTTCCTCCGCGACGCATAAACGAGATCGTACTCGGCAAACGCAGAATCAGCGCGGACACGGCCATTCGACTAGGACGCTACTTCAATACCTCCCCGCACTTCTGGCTGGGTCTGCAGATGGACTACGACGTCTGCATCGCCAGCATCAGGCTCGGCGACAGCCTGAAACACGACATATTGGCTTACGCCGTGTGAGGCGCCGGGCTATTTTTTCTTTTTCCCCTCGAGCTTTGCCTTCATAAGATCGGCCAGGGTCCCCATGGCGAGGCTCCTGTTGCCGTACTGCGAATAATCTTCGCCGGTTGGCTCCCCGGCCTGTTCGCTCCCTGCCGTGGCAAGCGAAATGCGCTTGTTTTCCCGGTCGATGGCCTCGATCTTAACTTCGATGACCTGCCCCTTGTTCACCGCTTCGTGGGGATGACGGATTTTTTTTCCCGCGCCAAGCTTTGAGATGTGCAAAAGACCGTCGACGCCCGGCGCAAGAGAGACGAAGGCGCCAAAATTTGTCAGCCGGACCACCGTGCCGCTGTGGCGCGACCCGGGCGGGAACTCCTTTTCGATGCTCTCCCAGGGGTCGGGCAGCGCCCGCTTCAAGCTGAAGGAGAGGCGATCGTTTTCCCAGTCGAGCTTCATGGCGACGACCTCGACTTCCTGGCCGACCTTCAGCACTTCATTGATGTCTTCCGTTCGATCCCAGCCGATTTCCGAAATCGGAATCAGTCCGTCCACACTGCCGACTCTTACAAATGCGCCGAAGTTATGGATGGAGCTGATCGTTCCAAGGACCCTGGCTCCTTCGAGCAAAAGACTCTTTTGTTCCTCTCTTTGCCTGCGCCGTTCTTCCTCCATCACAGCGCGGTTTGACAGTACGATGTTTCGCCCGTTTTCCCCGTATTGAGTGATGCGGAAATCGAGATGGCGGCCGGTGAACTCTTTAAGGTTCTCCCTTTGCAGACCCATTTGCGAAAAGGGGCAAAAACCGCGAAGTCCTCCGGCTATTTTTATCTCGAAGCCGCCCTTGATCTCTTTTTCCACCAGGCCTTCCACGGGGATTTCATTCCGCCATGCGTCCTCGAGATGGTATCGGGCCGCTTCGCCTCCGGAAATCCGGGTGGTAAAACGCATCTGGTTGTCCTCGGACGAAAGAAAGTAGGCTTCGATGAGTTCGCCTTCGGTAACCGAAAGCTTGCCTTCCTCGTCCAAAAACTCCTTCGAGTCGAGATAGCCCTCGCTTTTTGCTCCCAGATCAATGAAAACCGACTCGGAGGAAATGCCCACCACTTTGGCTTTAACCTTCTGACCGGGATTAAAGCGCACGACCTTCAGCTCGCTTTCCCGCAAAAGATCGGCAAAACTTTCCTCTTCGGCCAATTCGTCCCTGATATCTTCCTTTTCGTTCATACCGGCAATCGACCTCTTTTTCTGAAAAATTCGGGGAAGCGGGAAAAAACCTGCTCCCGGCTTCCGGATGCGCAAAACCAAACCGCCATATGATACTCTTTATTGCGGTTCATAAAAAGAGCGCGGAGCCGAGTTTCCCCGTCCCGTGAAAATTCCTTTTCGGACGGTTGCAAGTTTGCTTCCCCTTGCAGGCAACTTCTCCAAAGTCCCGGATAATAGTATAAAAGATCGGTTGCTTCAGGCAGTTACAAAACAGCACGGCGGGGCCGATCGCCAATTGCGGCTGCGATCATCAGCTCGCCGCCGCTTAGAACGATGTGCGGATATTTGCTGAGATGGAAGAGTATTGGCTGCCTGAGTAAAGCCGTTTGCGAACCTTAATTTCGGGCTTGGTGTTCATCCGGTGTAAACGGGACATCCTTCGGCTGCGCCGCTGCCTGCTTAAGACCTCTGCCCTTCCTTCCCCCTCGCCTCCAGGAGCAGGGCGTAGACACAGTCGGCGAGGCGGGCCGCCAGCAGGGGCGGTACGGCATTGCCTATCTGTTTGGCAACTTCAATTTTAGACCCGACAAAATGGAACCCGTCGGGAAACGACTGTAATCGGGCGGCCTCCCGGTGCGTAATCGGGCGATGTTGCTCGGGGTGGAGGTATCTGCCCTTTTCCGGCTTGAAGAACTCGGTCCGAATTGTGACTCCGGGTCTGTTCCACCAGAGCCGTCCGAACAGGTCGGTGCCCCCGGACGTCTTTCGTATCCAACATCCGGGCGTCAGGTCCGGCGCACGTTTTTGAAGGTCGAAACGATTCATGCCTTCCTCGGCCACAGCCATGTAGCGCTTCAAGCTTTTTTGCGTGGGACAACGCCCGAAGTGCAAGTCGTAGGGAGGAGCATCATCCCTGATTTCCGTACCCCTCGGCGGTTCAAGATCGCCGATGGCGTCCCGCACCGTTCGATAAGGTTGCGGGCGCGCTATGAAGGGTATCTCTCCTTCGGCAAAACCGCGTCTCTGCTTCAGATCGGGTGAATAATGGGTTCTCTTCGGCGGGAAGACCGCTCGCGGATCGCACAATCTGCTGCCGATGATAAACGCCCGCCAGCGAATTTGAGGTACTCCGTGGTCGGCTGCGCAGAGTCGCGCGGATACCGTCTTGAACCCCATCTCCGAGGCCTTGTCGAGAATCATTTGATGTTCGGCGGACCCGATCAGTTGGGGGACGTTTTCCATAAGAAAAACGTCTGCGCCAGCCCTCTTGACGACAGCCATAAAGGGGCGCCAGAGCTGCTTGCGTTCGTCTCCGTCGCGCAGCTTATTCAAAAGGCTGAACCCTTGGCACGGCGGACCTCCGATGACTGCCTCGGCATGGGGAATCGCGACGGATCGGTCCTGAAGAAGATCGACGATATCGCCGGGCGTGCAGTGTGCACCAAAATTCGCATTGTAGGTTTGCACCGCGCAAGCGTTGAAGTCGTTAGCCCATACCGGTTCAAAGAAGTGTCCCATGAGGGCGGTGAAGCCAACCGTCATGCCCCCGGCGCCTGAGAACAGGTCAATCAAGCGAGGTCGGAAGGAGTGGCTGAGGCTCCCGCCCACCCTCGCATTGAAAACCTCCTCGTCGCGGCTGAGGTTGCTCATTGATGGTTGTGGTTCTTGGGCGTTATATGACACGCGCAACCCTTTCAGAGGTCATTGACGTTTAGGTGGAGGACCGGAATTAGTCAAGACAGAAACAACAGGGTGAATTGATTCATCCAAAATCAACAAAGTAAATCATCGGTTTAAATTCCTGTCTGATCAACTCTTTCCCGTTGGTGTATAAGGAGTGCCTCTCATACTCATTCGGGAGGTGATCCCCGTTGGACATTCGGCAGATCCAAGTCAGGCCCGCAGAGCGATCCGAAGAAAGTCGCCACCAGGAACTGATGGGTGAGCATCATTACCTGGGACGTTTGCCCAAGATAGGCGAAACCCTTTGGTATGTCGCAATGTGGCATAACCAATGGGTGGCACTCCCGAGCTTTTCGGCCGCTGCATTGAAGTGCGCGGCACGTGATCAATGGATTGGCTGGAGTTCACGTCATAAGTTTGATCGCCTTAAACTGATAGCGAACAACAGCCGCTTCCCGATCCTTACTGACTGGCACGTTCCGAATCTGGGGTCTCGCATTTTGTCTCTGTGCCAGAAGAGGCTACCCTCCGATTGGCAAAACACCTTCGGCCCCCCCCTGGTATTGCTTGAGACCTTTGTGGATCCTCAACGTTTCCACGGCACCGTCTACAGAGCGGCAAATTGGATATTAGCGGGTCGCACGAAAGGTTTCCGTCGTTCTGGCAAGGGTTATGGCGCTAAAACCCCTTCACACAAAATGATCTTCCTAAAACCACTGCAACCCGATGCACAAGAATTACTGTCCCGTCCCATCCTCGAACCCAACCTGTACACCGGAGCAGCAAAAATGACGATAACCGCTGATAAGATGCGGACTTTGCCCCAATTTTTCGCCGATATTCCCGATCCTCGCCGCATTCAAGGACGCCGTCACAGGCTTGCAACCGTGCTTGCCATATCCGCCGGCGCGGTTTTGTGCGGAATGCGAGGTTATAAGGCCATCGCAGACTGGGCAAACAGTCTTGGGCAAAAAGCGCGTGAACGCTTTAGGTGCCGGAAGGATGAAAGCCTTGCGATCGACGGCAAGACTATGTGCAATGCTCTCGATGAGAAGGGGTATCAAACTCATATTATGAGTGCCATCGGCCATCAGACCAAAAGTTGCCACACCCGAAAAAAGTAGGCTTCCTTCCGCGACGGGAAAATGAGGAGGCCAAGCGCACAAACGAGATCAAAACAGCTATTCCCCTTCTTGATTCGCTCGACATCCAGGGCAAGATTATCACTGCCGACGCTCTTCTCACCCGGCGCGGCTTCGCCGATTACCTGGTCCTGAAGCGCAAGGCCCACTATCACTTCACCGTTAAAGCAAACCAACCCGCGCTCCTTAAAGACATCGCATTGTTTTTCCTCGACCGGAAAGAACCCGACCACATCGACAATTCTGCCGATCACGGTCGCATCGAAACCCGAAAAAGCTGGATCACCTCAGAGCTAAACGACTGTCTGGACTTTCCTCACGTGGGGCAGCCATTCATGATCGAGCGCCACTGCATCGATAAAAAGTCAGGAAAAACCTCTCGCGAAACCTGTTAGGGCGTTACCAGCCAATCGCCAAGGGAGGCAGACCCGCAAAGCGTTCTTGCCACCAATCGGGGGCACTGGGGGATCGAGAACAGTTGCCACTATATCCTCGACCGGGTTTACGACGAGGATCGAGTCCGCATCGGCAAGGGGTTTGGCCCTGAGAACATTTCCCGGCTAAGACGCTTTGCCATCGGAGTTATAAAGTACAAAAGAGTGTCGTGTGTAGCCCAGAAAATGCGCCAACTTGCATGCAACGTCCGCATGGTTTTCGACTACCTCCGCAGACTGGGAACTCATGCCCCCGTTCTAACTGCTGATTGGAAAAGAGAACAAATCGCACCTGAGAGAAACAATGAGAGCGCGGCCCCGAGTTCCCCCATCCCGTGAAAATTCCTTTTCAGGCGGTTGCAAGTTTCTTTAATTTCCTTATGGGCAACTTCCCCAGAGTCCCGGATAATACTAACAAAGATCAGCTAATTCAAGCGGTTGTAAAAAAGCAGGGAATTCTTTTCGCCGGCCCGGTTCTTGGATTATCAATTGGCGAACAGAGTGGGCAGTGTATGGTCGAGGCGGGTGACCAGCCCGATTTTAAAATTGATTGTATTGTCAAGGAAAGGAACCTCCCATGAAAAAGCTATTCTATCTGCTTTCAGTTTTAGCGCTAAGCGTTTTTGCATCTTCCGGAACGCTTCGGGCCGGGCCAGCGGCCCCGCTGTGTCCGAGGCATCAAACTCAATGCGCTCAAAAGGCCAAGGTCATGTACTGCAGCGTTACCGAAGAGGTCATGAAAAACAAATTTCTCCCCGGAAGAGCCGGACTGTGGGGATGGGAGCGAGTGCCGGAATTCGAAAAGTTATCGGAAAAGTGCCCGACGATGAAGTAGTTTCGCGACGTTTTACAATTCGAAGACACGGCTAAAAAGGGGGCAATCAGACCGAAGTTTGCCCCCTGCATGCGAACGAAGGAAAACGCCAGCAGTGTCTCAATTCCGAGCACGTCGAAATTAATTTCAGCCCGGCATCTTCCCCGTGAATGCCCTTGCCTTTGCTGATGCCTCTGCTGCCTGATCATAAATGGACTTTCTCCATGATTCTGGCATACCCTCGACACCTGCATCTATCATTGCCATGAACACCTTTGGTTTAACGTGTGTATCAAACATTATATGGGAAGTTGGACAAAGCATTAGAAGGTTATTCTCGGTCTTTTTCCCTTCCGTCATAATATGTGCCTTCTGTCTTACTCCAACATAGTTACCACACATTTCACATATACCGGCTGATTTCAGCATCATTACCTCGTCATTTCTGGACATCGCGCATATTTTACTGTGCAGTTCTTATATTATTGTGCTTTTGGTCCATGCCAAACCCATTTACCAGCATAGTATGCCAAAATAATAACAATAGGTAATGTTGAAATAACTTCTAGTGATGTTTATAGCATCGCCGTAATAACTATAATTGAAATCGTTCAAACAGGTCAAACCGAAATACAATGTCCATGGCACATAAACTACAATCATAATCTAATAATATCCCTGCGTGAAAAGCGCGGCCACCCTTTGACTTTATCCATCCTTTATGAGGCCACTACACAACACAGCATGGTAAGGTGTCAACTTACAACATCTCGACCAGTTATGGAAAGGGGGACTTGCCGCTGGCAAGCAGGGCAACATCTCACACTAATTTGGTAGAAAATGGAGCGCGTCCCTAAGAGCGCACAAACAGCCGATCGGACAAGTGCCAAGGGATGAAACAGAGCAGGGAAGATACGGGTTTAGGCAAATAATTCTAGCGGAACCGCGGCACAGGGAAGGCCGGCAATGAGTCGGCGGGATGATTTTCTTCTCAAGACCGGCGGGGTAATCAACGGGAAATGGGTCATACTGGAATTTCTCGACGTTTGACAACTCGAAGACACGGCAAAAAAAGAGGGCAATCAGACCAGAGCATGACCTCCACCCCCGATTGCCCTCGCAAACCGAACCTGCCTCAAGTAACTTAACTTACCGAAATTGTGAGGCAAGTTGAGTCGGGACGACTGGATTCGAACCAGCGACCTCTGCGTCCCGAACGCAGCGCTCTACCAGGCTGAGCCACGTCCCGATCCAACAATGAGCGCATATGTAGCAAAATTTACCCATGCTGTCCATATGCTTTTGTGATTTAATCCTTCCACGCCTCGGCCGTTGTCGATCCGGCATGGCTCACGGCCCGGGAGGCGGGGAAGTTTCAGTGGGGGAAACCCTTTTTTCCGCATTATCCCTTTCCCGGACGAGGTGATCGAGGAGTTCGGCAAAAGGCCATTGAATGGAATGTTCGGTCACAACGGCATAAATGGGGCGAGGAAGGTCTTCTTTTTTGAAAACATTCATCAGCAGAAATACCCCCTTTTGAGGGATATTGTAGAAAAGCAGGACCTTTTCATCCGATTCCAGAGGGTCCGAACCATGTGCTCCCGTGTGGATGATCTCTTTGAGGGTGAGATACCCCTGGTCGCCATCGATGCTCGATGCCCCGGGGGCGCCTATTTGCTTTAGCACGGCGTCCAGTTTTCCCTTTTCTTCCAACGTGAAGTTCCAAACCAGCAGTCCGGGTTTTTTGTCCATGAGGTTGTCACCCCCTTTCGTAGAGCAGTGTTTGATGCCTTTCGATCCGATGGCTCCAGTATACCCCGAATGGAGGCGGTTTTCCACCAGCGGGATTGCCGGATCACGGTGGATCTGTTCTCGTATAATATACTTTTAAAATCCCGATGTTAGTGAATTTTCTGGTCAAAAGCCTCTCTCTCGTGTATAACGACATCCGAAGTCATTTCATCGGGAGGGGAAATCT
>JAJYDE010000031.1 GCA_021777755.1 Deltaproteobacteria bacterium
GGTTAGCTTGACGGGACACTTTACAACAGAGTGTCTCATGTTGCCAGATGATTTCACTGATTTTTTTGCTCGATAGCAATTATCCCGCGAAAATCCCTAGTACCATTTGATGACCATGTAGGTTGCGTGTCCGTCGCCAAATGTCCCTGCTTTCGTATCGACATGGACACTCAACCGGCGCCCGTGCGGCAGCTAATCCGGCGCGGGTCCGTTCGGCAATCAGCTCGCGCTCAAATTCGGCCAGCGCCGCAAAAATCCCGAAGCAAAGGCGTCCATTGGCAGTGGTGGTGTCAATCTGCGCTCCTGCGCCGTTCAGCACCTTCAAGCCAATATTACGTTATCTGAGATCATCGACGCTATTTATGATTTGTGTTGTTTTTCCCCACGGGTTTTATGGTGCTTTTTTGCCTCAGATTCAGGTACGTTGTCTCATGGCGGAAAAACGCTCGTTATTCTTGCGGGTGACTACCGAACTGGCTTGTGTCGATCGTGGCAAGTTTGACGAATTTCGAAAGCAGGCTGACCGTTAAGCCTGACTCGCCATGAAACTTTTCGGTGATTTAGACATGGATACCCTCCCTCCCCCGGTTTTGCATGCTCTCCAACTTCATCGCTTGGACGGGAGCGCGCGCAAGAGGCCTTCGCACTTCCGATTAAGGAATAATAGAGAATGAAACACCACGTTTTTTCACCACCTGGAGGAGTATAGATCCGCCGGGTCCGAGGCGAGAGCCTTCCTTGCGGCAAGCACTCCCGATATCACGCACATTATGACCGCCAGAGCAAATATCGTCGCCGCCCTCAAAAAACTATGGCGCATCAGTATTCCGGTGCCCCCCTCTATCACCCGGTAAAGCACGAAACTCAAAAGAAAACCGGGAATGAATCCGAGAACGGCCAGAAGCACGGATTCCCTGATCACCGCCCCCAGAAGGAACCGGTCCGCGAACCCTATGGCCCGAAGGGTGGTGTACTGTGGAATATGATCGGTGACCTCGTTGTAGAGTATCTGATAGCAGATCATCACACCGATCACAAAGCCGACGATCATTCCCACGCCGAATACCGCGCCTATCGGAGCGCGTTTGATGGTGAACATCACTTCATTGCGGCTAAGCTCCTCCGGGGTCAGAACCAGGACGTCCCGGGGCAATGCGTTCAAAATCCTTTTTCTCAATTGCTCAATATCGGTTCCCGGCTTGGCCTTTATGAACGCGTAAGAGATCTTTTCGGCTTCTTTCGCCGGCTTGCCTTCGAGCCATGTCCTCTCGGACATCAGGACCGCTCCATCGAAGAGAAAATTGGGGCCCAGTTCGAAATATCCGGCTATCCACCTGTACTTCCCGTCGAGCTTTATTCTCTCGTGTAGCCGGATGGTCCCATAGATGTTCTTTCTCGATTTTTTGTCAAAAAGCACCATGCCCGGAATCTTCAGAAGGTCGTTATATGATTTGGACCAGTCGATATTGAAAGGGCGTCTGTCGGGTGGGAATGCGAAGACTTGAATGCCCCTGGTGACTCCCGTTTGCAGGTTTTTGAGATCGGCTCTTGTCATATAAACGGGAAAAGCATCCCGGACCCCTGGCACCGCGAGGGCCTGGTACATTCGGGCACGATCGAAATTCATAAGGTATTTTCCAAGATCGGTCCGCCTGAGGTCCATCATTACAAGGTCCGCGTTGTATTTGGCAAGCATTCGCGCCTGGGTTTCAGCGACCCCGTGAAAGAAGCCCTGCTCCATAAACATGACCAGCACGGCGAAAGAGACGGCGCCAAGGGAAATCGCCAGCCGCTTCTTTTTATGAATGAGCATTTTTGTCGCCAATAAAATTGCGCCTTGCCCCATCATGGTCAGAAAAGCTCCACGGGATCGGCCCTGCGCACCTTCTGCAATACGAGGACACTGGAGATGGCGCACATGGACAGGACATCGGCCAGGACGAGGAGGGCCAGATGGATGTTCATGGACACAGGGAGTCTTGAGACCGCGTAAATCAGCCTGAAAAGACCGATGGCTATGAAAAAGGAAGGAGCATAGCCCATGAGGGCGAAAAGGATAGCCTGGTTGAGGCCGACTCCGCAGATAAAAGACAGATCGAAGCCTATGGCCTTGAGTGTCGCATACTCGTTGATACGGTTGGATATTTCCACGGAAAGCACCTGGAAAAGAAAGATGACTCCCACGCAGAAAGCAACCGCAACCCCGGTTTCAAACATGAACCCGACCGGTTTTTGGGATATGAAAAAATCCTGCTCCTTGCCTATGAGTTC
This sequence comes from Deltaproteobacteria bacterium, assembly GCA_021777755.1. Taxonomy (GTDB): domain Bacteria; phylum Desulfobacterota; class Syntrophobacteria; order Syntrophobacterales; family Syntrophobacteraceae; genus SbD1. Next base: position 2,272 of record JAJYDE010000031.1, read on the forward strand.
GTCGCGCGTAAAGACCTGGAGACCATCGGGCAAGATCTTTTCGAGGGCCTTTTTCACCGCGCCCCGATCGGCGCCGGGCTTTAGCTTCAGAAGACCCACGCTGAGGTCTTGAGGCGGTTGACCGGTCAGGTGCAGAAAAGTCTCCCGGCTCATCACGGCAAAGGTGTCGGCGGCGAAAAACATGCCCATTTTGAAGTGACTTGCCACTTCGATCCAATGTCCGTTTATCTTGGCTCTTCTTCCAATGGCGATGTTACCCACGACAGGTTGTGAGAACCGGTCAAGCATTATCTTGTCGGGGATAAAGATCGTGTCAAACCCCCTCTTTATATCGGGGTCGGCTATGAAATCGGGGGACCGGGCAAGACCGATAATGATAATCCGGCTCAGCAGGGTGTTGTCGGGGTCTTTCCAGGTGGCCTGGCTCAGCAGCAACCCCATGCCCTTTTCAACCCCCCGCGCGCACATTGCCTGCGCGAGGTGCACTCTGTCGAAGCTCTCCGAATCGCCCATGGTCTGATATTTGTTTGAAACGATCGCGAGATCGAAGTCGAGGTATTCGTAGAGCAAAGCGGCGCCCTTCCTTACCCCTTCGAGAAACCCGAGCTGCATAAACATGAGTAAAATGGCGAAAGTAAGGCCGCAGACCGAGGCAAGAGTCCGCGTCCTGTTTGCGAAGGTGTTTTTCAAGGCGAGTTCGAGCCTCATTCCACCACCGCCTGGAGTAAGCAACGGTCCATATTCGGCATCGAGGAGATCTGCCCGTCCACCAAGTGAACAATCCTGTCGGCGACCTGGAGGACACGGTTATCGTGGGTTACGATCAGGACCGCGCAGTTTTCGGCGTTGGCCATTTCCCTAAGGATTTCCACGATCAGTCCGCCGGAATCCTTATCAAGGGCGGCCGTAGGCTCGTCCGCAAGAATGAGTTTGGGGCGGTTTATCAGCGCCCTGGCGATCGCCACTCTTTGCCTTTGCCCAACGGAGAGTTTCCCCGGCTTGTATGAGCAACGTTCGGCAAGCCCCACCGCGGCCAGGATATCCACCACGGCCCCGTGAACTTCCCTGCCGCTCCAGTCGGCGAGCGTTGTGGCCAGCTTCACGTTTTCGTAGGCGGTAAGCGAATCGAACAGGTTATGGGTCTGAAAAATAAACCCGATTTTTCTGCGAATCTTGACGGCTTCCGCCGCGCTCAATCCTTTTGTGGCTCTTCCGTACACCGTTATGGAGCCTTCCTGAAGAGAGCGCAGAGTCCCTATGAGCGTCAGCAGGGTCGTTTTCCCGGAACCCGAAGGCCCCGTCATGGTCACCACCTCGCCCGGATGGATGGTCAGGTGGTTGTCGAACAGGACCTGCCGGCGGTTTTCCCCCGCTCCGTAGCAATGGCTCACGGCCTTGACTTCCACCGCCGGAGTTTTTTCCCGCCCGGCCTGGAAGTCGCCCGCGCCGATCAAGGGGTGCTTCTCAGGATTGCCCGTGTCGCCCTTGGACCGATATTCATTTGCCGTCAAACGCTTAAAGATGTTTCTCATGGCGTGATCATTACGTTCACCTCCATGTTGATAAGGCTGGACACCTGCTTGGGATCATCTAGCCTGACCTTGACATGGGCTATCTTGGAAGTGTCGGTAATGATCCTGCCGATAGACTCCACCACACCCGCAATCGGGCTGGCGAGCGCATCGCCGGAAATTTGAGCTTTGTCGCCGACCTTTAGCCGTGGGATATCGCTCTCATAGATTTTGGCGTCGGCATACATTTGATCGAGCTTCGCCATTTTGACGCAGGTCCCCGCGTCTCCCGTACGCTCCCCTACCCTGCGGTCAACCTCTATGATGGTGCCGTCGATTGGCGCGACTATCATTGATTGGGCGAGCTTTGCCCTGGCGAGCTGCAACTGCTCCATGGCCCGTTTGGAACGAATTTCCTGGCCGAGCACGAGATTGTCCATCCGCTGGGCGGCAAGCTTAATCTCATAGTCGTAGTCGAGCTTCATGCGCTGAAGCTCGAGGGTGGCGATGTCCAGGAGGAGTTTCGTACATCTTGCCTGGTTATTCCTTCTGTCCGTCTCCTCGGCCGAAAGATCCTCTCCCCCGACCTTATCGAACCTTTTGCGCCGCCTTTCGGCATAAGCGGCGTCCGACCTGGCCCTGGCCACCTTCAACTCCTGCAGTCCAATGGCTTTCGAGCCCGATTCCCTGCTGCTTTCCATTTTCAGCCCCTCGAACTTGATCTTTCCCGGACCAAGCTCGACGGCCTCCTTCATTGCAAGTTCGGCCAATTTCACTTCGTGCCGCGCGGAAACGTTACCCTGAAAAATCACCAGTGAAACGCCTTTTTTTACAAATTCTCCCTCCCGGACGTTGATTGCGGCAATAGTGGCACCGGGGGGACCGGAGAGACAAATAACGCCGCCTTCCGGCTGAATGCGTGCAACGCCGCCAACAGCTTTCCGAGCATGCGCGGGGGAAGCCCATGCCGATAGAGAAATAAAAATAAGCAAACACAAGGTTGTCTTACGCATCACTGTGAGCCCCCGCCCGGCTTGTCGCCATTCTCCCCGTAAATAAACGGAGGCCTGGAGATCGCATCGGCATCGAACTTAAGCACGGCACCCCCCGTGGTCATAAGTGTCCCGCTTACGAGGCGCAGGTCCGCGAGGGCTATTGCGTACCTGCGTTGGGCCTCTATTTCGTCCAGCCTGCCCTGAAAATATCTATTCTCCATGGTGATGAGATCCGTGATGTTCCCCTGTATTTCCTTGACCAGCCGCACCTGGTCGTCCACCGCGCGCTCGTAGTTTTCAGCAAATCGGCCGGCCTGCTCATATTCGGAGATGGAACTTTCGAAGGCGGTCAGCGCCACAGTGACGTCGGAGGCCACCCGGCTGTTCAACTGTACCGATCGGAGCCTTGCTCCACTGCTAAGAGCTTGTCTGCGATGAAGTTCGCCGCGGGCGAAATTGTTTTCAAGGGGTATTTCCAGGTTCAACTGGACGTAGAAATTGGGACCAGTGTAATCCTGGCCGTAAGCGCTAAAAAACCGGTCGGCTGAACTGGATTCTTGCAAGCTTGTGAAGGAAACCCTCGATTGGAGGTCAAGTCTTGGCAAGAGACCGTTTTCAGCTTTCCTGAGCAGGGCTTCCTGTGTATGGGTGTTCTGCCTGGCAGAAAGAAGATCGCCCCTTCTCTTCAAGGCCTCCTCCGCGAGCTTTGACTTGAGAGACTCGATTCGAGGACCGCTCCAGTCTAAAACGGTCGGGAAATGTCCCCGCGGCAAAGGAGCGTCTTTGAGTCCTTCGGGCGTCAGCCCCATGCGGAAGCCAAGCTCTTGCTCGGCCTGGGAAAGGTGCCCCCGGGCTTTGACCAGCTCCATCTTCCTTTCGGCCAGGGCCCCCTCAACTTGGTGAAGAACGGACGGCCTCATCTGGCCGCCGCGCACCAGTCGTTCGATGACCCCGGCAATGTCCTCGGCGGTCTTTTTCATTTCACCGGCGGTTTGGTAATCTTTAAGGGCTGCAAGGCAATCCCAGTAGGCGGCGATGGTCTGGTAGACCCGCAGGGAGACGTTGTATGCGTAAAGGGCCGAAGCCGCCTTGAGGTTGCTCCGCGCCGCCAGTTCATCGGCTCCCGCGACGCTGCTCCCAAACCCGCGGAGCAGAGGAACGCTAATCTTTACGCCAGGAACGGGGCGGTTGGCTGGAGAGCCCCCCACGAGGTTATCCCAGACGTCGGTTCCCGCCAACTCGGGAGTTATGGTGACCCCGGAACGTAGCTCCCTGCTTATGCCTATTTCATAGAGGCTGCCTTCCCAGTTTAGAATATCGGGCACGTTGGCGCGGGCTCCCTGGATCTTAAAAAGAAAGAGTTTCTCTGCCGGCGACAGTTCGTCTGACTCCTTCTCCCATATATCCTTGCTCTCGATGGTCCAGTCGAACCGTCCGGACGCCTCTTGGGCCTGCCCTCCGCTTTCTTCGAGCTTCTCTTTTTCTATTTTCACCCCCGGGTTGTGTCTCAGGGTAAAGTCGACCGCATCCTTTATTGAGACGGTGAGAGCTGCTCCGCTGCTCCAGCACCCAAGGGAAACAAACAAAACACAGAGCAACCCCGACAGGGACCGACACAATCGTGGAAAAACCTTCATATCAATGCCCCGAAACCCTTGCGAAAGCTATAAACGGCCGGTTCTTCGAACGGGCCTGTAGGAAAAACCAGCCGGATTCTTTCCTCGATCCTGTCGGCTACCCCTTCCAGCTGTATTGACGACTCATACGCCCGGAGAGCTTAAAGGCCCTCTCAGGCTATTATTGCCCAACCCCTCGAAAAGGTAAAATCAGCTTCAGGTCTTCCCCCGGTTCCGTCCCGAGCTTTAGCCAACGAACGGCCCGTTGCAGTTCGCTCCGCGCGCAACTCACGCTCCATTTGGTGAATGGCCCTCATCATCGCTAGAAAACAACGTCCGGTAGCGGTCGAGGTATCGATATTTTAACGTAATGAGCCGAGGTTGATTCTACGTTGCGCCAGCAGTTTGGTTATGTCAAGCAGATTCAAAAAGGAGCGAGTCATACGACTGAGTTCGGTTACCACCAGCGTATCGCCTGATCGGGCAGTTTCCAGCACTTCATTCCTTGCCGGCCGAGCCATCCGCGAGCCAATCATTTTTTTGGGAAAATATTTTGCCACAGTCGGCGTGCCGCAATGCATCGAGCTCAGAATCGAGGTTTTGGCCGACACTACCGACACGGGCATAACCGATCCTGTGTGGTGTAGTGCTGGAGCGATTGTTTCCATACAGTAAAAAATTAGACATGTTGCTCTTATCGCGGGTATACGAGCAAAAGCTTGCAGTCGGCGACAAGGAGGCCATAAAAATCCTCAAGCACATTTCGCCGGTCGCTTGGCGCAATTTCAATTTGACCGGCAACTTTGACTTCACGACCTGCGCTACGCCAGTCAACATCGAGGCTCTGGCTTTGCGCTATGAAAGCCCGGATTTCTGCCGCCGGTCCATGCAGAAAGAAGATGAGGTCGGCCCGGAACAGTAGAGAAAGCTAATTTTACCTTTTAGACGCAGCAATAATGATAGCCGGAATTGAAGAATTTCCCGCCAAGCAAGAGGAGCAACCGTTTGTCGCCAAGAAAATGGATGCAACCCTGTTGCCGTCCTGGAAGCTGTAATTCAAGCCCACCAGCCCCAACCCCACCGGCAATTTCCCCATGGCCTCAAGGGCGTTTTTGAGAAAATCGGGAGGGGAACGCAATCGTCGGCAATAAACATGACGACGCCCACGCGGCTGCTCTCGACCAATCTTTTGAGCATTCTTGAAATCCAGACCCTTTTTTCATCCTCTTCCGCTATGATTTCGTGGTCGGCGGCATATCGATACCCGCATTTTTGCCAGCGGCTTCCACGCGGACGCGCGGCCCCTTTTCCCGCGACCAGGGGATGTCAATGCTTGCTCGAGGCATGTCGAGGCCCTAAAAGTTGTCGAAATTTTCCATTGCGGTATTTGCGTGCAAGGTCTTTCGCTGGGAAAAATTCACCACCCAGGATGCAATGTCCGACCGACTGGTAGGAATAGGCAAACGCGAAAAGATCGATCCGAGGTTGTAGAATTTGCGGTACATTGTTTTCACATTTTCTTCCAGTTGTTCGGGGGTGCAATACCTTGGCTGGAAAAAACAGGCGGTCTCGGGCCAGCGCCCTATGTTTTCGACATCTCTCAGGCGGCCTTCGCCAACCATCCGTTCATAGAAGGGGGTCCCCGCATGAGGGGTGAGAATGTTGAAGTAGGCGACCGGGACACTGTTTTTTCGAAGAAAACGCAAGGTCGCCCGGTAGATGCTTTCATCCTCCGAGTCATAGCCGAAGACGAAATTCAGCGAATAGCTGATCCCTCTTTCCCGGAGATTTTTCAATATTTCCGAATAGTAACCTACCTTGTTCGCCCTCTTGTTCATGCCCGTAAGGGTAGCCTGATCGATGCTTTCCATACCGATATTCAGGTGCAGCAGGCCGCTTTTTTTCGCAAGGTCCATGAATTGGCGGTTGCGGCAAAGATTGGCCGACCATAGGGCGGACCATCGAACGCCGAGCGGGGCGAGAGCCTCCATAAGTTCCAAACTGTGCTCTTTTTTCCCGGCAAAGGTGCTGTCGGCAAAGAAGAAGTATTTTCCTCCGGATTGTCTGATTTCATCGATAACGTCCGAAACGGGGCGAAAGCGATAGGAGTTTCCCAGGAAGAAGCGCTCCGAGCAAAAATCACAACGAAAAGGACATCCCCTGGAGGTCTGGACGGCCAAGGTCTTGAACCGGCTGTAATTGCGAAAATCCAGCAGTTCGTAGCGCGGGAAGGGAAGGTCTTTCAGATCGTGGGAACCTTCGGCCCGGTAGACTTTTTTCAGACCGCCGTTTGCCGCATCTTCGAGCATCTTCTTCCAGATTGTCTCTCCTTCTCCGATTCCCACCGCATCGCAATGCTCGGAGGCTTCCCCGGAAAAAAAGAAGGTGTGCGGCCCGCCTATTATCACCCGCACGCCCCGAGCCCGGAATTTGTCGGCAATTTCGTAGGCTGGCAGGGAGTTGGCCGTCCAGACTGTGATGGCCACAAGGTCCACCTCGGCGTCGAAATCGATATCCGCAAGCTGCTGGTCGATTAGCTTTACCTCCCAACCAGCGGGCGTGAGGGAGGCGAGGTAAGGCAGAGTCAAACCGACCAGGTTTTTCTTTCCGCCTTTATAGAGGTTTCTGTTCGATCTGCCGAGAAAATGCGACGGTTGTATTATGAGCAGTTTCATGGTCGGGCACTCTCGAATTGGATGCTTGCGCTGAACGTAAAAAAAGTTCACATCAGAGGGCGCCTTTGGACTTATCCGTTTTTGTGCTCACGACAACGGGTGTGCGCGCCTTTTGAAGAAAGCCGAAAAGGTCTGTGCCAAATATAATTCAGTAACTTCCGCGCACAATGGGTTGAAAAGGAGGAGTCGGGATTTTTAGTTTTTCGCCCGGGGCGGGTTTTTTCTAGCAGCGATGAAGCCCGGTGCTTCTTACTGTGCGGAATATGCCGGGCGGAAGAAGGTTGATCCAATCTAGCACAACCATGGCCAAATCGGGGCCGATAATTATTTTAAAATTAAAGGACCTTGCCGCTTTCGAGAAAAAACAGGCAACCTTTGTCCAAACCCGCGGAAAGGGGTTAACACACACATCGCCAACGATTCCAGGCCAACCGACGAAGAGCGCTTCGTGCGCAAGGTATTCATCGCGGTCGCCATCATCATGGGCGCGCTTATCGCGACGGCGATCATCTGGTATGCCCGGGAGTTCGTCTACCTTCTGTTCGCCGGCATACTCGCAGCGATAATCTTGCGAAGAACAAGCAGTTGGATGAGCCGCAAATCCGGGCTTCACGTCAACATATGCCTGGTGGTGATCGTTTTGGCTCTCGGGGGACTCATTTTCGCGGCCGTGTTTTTCTTGGGGCCAAACATTGCCGATCAATTCAGCAAGCTATTCGGCGCGCTTCCGGCCGCAATAGCAAATTTGCACGACATGATCGCCAAAAGTCCGCTCGGGAAGGTTTTTTCGGCGGAAATGGCGGGAGCGGGCAAGCTTGGCAACAACGCCGCCTCGATAGCCGGAAAGGCCGCAGGATTTCTTTTCACCACCGTTGGCGCCACAATAAGCTTTTTGGCCATTTTGGTTTTTGGACTTTACATGGCGGTTTCCCCGGACCTGTATCTGCGTGGAATCCTCCAGTTCGTTCCCCGCGAAAATCGGCTGCGCGCACATAAGATCATCAACACGATCGGCGATGCGCTCCAGTGGTGGCTCATAGGCCAGGCACTGGACATGGTTTCGGTAGGGCTCATGGTGCTGATCGGATTATGGCTGCTGAATGTGCCGCTTGCCATGACTCTTGGCCTGCTGGCGGGGGTGTTCGATTTCGTACCGGTGGTCGGGGCGATCGTATCCGCCATTCCGGCCATCCTGATCGCTCTCACCGTAAGCCCCTACAAGGCCATGTATGTGGCGATTCTGTTCCTCGGGGTTCACCTTGTCGAGAGCTACATTCTGGGGCCGCTCATCCAGCGGCAAACGGTTCGGGTGCCGCCTTTGCTGATCGTTTCGGCCATCGTTTTCATGGGGTTTCTTTCCGGTTTTTTGGGCGTATTTTTCGCCAGCCCCCTGGTGGTTGTGGCGTCGGTGCTGGTCCGAATGCTTCTGATCGAGCGGATCGAGTAGATCTTTTCAGCCAACCATCGCCCGAACGAGGTTGAGAACGGGCGCGGGCATCACTCCAATCCAAAAGAGCAAAACGGCAAGGAGGGTCAAAACGAAGGCGTTTGAAAAAGAAAGGGGGGGCTTTGGCCGCCGGTCTCCGCCCGAAGGTGCCAAGACAAACAGGGCGACCAGGATGCGCAGATAGTAGTAAAGGCCCATTGCACTGGTAAGGGCCAGGATTATGACCAGGGGCCAGAGGGCCGCGCCAACGCCTGCCAGGGTCAGGTAGAACTTGCCGATGAATCCGGCGGTCAGCGGCAATCCGGCCAGGGAGAGCACCATCAGGGTAAACACCGCGGCTAGGAAGGGATTTTGCCGGGCAAGTCCCCTGTAGTCATCCAGGTTTTCCCTTTCCATGCCGGGGGTCGAAAGCGCCGAGACGACCCCGAAAGAACCCAGGGTGGCCAGAAAGTAGGTGATCAGATAAAAGGATACCGCTTCGATGGCCCTTGCACCGCCCGCCAGAAACGCCACGAGGATATAGCCCGAATGGGCTATCGAAGAATACGCCAGGATGCGTTTGACGTTTTCTTGAAAAAGGGCCAGGAGATTGCCCGCTATCATACTGAGGGCGGCCATGAAGCCGAACACCCAAAACAGGGTGCTCCCGGTCTGGATCTCAGCGGGAGTAAAAAGCCGAAGAAGCATCGCGACAACGGCCCCCTTGGATACGGTGGCTATGAAGGCCGTTACCGGTGCGGGGGCACCCTGGTAGACATCGGGCGTCCAGAGGTGAAAGGGCGCGAGTGCGAGCTTGAAACCCATGGCCACCACAATCATTGCAAGTCCTGCGACCATCCATTGATAGTCGGCATGTATGTGAGCCGCCCGCAGTTCATGGCCAATTCGGCTGATGGACATTTCGCCCGACCAGGCATAGATCAAAGCCATCCCAAAGAGCAGGAAAGCCGAGGAGACGGAGGCCGGGACCAGGTATTTGACGGCGGCCTCGATATGGCCTTGAGTCATGGAAGGGAAGGCTGTGAGAGAATAGAGGGAGACGCTCAGCAACTCGAAACCCAGGAAAAATGTGGCGAAATGATCCGCGGCGGCCAATACCGTCGCCCCCAGGGTGGCAAGAAGCATAAGGATGAAGAATTCTTCGCGGTTCCGCTCAAATTCTTTCAGGTAGCTGAACGTAAAGGCTACGCAGGCGGCGGAGGCCAAAATCAGCAGGCCCGCATAAAAGGCCGTATACCCGTTGAGCATGAGAAAGAAGAGCCGGTGTGGATTTGAGTCCACCATAAGGGGCAGGGTTGAAAAGGCCGCACCGAGTCCGACCAGGGTGAGAGCGGCCATGCCCGTATAGGCGCGGCGCAGGGCCACAAGCAGCATGACAAGGACCGCCGCGGCCCCGAGGCATATCAGTGGAGATATGGATGAAAGGGCCGCGGTCATGGGGTCCTTCCTCGAACGGCGCGGGAAACCCCGGTGGTGCGGCCACTTTCCGGCGCGGGCGCGCTGCTCTGAGGTTTTTGCCGCAAGTTTTCCACAAAAGGCGAAACAGCGGTAAAAACGGGCCGTGGAAAAAGGCCCAACCACAGGATCAAAACGCTCATAGCAGCCATTACGACCGTCTCCCTTCCGGAAAGATCGGGCGGGTTCCACCCCCGCGTGTTGGGGCCGTGAATCGTTCTCTGGACGATCCAAACCGAGTAGACGCAGGAGGTTACAAATCCGAGCGAGGCCAAAACGGCCCAAAAGGGACTCACCTGGAAGACTCCCAGAAGCACCAGGAATTCTCCGATGAAATTTCCAAGGCCGGGAAGACCCAGGGAGGCCATGGCGAAAAGCATCAGGGAGGCGCCCAGGCGCGGCATTGCGGACCAAAGCCCTCCCATGGAATCGAGCTCCCGGGTATGGAGCCTTTCCCGCAGGCCGCCAACGAGGATGAAGAGTGCTCCCGTGCTGATGCCGTGGCAAAGGATCTGCATGACCACCCCGTAGAGGGCCAGGCGACTACCGGCAAAGGCTCCCAGCAGAACGAATCCCATGTGGCTGACGCTCGTATAGGCGATCATTCTTTTGAGATCCCGCTGGCCGAAGGCCAGCAGAGCGCCGTAGAGAATGGAGACGACTCCCAGCGCCATGGCTATGGGCGCGAAATGGCGAACAGCGGAGGCAAACAGCGGAAGGACGAAGCGCAGGATACCGTATGCGCCGGTCTTGAGAAGAAGGCCGGCCAGAACGACGCTTCCCGCCGTGGGAGCTTCGGTGTGAGCGTCGGGGAGCCAGGAATGGAAGGGTACGGAGGGCAGTTTTACGACAAAGGCGATGAGAAATCCTGACATGATCAACATGGCCGCCGAGTGAGAAAGCGGGGTTTTTAGCAGTTGGATGTAGTCGAAGGTGTAATGGCCCGTGTTTTGGCCGTGAAGAAAATAGAGGGCGAGGATGGCCACAAGCATTAAAAGGCCGCTCACCTGGGTGAACAAGAAGAATTTACAGGAGGCGTAGACCCGGTTTTCATGGCCCCAAAGGGCGATAAGGAAATACATCGGGAGGATCATCACTTCCCAGAAAAAATAGAATAGAAACAGGTCGAGGGAAAGAAAGACTCCCGTAACGCCAGAAAGTGTCAGCAGCAGGTTGAAATAGAAAAAGCCGGTCCGCTCGTTTATCTCGGTCCAGGCGGAGGCTACGGCCGCAAGGCCCAGGAAGGCAGTAAGAAGCACCAGAACCAGACTCAGCCCGTCACAGTAAAGATGGATTGTTATGCCAAACCGTGGAATCCATGGGACCACGAATCGGGCCGAGCCCGAACGAAAAGCGGCCAGATAAACGGCTGCGAGGAGTTCGGCGGCCATGGCGGCAAGAGCCGCGAACTTGGGCCGGGCGGGATTAAACCGTTCGGTAAACCAGGCAAGAAGCCCCCCGACGGCGGGAATGAGTATCAGCCCGGCCAGTATCATAAGAACACCGCCAATCCTATTATTATGGCCGCACCCAGGGCAATCCCCAGCACGAAGGAGCGAACGCGCCCGTTTTCGGTGGCGCAAAGCCCTCTCCAGCCCTGCCGGCTGAGCCGGGAGAGCCCGGTGTAGAAATAATCTATCACGTCGTCGCGGTTGATGCGGGCCAGCATGGCGTAGGGGGAAACGAGCACCAGGTCATATAAGCGGTCAAATCCCCAGCCGGAAAACCAAAAGCTGTGGAGCGCCTTTGCCCGAGGAGATTCGGAAATCTTTTCGTACATTCGGGACCGCATCAACAACTCGATCAGCAGGATACCGCCAAGGGAGACGCAGGCTGCAAACACCCCGAACATGCCTTGATGGACTGCCCGGCCGGGGGCGGTAACAAAGGAAGGAAGATCCCGGGTCAGAAATTTTGTGAGTGCTGAGCCGCCTCCGAAATTTTTCGGGAGGTCCACCAGGCCGCCCGCTATCGACAGAACGGCCAAAACCACCAGGGGCAGGCTCATTGGCCATCCGGGCCGTTTGGTGGCATTTTTGCGAAGGGGTCCGAAAAAAGTCAGCAGCACCATCCGAAAGGTATACATGGAGGTCAGAAGCGAGCCGAATATGGCGGCCGCCCACAGCCAAACGGAGCCGCGAGCGGAACAATAAGCCTTCCAGATGATCAAGTCCTTGCTGTAAAAGCCCGCGGTTATAAGCGGAACGGCCGAAAGCGAGCAAGCGCCGATGAGGAACGTCCAGAACACCAGGGGCATCTGTTTTCGCAGCCCGCCCATTTTGAACATGTCATGTTCGCCGTCTGTGGCGGCAATCACGCAGCCGGCGCCAAGAAAGAGAAGAGCCTTGAAAAAGGCATGGGTCATGAAGTGGAATATGGCCGCCGACCAGGCCCCGACGCCCAGGGCGAGAAACATGTAGCCTATCTGGGAGATGGTCGAGTAGGCGAGAACACGTTTTATATCGTGCTGCACCAAGCCGCTGAAGCCGGCGACAACCAGGGTGGCCGCCCCGATTACGGCCACCGCGGTCAGGGCCGCCGGCGAAAGCATGAAGAGCACGTTGGTCCTGGCGATAAGATAGACTCCGGCGGTAACCATGGTGGCGGCGTGGATCAGCGCGCTTACCGGGGTGGGGCCTGCCATGGCGTCGGGAAGCCAGGTCTGAAGAGGCAACTGGGCCGATTTTCCGACCGCCCCGGCAAGCAGGAGCAAGGCGGTCACTGTGGCTATGGGAGAACCCGCCGGCCAGGTGTCACGGGCCGCGAGCATGACCTCCCCGATCCGCAGGGTCCCGAGGTGGGTGAATATGATAAACAGCGCTATCGCCAACGCCGTATCGCCCACCCGGGTGACGATGAAAGCCTTCCGGGCTGCGTAACCGTTTTGAGGTTCCCCGTACCAGAAACCGATCAGAAGATAACTGCAAAGCCCCACGCCTTCCCAACCGAGGTACAAAAGCAGGAAGTTGTCGGCCAGCACCAGTGTGAGCATCGAGCCCACGAAAAGATTCATCTGCGCAAAAAACCGGCTGTAGTCCGCATCGCCGATCATGAATTCGGTAGAGTACAGATGGATGAGAAAGGAGACCAAGGTTATGACCAGAATCATCACAAGGGAAAGGGCGTCGAGGTGGAGGGAAACCGAGGGACCAAAGCCCGCGACATCGAGCCAGCTCCAGAGGGTTTGAGTATAGGTGAAGGAGTGGGAGGAAGTGTGGCCGATAAAACTTATGGCCACAAGGCCCGTCAGGAGCGCGCAGATTCCAACTGAACCCGCGCCCAGGCAGGCAATGGCCCGGCGCGGGAGCTTCCGGCCGAGCAGGGCCAGAAAAAGCGAGCCGGCAAAAGGCAGTGCGGGAATTATCCAGAGAAGTTCGAGCATATCAGCCTCGCAGGCTTTTCGCCGCGTCCGTATCCAAAATCTTCAGGCGGTGGTGCATCTGCAGCACAAGGGCCAGGGCCACGGAGACTTCCGCGGCGGCCATGGAAACAATGAAGATGAACATGATCTGGCCGTCGGGTTTTGCCCAGCGGGCGCCCGCGGCCACAAAGGCAAGCCCCGCGGCATTGAACATGATTTCAATGGACAGAAGCATGAAGACGATATTGCGACGTACGAGCACTCCGATGAGTCCGAGGAAAAACAGCACCGCCGCAAGAATGAGCACATGTCCAACGATCCGGGTCATGGCGTGGATTCCTCCACCGGGCCGGGTTCGTGCCTGCGGGCTTCCCCATAACCGCGCCCCAGGTGGTAGGCACCTATAAGGCCGCTTAGAAGAAGCATCGAGGCAAGCTCGGTTGCAAGTAGATAGGGACCGAAGAGGGCAATCCCGACTTCTTCGGGGCTCACTTCGCCAAAACCCGCACCCCCTCCGCCCCGCAGGACAAAGAGCAGTTCAGCCAAAAGTGCGGCGGAGAGCAAAAACGGCCCGAACCAAACACGCGCCGGATGCCAGGAGCGTTCCTCATCGGCGGACCGCGGCCCCAGGTTTAGCATCATGACCACGAACACAAACAGCACCATTATGGCTCCGGCATAGATGATCACTTCCAGGGCGGCGGCGAAAGGCGCCCCCAGAAGAAAGAAAATCACCGCCAGGGAGAGCAACGACACGATCAGGTATAGCAGTGCGTGAACCGGATTAAACTCCAGGATCACCATGAGGGTGGCAATCACGGCTACGATCGAGGCCATGTAGAATAGAATATTCATCGCCTTTCCTTTTTCGGACCATTGCCCGGCGGCCTACGGCAGCAGGCTGCGAACATCGACCGGAGGCAGTTCGTTTTCCGACTCCCCTTTTCCCTTTACTCCGACCGCCACGCCCGCAACCCGGAAGAAATTATAGTCGGGGTGCTTTCCGGGGCCGCTTATCAGTAAATCTTCCTTTTCATAGACCATGTTGTTTCGGTCATACTCGCTGAATTCGAAATCGTTGGTGAGTTGTATGGCATAGGTCGGGCAAGCCTCTTCACAGAATCCGCACAAAATGCAGCGCGAAAAGTTAATGCGGAAAAATTCGGGATAGCGCCTGCCGTTAACGTCTTGAGCGGCCTGGAGGGCGATGCAGTCGACCGGGCAGGCGGCCGAACACAGATAGCAGGCCACGCAGCGCTCCTGTCCGTCGGGGTCGAGCGACAATATGATACGCCCGCGGAACCGCGGAGGATCGAGTATATTCTGCTCGGGATACTGTATGGTTTCCCTGCTGCGAAACATGTGCAGGAAAACGCCCCATAAGGTTCGCAGTATGCTCAGCATGAACGCCCCCTATTTACGAAGAATGAGCAGAACGCCCGCGGTCGCAAGCAGGTTCAGCAGGGAAAGCGGCAAAAGGATCTTCCAGGCAAAGGACATGAGCTGATCGTAGCGCGGCCTTGGCAGGGCCGCCCGGATCAAAATGAAAAGGCAGATGAACACCAGAGTCTTTCCCGGAAGCCACACGATTGGCGGCAGAAGGGGACCTTGCCAGCCGCCGAAAAAAAGAGTGGCGATCATTAGCGAGGTGAAGGTGACGCCAAGGTATTCCCCGACGAAAAACATCCCGAATTTAAGACCTGAATATTCGGTGTGAAAGCCGCTTATGAGTTCGCTTTCCGCCTCCGGCAGGTCGAAGGGCAGCCGGTGTGTCTCCGCCAGGCCGGCGATGAAAAAGATTACGAATCCCGCAAATTGAGGAATGCAAAACCACAATCCGCGCTGGGCCTCGACGATGGCCTCAAGACTGAAGGAGCCCGCCATCATCACAACGCCCATGAGTGAGAGTCCCATGAAGACTTCGTAGCTGAGCAACTGGGCGGTGGCCCGCAGGCTTCCGAGCAGCGGGTATTTACTCCGGGAAGACCAGCCGCCCAGAACGATTCCGTAGACGCTTAGCGAGGCCATGGCCAGGAAAAAGAGCAGGCCGATGTTGAGGTTGGCAACGACTATGCCCGGGGAAAAGGGAATGACCGCATAGGGGATGAGCGTTGCGGCGACGATGATGGCCGGCGCCAGCACAAAGACGGGTTTGTCGGCAAAGGGGGGTATCCAGTCTTCTTTGAAGAAGATTTTGATCATGTCCGCCATCACCTGAAAAAGGCCGAAGGGGCCAACGCGGTTGGGCCCGTAGCGGTCCTGCCAAACGCCCAGCAACCGTCTTTCGAGCCATATGAGAGAGGCGCTGACGCTCATGGCTCCGATCAGCACAACCAGGGCGATTATTATGTGAAGCAGGATTTCATTCATCGGTGGCTTCCCTTACAACCGTCCCCGAGGCTGGCAGCTCAAATACGGGCGCACCGCGCAGGCCAACGGGCAGTCCCGCCACCGCGCGAGGCAGAGACGGAACTATTCGCACGCTCAAACAGCAGGTTAAACCCTCCACGCCCACTTTGGCCAGGGCGCCTTCGAACAGTCCAAGAAAGGAGGCGTCTTCGGGATTGAGGGCCACGTAAGGTTGCGGACAAAGTTCGGCCACTCCCGGCGATAGAGCGCTCAATTCTTCCGAGCCGAAGATATGGTGGAGCGGGATTAACGACATTTCCCCTTCGGCTTTCGGAGCCGAAGCGGGAACATCTCTAAAATACTCGGTTCTTGCCTGCGGGATCGGCTCGATCAACCGCACTCCGGGGTCTTTGCCCCTCAAAGGGCCTCCGATTTCCTGCTGGAATTTATTGAGGGCCTGGACCGAATTCCACCCCGGGGCCCAGTAGCGTGGAATTAGCGAGGGCGGGGGTTGACGAGGATCGCCCTCCATCGAAAAGGTCAGTGGAGTATCCGGATCGTCGGGAGGGGGTTGTTCGAATACATCAATGTGGGCCCGCATGGCCGTTCGCCCACTGTAGCGCGGGGCCTGCCGGGGGATCTTGCCGCCCGCGAGCCTGAAATCGGCATCGGGAGCCACCGAAACAAGGCCGGCAAATAGAGGATTCAGGGCCGCCATCGCCACGCTCAGATCGTCCAAGCGATGCCACTTCTCAGCTTCGGAGCGGCCGAGAAACCTCATGATATCCCGAATCCAGCGCCAGCTTTCTTTTACTTCAAATTCGGGAACCAATACCCGGTAGAAGCGCTGAGCGCGGCCTTCGTTATTGACAAGAGTGCCTGAAGCTTCGGCGAACGCGGCGGCGGGCAAAACCAGATCGGCCTTGGAGGTCGTGGGATTTATAAGGTGATCGATTGCGACCAGATATTTTGCGGAGTCGAAAAGAGCGATTGCTTTTTCCTCGGCGCACCGCCGAAAAAGATCGTTTTCGATGACCACGACCGTATCCGCCCGGCCGCTTCGAAGAGCGGAGCACGCGGTTTCAAGGCCACCCGCGGCCCCGAGCAGAGCCAGCCCCAGGCTGTTCGCCTCGGGAAGCGCGAAAAAGATTTGCGGTTGCCCGCCGATTTTTCCAAGAGCCGTGCAAATGTTGGCGGCGGCCTCGATGAGTGCCAGGCTAGCGCATCCGGCGCCTGAAACAATAAGTGGCCGGGCCGCACCTCCAAGTGCACTGGCGATTTCACCTGCCCGAATCTTTTCTTTTTCCGTAAGGCCTTCGACCCCTGGAGCGTTTGCGGGATCGAGAACGGAGGCCACCGCGAATCCTAGCCGGGCAAGTTCGGATATGTCCCCGTGAAAGCTCTTCGAGGCGACCTCGTCCAACCCGGTCGCGCAGGGTGAGGCAATGTAGAGGCTCCCTTTTTCGAATTCGGCGATCCGCTGGATGGGAGCGTCGTTCCAGGGGGGGATTTTCACCTTCGCCATCGCGATTTCAGCCTTTCGGCGGGGCAGTTGGCGGAGGTTCAAGGCGAGCAGCGGCGCGGAATTGCTTACGTCTTCGCCCAGGACGAAAACGGCGCCGGCTTCGGCTGTTTCGCTCAAGGTGGGCGTGCGAGCCGCGCCAAGGCATAAAACGTCCCGGATAAGATTTAGAACTTCCAGCTCTTTATCCGAAATCCCCGCATGGAAATTCTTCGGACCAACCAGGCGCAGAAGAGCGAAATTGGATTCAAGAGAGGCTCTTGGCGAGCCGATACCGATCACTTTGCGCCTTTCGGAAAGCATGGCGGCTGCGCTTTTGAGCGCATCTTCGGTGGAAACAAGGACTTGCTCGACCCCGCGGGATGTTCGGACCAGGGGCGCCCGAATGCGCCGGTCGCAGTTTACGAACTCGTAGCCGTAGCGGCCCCGGTCGCACAGGAAGTAGCCGTTAACCTCATGATTGTACCTGTTTCGCACACGCCTCAGTTCACCGTAGCGCGAGCCCGGTATGGTGTTGCACCCAAGGGCGCAGTGCACGCAAACCGAAGGTGCGGTCTGCAAATCCCATTTGCGGGTATAATGCCTGCCCAATGTCTTGTCGGTAAAAACTCCGGTGGGGCAGATTTCAACAAGGTTGCCACTAAATCCGCTTTCCAGCCTCCCTGCGCGGCCGCGGCCAAAATAGACATGATCGCGGGATGCGAAGACGTTCAAGTCCCCCGCCCCGGCGTAATCATGGTAATAGCGCACGCAGCGGTAGCACTGGATGCAGCGGTTCATCTCGTGGTTTAGAAAGGCTCCAAGATACTGGTTGGGGTAGGTTCGCTTTTTGAACCTGTTTTCGCGGTATGCATGGCCGGTCATGACGGTCATATCCTGAAGGTGGCACTCGCCCCCTTCATCGCAAACCGGGCAGTCGTGGGGGTGATTGAGCATGAGCCATTCGATCACGCTTTTGCGAAAAGCGGCCACTTCGGGATCGTCAATGGAAATCCGCACGCCGGCCTCCGCAGGTGTCATGCAGGCCATAATGATCTCGCCCCGCTCGTCCTTTTCGCTTTTGAAACGCTTTACCGCGCACTGACGGCATGCGCCGACCGAGCCGAGGGCTGGATGCCAGCAAAAATAGGGCAGGTTCAACCCCCGGGAGAGGCAGGCCTGGAGAAGATTTTGCCCCTCTTCCACTTCATAGGGCAGACCGTCGATGTGAATCGTTACCATCGGTCATTTCCTCGAGTCTACTTCCATGGGCAGCTCTTCTGCCGAATGTGGCGCAAAAAGTCCTCTTCGAAAAGCGCAAGTCCGCTTTGAAGCGGTTCGACCGCGCCGGGAGCCAGGGCGCAAAAGGTATGTCCGGGCCCGAGAAGACCTGTGTGACGGTGCAGGATTTCCATATCCGCGGCTTGCCCCTCGCCGTTTTCGATCGCTTCGAGAGTGCGTACGAGCCAGGGCAACCCCTCACGGCACGGAGTACACCAGCCGCAGGACTCCCGCGCGAAGAAGCGCATCAAATTGAGGATCATCCCCACCGGGCAGGTCCGGTCGTCGAGCACGATCATCGTCCCGGTGCCAAGCCGGCTTCCGGCCGCTTCGACCGAATCGAAGTCCATTTTCACATCCAGCCGATCGGCGGGCAGAAACTCCGTCGAAGCCCCTCCCGGCATTATTGCCCGAAGCGCCCAACCATCTTTCATCCCCCCCGCATGTTCTTCCAGGATTTCTCGGATCGAGGCGCCCATGGGAAGCTCCCAGAGTCCCGGCTTTTTGACCCGGCCGCTCACGCCGTAGAGCTTGGTGCCCCCGTCGACGCTGTTGCTCAACGCCCGGAACCGGTCGGCCCCGTGTTCGGCTATTTGAGGTACGTTGCAGATGGTTTCAACGTTATTTACGATCGTTGGCTTGCCCCAAAGACCCGTTACGGGCGGAAAGGGGGGTTTGGCCCGGGGGATGGCGCGGCGGCCTTCGAGGGCGTTGAGAAGGGCTGTTTCCTCTCCGCAGATGTAGCGGCCGGCGCTCGAGTGGAGGTAAACATCGAGGCTGAAACCGCTGCCGAGTATGTCGCGGCCAAGATAGCCCCGCTCGCAGGCTTCGGCTATGGCCCTGGCGCAGCGGTGTTCCGCAAGCGTATATTCCCGCCGCAAAAAAATGAAGGCGGTATCGGCCTCGATGGCGTATCCGGCGATGATAATTCCCTCGATTAACTGATGAGGATTTCCTTCCAGCAGCAGCCTGTCCTTGAAAGTTCCGGGCTCCATCTCATCGGCGTTTATAATCAGGTAGACCGGATGGACGGCCTGTTCGCCCCGGGGAACGAAGCTCCATTTTCGCCCTGTGGGAAATCCGGCCCCGCCCCGGCCTCTAAGGTGGGAATCGGTGACCGTCTTGATAAGGCCCCCGGGGTCTGCATCGGCCAGGACCTTTCGCAAGGCGCGGTACCCCCCTGCCCTTTCGTAGTCGACAATGCCCGGGGGAAATTGCCCGGGCCGGATATTTTCCGTCAGCGGACGCTCCATTCAGAATGACTTTCTATTCGTAGCGAGCCAGAATTTCGTCTATCTTTTGCCGACGGAGATCTCCATGGAGATCCGCATCGATCATGAGCGCGGGGGCATGATCGCAGGCCCCGAGACAGGCGTTTGGAAGAAGTGTGAACCGCCGGTCCGCGGTCGTTTGCCCAAGGGTTATTCCGAGGGTTTCCGCGAGGTAATCGAGGATCTGCTCGCAGCCCGTCGCCCAGCAGCTTACGCTGTCGCAGACAAGGATCACGTGACGGCCCACCGGTTTTCGGAAAATCAGGTTGTAGAAGGTCGCAACCGAATCGAGATCATCCACGCTCATTTCCAGAAAATCGGCCAGTTCGGCCAAGCTTTGGTCCGATATCCAGCCGCGCCGGCGCTGAAGGACTTTGAGCGCTTCGATGCATCCCCCGCGCTTCTGCTCGTAATGGGCAAGTTCCACGTCCATTTCAGCCAGTTCCTCACGGGTGAGCATTTCTTTATCCTCCCGCCTATCGGTCCACATCGGCCATGACGAAATCGATACTTCCGAGGATCGCCAGCAGATCGGCGACCATCAACCCCCGACTCATGAGCGGAATCATCTGCAGGTGGGCGAAGGAGGGAGTGCGGATCCTCGTGCGATACGACTGTGTGCCTCCATCGCTTATGAGGTAATAGCTGTTGCACCCCTTGGTGGCCTCGACGCCCACGGCGGCTTCCCCCGGGGGGATGACCGGCCCCCAACCGACCCCCAGGAAATGGGTTATGAGGGTTTCGATATCGCGCATTGTTTTTTCCTTTAGAGGAGGCGTTGTCAGGGGATGAAGTGCCTTGTGGGCGCCGGGGGGCATGTTATTTACGCACTGTTCAATAATCCGCAGGCTTTGGCGCATTTCCTCGACCCGCACCTTGGAGCGGGCGTAACAATCACCGTTTCGTTCGACAGGGACCTCGAAGTCGAACTGCTCGTAGCCCGAATAGGGACGTTTCTTTCTAAAGTCCCATTCGAAACCGCAAGCCCGAAGCCCGGGGCCGGTAACACCCCACTCGATCGCCTCTTCCACCGTGTAGCCGCCGATGCCCATTGAACGTGCCTTGAAGATCCGGTTGCGCATCACCATACCGTCGTATTCCTTGAGACGGCGCAGCATATAGGGCAGGAAGGCGCGAACCATCTTCTCCCAGCCTTCGGGCAGATCCTGAGCCACACCGCCGATTCGAAACCACATGGGGTGCATGCGCCCGCCCATCACCGCCTTGACGATATCCAATATTCGTTCGCGATCGTTAAAAGTGTAAAAGACCGGGGAGAGCATCCCGAGGTCCTGGGCGAAAGTGCCGTACCACACCAGGTGGCTGGCGATCCGGAAAAGTTCGACCATCATGACGCGGATAACCTTGACGCGGTCGGGAACTTCGATCCCGGCCAGCTTTTCCACGGCAAGCACATAGGGCAGGTTGTTGGTAACCCCGCCCAGATAGTCAATCCGGTCGGTATAGGGGATATAGGTGTGCCATGTCTGGCGTTCGCCCATCTTTTCCGCACCCCGATGATGAAAGCCTATTTCGGGAACCACGTTTACAATCTCTTCGCCGTCGAGCTGGAGCATGAGGCGAAAGACGCCGTGGGTGCCCGGATGTTGCGGGCCGAGGTTTAAAAACATCATGTCGGTATCCTCCCCGCAGCTTGTGAGGCCCCATTGTTCGGGATGGAACCTCAGGGCTTCCTCGGCTCTTTCCTGCCGGTCCGGAGGCAGGCTGAAGGGTTCCATGTCGGTTGCGCGCGCGGGGTGATCCTTCCTTAGGGGATGGCCTTCCCAGTCCGGAGGCATGAGGATGCGCCGAAGACTCGTTCGCCCCTCGAACCCGATTCCGAACATGTCCCAGACCTCACGTTCATACCAGTCGGCCGAAGGCCACAGGTCGGTTATGGTGGCCATCGAGGGGGTTTGCGCCTGAAGAGGCGTTTTGATCCGGATATCTCCATTTCGATCGAAGGAGAGCAAGTGGTAGACGAGGCTGAAATCGCAGGGGGGTTGGCCCTGGCGATGAGTTCTCAACCGCTCGTCGATGGCGGTGAGGTCGAAGAGCATTCTGTAGGGTTTGCTTGTTTGGGACTTGAGATATTTCAGGACCGAGTGGACTTCATCGCTTTGGACCCACAGGGTGGGGATTTCGTCTCGCACGGGTTGCTCGGCCAGAACGGCCGAACCGAACCTCTCTTTTAGTTCGCAAGCGATGCCGCCCGGACTTTCCATCATCGGTTTCCGCTTTGAGTGGTAATGGTTTCGGGAGAGGGCAGCACGGTTACCTTGCGCCGCTCTTGCCGTTTGAGCTCTTTCATGGATGGAAGAGGCGGCCTGGCAAGGGACTTCGCACCGACGACCCGGCTGATGGGCCGCTTTTCTTGTCCGACCATGCTTCGGAGCATGAGCAGCCCCTCCATGAAGGCGCCAGGGCTTGGCGGACAGCCGGGCACGTAGACATCGACGGGCAGGATTCTATCGACCCCCTGGACCACGGAATAAATATCGTACATGCCCCCCGAGTTGGCGCAGGAGCCCATGGAGATCACCCAGCGCGGCTCCATCATCTGTTGATAGAGTCTTAGGATCATCGGCGCGCATTTAATGAACGGAGTACCGGCAATGACCATGAGGTCCGATTCCCGGGGTGTGCCCCGAATCACCTCGGCGCCGAACCGGGCGATATCGTAGCGGCTCGTAATGCTTGCGGCCATCTCCACATAGCAGCAGGAGAGGCCGAAATTGAACGGCCAGATGGAATTTTTGCGTCCCCAGGCCACCAGGTCTTCAAGCCGGCAGAAAAGCAGGTCTTTGCCCACGGCTTGCTCGACGGGGTCCGATGCGGGTTTTGGTGAGCCATTCCCTGAGCGGCCAAACCACCTGCGCATGACGAGTTCCCCCTGATCGATCGAGGTTTGGAGCGGATCAGAGTTTTGCCTTGTCTCCGACCGCGTGTTGCCCTTTGATGTAGCATTCCAGTTGCTCGATCACCGCCTCGTGATGGTCGATGACCCCTTTGACGGCATCGCCTATCGATATTATGCCTACCACCCGGTCGTTTTCGATTACCGGCAGATGGCGGATGTGCTTTTCGGTGAACAGTTCCATGCATTGTTCAAGGTCCGCGGCGGGGGTTACCGTCTTTATTTCCTCGCTCATGATCTCCCGTACCAGGGTCTCCTTTGAAAGTCTGTGCTGCAAAACACCCTTGCGGCAATAATCGCGTTCCGAGATGATCCCGACCAATCGGTCCGCCTCGAAGACCAGGAGTGCGCCCACGTTTTTGTCCGCCATAAGCTTCAGGGCATCGAAGACGCTGTCCCGCACACCTATGGAATAGACCGTCGTTCCTTTTTCCCTCAAAATATCCCTTACATTTTTCACGAGATGTTTCCTTGTCGTATTCGGTTTTCCGGGCCCGCCTTCTGCCCGGGCGTCTTCCAGTCGAGCGCGCCGAGTCTGAACAGATAGAAGAGCGCGGCGGCGAGAATGGCCATGAAAACCGTCATTTCTCCATAGGCTCTCCAGCCCAGTTTTCTGAACGCGACCGCATAGGCATAGATGAAGGCCGCTTCGAGGTCGAAGATGACAAAAAACATGGCCATGAGATAGAAGCCCGCATGAAAGCGCAGTCGAGCCGACCCGGTGGAGACCAGCCCGGCTTCGTAGGGCTCCTCGGAGGCCTTGGTCACTTTGTGGCGCTCACCGAGCAGGGCGGACAGGATCAGCATGAAAGCGACCATGAGGAGCACGGCAGCGATGTAGACGACCAGGGGCCATAAAACATGAGGGGAAGTGTTTTGACCGCTCATAGACGAATCCAAGTGGGGAAAACCCGTTGAGGCAAATGTATCGAACGCTTCCGCGAGTCAACATAAGCAGAAAAGAAGCGGTAAGCAAGGAGCGGGGAGAAATGGCCACCGAATGTTTTCGGGGATTGGGAAGGACGAGGCCGACGCATTCATATGGCGACGCCTCCGGCCCGTTCTTATCATTTTTCCCAGTGAGGTTCCAACCATGGACAAGACCAGTCTGGGATTGCCGGGCAACATTCGCGCCTGCCTTTTCGACCTCGATGGCGTGCTAACGGAGACGGCGAAGCTGCACGCCAAAGCATGGCGGAGGATGTTCGATGAATTTTTGAGTTCACGCGCCGCATCGCGAGGTGAACCGTTTGTCCCCTTCGATGCGGTTCGCGACTACGACGAATATGTGGACGGGAAACCGCGCGAGGACGGAACACGCTCCTTTTTGGCTTCGCGCGGGATCAAACTGCGCGAGGGAAGTGCCGACGATGCTTCTTCGGCGGAAACGATCCACGGGCTGGGCAGGCGAAAAAACGACATTCTGCTAGCCCTGGTGCATGAATCGGGAGTGGACGCCTATCCGGGCTCCGTTCGCTATCTGGAGGCTGTGAGGCGGGCAGGCCTTCTCACCGCGGTGGTTTCATCGAGCGAAAACTGCCGGGAAATGCTCATTTCCGCCGGTATCGAAAAGATGTTCGATGCGCGAATCGACGGGGTGAGCGCCCTGAGGCTGGGCCTTGCCGGAAAACCCGCGCCCGACACCTTCCTGGCGGCCGCCCGTTTTCTTGGCGTTCGGGCCTCCCGGGCCGCTGTTTTCGAAGATGCCCTGGCCGGTGTTCAGGCGGGTCGCGCCGGGGGGTTCGGCTTCGTCGTGGGCGTTGACCGTGCGGGTCAGGCCGAGCGGCTCCGCGCTCGCGGCGCGGACATCGTAGTGGACGATCTTGGCGAACTCATGGAGGCCACGTGATAAAGCACCCGGGTTTTCGCGTCGAGCCGTGGGCGCTCCATGAGACCGAGCTGCGGATGGAGTTGCTGGCTCAAAGCGAATCGCTTTTCGCCCTTTCAAACGGACATATAGGGCTAAGGGGCAATCTCGACGAGGGTGAGCCCCACGGGCTGCCCGGCACCTATCTAAACGGATTCCATGAATTGCGGCCCCTGCCCTACGCCGAGTCGCAGTATGGATCGCCGGTGTCGAGTCAAACGACTGTCAATGTTACCAACGGCAAGCTCATCCGGTTGCTCGTCGATGACGAGCCCTTCGACGTTCGCTACGGGCAACTGCGGGTCCACGACCGGATACTGGACTTTCGCGCCGGGACCCTGACGCGAACCGCGGAGTGGACATCTCCGGCGGGACGCACGGTGCGGGTGGTCTCCCGAAGGTTTGTCTCCTTGACCCACCGGGCCTTGGTGGGAATCAGTTATGAACTGGAGCCCCTCGACGGTCCGGCCAGTGTCGTGGTGCAGTCGGAACTTGTCGCAAACGAGCAGCTTCCCGTATCGCCCGATGATCCACGCACGGCGGCCGCCTTGGAATCCCCCCTCGAGTGCGAGGAGCAACAGGCGATGCAAAGAGGCGCCGTGATGATCCATCGGAGCCGACGAAGCGGTCTGCGAATGGCTGCCGCGATGGACCACGTAATAAACGGAACGTCCAAGGCCCGTATCACGACGGAGAGCTCCCCTGACTCGGCCCGCGTGGTGGTGACCGATGTGCTGGGGCAAGGCCGGCGGTTGAGCCTGGTAAAGTTTGTGGCCTACGGATGGTCTCGCGAGCGCTCGGTCCCGGCCCTTCGCGACCAGGTCGCAGCAGCCCTGGCCGCTGCCGCCCAGGCCGGCCTGGAGGCTCTTCTCGCCGACCAGAGGCGATATCTGGAGGATTTCTGGGCGCGAGCCGATGTTGAAATCGGCGGGGACTCCGAGTTGCAGCAGGCGGTGCGTTTTTCCCTGTTTCACATTCTGCAGGCCGGGGCGCGGGCCGAAAGGCGCGCCATCCCCGCCAAGGGACTGACCGGATCGGGCTATGACGGCCACTGCTTCTGGGATACCGAGACATTCGTCCTGCCCGTGCTGACGCACACGGCGCCAACCGCGGCCGCGGACTGCCTTCGGTGGCGACATTCCACGCTCGGGGCCGCCACGCGGCGCGCCCGCGAGTTGGGCCTTTCCGGCGCCGCCTTCCCGTGGCGCACCATCGAGGGGGAGGAATGTTCAGGATACTGGCCCGCGGGAATTGCGGCCTTTCATGTCAACGCGGACATCTCCGATGCGGTGATCCGCTATGTGGACGCAACTGGAGATGAATCCTTCGAGCAAGACTTTGGCCTGGAGATCCTTGTGCAGACCGCCCGGCTCTGGCGCTCGCTGGGTCACCACGATTTTCAGGGCGGTTTTCGCATCGACGGCGTGACCGGTCCCGACGAGTATAGCGCCGTCGCCGACAACAATGTCTTCACCAACCTGATGGCGGCGCGCAATCTTGGCGGAGCGGCCAAGGCCTGCGAACGTCACCGCAACGAGGCGCGCGAGCTTGGTGTAACGTCCGAGGAAATGGCGGACTGGCGCGCCGCGGCCGATCGCATTTTCATCCCTTATGACCGGCGTTTGGGCGTTCACCCGCAAGCCGAAGGGTTCACCGATCACGAGATGTGGGATTTTACCGTCGCTTCGCCCGATCGGTATCCGCTGCTGCTTCATTTTCCATATTTCGATCTGTATCGAAAGCAGGTGGTAAAACAGGCCGACCTTGTCCTGGCCATGCAACTGTGTCCCGACCGATTCAGCGAGGAGCAGAAAGCGAGAAACTTCGACTACTATGAACGCATCACGGTGCGGGATTCCTCCCTTTCGGCCTGCACCCAGGCGGTGCTTGCCAGTGAGGTCGGACACCTTCGGCTGGCGCTCGACTACGCGGCCGAGGCCGCTCTTATGGATTTGCACGACCTCGAGCACAATACGCGCGACGGCCTGCACATTGCCGCTCTTGCCGGGACATGGATCGCGCTGGTAAACGGTTTTGGCGGCATGCGCGATCATGCCGGAGTTCTCTCCTTCTCGCCCCGGCTGCCCGACGGCCTGACCTCGCTCGCTTTTTCCCTGGTTCGTCGAAACGCCTGGCTGCGGGTGGAGGTAAGAGCTCAGTCGGCTGTATATCGGCTGACAAAAGGCGACGGTCCCCTGCGGATCGTGCACCATGGAGAACCGTTGACCCTCACAAAAGATGTCGCGATCGAACGGCCGATTCCCGAAATCGAGCAGCGTGAAGAGCCTGCGCAGCCTCCGGGGCGCGAGCCGCTGCGGCGCTCTCCCGGCGGGGTCCGCCCTTAGCGGGTGGCAAGGCCAAAATCGAGGAGATGAGTTATGAAGATCAATCGACACGCAACCGCCCGGTGGGAGGGGGCAACAAAGGACGGCAAGGGGATGATTTCGACTGAAGGCGGTGCGTTGAGTTCCTGTCCCTAAGGATTTGCCGGCAGGTTTGAAGGCAGGCCGGGCACAAATCCCGAGGAGTTGATCGGCGCGGCACAGGCGGGCTGCTTCACGATGGCCCGTTCTCTTCTTCCATGCCAGGAAAAACTCACTGCGGAATCTGTGGAAACCACTACTCCCGTCTCCAGGCTGCTTCGAGCCGAAATCACCCTGGCTCCGATCCTGGTCTCCCGATCCGGAAAAGTGGAGGAACCGATCCGCCCCGAATCCGTTACGGCCTCCGATATATCTCCATAACTCTCATGTCCCGGCGAAGATATACCGAATTAATCTATGGGATATTTCAATACGGCACTAAACAACACGATGAGTCAGAAAATATGCAAAAGGCCCCGGCGGAAAAAATCCTCGAGCAGATCGAATCGGGCTACAGTCTGCCGCCCCTTTCCGCGGTAGCCCTGCAGCTGCTGGAACTGGCCTCGGACGAAAACGCCACAAACGATCAACTGGTAAAGCTCATTGAAAAAGATCCCTCACTGGTCGTTCGGGTACTCACCTTGGCAAACAGCGCCTTCTTCAGCGGCGGCGTCCCCGCAACCACCCTCTCCAGGGCCGTCTTAAAGCTTGGCGGCGAACAAGTGAGGCTGATGGCTTTGACCATTTCCCTGCGCGGGGCTTTTCCCCTGGGAAAGGTCGAACAGTTCGATTTCGAACTTTTTTGGCGGCTTTCCCTCTACCGCGGGCTTGTGGCCAAAGCCCTGGCCAAAAGCTCCGGGGCCGCCAACCCCGAAGAGGCCTTCCTGTGCGGACTGACGATGGAAATCGGCATGCCGATCCTGTTCGATTTGCTGATAAAGGGTCAGCCCGGGCAGTTCGATCTCTATTTTGAGCCCCTCGAGGAAATCCTGGAGAAGGAAAGAAACGGCTTCGGAATCGATCATCGCATGATAGGGGCTGCCGCGCTTGCTCATTGGAAATTTCCCGAACATATCATTGGCTGCCAAAATCCCGTCATCGCAAGCGACTCGGCCCGCTCACTCCAGGTCCTGTGCCGGCTGGCAAGACTTTTTTCACGGATTCTGCTTCAAATGGAGGTGGCCTTCAGAACCTTTTATGCCGAAGCTCAAAGACTGCTGGGCCTGCCGCCCGAGGAGGTGCACGAAATTCTGTTGGCCACTTTCAATGAAGTCGAGGAAGCCGCCAAGAGCCTGCGAGTCGAAATCGACAAGGAAAGAGACCTCCTCAAAGTCATGGAAAGAGCCAACGGCGCCCTTGCCCAGATCTCGAAAAAGGTCTACCGCGAAAGCCGCCGCACGCTTCCCTCCTTCGATTCCATGGACCAGAGCGAAAAAACCGTGACCGAAACCCTCCAGGCCGTGGCCCACGAGGTAAGAAACCCCCTTACCGCGGTCGGTGGCTTTGCAAGACGTCTGGCCGCATCGCTCGATCCGGGCTCCGAGGCCGGAAAATACGCCAGGGTCATCCTGGACGAAGCCCAAAGGCTGGAAAAAGCCCTCTCGGGCATGACCACCCAGTCGGTTTAGAGGGGCCATTTCGCGAAACATCGTTTTAAGGCCGCAAATGGCCTTCTGTTGGGCCTGAACCCGCGATCCAGGCTCAGCACTTCCTGGACGCGGCCCCTTGACCCCGCGCCCCGATGTTCTGCGGAAAACATGATAATGCAAGACCAGACCCCGGCGTCCGCGACCAACTGCCGGCTGTTCGGCCTCGCCTCATGTAAGTCAGCCTATACGTTCGAACAGTAATATATCCGACTCCTTTGCGCCGGTTCGAGCACAAGCAGCCTATTTGCCAAGGAAAACCGAATATGTCGAGTTCTATCCAAGGCGACCGCGAAAAAGCCCTGCGGCAACGATCATGCTGACGATGCCGATGGTGGCCAGGGGCCAGTACTGGGGCCACAACAGGCTGACCCCGGCCCCTTCGAGAAAACTGGCGCGCAGGATGATCAGAAAGTACCGCAACGGATCGACAAGTGTAATGTACTGGACGGCCTTCGGCATATTGGCGATCGGCGTGGCGAAGCCTGAAAGAACGATGGCGGGCACCATGAAAAGAAACGTTCCCAGGAGCCCTTGCTGCTGGGTGAGGGCCAGGGCCGAGATCATGAGGCCTATGCCCACCGCGGACAACAGGAAGCAGAACAAGCCCAGGTACAATGCCGGAAAACTTCCGGTAAAAGGTACCTTGAACCATAATATGGCGACCGCGATGATGAGCGTGGCTTCCAGCGCGCCAACCACAAAACCGGGCAATGCCTTTCCGACAAGAATCTCCCCGGGGTTCATCGGGGTGACAAGGAGCTGATCAAAGGTGCCCATTTCGCGCTCCCGCGCGACCGAGAGCCCGGTGGAGAGCATGCTGACCAGAAGGGTAAGGATGCCCGCAATGCCGGGGACTATGAACCATCGGGATTCCAGGTTCGGATTAAACCACGCCCGATCCAGCACTATCGTGCTTGCCGGTACGCCGGAATTGCGCGGGAGGCGCTCCCTGTTAAAGGCCGTCACTATCGATTGGGCATACCCAAGCGCCAGGGCGGCGGTATTTGAATCCCTTCCGTCGAAAATAAACTGCACGTGCGCGGTTCTTCCTCGCTCCAGATCCGAGGTGAACTGGGGCCCTATATTCACCGCCATCAACACTGTTTCACTGTCGACGGCTTGTTGCAGGGCCAACTGATCCGGGAGGTTTCCAATCAGCTCGAAGCTGGGGGAACCCGCAAAGCGCGCGATGAAATCCCTGGACAGTCGCCCCGCATCCTGGTTGTAGACCACAAACGGCACGTGCTTCAGATCGTAGGTGGCACCATAGCCGAACACCAGGAGCTGAATGATCGGCGGCCCGATCAGGACCGCCCGGCTCGCGGGATTGCGCAACAAAGACAAAAACTCCTTGATGGCCAGCGCCACGATACGTCTGAGGGAAAGCTCCATCAATCCAACCTCTTGCGGAAACGAATGATTGCAAGCCCCAAAAACAGCAGGCACAGGATCGCCAGGCCAAGGCAGTTGCTCACAATGATCGACCAGACATTTCCAGCCAAAAATATGGTCTGCAGCAGTCCGACAAAATATCGGGCGGCAATCACATGTGTCAGCAGTTGAACCACCCTTGGCATGGAATGGATATCAAAGAGGAAGCCGGACAGGATGAACGCGGGCAAAAAGGTAGCGACAATCGCCACCATTCCGGCCACAAACTGGCTTCGCGCAAGGATGGAAATCAACAGCCCCATTCCCAGGGCGGTCAGCAAAAACAACGAGGAACAGGCCACCAGAACCGATATCGAGCCGCGAAGCGGCACGCGAAACAGGAAAACGGCCATGATCGTCGAAAACAGCATCCCTCCCATTCCAAGCACGAAGTAGGGTATCAGCTTGCCCAGGAGAAGCTCCATTTTCCCGGCGGGCGTCACCATGATCCCCTCCATGGTGCCCCGCTCCCATTCCCGCGCCACCACAAGGGCGGTGAGCAGCGCCCCGATAAGTGTCATTATGATGGCGATCAAACCGGGAACCAGGTAATCACGGCTGCGCATGGCGGGATTGAACCACACGCGCGCTTCCGCCACCACGGGAGCGGATATGCGAATGCCTTCGCCGGCGGCCCTTTGGGCCAGCCAGGCCAACCATGCCCCGTTCAGGTAGTTTTCGATGATGCGCGCCTGATTGGCGTCGACTCCGTTTACAATGACATGGATGGGGGCGCGCCCGGAGCTGAGCGCCAGGCGCGTGAAATCGCTTCGCAGCCATACGATGGCGGCCGCGCGCCCATCGGTTAGTGCCTTCTCGGCCGGTGCTTCACCGGGATAGTTTGTCGGGCGAAACCACCGGGAGCTCCGCAGTTCCCCGACGAAGGAAGCGGTGAGCAGTGTCGGATGATCCACAACCACGGCGACTGGGATGCCCCTGGCATCCAGGGAGACCCCGTAGCCAAAAATGAGCAGGAGCGCGAGCGGGAGGATGAATGCTATGGCGATGCTTGAAGGATCGCGCACGATCTCGTAGGCCTCTTTCCGGATCAGTCCCATCAACCGCATCATGCTCATGAGGCTCTCCTGCTGCTCCGCTCATGTTCTTCAATGATCGATATGAAGGCATCTTCCATACCCGGGGGCGGTTCGCCCGGACGGCGGGCCGCGGCCTTGATTTCGGAGGGAGTTCCCTGCGCAAGTACTTCTCCAAGGGACATCAAAACCAGGCGATCGCAGTATTCGGCTTCCTCCATGAAGTGAGTCGTAACGAGGCAGGTTGTTCCCTGGCACGCCAAAGCGTTGAGGCGCGTCCAAAATTCGCGCCGCGCCAGCGGATCGACGCCGGAGGTCGGCTCGTCCAGGAAAACGATGCCGGGCTCGTGCATCAGCGCGCACGCCAGGGCAAGGCGCTGCTTGTACCCCAACGGCAGGTCGCCCGCGTTTGCCCCCGCGTAGGCGCTCAGTTCGAATTCTTCGAGCGCCCAGGCGAGCCGGCTTTTCTTGCGCCGGTTTTGCAGGCCGTAGGCGGAGGCGAAGAATTCCATGTTTTGCTTCACGCTCAGGGCCTCGTAGAGCGAAAAACGCTGCGACACATAGCCGATGCGAGCCCGCGCCGCGGAGGGCGCCCGGCGAAGATCGAGCCCGGCGACCCGCAGCGTGCCGGAAGAGGACGGCAACAGCCCGCACAACATGCGAAACGTTGTGGACTTGCCCGCGCCATTGGCCCCCAGGAGCCCGAAGATCTCGCCTCTGCGCACCGAGAAGCTCACGCCCTTTACCGCCGTGAAATCGCCAAAGTGGCGATAGAGATCGTGGACCTCTATTACCACCGTGCCATCGCTTGCCGCGGTTTCGGCGGGCACTGAAATTCCATGACGCTTCACCCGGCCGAACAGCAGACTCACAAAGGCGTCCTCCAGCCTGGGTGGAGAGGCCTTGAGGGTTCCCCGGCCGACAAGATCGGCCGGCAGCGCTGGAGGAGCGGGCTCTTCCATCACTATGCGCAGCCCATTGGCCTGGATCACCGTGTCAATTACTCCGGGCAGGCCGGCTATCGTGGACTGAACGGTCCGGGGCGATGTGGAAAGGTTTTCCGGCAGCTCGAACAGAAACGATCTTCCCTCCAGAGGAGAAGAGAGCCGCCCCGGATGCCCCTGGGCGAGGATTTCCCCCTCATGCAAAACAATTACGCTGTCACAGCGCTCCGCTTCGTCCATATACGCGGTGCTGAGCAGAATCGTTATACCGTGCTCCACCACCTGTCGGTGAATGATGCCCCATATCTCCCTGCGTGAAATCGGGTCAACACCCACGCTGGCTTCGTCTAGCAGCAGCAGATCCGGCGGGTGAATAAGGGTGCAGGCCAAGCCGAGTTTCTGTTTCATGCCGCCCGAAAGTTTGCCCGCCAGACGCTTGCGGAACGGTCCCAGGGCCGTCATGGTCAGAAGCTCCGAAAAGCAGCCTTCACGCTCGCTTCGTGCTATCCCGTGAAGATCGGCGAAAAGCGTCAGATTTTCCTCGACGCTCAGGTCCTCGTAGAGCCCGAAGCGCTGCGGCATGTAGCCGATGCGACGCTGCACCGCCAGGGCTTGCTCGGGCAGATGGTGACCCAGCACGCTGACTTCTCCCGCACCCGGGGTGAGGATGCCCGCCAGGGTGCGCAGCATTGTGGTCTTCCCGGCGCCATCCGGGCCGATGAGCGCCGTCATGGAGCCCGCGGCAAGCCGCAGGGATACGCCTTTTAGCGCATTCCTGCGCGCGGGTTCGGCGCCGAAAGACTTGCTCAGGTTGGCGACAACGATGGCGTCCATGTCAGTGCGTTTCACAGGGCCGCGCAGGCACGGCGTGCGCAGGATTGCCTTCCAGCGGAATATCGACGGTTGCGGGCATTCCAAGACGCAGGCGGTGATCGGGATTACAGGCATAGATCCGGACGCGATAGACAAGCTGGGAGCGCAGTTGGGTGGTCTCAACGCTTTTGGGCGTAAACTCCGCCACCGGGGAGATGAATCCCACCCAGCCCCGAAAGCGCTTTCCGGGGAAGCTGTCGGTGGAAATCCACGCTCTCATGCCAAGCGCCACTTTGCCCAGTTCGGGTTCGGGCAGGTAGGCCCGAACCCAGACCGGATTGTCCAGCGCGAGTGTGAACACGGGAGTCTGGGGGTTCGCCATGTCGCCCGGTTCCAGGAGGCGGTCTTGAATGACCCCGGCGGCCGGCGCGTAGAGTTGGGTATCGGCAAGGTCCTTTTGCGCCCTGGCGAGCAAAGCAATCTCCGATTGCAGTTTGGCCTTTGCCGCGGAGATATCTTCCTTGCGCGGGCCGAGCAGGGCCAACCGCAAAACCTGGCCGCCGGCCGCCGCAATCTTCCGCTTTGCATCCAGGCCGGCCTGAGCGACCAGCAAGCCACGGCGGGCATCGTCGCTTACCTGCAGTGAGACGTACTGCTTGCGCGCCAGGGCCTGCTGCCGACGATACAGTGCACGGCTATTTTCCACATTGGCTTTGGCCGCTTCGACATCGGCCTGCGCAGCCGCAAGTTCGGCCCTCGCCCGAGAGATCTCCTCGGGACGACTGCCCGCCAAAAGGCGCGCGACGATCTGTTTTTGTTCGGCCACATCGGCCCGGTAGCGGTCCACCGCATCCCGAAAGCGCTGTGCGGCCAACCGGGCGACCAGTTGGCCGGCGTGCACGGCGGCGCCCTCGTCCACCAGCAGTTTGTCGATGCGTTCGCTATCGTTGAATGCGAGCTGCACCTGGCGAATATCGATATTGCCATAAAGAGTGATGCTCGATCGTGCCGAACGAACGTTCCAAAAATGGCGGACGGCAAACGTGCCGATCAAAGCCAACGCGACCACGACTACCGCGATGATACGGATCTTTTTCTTTGCTGCCATCCATGGGCTCCGTTTCTGGTCCCTGCCGTCGAAGCGCTAGCGAAGCAAGGTGTTT
The DNA here is from genome assembly GCA_021777755.1 of Deltaproteobacteria bacterium. Taxonomy (GTDB): domain Bacteria; phylum Desulfobacterota; class Syntrophobacteria; order Syntrophobacterales; family Syntrophobacteraceae; genus SbD1. Next base: position 35,915 of record JAJYDE010000031.1, read on the forward strand.
ATGGACTCGATATCCTTCGATGTGAGAACGCCCGCCGCGGCCTTGAGCTGAATGCGCGCGACCAGGTGCGTATACAGAGCCAGATAGTAATTGCGCCGGGCCGCCGCATAGCCGGTGGTCGCGGTAAGCAGGTCCACGATGGAACGGGAGCCGATCTCATAGCCCTTCCGAGTCCCTTCCATGGAAATGCGCGCGGAGGCGACGGAGTTTTTAGCCGCTTCGAATCTCGCAACGCTGTTTTGCAGGGTGAGAAAGGCAGCCCGCGTGTCCAGCCTGATCTGGTCCTTGAGTATCAGAACCTTGTCCTCGCTCGCGCGCGACAGTGCTTCGGCCTGACGAACCTTCGCCCTTATGGCCCCGCCCTCCAAGAAAGGTATCGAAAGGTTCAACACGGCGCCGGTTTGGTTTATCACCAGGGGCGGGATCAGCGTGCCGGCCGAATGCCCGACAAACCCGTTGAGAGTCAGGGTCGGCCAACGGGCTCGTCTCTCAAACTCCACCTGCTCTTTGGATGTCTCCAGGGAAGCCCTTGCCTGCTCGAGCAGGGGCTGGTTCTTCAGGGCGCTTTCAATCCAGGGCGCCGCGGAGTCGGGCCGGGGACCGATCACGCGCAGCACTTCGACATCGCGCAACGCGCCGGGCCGATGATGCGTCAACCGTTGCAATTGAGCCTTGGAGACCTCCACCTGATTATCTGCGACGATCACATCGGTCTTTGCAGTGTCAAGTTGGGCCTGCGCCTCCTGTTGGGAGATGATGTCCCCCGCGCCTACCCGCAGGCTGGCCTTTGTCTGATCGGCCATGGTTTGCAGCAGTTTCACCTGCTCGCGCGCGACACGTTCGTTTGCCTGTGCCTCAAGGGCTGCGAAGTATGCCTGTGTGACGTCCAGCATGAGCGTCTGTTCGGCTGAAGCAAGGGCCTCTTCGCCTGCGCGGATGCGGCTGCCCGCCTGTGTGAGAGACACCCGGGCCTGGCCGTCGAAAATGGACTGCGTCAGGGTGGCGCTCATGACGTCGGAGTGATACCCCGTAGAGATCGTCCCGCTGCCGAACCCAGTAACACGGGCGCTATTTATTCCTCCGCTGAGATTCGCGCCAAGGTGAGGCAGCAGTGCGGCGCGCGCCAGCGGACGGGTTTGGAAATCGGCGTCGAGTTGCGCTTTTGCCCTGGCAATCGCCGGCGATGAGGCCAGGGCCTGCTGATATGCCGTCTGCAAATCATCCGCACTGGCGCCCCTGGCAGCGAGCATCATTAACAGAACCGCCACGACGAACAACTTCAGGCGCGACGAACCGAAAACAGACGAGGCGTGTGGTTGCATAAAGAATTCCCCCTCCCGAAATTGCTCGAATCCCGGACGGAGCGGCAGCCTTCATACGGGATGTGCCCACTCAATACCGGGATGCCCTTTTTCACCACCATTTTGATCCGCCATCGATATCACCCCCCTCACGTGGCCCTTGTCCTGTCCAATCTCGGGTGGAAACCGTCCTCTACGATATCCCTACGAATGGATGAACTACAAAATAGACGCCCAAAATAGCTATGGCAATTCCGGCGCATTTCTTGAACCAAAGGCTTCCTTCATGGAAGGAACTGCTTTCGAGGAGTTTTCTGACTTTGGCGCTCGAGCTGCCGGCAATGGCGATGGGTATGCAGTGGCCGATGCCGAAAAGCGCGATATATGCGATGCCGATGAGCACCTTTTGCTGAATCGTGATGAGGGCGAGTATGGGAGCGATGAACCCGAAGGTGCAGGAACCGGACAAGATGCCGTAGGCCAGCCCCAGGACCAAGGCTCCGATCAGACCCTTGATTCTGATTCTGCCCATGAGGCTTCCGGACATGGAGCATTTGGCCACTCCCCACATATCCAGAGCGACCCAGATGAGAATGCCGCCCACCGGGATGGTCCAGTAGGGGCTGACCTGACCCAGCATGGTGCCGAGCAGCGAGCAGATGATTCCCAGGGTGGCTATGGTGATAAACAGACCGATACTGAAGACGACCGCGCAAAGAGCGGCATCTTTTGTCTCGAGCGTTTTTTCCTGGCCCGCCACATAGCTTACGATCAGGGGGATGGATGCCATATGGCACGGACTAAGGGCTACGCTCACCATTCCCCACAGGAGACAGCCCGGCGCGGCGATAAGTAGATCGCCCATCATCCAGGAGTTTATGGTTAGAAGAACATGTTCTAACATCTCAGCTCCTTTGGCGCACGGTATGGTTTCAAACAGTGTCGCCCCAATTCACTCCCGGTTCGGCAAGCTTTGCGATGACTGCTCCCTTGAGCGGCCGGTTCCCGTCTCTACCCCGAACAAAGAAGCCTCACATCTTGGCCGGCTTGGTGGCGCGCACAAAGGCGCTCATGATTTTTCCATCCACCTGGTCGGCAACCGACAGCGCTTCGGAACCGGCGGCGGCAAGGCAGGCTCGAAGGTCGCCAGCCGAAAAGATCCTTGTCGGCTCGATCCGGATGTCAACGAAGCCGGCAGCGGCCAACTCGGACTTATACCGAGGCTCCCGCATCGCGCCCGCGACACACCCGGCCCACAATTGCGGGTTGTTTTGAAGCGTTTCGGGAATTTCGCCGCACAGCACGACATCGGAAACAGCGAACCGCCCTCCGGGTTTCAGTGTGCGGAACACCTCCCGCAGCACACGCCTCTTATCGACCGAGAGATTGATCACGCAATTGGAAATCACCACGTCAACGGAGTTGTCCGGAAGAGGAATATTTTCGATTTCTCCCTTCAGAAATTCGACGTTTTCCACTCCGGCCAGTTTTTGGTTCTCGCGGGCAAGCGCGAGCATCTCCTCCGTCATGTCGAGTCCGTAAACCTTGCCGGACGGCCCTACCCGCCTGGCCGAAAGAAAGACGTCGATGCCCCCGCCAGAACCGAGGTCGAGAACCGTTTGCCCGGGGTGCAACCCCGCCAGAGCAGCGGGATTCCCGCATCCAAGCGATGCGGTTATTGCCGCGGTCGGAATCCCCGCCATGTCGTCCTTGTGATAGATCCCGTGCGACATGCGGTTGGCCTGAGCGATCCCCTCGGGGACGTTCGACCCGCAGCAGCAGGCGGCGCCCCCCTCGGCAACGCGACTGGCTATCTTGCCGTATTTTTGCTTAACCGTATCTTTCAAGTTCATTGGCAGTGTTCTCCTTTCCATAACGGCATACCGGGTTGGAAGAACATGATCGAACATCTCGGCCATTTTAAAGTCGTCCCGCTTTACCCCCGGTTCGACGTTACAGGCCGCAGACATTGTCCGCTCAATTTTTCCGTTCCAGTTGCCGCGGCCGGTGCAACGCGGCGTGAGCGGCGGACACTTTTTTGCCGCTTTTGCCAGGGACTTCTCCGGCAAAACCCTATTTCACTCCCATTTCCTCCAGTTTGGAAACGATCGCCCCTTTTGTCAGCAGCCCCTCGTGGCGATAGACCTCCTTGCCGTTCCGGTCAAAGAAGATCTGGGTGGGGATAAGATTGACGTGGAATTTTCGTCCCGCTTCCGGGTGCTGCCACACATCGATGAAAACAATTTCCGCCTTGCCCTTGTATTCCTTTTGAAGTGATTCCACGATGGAGGACATCATCTTGCACACAATGCACTTGGTGGCTCCGAGGTCCACCATGGTGACCATGCCTTTTACGGGCAGCTGCGGCGTCGATGCGGCCCGGCAGTTGGAGGGATGGAGATAAAAGCCCGCCAGTAAAAGACCCGCGACAAAAAATATGACAACTCTATTCATTGCTCAGCTCCCCTTGTCTACATTTTGCATGTCACGTGACAAACTCCGGTTGGCGTCTGGACGGCATACGGGAAATACTTGCGTTTCAACCACAAGGCCACATTAACCAGGGCTATCAAAGCGGGAACCTCAACGAGCGGACCGATCACCGCCGAAAAAGCCTCTCCGGAGTTGATCCCGAAAACGGCCACGGCCACCGCGATCGCCAGTTCGAAGTTGTTGGAGGCCGCGGTGAAGCTTAGGGTCGTTGACTGCTCATAGGTGGCTCCCGCCTTCATCGAGAGCAAAAATGTGATGAAGAACATCGCCGCGAAATAGATGCAAAGCGGGATGGCCACCCTGATAACATCCATTGGCAATTGAACGATAAATTCCCCTTTCAGGGCAAACATCACGAGGATGGTGAAAAGTAGAGCTACGAGCGTGACGGGACTGATTCGAGGAATAAACTTTTCCTCGTACCACTGTTTGCCCTTTGTTTTCATCCCGATAAACCGGGAGAGCATTCCGCAGATGAAGGGAATACCGAGGTAGATGAAAACACTCTGCGCGATTTCGCCTATGGAAATGTTTACGACGGCGCCCTTTATGCCGATCCAGGCGGGAAGTACGGTAATGAAGATATAGGCATAGACCGAAAAGAAAAGCACCTGGAAGATCGAATTGAACGCCACGAGCCCCGCGCAGTATTCCGTGTCGCCGGCCGCCAGATCGTTCCACACGATCACCATTGCGATACATCGGGCGAGGCCTATCATGATCAGCCCCACCATGTAATCGTGGTGTCCGGAAAGGAAAATAACGGCCAGGGCGAACATCAAAATAGGGCCTACGACCCAGTTTTGGATGAGCGACAGGGCCAAGACTTTGAAATCTTTAAAAACCTTTCCGAGCTGCTCATATTTGACTTTCGCAAGCGGCGGATACATCATGAGAATCAGGCCGACGGCGATCGGAATATTGGTGGTTCCGAGCTGGAACCAGCCGATGATTCTGTTTACACCCGGATACAACCAGCCCGCGGCTACGCCGGCGAACATGGCCAGAAAAATCCAAAGTGTGAGAAAACGGTCCAGGAAAGACAGGCGCCCGGATACCCGGTTGTTCATATACCCTCCTTGCGGCGATCCTATTCGAACTTGAACTGTTGAAGGTATGCGGCCAATTTGGCTTTTGGCTCACCCTCGAGGGGAGGACAATCCTCAGCCCCCTTGCCGCCTTCGGCCGCCTGGACGGCGAAGACCATGCAAGTCGGCTGGCCGCACTCCCGGCAATTGGTTCTGGGAAGAAGCTTGAGGATTTCGACCACCTTGGGTTTTGGAGCGCCTTCAAAACTCGGCTCGATTTCACCGCGCCTCTCCCAGGTACTGTTCACCTCCTGCTTCAGCCACTCGATGATCTTGTCTCCCTCTTCCTCGTCCCTTAGAGCGTTTACGCAGATCTTTTTGGAATGCACGGCGATGAGCTTTCCGTGCACCCTGAAGGTCACGCACGGCGGGTCCTTGATGTATTGAAAGCCGCCCAGCACGGAATTGAGATAAGGAATGACCCCCGAGATATCCTGGTCGAGATGGGCGATGCATTGGAGGGCTTGGGCCTCCGGCCTGCACTCGGGGCGGATTATCTCTTTACGGTAGCTTTCCAGCAGCATGGAAACTCCTCCTCGCGGCGGACGGCAATTATTTTCCGAGCCAGCTCTTCACTTCGGCTTTGGAAGGAACTTTACCCGCCAATTTCACCTTTCCGTCCACTACCACTCCCGGAGTGGTGAAAATGCCGTAGCCGGCAATCTTCGCGATGTCGGTAATGTATTCGACCGAAGCCTCCACTCCCGTTTCCCGAAGGACTTCCTTCACCACTTTTTCGGTTTCATGACACTTCTTGCACCCTGGTCCCAATACTTTGATTTCCATTTTCTTTCTCCCATTCCACCTTGATTCGGCTCGGCAAGACAACCCCCTGGCCTCAGATCAGCAAATTGAACAGATATCCCACAATGATGCACCCGACAGCCACCACGCCTGTAAAAACCAGAATCAGCCTCGGCTTCAAGACCTTGCGCAAAATCACCGTCTCCGGAAACGAGATGGCGATAACCGCCATCATGAAAGCCAGTGTGGTCCCCAATGCCGCGCCTTTCTCGACCAAAGCGGACACGATGGGGATTATGCCCGCGGCATTGCTGTAAAATGGAATGGCGATCAGCACAGCCACAGGAACCGACCACCATATCCCCTTTCCCATGATCGAGGCCAAAGCTCCCATGGGCACGTAGCCGTGAATCCCCGCCCCAACAGCGATACCTAAAAGGACATATATCCAGACCTTGCCTACAATGTCGCGCACCGCGTCAAGGCCAAACCGGATTCGATCCACAAGGCTTTTATGTTCGTCCTGATCCAGACCGCTCTCGCCTGCCTGGATTTCCAGGACCCAGTCTTCAAGGTAGGGCTCCATTTTGAGTCGGCCTATGGTCCAGCCCGCCACTATGGCAATGGCGAGCCCCGTACACATATAAATGGCGGCGATTTTCCATCCGAACAGTCCAAAGAGCAGAACCAGCGCGACCTCGTTTACCATAGGCGAGGATATGAGGAATGAAAAGGTAACCCCGAGAGGGATGGAAGCGGTCACGAAGCCGATGAAAAGAGGACATGCCGAGCACGAGCAAAACGGAGTCACGACCCCGAGCAGGGCCGCGAGAACATTTCCAACGGTTTCACGCTTGCCGGCAAGGATTCTACGAGTTTTCTCCGGGGTAAAAAAAGAACGAACAACGCCAACCCCGAACACTATCAGGAGCAGTAGCATGAGAACTTTGGGCCCCTCGAAGACGTAGAATTCCACTGCGCTTCTTAAATGCTCGACGTTACCCGCGGACAAATTATACCCTGAAAGGTATTTGACAAAGTGGTTGGCCAACCAGCCGGCAAAAGGCTCGAGGTGTTCGTAGACAACCCACCAGGCCGCAAGCATGGGGATCCCGATAAGCAGGTACTTGGCCGTCACCATTGCATCGCGCGAAGTTTTCCCCGCATCCTTTTGGATCGGCGCGGTCAAATTGCAGCCGACATTACAAGCGGCATCCGCTTCCTGAATCGCTTTCATTGCCATTCCCCTCGATGTTAAAAAAACATTTTCCGGATTTCAGCCGATCCGGATCTCCCGCTCGATGCGTGTACCGCTCACCATCCAAAGACCGGCTTGCTTCAATCGGCCACCCTCTCATCTACCGCACGCTTTCACGGCGCAGCCCGATTACTTTCGGCAAATATCTTCCCGCCGGATCGAGGGCAGCCCGCTCAGAAGTCCGGCAATCTCGGGGTCCTCTTGCAGCCAGTGTTTCAGGTTCCCCAGAAGCGTGGCGCAATAAGGGCTGCTCGCGCCATCGGTCGCGTGGTAATTCACCCACAAACCATCCTTTTCATGAGCGACCATTCTTGCTTCCTCAAGCACCTTCAAATGGTTGGAAACCGTCGGCTGGGCAATGCCCAGGGCCGCCTGCAGCTCGCAGACGCACATCGATTTGGCCTGCAGCATCTTGATGATCTTGACCCGATTCGGGTCGGACAAAGCTTTCATGATCTTGATGAATTCCTCCACGCCGAGCCTCCCGTTTAAATCGATGGATGTGAATATAGCATCCATATCGATAGAGGTCAATATGATTTCCGCTCTCCGACATCAGCCGCCTGAAAATACGGGGGAAATGAGGAGATACGCAAGGATAATATGCCCCGCCGGGAATGACAAACGAGCTGGCGGCGCGAATTCATTACAGGCTGGTCCGAGCACGGATTTGGAACGGATCGGACCGCACCAAGGATTTGCCGCCTCGGAGGTGAAATAGCTATAAGTGAATATGATAACCGAAGCCCCGGGGGTGGAAAGCGCGGATGCCATGACCGAAAACAAGTTTAAGCGGAAGCTCTCGGAGCTGAAAGCTCTTTTCAGTGAAGAAGGGGATGGTCTCAAGGAGAGCCCGCGGGAGGCGACGCGGGAGGTTTTCGAGCAGGAGATGCCCGACACGCTTGGCGCAGGCAGGGGGTAGCGCTCTCAGAGGACGAGGGAGCCCCCGTTCCTGCCAACCTCCGCGAATCGGGCTCACCTCCGCCGGTCCGCCGTTTAGTTCGGTTTAAAAAACCGGAGTTCCGCATTTCCGATCGAAGTCGCGGAACTTGACGCGCACAACCATGCGCACGCTTTATTATATTATGGCCGCGATGCTACAAGGAAAACCCGCCCACCACGGGCATGGTCATTATTTCGACGGTACCGCGCGAGGCGAGTTCCATGGAAATTCTGGCCACCGTCCTGTTGTCCTCGGCTTCCAGGACGTTTATGAAGTCGAACTGCCCCAGGACCGCATACTGGGCCAGGACCTTGCCCCCCATGGCCTCTATTTCCTTGTTCACCTGCGCGATCCGGTTGGGATTGTCCTTGATGGTTTTGCGCCCCCATTGGGTCAATTTGGTTATCATAATATAAGTAGCCATGAAAATTTTCTCCTCTCCGGTTGGAATCAAGGCACCAGGACCTTAAACTGTCCCGGTAAAGTTATGGAAATCACCCCACCGTAGGCGCACATGACAATGGAGGACATGTTGAGCGCGGGAAGTTTGCCTATGAGAACGGTCGGCGAACCAACGACCCAGGGAGCGGGTATGGTCGGAACGCACGGCATGGGGGTAAGGACGCCGCAGGCCGCCGAGGTGGCGCTCGCAACCGCGGGGTTGGCGAGCGAGTTGCACATGCTGAAGGGCGGAATGTTTACGATCGGCACATTGTCCATGATCGTGGCGAGCGGCAGACCGGTAGTAAATACCATGTGGGTGGGCAACACGATAAGCGAACTCGGCGCCACCCCGAAACTGCACAACAAAAGCGCGCCGTTACACACCTGCAACCCCATGAATATGCCCCTCCGTTCTACATATCCAGAAAGCCGTCCATATCGACTTTATAGAAGTCCACCATAGCCTGCCATTCCATTGTTTCCTTATTCTCTTCGTATTGCAAAAGCTCTGAGGCGTTGACGGCGAAAAGATACAGAAACCTGGCGAAAAGCTTTGGAAAATAGAGCTTGGGGTCAAAGCCCGCAAGTATGGTGTTGATGTCCGCGGCCACTATGGCCGCTCTGGGAAATTTCTGCGTTTCCACGAGACGCTCGAAAAGATCGAGTTTTTTCATCAATTCCTTTAGATGGTATGAGCCCTCGACAAAAGTCGCATCCGCCTCTCCGCCACGGTCAATCGTGGCCGGCGTGGAACGGTAAGTCTCGGATTGCTCGCCCTGTTGTTCCTCCTCTGGTTCGGCCTCAACGTTTTGTTGAGATTCGCCATAGACGAGTTGCTGTAAACTTCTCAACCGCTCGACGACCTTGGTGAGTGTGTCCAAAACCGGTTTGGAGGCATCTTCCAAAGCCATGCCCAGTGAGCGTTGCAATTCGGCGGCCGCCTCAAGAGCTTCCTCTGTTGCGTCGCCCTGGGTTTCCCGCAACCACCGCTCCCAGGTATCCCCCTTGGCGGTCTCCTCGGACTGGAGTTTTTTCAGAAGCGTTTTCAGCAACCAGTTGAGGCTGGTCTGCGTGTGCTTTTCCTTTTTCTCCACAGGTCCAAGAGCCTCCCAATTGAGAGTAAGAAGGGCCGTGATGCACTTGAAGATTGTGGAAGAGATCCGGGGGCCGTCGTCAGCGAAAATACCGTAGAGATAGAAACTGATAACGCGGATATCAAAGATTCCTTCATCCAAAATTTCCACGGCCCGGGAGGCCGCTCCCGCGTAATCGGCATTTTGGGCCAGAGTGGAAATCTCCACCACCCCGGGATCAAAGGGTTCGAGTCCCGGATTTTCCGTTACCGGAAGAGGCTGCATCAAGACATCGATTTCCATACCGCTGCTGTCCTCTCTTTGCTCTGTGGGTAACCGGCTAGGATTCGATCTCCGATTGGATCCTGCGCAACCGCGTCAAATGCCTGCGGCGCGCAATTGAAAGCGCAAGATCGGCGTCGGTGGTAAAACAGGGTCTGCAAATGGTAAAACCCTCGACGTCCGTCGCGTCCGAACCGAAAAGAGCCCGGTCGCAGCTGTCGCACCGGCGGGGTCCAGCCGTTGAGCCGGCATCGGGAAACGGGGATTTCTCCGCTATGCCGGATGCCGATTCACTTTCCATGCGTCTGGCAGCCGAGTAGTAACAATCGGGGCAGTAGGGCTGCCCCTCCACCATTCTGATCCCCCCCTCGGGCACTCTTCTTCCGCATCCGCGGCAATTTACGCCCTTCATGAACTCGGTGCGGACGTGAAACTGAACGGCCTCCTCTTCAGTTTCCGAAGCCGATGACTCGGAGGATTCCCCGGACGTGGGAGCCGGCCCCGAGGCAAGCGATTCATAGCAGCCCGGGCACATGGTCCAGATCGCGAGCCGCCTGGCCTCACCGGCCGCAAGGGGCTTCCCGCAGAGGCTGCATACCTGAGCGGTCAACTCCTGTTGAGCCCTTGTCGGCTCCACAGCCGGGCTTTCGGCAAAGGCCGAGTCATCGGCTTCGGGCGCACCGTCACCGACAAAACCTTCCTCCTGCTTGCGATGCATCAGCCGGTCGAAGCACTGAAGACAAAACGGCCATTCGGCAACCATTTTATACTCGAGGTCCGTTAGATCCTTTGAGCAGCCTTTGCATTCCATATATATCGTCGCCTCCTTTTCATAAGCGCAATGACACGCAAAATGTGCAAAGCTCATCCTGGCTGCCTTCCCCCGATATTTTCCTCTCAGCTACTCTCCCGGGGCAGGCTCGTGTCCTCCTTGGCCTCGATGGTAATGATGCCATCGCGAACGATGATCGTACCCGTATCCTGACCGGCTATCCGCTTGATGGTAAGCACCGGTTTATTGTCTTCGTAATCGTGTTTGAAGGCCGTATAGCTCGTATTGTTTTTTCCGAACAGAATCTGATTGCCCTGACCATCGGCAGGCAGGCGGACATCGGCCCCCCAGTCGAGGAAACGCACGATTTTGGCCCGGTCGTAGTGCATGGCCAGAAGAACGCGACAATCACGGTAGGCGGGAAAGTAGCAGTGACCGGCAAAGTACATGGGTTCATAAGGCGCGTTGACCTTTAGGTTCCAGAGAGGAACATTTACCTGGTAGTAATCGAGGGAGGTATTCTGGTCGTTTGTTATGGTATATGTCCTGTCGCCGTCCTTGCCCGCGGTGCTGACAACTTTGCCCTCGATCAGGACCGGGTAGAAGGGAAGCGTATAAGATCCGGGCGCGGCGGGATTGTCGGTGGGCTCGAAAATCGCGCTCATGGTCCCTCCATACCCGGCGTAGGAGGCCCCCCGGTCCTTTTCCGAATCATCGAGCACATTAACGTCCAAAAGTACCCGCGAGACGCAGTAGGCCTTTCCGAGCGGGTAAATCGTGGACTGCCATTTATCGGCATCGAGCGCCGCCGCGATTCCCGGTTGAACCAAAACGGTGGGATATCCGTTCAAAAAGACTTCCACGACCGCGGCTCGTGAGGCGAGCCGGCTTGTTTCCAGTGTCTTTCGGGCGTCAACATCGCTCGAAATGGTTGAACGCATTGGAACGTCCCTGTTGAGCCCCGTAACGGCATAGTCTTGAGCAACCGTCTGAGTCTGGGGGGACTGGGCATAGGAGTTCAAGACCCTGGCCCCGCGGCGCAGAGTCTCCGGGATGAGGATTTTCAAGGATTCAACCTGGGTGGGACCAAGGTATGTCGTGTCACCCGCCCCCGTCGGCCGCATGTTTGTAAACACATACTTCTTCCCTGTATAATCAAGGGAGAAAAAGCCCGCCCGAACATCCACCAGCCACATCAGCCAGTCATAAAAATTCGCCTGGTTATGTTCGTTTCCAAGCCCCAGGCAGATCATGGCCTGCTTTTTGGTCAGTTCGCTCCAGTCCGATTTGGCCGTATCCAGGGTGATACCTGCGACAAGCTGGGCGTTCAGCACATCCTGGAGCGTGGCGTCCAGATCGG
>JAJYDE010000032.1 GCA_021777755.1 Deltaproteobacteria bacterium
GAGGTAACGGCCTATTTATAACCCTAAAATCCCGGAGAGCCAATTCAAAATCAGGGGGTAAGAACCCTGGCGGATCTGAAAAAAAACTATTTGCGCGGCGACCGGGGGGCGAAGCGGCCGCCCTCCTGATGGAGCTGGGCATTGATCTTGCGGACCAGATCGGAGTAGGCCGCCTCAAGGGTCCTTTGCATGGTTACGACTTGGCCCTGGCTCACGATCAAGCGCATCAATTCGGGAATTTTCAGCTCGGTCGAAGATTTCAAATAGACGGGCTGGATGTAGAGAATGACCTTGCCCACAGGCAAGACGATGATCTTGCCTCGATCGACTCTGGAACCGGCCTGATCCCACAGGGCGAACTGCTGGGAGATGGACGGATTCTGGTTGATCAAGGCGTAGATCTGGGATGGGCCATAGACGAGCTGGCCTTTGGGGAAATTGTAGATGATGATTTTACCATAGTAGGGAGTGTCGCAGCCCACCAGGGCAAGAGAGCGGAGGTTGTCGCGTCCGATGGGGCTCATGGGCTGGAGCAGCAAAAAATCGAACCTGCTCGGTTTTATCAAATTCAAGGTCAGGTAGTACGGCATGATATCCGCGGGCTTTTGGCCGATGAAAGTCTTTGGAAACTGCCAGACGTCTTCGCGCTGATAAAAAACTTCAGGGTCGGTCATGTGATATTCGGCGTACATCCGCATCTGGATTTCAAAGATATCCTTGGGGTAGCGCACGTGCTGCTTTATTTGGGCGGGCATCTTCGAACCGTCTTTGAAAAGGCCCGGATAGATCCTGCTGTAGGCCTCGACAATGGGGTCGGTTTTGTCCCAGATATAATAATCGACCGTTCCATTGTAGGCATCGATGACGATCTTTACGGAATTGCGGATATAGTTGATCTCCCCCCGGGGGGTGGCTGAAACCATGGAGTAGGGATATTGGTCCGAAATCGTGTAGGCGTCCTGGATCCAGTAGAGTCTCTTGTTGGTCACCACGACGTAGGGCTCGCCGTCCAGGACGAGGAATGGCGAAAGGAGCCGGCACATTTGAGTCAGCTTGTTGCGGAAAATAATCTTGGATTGAGGAAGCATCTTGGTGGTGAAAAAAATATTTTTGTCCTTGAAGAAAAGCGAAAAGACAAAGCGTTTGAGAACGGAATCAACGGGCACGCCGCCCTTGCCGTTGTAAGCGGTCATCACGTTGCGCGAGCCCTTGGGATAATCGAGTTCGCCCGAGCTGTTGGGGGCGATTACGAACTTGTCGTTTGAATTGCGCCCGTAGTAGATGCCGGGCTGCTCGATATGGAACCCGTAGTCGGAGCGGGGCGGGATTCCGCGCAAAAACCAAACCATCGGTTCGTCGCCGCTTTGTTCGGCGGGCGTCATAACGGCTCCGAAACCGTGGGTGAAGGAGAGGTGCCTGTTTATCCAGCTCTGGGCGCGTTGGGGTATGAGGTCCCAGTCGAGTTCCCGGGCGGCAAGGTTGACCTGCTGATAGACGCCGTCAACCGTATAGCGGTCGACGTAGACGTAGGGAAAGTCGTAGTAGGTTCGCAGGTCTTCGAGTTGTCGATAGAAATCGTCAAGTTCGTTGCGGTCCCATACTGGGGTGTTGCGAAGAATCGTTTCGATATCGGGTATGGTTTCCAGTTCCGTAGGGCTGTGGGAGGGTTCGAAGTCCCTCACCTCGACATCGGTGAGACTGTAGGCCGCAAGGGTGGAGTTGATATTGTCGGCGATAAAGGCGCGTTCCTTGGTGGCCTCGTTGGGCTTGACCACATAGTGTTCGAAAAATCTCAGGGGAAAGGCGGCGTATCGGAGGCCAAGAGCCAGGGCAAAGGTTGTCCCGAGCGCAAAGAGTGTTTTAAGCCCCTTGCGGGTATTGAAAAAGTAGACAAAGGCCAGGGACGTCACGGCGAGCAAAATGATACAGACCCAGATAAGGGGCCGGGTGATGTTCATCTCAACGTAGCCCGGCCCGAAAAAAAGCGCCAGATGAGATCGATCATATAAGAGGTCGTAGCGCTGCAGGAGGAAATCCCATATCTGGATGAGAACCACCACGATGACAAGAATGCTCAGATGCATTCTGGCGCCCGAGGGGATGCGTTTTTCCTCTTTGTCGAGAAGTCGCTTCTCTACCAGGTAGAGAATGGCGATTGCGCCCAGAAGAATTCCAAAAGCCATGAGAAGGCGGCTCTGAACGAGTCTGTAGATGGGATAGGCGAAAAGATAAAAGGAAATGTTTTTCCCGTATACCGGGTCGGCAAACTTTGCCGCGGGCGAGACCAGGTAGAGCAGGAAGTCCTCCCAATGCTCGTAGAGCGGAAGAGCGATTGCCACCGAGAGGACCATGGAAAGAGGGGTATAGATCCACATCGATCCGGTTCGAAATTCGTGGAACAGCCGTTGGTAGGAGCCAAGCGAGTCCGGTGCCCTCTTCTTCGACCCCGGAGACGTGCCCAGGAAACGGGATGCAACCCGGAAATTAAGAAAAAAGATGAGAAAAAAGCAAACAAAGACCGATCCGAAAACAGCGTATTTGTAGAGCACCCGTTGCCAGAAATAGAGTTCATAGCCAAGCGAGTCGAACCACCAGATATTGACGAGAAAATCCGTGAAAAAAAGGCTGATGGCGACCATGACTCCTATAAAGGCCACAATCGACATCCCGAGGGCAACAAGCCATCGTTTCCAGCGGATCATTCATCTCTCCTCGGTTAAAACCCGACCCGGGCGGCTTGAAAAGACGTCAGGGCGCTTCTGTCGGAATAAAAAAACTATTTACACCCAAAAAAACCTTCAAAGAATAGCAGTTTCCGGCCCGGAATAGAACCATTTCCTTGCGGATATCAGGCCGATCTTTAAATTCGGGTGTAGTTTCACGGTGATAGAGAGCAAAGGAGAAAACTGATCAGCTTTCGACCTTGCTCCAAAAAACTTTTCCCGCAAGATCGAAAAGATTCAAGATTCAGCGGTGGGCACTGATTCCAGTGCCCACCGACTTTTGTTGAAGTATGGAATTTAAAAGATGCGATACTAGAGGGATGCCACCATATGCTGTACGCCCTCCCGCTCTTCGAGCAGTTCCTTGAGGGTGGCATCCATTTTTTCCCTGGAAAAGGGGTCGATCTCGAGGCCCTCCACCCGCTCATAGCGACCGGGCGAGCAGGTGACGGGCACTCCGTAGAGGATCCCTTCCGGAATACCGTAGGAGCCGTCGGAGGGGACCCCCATGGTCACCCATTTGCCGTCGGTGCCAAGTGCCCAGTCGTGCATGTGCATGATGGCCGCGTTTGCGGCCGAACCGGCCGAAGACAGGCCCCGGGCCTGAATGATGACCGCCCCGCGTTTGCCCACCGTCGGAATGAACTCGCCTTTGTACCAGTCGGGATCGACAAGTCGGGAAGCGGGCTTTCCATCGACGGTGGCAAAGCGAATATCCGGGTACATGGTGGGGGAATGATTGCCCCACACGGTGATCTTTTCAATCGAATCGACAGGAGCGCCGACTTTTGAGGCCAGCATGGACCTTGCGCGGTTGAAATCGAGGCGCAACATGCAGGTGAAGTTTTTTGCCGGCAGATCGGGGGCCGATTTCATAGTGATCCAGCCATTGGTGTTTGCCGGGTTTCCAACCACAATGACGCGAATATCTCGCGAAGCCACTTCATTCATGGCCTTGCCCTGCTCGATGAAGATTTTGGCATTTTCGAGCAGGAGGTCTTTTCGTTCCATGCCCGGCCCGCGGGGTCGTGCGCCGATAAGCAGGGCGTAGTCGGCGTCCTTGAAGGCCACCTTGGGATCTCCTGTGCCCACCATTCCGGCAAGCAGGGGAAAGGCGCAGTCTTCGAGTTCCATCATAACCCCTTTCAGAGCCTGCTGAGGCTTTTCAAGGGGCAGTTCCAACATCTGCAGGATAACCGGCTGATCTTTTCCCAGCATTTCGCCGGCCGCGATGCGGAACAAGACCGCGTAACCGATCTGGCCTGCGGCGCCGGTAACTGCAACACGCACGGGTGGTTTGACCATGTGCTGACTCCTTTGGCCGCCAAGGGGGGACGGCTAGCCGATAATGGCCAGGACATCGCCCTTCTGGACGCTCTGACCCTCTTTACACAGTACCTGTTTCACCGTGCCGGAAACCTGGGCGAGGATGGAGTTTTCCATCTTCATCGCTTCGAGAATCATGACCACGTCGCCTTCCTTTACCGCATCGCCCTCTTTTACTTCGTAGCGGATGACCATGCCGGGCATGGGGGCTTCGAGCTTGGCGCCCCCGGCCATCGGTGCGGGTGCCGCGGGTGCGGGAGCGCAGGCGGGAGCCGGGGCGGGCGCCGCCTGGACAGCGATTTGAGCCGGAGCCGCAACCGGGGTGATGGTCGTAATTACCGGCGCGCCTCCAACCGGGTCAACCTCTACCGCGAAAAAATCCCCGTCGACAAAAACATTGAACTGTCGGGAGCCCGGCCCCTTGGGAGGCGCGGCCTTTTGGGGCTTTTCGACCAGCAGCCCGGCCTTTGCCTTCTTGACCAGTTCGGCTTCCTTTGCCACATCCTCGAGGGTCTTGGGCCGCACTTCCGGGGGAACGGGCTCGTTGCCGTATTTCCAGTTGAGAAATCGTTTCCCGGTCATGGGATACATCCCGTAGAGGATGACATCGTCGATGTCTTTGGCCAGCCCCTTGGTTTCCTCGAAATTGCGGGGCATCTCGGGCTCTAAAATCTCGGCGGGGCGACCGGCAAAGGGGGTCTCGCCACGCGGGTGGCCCTTGAGGGCTTTTTTCTGGATTTGCGGATCCACGGGGACCGGCGTCTTTCCATAAAGGCCGAAGAAAAGATCCTTTGTCTGCCCGGAGATCATCTTGTAGCGTTCTTCGGGGGTGTCGAAAAGGACGTTGTTGACCGTCTGGATGCCCACGATCTGGCTGGTGGGAGTAACCAGGGGAACCTGTCCCATCTCCTTACGAACCTGGGGCAGGGCCTTGAAGACGTCGTTCAACCGATCCGAGGCCCCCATTTCGCGCAGCTGGTTGATAAGGTTTGAGAGCATGCCCCCCGGGGTCTGGTGAAGCAGAACCCCGATGTCTATGATCGACATGCGGTCGTCTAGCAGATGGCGATATTTGGGCGAAATCTTTTCGAACCACTCGCTGCATTTGGCAAGCTGCCTCAGATCAAGACCCGTGTCGCGGTTGGTGTACTTGAGCGACATGACCAGGGGCTCGACGGCCGGGTGCGAGGTGCGGTAGGCCCAGGGCGCAAGGCAGGTGTCCACGATGTCCACACCGGCCTCGACGGCCTTCAAGAGCGCCAGATCTCCCATGCCCGAGGTGAAATGGCTGTGAAGATGAATGGGGACCTTGACGTTGTCTTTGAGGGCTTTAACGAGGTAATAGGCGTCATAGGGGGCGATGAGGCCGGCCATGTCCTTTACGCAGACCGTATCGGCTCCCATGTCGACGAGTTGTTTGGCCTTGTCGATATAGTATTTCAGATTGTAGACCTGGCCGCCCATGCGGGGTTCGGTAAGCGAGTAGCAGATGGTGCCCTGGAAATGCATCCCGCTTTTCTTGATCGGCTTTATGACCGTTTCGAAATTTCTGTAGTCGTTAAGCGCGTCGAAGGTGCGGAAAATGTCTATTCCGTTGGCTATGGCGCGTTCGACGAAGGCCTCGGCCATATCGTCGGAATAATTGCGGTAGCCAACCAGGTTCTGGCCGCGAAGAAGCATGCTGAGCTTGGTTTTCTTGAGATATTTTTTCAGCAGGCGGGGTCTTTCCCACGGGTCCTCGTTTAAAAACCGGTGCATGGTGTCAAAGGTTGCCCCGCCCCAGACCTCCATGGCCCAAAAGCCGACCTTTTCCATCTCTTCGGCGATGGGCAGAAGGTCTTCGTTTCTTCCCCGGGTGGCAAAAAGCGACTGGTGGCCGTCGCGGAAAGTCAGATCTTGTATCTTGAGCGGATTGTCGATCTTTACCGGCGACTCATCGAGCATATTTGCAATGAGTGAGGTTCCGTGCAAATGTGAATTGTCCATTCCTTAGCGTCTCCTTACACGTGAGAAATCAATGACTGCGGGCCAGAGGCGAACTCTAACGGGGCAAACGCATCTGCCAGGTCCACCTGATGTTCATGGCGGCCTGCCTGCCGGCCAGCGCATAAGAGTTGTTCAAGGCCGCGGGGGGGGCGGGCCGGCTGCTCAGCTGCCCGCGGCTCGTCAAGGCCTCCTGTTCGGCCTGCAGGTAGAGCCCGACAGCGGATGAAATGGCTGCAACCACTTTGGGATCAACGTTCATCTGGGACTCCCGTAATCGAGTAAGACGAGGTTTGCGCGTGTCCGGGAGCGGCAAAAACAGCCCCGGGCCGGCAAGGGGCGCCAAGCTATGCGGCTCGGCGCGTCTTTTTCTTGAGATTGCTGATTTTGCGGCGAAAAGCATCGGCCAGCTTCATCTTGCCCGCCTCGACGGCTTCCAGGCGCTTTACCCGCACCTCTTTGATTTTCACCTTGATCTGGCGGACATCGAAGCTTTTCTTCCCGCCCGCTTCATCGACAATGCCGCGTTCTTGCTTTATGGCCGCGATCAGCTCGGCTTTGTTCATGCCGTGGACGCCCGTGATGCCTCCAATGGAAAGACCCAGTTCGCGAAGTTCCTTGGCGGTCATTTTATCCAGGGGCTTTTCTTTTTTCTCTTTTTCCTTTTTTCCCATTATCCTTTACTCCTTCTGGCTCTTTTTCTCAAAAATTTCGGCAATTCTTAAGAACGGTTTGAATAAATCGATAGGCACCGGAAATATGGTGGTCGAGTTTTTCTCCGTGGCTATTTCGCGCAGAGTTTGCAGGTAGCGCAATTGAACAGCCACGGGGTTTTTTTCTAAAATGTCCGCGGCCGCGGCCAGCCTGTCCGAGGCCTGGAACTCACCCTCGGCGGCGATGATCTTGGCCCTGCGGTCGCGTTCGGCTTCGGCCTGCCTGGCCATGGCCCGTTGCATTTCCTGGGGCAGGTCGATCTGGCGCAGTTCGACAAGGGAGACCTTTATTCCCCACGGGTCGGTGTGGCTGTCGACAATTTCCTGTATATGGGCATTGATCTTATCCTGCTCGGAGAGCAGGGTGTCGAGTTCGCCGTGGCCGCAAACGGTGCGAAGGGTGGTCTGGGCGAGTTGACCGGTGGCGTAGAGATAGTTTTCAACGGACAAAACGGCTTTTACCGGATCGACCACCCGGAAGTAAATTACCGCGCTCACCTTGACGGAGACATTGTCGCGCGTGATGACATCCTGTGTGGGAATTTCCTGGGCGATGATGCGAAGGCTCACCTTGCGCATGCGGTCGAAAACCGGTATGAGAATTATTAGGCCCGGCCCCTTGGCTTTAATGATTCGCCCCAGCCGAAAGATGACCCCACGTTCGTATTCGTTGAGAACACGAATCGCATTGGCCAAAAAAAGCACGACCATAATGAATATGGCCACCACAGAAAGGCTCAGGTTGTAAAACATAGCAGGCTCTCCTCCAACGCAACCAGTTGTTCCCATTCACCGCAGTCGAGCGCTAGTGCCAATTATCACTAACTACCATCGATCCTTTTGACTTTCAACTTTAAATTATGAACGCCCACCACTTCGATTCTTTGGTCCTTTTCGATGCGCTCCTCGGCCCCGGCATTCCACAACTCCCCGTTTACAAACACCTTGCCATCGGGATCGATAACGCCTACGGCCTTGCCGGTCATTCCGAGGAGGGTTTCCGGGCCGGTCAGGGCTCTTGCGGCCATGGCCTTGAAAGCAAGACGGGCCACGCCGGCAAAGAACAGGGAAATTGCGGCCGAAGTGGGCAGAAGGACCGACAACTCCACCCGCCGCGCGGGGTTTGGGAAGAGCAGAAAGGAGCCGAGCAGGACACAGGCCACCCCTCCAAGGCTCAGGACGCCATGGGTCGGGATTTTGACCTCGATGATGAAAAACACGATCCCCACAAGGATTATCAAAATGGCGGCATAGTCGACGGGAAGAGTCCGCATGGCGTAGAGGGCAAGGATCAGGCAGATGGAGCCGACGACTCCGGGCACCACCACGCCGGGTCTGGAGAATTCGAAATAAAGCCCCGCCAGCCCCAGCATCATCAGCAGATAGGCGATATCGGGATTTCCGATGATCTGGAGGAGCCTGTTTCGGGCGGTTGGAGAAAGGGTGCGAAGTTGGGCGCCGGCGGTTTTTAAAACGACGGTCTTACCCGCGTGCTCGAGCTGCCATCCGTCGAGTCTGGCCACGAGGGCCGGCAAATTGTCCGCGATCAGGTCTATGACATTGAGTTTGAAGGCTTCGGGGGCCGAGGCGGAGACGCTGTTTTTGACCGCGTTTTGGAACCACTGCGCGTTTCTGCCCCGTTCGGCGGCGATGCTTCTGGCCAGGGCGAGGGCATCGCTCAGGACCTTCTTGGCCATTGTGGAGGGCAAGTCGCGCCCGGAGCCGGAAACGGGGTGGGCTGCGCCGATGTTGGTTCCGGGGGCCATCGCGGCGATATCGGCGGCTTCGGTGATGAAGACCCCCGCGGAGGCGGCCCGGGCGCCCGCGGGATAGACATAAACGATAACCGGGACGGGCGAGTTGAGAATAGATTCACAGATGTCGCGCATGGAACTCATCTGTCCGCCCGGCGTATCGAGCAAAATGATGAGAAAGCGCGCCTTGTCGTTTTCCGATCTCCTGATTGCGTCCTGGACGAATTCGGCGACCCCCGGATTTATGGCGCCTTTCAAGTCAATCACGTTTATATGCGGCCGGGCGGCTTTGGCCGGATGCGCGGCGAACAAAAGCGCGCAGATTAAAAGAAAAGCGCTCAGTGGGATAAATTGTTTGGCGGCCATGGTCATTTTCACCAGTTCACGGTTTAAGCAGCCTCATGATCTCTTTCAAGTCCTGCCAGGCGGAAGCCTTCCGGGAAGGGGTCCTTAGCAGGTAGGCCGGGTGATAGGTGCACACGAGCGGCATTCCCCGCCACAGCCGGGCCTTGCCCCGAAGCGAAGAGAGGGGCTCGGAGGAACCAAGAAGCGCCTGTGCGGCGCTAAGACCGAGGGCGCAAAGGACCTTGGGGCCAAGGGCGTCGATCTGGCGGAAAAGAAAGGGGGCGCAGCTCGCCACCTCGTCGGGCAGAGGGGCGCGGTTTTCCGGCGGACGGCATTTGACCACATTGCAGATGTAGACCTCGGTGCGATCGAGGCCCATGGCGAAAATCATCTTGTCGAGAAGCTTGCCGGCCCTGCCGACGAAGGGGCGTCCCAGGCGGTCTTCATCGGCCCCCGGTCCTTCGCCCACAAAAACCAGGCCGCTTCTGGCCGAGCCTTCCCCGAAGACCAGGTTGGCGCGCCCCGAGTGAAGCCCGCACCTGGTGCAACCTTGGAGCTCTTCGCCTATTCGGGAAAGAGTCTCCCTGCCATCCGCGGGGGCCGCGGGATGTGCCCGCGGGGGGGATTGTGGGGCAGAGGGCGCGCGGCTTCGGACTCCCGCCTCGCGCAATCCCCACAGATGCCACCGAAGTTGTGCAACGCACCCGGCAAGTTCGTCTCCAGCGTTTGTGCGATTCAATTTTTCCCGCTCGCAAGAAGCTTTTCGACTCTGTCCCAAATACGTTCGGCCACTTCCTCCTTTGTCATAAGACAAAGGGAAGTCTCTTCGCTTGCTCCCATGATTTTAACCTCGTTTGTCTCGGCGCCAAAGCCCGCGCCTTCTTTTGTGAGGTCGTTGGCCACGATCAGGTCGAGATTTTTACGCATCAGTTTGTCACGGGCGTTTTCCGCAACGTTTTCGGTCTCGGCGGCAAAGCCGACCAGCACCTGTCCGGAGGGTTTGGCGGCCCCCAAGGACGCCAGTATGTCCGGGTTTGGCGCAAGCACAACACTAAGTTGCCCGGGGGACTTTTTGATTTTTCGGGGCGAAACTTCGGCGGGCCGATAGTCGCTTACAGCGGCGGTCATAACGATTGCGTCCTGGCAGGCCGAAAGGTTTAGAACGGCGTCGCGCATCTGGGCGGCGCTGGTAACGCTTATGCGTTCGACCCTCGCGGGCGCCTCCAAGGAACAGGGGCCGGAGACCAATGTGACGGTCGCAGACCTTCGGGCGGCGATCCTGGCTAGCGCATAGCCCATTTTACCGCTCGAGGGGTTGCTGAGAAACCGGACCGGATCGAAATGTTCGCGGGTGGGGCCGGCGCTGACCAATACTTTCCTGCCCTCGAGAGTGGGCGGGGTGAGAAGGCGCAAGGCGCTCTCCAGGATGTTTGAAATATCGGCCAGGCGTCCCGCGCCTTCTTCCTGACAGGCAAGAAAGCCCACCGCAGGAGGTTCGACGCGGTAGCCCAATTCGGTCAAGGTCTTGAGGTTTCGCCTCGTCGCGGGGTGTTCCCACATCTTTACATTCATGGCCGGACACACCAGCACGGGGGCCGTCGTGGCAAGAAGTATGGTGGTGAGATAGTCGTCGGCGATCCCCGCGGCCATCTTGGCCATAAGGTTGGCGGTGGCCGGGGCGAGAACCACAAGATCGGCCTCTCTTGCCTTCTCTATGTGGGAAATCCGCGACTCGGATTCTATGCTGAACAGGTCGCAGCCCACAGGATTGCTCGATAGCGCCTGAAAAGTCAGCGTGGTGACGAACTGCCGGGCGTTGGCGGTCATGACCACATGCACCGAGGCGCCCTCTTTGACAAAGAGCCGCACCAGTTCGGCAGCCTTATAGACCGCGATCCCGCCGCTTACACCAAGAAGGATGGACTTTCCCTGCAACATGGCTCTATCTTTTGTCTCCCCATTGAAAAACGAAATTATCTTACTTTTCCAACACGATCAGTTCCTCGACCGGCCGCCTGTGAGACTGTTGGTTGCCATGGGCCGGATGCCCCACGGCGACAACGGCCATAAGCTCCAGGCGCTCGGGGAGTTGCAAAATCTTGACGGCGCGCTCCGCGTTGCTTAGGATCTCACCAATCCAGACGGCTCCAAGGTCCATCGAGTGCAAGGACAGGAGCATGTTTTGGATGCATGCGCCGATTGCCTGGCAGTCTTTGGTGCGGTCGTAGGAGGCCTGCGTATCGAGCAAAACCGCGACGAGAAGGGCCGAGGACTTGATCGTCGAAGAGTATCTGGTAAGCGCCGCCAGTGCGTCCTTGAGCCCGGCGTCGCGCACAACGGCGAAGCGCCAGGGCTGGTTGTTAAGACCCGAAGGAGCCCAGCAGGCTGCGTTGAGAGCCTCCATCACGCATTCGCGCGATACCTCGGCATCCAGGAATTGACGGACGCTTCGCCTTTCATAGATGGCTTTCAAAACCGGAGAATCGGACATGGGCATAAGTTTACCTCGCTTTGTTGTTTAAAGAAAGTATCCCACAGAACCGACCTACTATGAAGAAAAAATTTCCATCAGGTTCGGACCGTGGAGGCCGCGGTTTGAAAGCGGGGTGCCCGCAAGAATGGATTTGTAATTGCACCGATGTCTTATATAATGTCGGCTTTTGCGGATGCGGGACGATCGAGTCCCGCGGGGGCCGCAACGGATTGTGAATTTTTTTGTAATGGAACCGGGAACCCGACACGGCATGTCCAGCGAGAACAGAATCGAAATACGCGGTTTGAACAGTTTCTACAACAGCCGGCAGGTATTGTTCGACATCAGCTTTTCCATTCCCGCAAGCCGGGTAACCGTCATCATGGGGGTGAGCGGCTGTGGCAAAACCACTCTTTTTCGCCATCTTACCGGCCTTAAAAGCACGGGGCCCGGCCAGATAGCCGTTGACGGCAAGGACTTGGGCTCATTTTCCGAGACCGCCCTCAGCGACTACCGGCGCAGGATTGGCGTTTTGTTCCAGAGCGGGGCGCTTTTCAATTCCCTGACTTTGAGCGAAAATATCGCCATGCCCCTGCACGTTCATACGGATCTGGCGGAGGAAACCATCCGGATCATGACGCTCATGAAGCTCAATATGGTGGGGCTTGCCGAGTTTGGCGACTACACCCCCTCACAGATAAGCGGGGGGATGAAGAAGAGGGCGGGGCTTGCCAGGGCGCTCATAATGGATCCTGAGATGCTCTTTGTCGATGAGCCCTCCTCGGGGCTCGATCCGATTACGGCCGCTGGGCTAGACCGGCTGATTCTCAACCTGCGCGAGAGTCGCGGAATGACGATCGTCGTGGTGACCCACGAACTGGAGAGCGCTTTTAAAATAGCCGATTCGATCGTGGTCATGGACGCCGGAAGCGTTCTTGCCGCCGGGACGCCCGAGGAAATTCGAAACAGCGCCGGTGCGCGTGTGCATCAATTTCTGAACCGAGAGGCCGATCCTTACAGGATGCACATGGAGGCCTACTACGAGCGGTTGCTTGGCGACCAATGGAGATCACAGTGACAAAGAGGACCCAGTCTCCGGTTGGTTTGGCCGGGGTCTGCGCCGGAGAGTTTCAATGGTAAATCCCGTGCGCGCTCTTGGCGCCTATGCATTACGGCAGGTTTGTTCGGCCGGTCGTCTGGGCATGTTCTTCATCTACACCCTTCGAGGTCTCATACGGCCCCCGGGCAAATTTTGGCACACGCTCAAGCAGATCCAGTTCATCGGGACCAAATCCATTGCCCTGGTGGGCTTTACGGCCGCCTTCACCGGGATGGTGCTCGCCCTTCAGGGCTACCACACCCTGACCAAATTCGGTGCGGAAGGCTGGCTTGGTTCGGCGGTGGGTTTGTCTTTGGTCCGCGAACTGGGGCCGGTGCTTTGCGCTCTCATGGTGACGGGAAGAGCCGGGTCGGCGATGGCCGCGGAAATTGGTATAATGAGAATTGAGGAGCAAATAGACGCTCTTGAATGCATGGCGATAGATCCCTATTCCTATCTTGCCACCCCGAGGATGATTGCCAGCATTATCAGCCTTCCTCTTCTCACCTCTTTTGGAGACGTTGTCGGAATCCTCGGGGGCTATCTGGTGGGCGTCGGGCTTCTGCGGGTAAATTCGGGCGCCTTCTGGTCCGGGTTGACCTCGAGTGTGGATTTTGGCGACATCTCCATGGGGCTGATCAAGTCCCTGTGTTTTTCGGTTCTGATTGCCTGGATATGCGTCTACAAGGGATACTACGCCGGGGTGGACGAGGGGGCCTACGGCCCCGAGCAGGTGGGGCGGGCGACGACCAGCGCAGTCGTTGTGGCCGCGATCGCCGTGCTCATAAGCGACTATGTGATCACCTCGATTTTGCTGTGAGGGAAGAGTGAGGAAATTAGAAATGGGACCGGAACGAAAAGGATTGGAGTTCGGAGTTGGTCTTTTCATCATAATCGGGCTGCTTTGCCTGGCGTATCTGTCCTATAGCCTTGGCAATATCGGCTTTGGAAATGACAACTACACGCTCAAGGCGGTGTTTTCGACGGTCTCGGGGCTCAAAAACAGATCGCAGGTGATGATGGCCGGGGTTTCCATTGGCGAGGTGAAAAAAATCCGGCTTAAAAACGACCGGGCCGAGATCGTCATGAGCATCAAAAAGAATGTGAGGCTCGAAGACGACTCGATCGCCAGTATAAAGACGATGGGTATCATAGGAGACAAGTATGTCTCCATTACGCCGGGGGCTTCGGATACTTATCTTAAAAACGGAGGAGTGATCATGGAGACCCAGCCTCCGATCGATATCGAAAGTCTGATATCGAAGTTTGTCTTCGGCTCGGTTGACAAGGGCAAGGATCAGAAATAGGGGAGCGGATTATCCGGAAAGCGGGGGAAACGGTATGAAGATATTCGTTACCGGCGGGACCGGCTTTGTTGGTAAATATGTGACCGGCAGACTTGCGGCCGCGGGCCATGAGGTCCTGATCCTTTCGCGCTCGGCTCTTAAGGCAAAACAAATCGTTCCGTGGGCGCAAATCGTCGAAGGAGATCCGCGAAAAGCGGGCGAGTGGCAGCAGCGTGCGGGCCAATGCGATGCGGCCCTAAATCTTGCCGGCAGCTCCATATTCACGGTGTGGACCAATGCGGCTCGAAAATCCATCCTGGACAGCCGCGTTCTATCCACCCGCAACCTTGTTGATGCCCTCATGGGGGCGGGAAAAGGCAAGGTTTTGATAAACGGTTCGGCTGTGGGCTATTACGGGAGCCGGCTGGACGATGAACCGCTCGGGGAAAACGCATCTTCGGGCAATGAATTTCTCTCCGAGGTATGCATCAAATGGGAAGAGGAAGCCGCACGGGCGGCTTCGGCCGGTGTGAGGGTTGCTTTGTGCCGGTTTGGCATCGTTTTGGGCAAGGGCGGCGGAGCCCTGTCCATGATGCTTCCCGCCTTCCGGTGGATGGTCGCTGGCTCTTTGGGCACCGGCAGGCAGTGGATGTCGTGGATACATCTAGACGATCTGTTCGAGGTTTTTGATCTTATACTGGCAAATGAGTCGATAGCGGGGGCGATAAACTGCGTTTCGCCCAATCCGGTTAGAAATGCCGAGTTTACCAGGATTCTTGCCCGGACCCTCGGCCGGCCGATCCTGCTGCCGGGTGCGCCCTCCTTTGTGCTCGAGATGCTTCTTGGAGAGTTTGCAAATGTGTTGGTCAAAGGCCAGAAAGTGGTTCCGGAAAAGTTGCTGGACAGCGGTTTTTCCTTCAAATTTCCCACCTTGCCCGAAGCACTGGAAAATCTTGTGAAATAAGTCTTCTCCCTGCCCTGCTCGACCCCTGTTGAAACTGTCTGCCTGAAATGCGCGCAAAATTTACCCGCCTGAAATGCAAACCCGTGCCCCGCGCTTGCGGCCTCGCTCAACCGAAGGTGCGGACCAACTCCGGTTTGATCAATGCACGCCGCCCGCTCTGATGGATGGACCACCTGCTTGCAGTATTGCGGCGCCCGCGGCTGCCGCGACGGGTTGGCTCCAAGGGGGCGGGAGCCCTTCTTCCAAGCGGGTTTAGGTCAAGAGGGGATGGCGACGATAAAAAAACTCCCGGAGCCTTGAAAAAAATCCCGGTTTGGAAACGGGCCGAAGATCTCCATGATAGTTTGGGGACCAGTGAACAAAGGGACCGGAAGCATTCGATGTCGCGCAGGAGTGAAAAAGGCGGAAAAGGTGCAATGGGTGGGGATAGTAAAGGTACCAAATGGTGCAAAAGGATTTGCACCTGAAGGTTCATTGGTTTCACCCTTCCTTTATGGGGGAGTGAAAGTGTAACTCGGACGATTGGGTTTAGTAAACTCCATTTATCGTTTGTGCAGGGACATGATTAACCATTTGGATAGGAGGAATGGTGGAGATGTGGTAGAGGGCAGGCATTCGAGCCAATAAGTTCTTGACATTTCAAAAGTCCTACTATAGGAATCGGTCCTATGAATGGTCTGGAGGAGTTGGTCCGGATCGGGTTTTGCGAAGAGTGCTTGAACAGGCGAACCCGCGGGTAATGGGAACAGAATTGGAGACAGAAAGGATCGGGAAGATGTCGGAAGGGCGCGTGAAATGGTTCAACGACAAAAAGGGTTATGGTTTCATTGAGACCAAGGAGCAGGGAGACGTTTTCGTCCACTACAGCGCCATTGCGTCTGATGGATTTCGCTCTTTGAGTGAGGGAGATCATGTGAGTTTCGACGTGGAGCGTGGACCGAAAGGACCGCAGGCGGTTA
This sequence comes from Deltaproteobacteria bacterium, assembly GCA_021777755.1. GTDB lineage: Bacteria > Desulfobacterota > Syntrophobacteria > Syntrophobacterales > Syntrophobacteraceae > SbD1. Next base: position 15,626 of record JAJYDE010000032.1, read on the forward strand.
ACGTCAAAAAACTTGTTTAATCGTTCGGGTTCCGTTCTCCGGCCGAAGACCGGGAGCGGGTCCTGGCCATGCAGGGAGGGGGCCGGAGATTTTTGCCGGCTCTTTTTGTGCGATCGCATCTTCGGGATGCTGCTCAGATTCCTCGCGGTGGTGCTGCTTTGTTTGTCCCCTGGTAGTCGCATGAAATTCCTCCGAGATCTGTATCCCCTGTTTTGAACTTAGGGCCGACCCGCTGGCAGCCTTATGCTGTTATTGAGCCGTATTTTCTTGGCCAATTTGTCTAACGGACCGGTTTGACGGATATTTCCGGGTTTTACGGTAGAAATGACGCAGAATTATGTGCCCGGGTAACATCGAGGGGTGAAGGCGGAAGCGCGTACCTTACAGATGCATGCATTCCAGCCAAACCGTAAACGACCGGTCCGCTTGCTCATAAATAGCGAAGCCGTCCAGGCCGCGGTCGAAATGGTCGCACAGTTGCCGAAGCGCTCGCTCTACATTCAACTTTTTCCTTCCGTACAATAGATCACATCATAGTATCGAGAAGCAGGCATCCTTGGTGGCAAAACATGCGGTCTACCGGTTTTTGATTTTGCCGCATCTATTGCATCTTCTGGTTTCCGCATTTATTTCCGCTTCTGTTTGCCGTTTGGCGCACGGGCGCCGGATTATGTTATGAGCTGGCCGGAAAACGGGGGTGAACAGGCGCCCTCTAAGGGCCGGGGTGGCAACCATTACCCGGATTGTCAATTGACTGGCGAACCTTGTGATGCAACTTTTCCTTGAGCGACTCAGGCTCCGGAGGGAAGAAAAGGATCGGCGATGGCGCAAATACCTTATGAACCGGTTGCTCAGGTAATGCCCGAGGGAAAGCTTTCCCCCATGCGGGTCCAGGCAAGTCCGGCCGATTTTGGAGCCCAGGTTGGACAAACGCTTCAGCAGGCTGGCGGCGCAATGATGCAAAACGCGCTTTCCAGGCAGCAGCTTCAAAACGAGACGACGGTAAACGACGTTATAAACAACCAGTTTTTCCCGGCGCTTCAGGACCGGTACCAAAAGTATTATGCCCTTCAGGGAAAGGACGCCTTGGATCAGCTCGGGGGCTATCAGGAATCGATGAGGGAGCTGATCTCGGATTTTCGCGGGAATTTTTCCAACCAGGTGCAGCAGAAAATGTTCGATGAGCAAACGAGCCGGCGCCTTCAGTTCGAATTCGCAGGGATGAGCAGGTACGCCGACCAGCAAAACAAGGTGTGGCAGGCGCAAACCAATGCGGCTACGGTTGACACCTACATTAACAGCGCCGCGGATAAATACAACGATCCTCAGGCGATACTGGGCACGGCCCTGGAGCTGCGAAACCAGATATCCAGGTTCAGCGATCAATCCGGACAAGGCGCGGAGGTTGGACGACAACAAACGGCGGCGGCGTGGAACAAGCTCTATTCGGCGGCCATCATGCGTCTTGCGGTCGACAATGCGGCCGGCGCAAAGGAGCTTTTCAACGACGGGGTCGCGCGGGGTCTCATTTCGGGGACCGGCCAGACCGCGATAGGTACAAAGCTCAAGCCATACTTGGACACTGCGGACGCCTCACGGGCCTATTCGGTTGCAACATCGGGTCCCGTCGCGACGCGGATAGCGCAGGCAGCCTACGGGGCGGGAGTTGAGCCATCGACCGCGCTATCCATCTGGTCGGCCGAGGGGGCGGTAACAAATCCCGAGACTAAAAACCCTGGATCGAGCGCAACGGGTGTTTTCCAGCTCATGCCCGGGACTTGGGCCGATATGGGCGGCACGGAAGAAAACCGTGCCGATGCGGGGGAGCAAATTGCCAAGGGCGTGGCGTTGATCAAGCGGAACATGGTCGGGTTCATGCAAGACATGGGGCGCTGGCCGCAAGACTGGGAGAGCTACCTTGCCCATCAGCAGGGACTTGACGGAGCGGAGCGGTTGATTGAAAGCGATCCGCAAACGCCCGCGGCCACCATTGTCGGAGAGAAGGCCGTAACCGAAAACGGGGGAACGGCGGACATGAGCGCAGGCGAATTTCTATCGCACATCAGGCACTATTTCCAAAGCCATGCCCTGCAATACAACCCGGACGGAACGCCCACGGCGCAAAACCTCGAGCGCAATTATGAGCAGGGGTTGCAGGCAGTGAGCGAGCTTGGCGAAAAAGAACACCCCGGTGACCCCGAAGCCGCCGAGCGATACCGGAGTTTTTACACTCAGCAGGCAGGGCAGACGTTGAGGGGGGCACGAATGAGCGAGCTTGCCGACAGGGAAATCCTACGCCAGGGCCTTGACGGGCAGAGCGGCGCAAAATCGTGGTCCGAATTTCTCTCCGATCCCGTACGCGCACAAGCCTATTCAGACACAAGCACTATCGACCCGGCTGTATCCGGCGTGGTCGACAATGCGATCACGGCCAATGCCCAAGGCACTTGGGACCCGCCGGCAAGCACGCAAAGCGGAGCCATCTACGACGAGCTGAAAGGCATGCGGACAACCGACCGGGACCGTTTCGCAAATCTCGACCTCATGGGGTATTACGGCAGAGTGCCGGCCGTTCAGCTCCAGGAGCTTCAAAACGAGCAGGCGCTCGTGCGGAAACGGGACCCCGCGGCGGCTCGAAACCAGGCTCGCCTCACGCAGACGCTGGTTCTAACGAATCCGATCTTTGAGAAAGCGGGCATCGACCCCGATCCTGCTTCGGCTAATTACAACATTGCCGCGGGCAGGCTCGAAGCGGCCCTCGGTCAGTGGTCGGCCAACAACAATAACAGGCTCCCGGACGATGGAGAAATCATGCAAATAGCAGGACGGATGCTTTTGCCGGGGGGCGAGCCCGGGCAGCCGGGTGATTCGGTCGGGGCGCACCCGTTTGCTGTCTCACCGGAAGGTGCCCTGGAGAGAGGTGCCGCCGCCGAGGATAAAAATTCCGGTGCAAGCCTCAATGCGGATACGAACATGGCAGAATCCGAGGGAAGACCCTGGTTACACAGAAAAGAGATGAAAACGGGAAGGTGACGCAATCGTCGCTGAATTAATTGTTTTCGGTCATGGCATCTTTGCCATCGATGGTTTTGGGTGTTTTGGTCGAACAACCCATATGCCATGACCAAATTTTCAAGTCAGTTTTTTTTGCTGAACTTTCCGGACTCTACCCGAGGTCGAGCGATAGCGGGGGAACCTGCCTGGCTAAAGGGCTCTATTCAACCGTGATCGCCGGCGCAAGGTCGTCTTGTTTTCCCAATTCGAAACGGACGCGATGCCAATCGGGACAGCGGCGAAGCCGGCTCGAGCATTCGAGCACCAGGTCGGGATCATTGTTGGTTTCACTCAGGTGCGCGAAGACCACGCACTGCAGCTCCTCGTGGTGGACGGCCTCGAGAAGTTCGCAGGCCTCTTCGTTTGACAGGTGACCGTGGGGGCTTTTGATGCGCTGCTTAAGAGCCCAGGGATAAGGCCCGTTAAAGAGCTTCTCCACGTTGTGGTTTGCCTCGACAACCAGGGCGTGGCAGCCCTTGAGTCTCACTTTGACAAGGTTTGTGGCGACTCCAAGATCGGTGCATATTCCCAGCCGCACTCCGCCATTTTCGATGACAAAGCCCGCGGACTCGGCGGCGTCGTGGGAGGTGGCAAAGGGCAGGATCGTTAGGTCGCCTATCTCGAAACGCTTCCCGGTCTCAAAGACCGTAACCCCGCGAAGGGTTGGTCCGATCTTGGGCGGAAGGTTATCAAGGGTGCCCCGGGTCATGAACGCGGGCAGGTCGAACTTTCGGGTAAGAGTTCCCGCGGCGTTGACATGATCGGTGTGCTCATGGGTCAGGAGGAGGGCATCGAGGTCGGAGGCCGCTACCGGGGTCTTTGCCAGGCGTGCCGTAAGTTCCTTGCAGGACATTCCGGCATCGACCAGAATCCTGGTTGCTGGACTGCATACCAGGATCGAGTTGCCCTTGGAACCGCTTGCGAGCACCTGGAAGAAAATGGACATGCGCGCTAACCCCGGTAAAAGATGGCTTCGAGTTCATCTTCAACCGGCCCGTAGAGCATGATGGCCATCTTTTGAGGGCTGTAGATCTCTTTGAACCAGGTACGCATGTCTTCAGCGGTCACCGCGTTTATCTTTTTTTCTATTTCTTCAAAGGCGATATAGTCGCCGAAGAGGAATTCATTTTTGGCAAGCCGGTTCATGCGGTAATCGTTGCTTTCGGAGTTGATGTACATATTGCCTTTAACGTATTCCTTGGCGGAATCGAGTTCGGCTTCCGTAACGAGATCCCGGGACAATTTGGAGAGTTCCCGGTCAATTAGAGCGAGCACTTCGCGCACATTTTCGGGAGATACTCCGGCGTAGATGCCGGTCATGCCGCTGTCTTCATGGTTATGGGAAAAAGAGTAGACCGAATAGGCAAGACCGCGTTTTTCCCTTATTTCCTGAAAGAGGCGACTGCTCATGCTCGAGCCCAGGATAACGTTTAGCAGATGTGAGGCAAACCGTGCTTCATCCCTCTGTGAGGTCCCGTCCATGCCGATGAGCAGGTGGACCTGTTCGAGCTCCTTTTTGACGACCCGGCGGGGAAAATGGGAATCGGGGGGCAAACGGCGCGCCTTGTTTTTCAAATGACCCACCTTTTCCATCGATGGGCCGATAAGATCGATGAAGTGATCGTGGTCAAGGTTTCCGGCCGCCGAAACAAGGATTTTTTCGGGGTTGAAGTGGGCGGCTAAAAAGTCGAGCATCTCTTTTCTGCCAGCTTTTTCGACGGTTTCAACAGTTCCGTAGATGGGCAGGCCCAGGGGGTTTTGTTTCCAGAACTCTTCTTGGAAAAGCACGTGGATGAATTCATCGGGGGTGTCTTCGACCATGCGTATTTCCTGAACGATGACGCTTTGTTCTCGTCCGATTTCGGCGGGGTCGAAGACCGATTCGAGGAAAAGGTCGCACAGAAGGTCGGTTACCTTGGGAAGATGGGCGGCCAGCACTTTGGCATGAAAACAGATATGTTCCTTCGAGGTGAAGGCATTGGCGAAACCGCCCACGGAATCGAATTCCTTGGCTATGTCCAAAGCACTTCTGCGCCGGGTGCCCTTGAAAAGCATATGCTCGATGAAATGGGTAATGCCCCGCTCGGCGGGATTTTCATCTCGGGAACCCGTACTCACCCATATTCCGGTGGAAACCGAATGGGCGAAGGGAATCTTTTCGGTCACCACCCTGATCCCATTGCCGAGAACCGTTTTTCGGTACAATTTTCCCCCTTGTGCAAAGCCGCGGGCTATAATCGTGCCCGGCGGGCTTTCGGTCGAATAGAGTTACAAAATTAGGGCAGGAAATAAATCGGACAGGAACCGTTTCCCGCTCGATCAGTGGAAAGTGCCGGGATCGAGCACGATATTTTCGCGAGCCGTACCCCCGGCTTGGCTAGAAAAGGGGAAAAAGAGCCGCACACCGGGCCGGCGGGGGCAACACCAAATTTTCCACAAGGGAAACCGGGTTTGCCCCGCCTCATCAAACCGGTAACCGCCCGAGTCGATCCGATATTTCGGATGGACTCGAGCGGATATGTTCTCGAGTGGGTGGAACGCCCCTTTTCCACAACTGCTCGAAACTAAAGGAAGATTACTCGGATTCCTTTTGCTCCGGGGGAAGGGCGGCTTTTCGGCTGAGTCTAATACGGCCGTCCTTGTCGATATCGATCACCTTGACCAGCACCTCGTCGCCTTCGTTGACCACATCGGTGACTTTGCGCACGCGATGGTGTTCGAGTTGCGAGATGTGGATCAGCCCTTCGGTGTTGGGCAGGATTTCGGCAAAAGCGCCGAAATCGGTGACCCTTACGATTTTAGACATGTAGAGCTGTCCGATTTCAGGCTCCGCGGTGATGCCCCGGATCTTTTCGATCGCCTTGTCGCAAGCCTGCGCGTCAGGGCTCATTACAACGACTCGACCGCTGTCGTCAATATCGATTTTAGCCCCCGTTTCAGCTACAATGGCGCGTATGACTTTGCCTCCCGGGCCGATAACGTCGCGGATCTTGTCGGGATTGATCTGAATTGTGATCACCCTGGGAGCATAGGGAGAAAGCTGTACCCTGGGCACTTCAATGGCATTTTTCATTTTTTCCAGAATGTGGAGCCTGCCGCTTCTGGCCTGATCGAGGGCCTTTTTCAAAATCTCCCTGTTTACCCCGGATATCTTGACATCCATCTGGAAGGCGGTGACCCCGAGTTCGTTTCCGGTAACTTTGAAATCCATGTCCCCCAGATGATCTTCATCACCCAGGATGTCGGAGAGAACGATAAACTGATCGCCTTCCTTTACCAGGCCCATGGCGATGCCCGCCACGGGGCTGCTGACCGGCACTCCGGCGTCCATCAAGGCCAGGGAGGAACCGCAGACCGTGGCCATGGAACTCGAGCCGTTGGATTCGAGCACTTCGGAGACGACCCGGATGGTGTAGGGGAATTGGCCGTTTTGGGGCAAGGAAGGCTTCACGGCGCGCTCGGCGAGCGCCCCATGGCCGATTTCCCTGCGTCCGGGGCCCCTCAGAGGTTTGACTTCCCCCACCGAAAAGGGCGGGAAGTTGTAATGGAGCATGAAGGCCTTGAAGGTTTCACCGGCAAGGGCCTCGATTTTTTGCTCATCAGAGGATGAACCCAGAGTGACAATGGAGATGACCTGGGTTTCGCCCCGGGTAAAAAGGGCGGAGCCGTGGGTTCTTGGAAGTTTCCCCACCTCGATGGAAATGGGTCTTACCTCGTCAAAGGCGCGTCCGTCGATCCTTCGGCGCTCTTTGACCATCATGGTGCGCACCACTTTCTTTTCGAGTTCGTCGAGGGCCGCGTCGATCTCTTTTTCCCGGCCCGCGTATTCAGAGGCCAGTTGTTCCCGGACGCTGCTTTTGAGTGCCCTTTTGCGGTCGCGCCTGACGAGCTTGTCGGCGGTGGTCATAACTTCGCCCATCCGTGCACGGGCGATATCGGCAATCCTGTCGATAAGTGCCTGATCGCCAACCGCCTCGGGCGGGGCATCTTTAGCCTTTGCGACCAGCCTCCGCAGTTCGTCCTGGGCATCGATCAAGGGCACGATGGCCTGGTGAGCGAACATGATGGCATCGGCGATGATATCTTCGGGGACGAATTCGGCGCCCCCCTCGACCATGACCACGGCGTCCCTGGAGCCGGCCACGACGATGTTCATGTCACTTTGCTCGAGCAGGGCGGCCGAGGGATTAATAACGAATTCGGAGTTGACCCGGCCCACACGCACCGCGGCCACCGGCCCGCCAAAGGGAATTGAGGAGATATGCAAGGCCGCGGAGGCCCCGGTTAGAGCAACCACATCGGGTTCATTTTCCATGTCCACCGACATGACTGTTGCGATCACCTGGGTCTCAAAGGCCCACTTTTTCGGGAAAAGGGGGCGAATGGGCCGGTCGATCAGGCGGGAGGTCAAGGTTGCCTTTTCGCTGGGGCGGCCGATTTCCCGGCGAAAAAACCCTCCGGGAATCCTTCCGGCCGCATAGCTCATCTCCTGATATTCGACGGAGAGGGGCAAGAAGTCGATTCCCTCCCTGACCCGGTCCTCCTTGGTCGCAGTGACAATAACGACCGTATCGCCGTATCGCATCAAGACGGACCCGCCGGCCTGCCGGGCTACTTCCCCGGTTTCGAACCGCAAGAGTCGTCCGCCAACCTGAACTTCGACTGAATGTTTCATCTATTTTCCTTTTATCTCGAAAGATATTTGCCCGGTTGCGAGCTGTAAGCGGGCGCCCGGGTCCAGGGCGACTATCGGCGCAAGCCAAGCCGTTCTATAACGGTATTGTAGCGATCCACGTTTTTACGTTTCAGATAATTTAGCAGCTGCCTGCGCTGTCCGACCAATTTCAAAAGCCCCCTGCGCGAATGGTGGTCTTTTTGATGGCTCTTAAAGTGCTCGGTCAGATAGGAGATTCTCTCACTTAGAAGGGCAATCTGCACTTCAGGAGAACCCGTATCGGTCGGGTGAACTCTGAAACCATCAATAATTTCCTTTTTCTTGTCTGGGGTCATAACCACGGCTGTATTCCTCCTTGATGTTTTACCAATTGTTTTACAGTTAGCTAATCGTGTTGCCGTCCCTGATTCCTTTTGTCCTTGCCGCCAGGGGAAGTGCCCTTAGAAGGGAAACACGCGCAGGCGGCGAGGTCCTCCGGGTTCTGAATCGGGCCACCACAAGGCTGCAAGCCGATTCGCGCCGGTAACGATCCGCACGGCGTTGGGACAGGTGTTGAAAATCTCCCTGTGGATTTTTTCCCATTCCGGATCGAGTTGTCCGTTTCGAAGCCGGCCGATCGAGCGGTCATCGCTCAAAAAAGCGGCAGGCAGATGAGAAAGGGCCACATTTAAAGGGATAACCGACTCTTCGAGCAAGGCGGTCGGGGAGTCTTCCTCGAGTCGCAGGGCTCGATCCAAAGTAAAGGGGCCGACTCTGGTGCGCCTGAGAGCCGAAAGGTGAGCGCAGTTTTGGAGTCTGGCTCCAATATCTGAGGCAAGCTGTCTGATGTAGGCGCCCTTGGAGCAGCAGACCTCGATGACGGCCTCGGGCCAGGAGAAAGACTCGAGGCTTATCGAGTGGATGCATATCTCCCGGCGGGGCAACTCGACCTCGATTCCTTTGCGGCTGAGTTCGTAGAGCCGGCGTCCGGCCACCCTGACCGCGGAAAATTTGGGGACTGTTTGCACGCACACACCGGCGAAGGTGCCCAGAACTTCGGCCAAATCGCTTTCACAGAAAGTATGGTCGCTTCGCTCGATAATGTTTCCCGTCCCGTCCTGGGTGTCGGTTTCGACTCCGAAATGGATTGTTGCCCGGTAGGTTTTGTCCAACCCGACAATCTGATCGGCCGCCCGTGTTGCCTCCCCCAGGCACAGGACCAGCACTCCGGTCGCAAATGGATCAAGCGTGCCGGTATGGCCGATCTTGCGGGGCCTTAGCAATTTTTTGACCTTGGCGGCGGCCTTGGCCGAAGTTATTCCCTCGGGCTTATCAAGGACGATAACGCCGCTTGGGGAGGCCGGAGAGCCCGGCCCGGAGCTGGGAGCTCGGAGATCGCAGTGCGTGCCACACCCGTTTAGGCAATCATTTGCCCGCATCTGTATTCTTTCTTCCGCCCGCATTTTATCTTCCATCATTTAACATCCGACTTCGTGTCTCCGTTATCGGCCTTTATATAGCTTAGCGCCTCGGCGATGAACATGGAACGTACCGAGCGGAGGTCTCCGGGAATTCTGCAGGCCGCCGCCTGCCTGTGTCCGCCCCCGCCATAACGTTGCGCAAGCTTTGCGACATTTATGTCTCCCCTGGAGCGCATACTGACGTGGATCAACCCCTCGCCGGTTTCGCGAAAAAATATGGCCATATCGGCCGATTTTACCGAACGAAGGTGATTGATGAATCCCTCGCTTTCCATATAATTCGAGGAGGAGCCGGACATCATGGAGCGGCTTAGCTCCGCGGTCACGAGCCGGGATGAAGCGTGGAGTTCCATCGAGTCGAGCACCCTGGCCAGCAGCTTGAGTTTTTCGGGTGAGGCGGAATCGTAGACGCTGCTTGCGATGCGAGCCGGATCGGCTCCGAAGCCGACCAGGGCGGAGATGACCTCGAAGACGCGGGCGTTGGTGTTGGAGAATCTAAAGGAGCCCGTATCGGTAAGAATGCCGGTGTAGAGGGCGGTGGCAAGGGCTCTGTCGGGTGCAAGCGACAGGTTCATGCACAGGTCGAAGAGCATCTCGCAGGTGCTGCTCGCCGAGGTTTGTACCCAGCTTGCGTTCCCGAAGGGCTTACTTACCAGATGGTGATCGATATTGATCAGAAAGGGGGTAGCCTTGACGGTGTCCAGAAATTTATCCCCCACTCTTTCCAGATCGCCGCAGTCGACGAGAATCGCCGCATCATAGTCCATCGATTCGGAGACCTTGTTTTTGATCTCCTGCACATTGGCCAGGAAGGCGTATTCCGAAGGAAAGGGGTCGGGTGTGTGGGTGTCGGCTCTTTTGCCCATCCGGCGCAAAATGAGCTGCATGGCCACAAGGGCGCCCAGCGCATCACCATCCGGGTGGACGTGAGTAAAGACCATGAACCGTTCATGATTGTGGAGGGCCGTTATGATATCCCTGATTTTCAAGGTTTTTGACTCACTCATCTTCATGCAGCTCTTTTAACAGCCTCTCCATTTTATCTCCGTATTCGAACGAGGTGTCATATTCGAATTCGAGCCGGGGCACATATCTGAGGCTCAGTCTGCGGCCCAGTTCGAGCCGCATGAAACCCTTGGCGTTATCCAAGCCCCTCAAGGCGTTATTTCTTGTCGCTTCGTCGGCGTCGCGTCCCATGATGCAAAAGAAAACCCGGGCGTTTCTGAGATCTCCGCTAAGTTGGACTCCGCTAATGGTGATGTTGGCTACACGAGGGTCTTTGAGCCGGCGGAAAACGAGCTCGGCAATTTCCCTGTGAAGCAGGTCGGCGACCCTGTCGGAGCGCTTATATTCCATGGCCATAAATTTCCAGGTCTCGCACGGGGCCCGAAAGCCCTCTTAAATGTTAATCAATTCGATCTCACGAGTCGAAAGCTCGGCCAGGCCGAGAGAGTCCATGAAATCGATTATCCGGTCCAGAAGCGAATTGAGCACCCGAGCGTCGTTGCCAACGGCCGCAACAGCGATGGAGGCCCGCTGGTAGACGTCTTGATCGGCTACTTCGGCAACACTGACATTGAAACGGTTGCGGCTCTTTTCCACCAGGCTCTTGACGATTCTTCGCTTGTCCTTGAGCGAATGGATTTCATGAAGCCTGAAGACCACGAGGGCCACAGCGACGGTCATGCTCGCCTCATGAACCCGCCCGGCGTTCGTGCTCGGGTTCATAGACCTGCTTTATCTCCTGGATCTCGTAGGCTTCGAGGATGTCGCGATCCTTGATGTCATTAAAGTTTTCGATCCCTATGCCGCATTCAAAGCCGGCCTTGACCTCTTTGACATCATCTTTGAACCGTCTAAGGGAGCTGATCTTCCCGTCATAGACGACCACATTGTCACGCAAAACCCTCGCCCTGGCGTTTCTTTCCACGTGACCGTCAAGGACCGAACAGCCGGCGATCATACCGATCTTGGGCACATGGAACGTTTGCCTTACTTCCGCGCGGCCGATCACATTTTCCTTGTAGATGGGTTTGAGCATTCCGACTATGGCGCTCCTGATGTCGTCCAGGAGTTGATAGATGACATCATAGTAGCGAATATCGACCGTTTCCTGGTCGGACAATTCCTGCACCTTGGCATCGGAGCGGATATTGAAGCCGATGATGATGGCATTGGAGGCCGAAGCGAGCATGACGTCGGTTTCGGTGATGGCCCCTGTGCCGTTGTGGATAATGTTGATCTTGACCTCGGAGGTCGACAGCTTGAGCAGCGAATCGACAATGGCCTCCAAAGAGCCCTGGACATCGGTTTTGACGATGAGCTTGAGTTCTTTGACCTCGCCTTCCTGGATTTGGGTAAACAGGTTTTCGAGGGTGATCTTGCTCGATCGGGAAAGCTCTCTTTCCCGAAGTTTCAAAAGCCTGTGTTCGGCAACGGTTCTGGCCTGCTTTTCATCGGCGAGAACGATAAAGTCGTCACCGGCGTTGGGAACTCCGGAAAAGCCCAGGACTTCGACGGGAATGGAGGGCGAGGCGGCTTCCACCCGATGGCCGCGACCATCGAACATGTTTCGGACCCGGCCCGAATAAATTCCACAGACATAGACGTCGCCAGCCTTGAGGGTGCCGTCCTGGACCAGGACCGTGGCCACGGGTCCGCGCCCCTTGTCCAGCTTGGCCTCGATGACTCTTCCGCGGGCCATCTTGTTGGGATTGGCCTTGAGTTCGAGCAGTTCGGCCTGCAGGAGCACCATTTCAAGCAGTTCTTCGATCCCCTGCCTTTTTTTGGCCGATATTTCCACCATGGTGGTCGGACCGCCCCATTCTTCGGGCACAAGTCCGTGATCGGAGAGTTCGCGTTTTACTCTATCTATATTGGCGTTGGGTTTGTCGATCTTGTTTATTGCGACTATGATCGGGACCTCGGCGGCCTTGGCGTGATTTATGGCTTCAACTGTTTGTTGCATCACGCCGTCATCGGCGGCCACAACGAGGATGACCGTGTCGGTAACCTTGGCGCCCCTTGCGCGCATGGAGGTAAAAGCCTCGTGGCCGGGGGTGTCGAGGAATATGATATCGCCCTTGTCGAGGCTGACGTGATAGGCCCCTATGTGTTGGGTAATGCCTCCGGCTTCGCCCTCGATCACCTTGGTATCGCGTATGGCGTCAAGAAGAGAAGTCTTGCCGTGATCGACATGGCCCATGACGGTGACAACGGGAGGCCTGTGGAGCAATTCTTCGGCACGGTCTTCCTTGATCTGGAGAACATCGTCTTCTTCGAAGGCGGTCTTTTCGACCTCGAACTCGAAATCCGAGGCTACCAGGGCCGCGGTTTCGAAATCGAGCGCCTGGTTGATGTTGGCCTGAAGACCGAGCAAGAGCAATTTTTTTAGCACCTCGCTCGCCTTCATGCCCATCTGGCGGGCAAGATTGGCAACCGTTATGGCCTCGTCGATCTTTATGCGCTTGCGGCCAACCTTCTGTACGACCGGTTCGGGCTTGGGCGGTTCCTTGGCTGCGTGTCTGCCTCCTCTGGACCTGCCGCGGTCGTCTTGAGCCGCCAACTCTTTTTTGGTGTAAAGGTCCTCTTTCTGAAAAACTTCCTTGCGACGGCCGGGTTTGGCTTTTTCCGCCTCTTTGCGTTTCTGATCCTTAATGGCCGGATCGACAATTTCAGTGCCTTTGGCTACAAACCGGGCGGCCAGATCGGTAAGATCGGGTTCGGTTTCCTCTTCGGGTTCCTCGCCCATCAACTCGGGAAGTTTGATGATTCTTGCCGGCTCTTCTCTTTTGGCCTTCTTACGCCTTCGTTTCTTTCCCTTCTTGCGGCCCTTGTCATCATCGTCCTCCTCCTCGGTGGTCGTGGCGGCCTGGGGCAGGGCAGCCACGGGCGGCTTTTCCGGGACGATAACCGGGATAAGCGGCGGGGGCGGGGAGACCGGTTGGGCCTTCGCCGCGGGCTTGAGTTCTTCCCGAGGGGGAGGGGCGGGTTCCACCCTGGGTGGGGCCGGCTTGACGATTCTTGCGGCTTCGAACTTGCGCTCGGGCTGCACGGGCTGTTTTCCCTTCTCGGGGATGTCCTTTTCCTCGACCGATTCGGCCGGCTGAGCGGTTTCCATTTCTTCATCCGTCGTATCGGTTTGGAGCAGTTCGACCCCGTCGGGCGCCTCGGCCACGGGGGGGGCGACCGCGGCGTGGACTTCGCCGGCCCGTTCGGCAACATCTGCCTGGATATCCATGGGGGGGGCAACTTCGACCGGGGGCGTTTCAAAAACCTCAGGGGCCGATTGAGAAGGCAAATCTTGCGCCGCCGCCTGGGGTGCTTCAGGCTCGGGCTGGGCATCAACTTTTTTTCGCCTTCGGATCACTTCCCTGCCAATGCGCTTTTCTTCAACCTTTTCGGCCCCAAGACGCGCTTCGGAGAATTCCTGCCTGATCTTTAAGACCGCGCTTTCGGATAGCGGGCTCATATGATTTTTCACCGAAAAGCCCAACTTTTCGATTCGCTCGATCAAGCCTTTGTTGTCAATGTTTAACTCTTTTGCGAGTTCATGCACCCTTAGTCTCGTCATCAAAGATTCCCCCTCTGAAACGCTTCTTTCTTTTCTATTCATTAACTTTGGAGATGCAAATTTCTCTTGCCTCGCCTCGAAAGGCGCGTTGCATGCGCTTGTCCAGACGCACACCGCGCAGACACTCCGGGCAGGCATAGGCGCCGCGCCCCTTCATCTTGTGGCGCGTATCCTCCAAAATCCGCCCGCTCTGCGCATCGAGCCCAAGTCGGACGAGCCGGGCCCGGGGTCTTTTGCACATGCAGACAATGCAGGTGCGAACGGGTGTATGGCCGCGCTTCAAGGGTCTTAGCCTTCCGGAGCCTGATCGGAGTCGGCATGCATTTCGGGGGGGCTGGCGAGGCCTTCCCCATCCGAATCGGCCTCCGACGGCTCGGGCTGATCCCCGGCTTGCGAGCCTTCTTCCTCGGCGGGCCCGTCTTGGACCTTTGTGCCAACAAGGGCCTGGACCTCCGTCTTCATTCTTTCCAGGGCGGAAGCCCCCATGCGCGTGGTGTCCTCGAGTTCGAGCAGTGAAGCATCGAGAAACTCCTCAAGGGAACCGATTCCCGATTCATAGAGCTTATCGGCCAATTCCGAGGAGATCCCCGGGATCCGAAGCAACCCCTGATAGCCGGCCTGCTTCTGCCTCTCATAGCGGCTTTCGCTCTTGACGTCGATGCGCCAGTTGGTCAGCTTGGAGGCCAGCCTGACATTTTGCCCCCTTTTGCCAATGGCAAGGGAGAGCTGATCGTCGGGGACGATAACTTCCATGCTTCGGTTGGCCTGATCGACGATGACCTTGGAGATGATGGCGGGCGCCAGGGCATTAACGACGAATTTGGCCGGGTCCATGTTCCAGGGGATGATGTCTATTTTTTCGCCGCGAAGCTCCTGGACCACGTTCTGGACCCGTGTTCCCTTCATCCCGACACAGGCGCCCACGGGATCGACGTCGGAATCCTTGGATATGACGGCGATCTTTGCTCGCGAGCCCGGTTCGCGGGCCGCGCTGATAATGCTGACAATTCCCTCGGTTATCTCGGGCACCTCGGCATGAAAGAGCCGGATTAGAAAAAAGGGATGGGTGCGGCTGAGGACGATCTGGGGGCCCTTGCTGATCTTTTTAACTTCGAGCACGTAGGACCTTATGCGGTCGCCCTGTCGGAAAACTTCCCTTGGAATCTGCTCTTTTTGGGGCAAAATCGCTTCGGCCTGACCCACATTGACCAAAATGGCGCTCTTGTCCACCCTTTGGACGATGCCGTTTACGATCTCACCCTTGCGGTTTTTGAACTCGTCATAGACCACTTCCCGTTCGGCATCCTTCATCTTCTGAATGATGACCTGCTTGGCTGACTGGGCGGCGATGCGCCCCAGCATCTCTGTTTCCATGCGGATGCCCAGTTCGTCGCCGACCTCGCTTTCCCCGTCGAGTTTTTGCGCTTCGGCCAAAAGCACTTCCTTGTCCGGGTCGTTGACCTCTTCGACGACTTCCTTGAACTGAAAGGCCTCTATTTCACCGTATTCCTCATTAAAGGTTACATCCAGGTCCAACTTGGCCCCGTACCTTTTCCTGATGGCCGATTTGATAGCCTCTTCAAGGGTTTGTATCAGGGTCTGCCGGTCAATGCCCTTTTCTCTGCTGACCTGCTCGATCAACCGTTTGAGTTCACTGGCCATAAATGGAAAACACCTCCCATCAGTTCAAGATAATTCTTATCCCGGGCCGCCGGTTAGCGCGCTCTACGCTCCATCGATTCAAAGTATAACAGCCTGGCGCGCTCGATAAGTTCAATGTCGATCGAGTAGTCCCGGGATTCGCACTGGACAGTCACGGCCTGCTGGGAAACCTCCTTGAGCGCGCCTTTGAATTTGCGGCGGTTTTCCACCGGAGATATCGTCCGGACTTCAATTATATCGTCAATATGGTTTTGGAAATGCTCGATTTTTCGTAGCGGTCGATCAATGCCCGGCGAGGATACCTCCAGGTGGTAAGGATTGGGGATCACATCGGTCGAATCGAGCATATCACCCACCAACCTGCTGATTCCGGCGCAGTCCTCCACCGTGATACCCCCTTGGGCGTCAAGAAAGATGCGCAGCACCCACCCGAGCGATTCCCGGCAATATTCAATGTCGAGGACCTCCATGTTGGCAGCGAGGATCGGAGGTTCCACAATTGTCCACAGCACTCCGATCAGTTCGCCTTGTTTAGTCAACTCCTGAGCCAAATTGCAGCCTCTTCCAGTAATGGGCTCATGCCATAAAAAAAAGCGGGTCTTAAACCCACTTCTTCTAGCAGACCGACAATGTTCAAATTCCAGTCAGGAACAAACTCAGAATCCAGAATAGTTGTCATCCACTCATCGAAGCAGGCCTGAATACCAAGCCCCCTCAAAAAGGGAAACCCTTTCTTCGTGAAGGGAACATTTCGACCTGGAGCGGGCGACGGGATTCGAACCCGCGACCCCAAGCTTGGGAAGCTTGTGCTCTACCAACTGAGCTACACCCGCCAGTGAGCCGGAATATCTAATTCTACAGGATGGTATCTTGAAGGGTCAAGAGAAAAGTGGCGGGTGGCGGGCAGCGGGTGGCGGGGAGCGGGTGGCGGGAAAGAAAAGTGGCGGATAGAGGGGAGTAATTGTTGGATAAAAGGCGGTGCTTTCGGCGGCTACTCGCCACTGCGCCGCTCGCTCGATCCCCCGGTTTGTCCGGAAAAACCGAGCAAGAGGCCGTCGGCAAGAAGAGAACCGATGGTTTCAATGGTTTTTCGAAACGGGGTGTTTCTCACATATTTCCATCGCATGTCCGTGTTCAAATGCTCGGGCATCTTCAGGTTATAGTATACGGGAGGCATGAGTTTTTGCAAGTCGGAAGCATGTACCCTCAGCCAGGCGTCTCCGGAGGGAGCAATGTCGGTGAGGTATTCGACGGCCACCTGCCCGTTGTCGAAAATGGTTGTGGTGAGCTTGCGGCCAGCCTGAAAGCTGCCCAAAACCGCGTCGGGAATCACCTCCGCCAGACGCCAGCCCGATAGAATGGCGTTTTGAGCCATATGGTTGACGCTGGAAGGGATCCCGTCGATCAGATCACCCAGAAAAGCCTCCTTGAGTTTGGATGCGCTGTAGGAAAGCCGGTTTTTAAAACCTTGGACGGCTTTTTGCGAACCCGGATGATAGGCGCCAAAGCTCAAAGCGGCCGCGAAGTCGCGGAAAAAATTTCCCACCGTCTTCAGCAGCCCGGTCTGCCGTCCCTGTCGAAGCTGATTTTTTTCATCCCTGTAGGAGATCGTACCGCCTTTGAAAATATTGGCGAAAAAGTTGCGGATATTTCCCACCACGCCAGAAATGTCCCTGCCTATGAGCCATGCCAGGGGCTTTTTTCCCCCCTTGGCCGCAATCTTTCCCTGATCGGGCGAATAATAACGGGCTCCGGGGTTTCGAAGCAACTGGTCCTCCTTGTATTTTTCCCAGCCGCTCATCCCTGGGGGGGCGGCGGGTTTTGCGGCGATCTGCTTTCCATAGGCGGCCCGTGCCCCCGACTTTGTCACCGCACTGTTGGATTTTGAAGACAAAGCAGTGGGGAGGGGAAAGGGCGCGACTTCGGGGGGCTTGTTTTCGGGCTGCGAAAACGACTGTGAAATCAAAAGGGGCGGATTGGCGGTTTGAAGGGCTTGGTCAAAGCTTTGACCTCCCTTCAAACGAGATGCCTCCACCTGTTGAGCCTGTGGGGGAAGGCCTGTGTAGCAGACGGGGCAAGGTTTCATTTTCTCCCCGGATTCGGTTGAAACAGTTTGTTCAAATCGCTTGGGACCCTTTGTCGATCAATTGTTGAGCAATCATCGTGCCAACTCCTCGGGCAAGAATGGGCAGGCGTGATCCTGCGAGTCCCCGATCCATCGGGGGATTAAATTTATATAATCGCCATGTTGTCGCCATACGGATGTAACAAGGGCGAGGCATGCTTGGATGAAATCGAAAGAATCGGTTCCTTAACTCAATAGAAAGGGCCAGGGATGGACGAAAGTAGTTTGAGAGATTTCAGGGAGCTTTTGGAATGCGGCATGAGGGGACTTTCGAGTAGCGGTCGCAGACCTCACTCGATGCTCTCCGATCACTGCGCAAACGATCCGATGGACGAGGTGGATATGGCCTCTCACCATCGCGACCAGGCGCTCGTTCACACCTTTCAGCATCGTCACAACCAGCTGGCACAGGAAATCAGCTCCGCCTTGCAGCGCATCGAGGAGGGGGAATTCGGAACTTGCTGCATTTGTTCGAACTCAATAGGGCTCGGTCGCCTTCGGGCGCGCCCGACCGCCATGCTTTGCATACGGTGCCAGCAGGCGATGGAATCGGTCAAACGGCGTTTTGCGGGCGCCCGAGGTGGTCGTGGCCGGGCATGAGGCTAGACCGTGAACACCTCGGGAGGTTTTCGGACTTGAGGCGAGCTACATGAAAAGGTCGAAAATACCCAGGCCGATGAGGATGACGCCCGCGGCAAGTCCGGAAAACCTGCCAAAGAGCCGGTTGCCATAGCGGTCGCCGGCCATAATGCCCAAGAGTATCGTGGCG
The DNA here is from genome assembly GCA_021777755.1 of Deltaproteobacteria bacterium. Taxonomy (GTDB): domain Bacteria; phylum Desulfobacterota; class Syntrophobacteria; order Syntrophobacterales; family Syntrophobacteraceae; genus SbD1. Next base: position 33,944 of record JAJYDE010000032.1, read on the forward strand.
ATACTGAAAATGAACACGAACAGGGCAAGCCACACGATGTTCAAACCGATCAGCCCGGCGCCAACACCGTTGGCGACATTGTTCAAGGTTAGAGCCAACCCCAGCAGCGCACCTTCCTTAAGATCGATATGTTTGGACAGATCGCTGTCCGCGAGGCAGGGGTTGTCAAGGATGGAAAGAAGCTTGCGGAAAGAGGAGTCGGGCTTTCGAGCCCGCGGCGCCTCGCCCGGACTGTCGCGCAAAGCGCTTCCCGATGAGGCCATGAAGTCGTAGATGGCGACCCAAAGGCCCGCACAGATCAATATCGCCGATCCCAAAGCATTGGCTGTCCGCGGTTTTAGAAAAACATGCATGCTTTTTCCGAAAGCGGCCGAAAGAAGCGTTCCGGCCGTCGTGATAACGGCTATCAGCAGATTGGAACTGAAAGGGATTGATATCTTTCGCGCTCCATAAGCCATGCCGATTCCAATATTGTCGAGATTGCAGGATATCGACATCAGGATAATGAAGGAGAATTCGGTCTCTTTTACCATCTTTTGCCCTTTGGCTCCCGGAGGAGCGGTGTCCCGCTTACGGTGCAAACAACAACAGGAATTGAGCGGCTGTGAGTTTTTGGAAGGTTCTGCAAGCGGGATAGTCCGAGCATCTGAATCGGACCTCCCCCGGAGCCTTCCTGTAAATATGCATTTTCTTCCCGCAGGCCGGACATGCCGGTCTCAATTTCAATTCGGCCTCGGAACCATCCGCGAATTGCCTGCCGCACATCAGGCATCGGAATCGCTGCTTGCCGTGTCTTGTCCTGCCATATTTATACAAGGCTTCACAATCGCACTGCGGGCATTTTAGCGCTGGTTTCAGCATGGTCGCTACTCGGGGTGACTGTCAGGCAAAAGGCGCATGGGCGCCGGGTCGGCTTTTCCAGTTGCAGTTTCAATAGCAACGCGATTCTACATTCGAGTCGTTACGATGTCCCGGCGGAGCGGTTACGATCGTGTTACAAAAGGCCTGGGCCGGGCCATGTCTAAGCCTGTGGGGCGAGGGCTTCCTCATGTGTGGAATAGAGACGGATGGCTTCTTCGCCGATCATGGAGGCGGCTGCCGAGGCGGCGATTCCACCGACCGGCAGAGGCAGCAAGTTATGAATATCGAGCATGCTGGAAAGGATGGAAACTCCGGCAGCCACACCTGTGGCGGCGACAACCGAAACCATTTCGGAAACGCGCGCCTCGTCGTCGATATCCTTGCCGTAAAGGAGGGCAATTTCGAGAATGAGATGAAGGTGCATTCGGCTGAGGGCCGAGGTGCCACCCACGAGGCCGAGGAATTCGAAGGCCAACCCGAGCCCCGGGACCAGCCTCGGGAGGTTCATGAGGCTTCCGCCAAGAAATGACAGGGGTGTTTGGGCCGCTATGAGCCTGCGGGCCTTTTGCTCGCGGGTTTCTTGCGGATAGCGCGCATTGAGCGCATCCACCACCACGCGGATGCGATTCTTGCGAAGGCGCAGAAAAAAGTAAAAGAACTTGTCGGCTAGAATCGATTGTGGCGAGACCGGCTCTTTCTCAGCCATTTCACTCCGCCTTGCCGGGTTCCGGACTCGGGACCGGGCTTTGCCGTTCGGCTATCAACTCGGCCTTGGCTTCCGCAGTGATGTCTTCGAGCGATTCCATCGCCTCCGAGATGAGTTCTCTGCCCTTGCTGGCGGCAAGCAGCCCGGTTTTGACCGTTGCCTTGATAAGAGGCCTCATGACGCCGGCGGCCGCGGGAAGAACCACCGGGGCCAGAAGCAGTGCTCCGATACCGATTAGAATGGGGGTCCCGATTTTGAATCCGTTATCAAGCAAAGCCATGGAATCTCTCCTCCTGGTTGGAAACATATTAGGTTCCTACAAGTAAAAGTTCTCCGGGTGCGTGTCAATGGGGGTTTGCATATTTTTCATTCCCTGCCTACATGAAATTCCCATGGAAAAACAGATTCGGATGGGCGCGGCGTCTTAAAAAACAACCGGAATGTAACCTGATTGCGATTAAAAAGCGGTGGTTGGTGAAAATAATGTCGAAGCCATTCGTTTATTTCACGGTTCAACGGGACATGTTGCTGGAGTAGGAGTTATGGAGTCCGAATTCGTCGAGTGCGTGGTCAATGGATTCAAGGCAGGTGAGGCTGCGGGTTTGCGTACGCATGAAGGGGTGGAGGAGAACAGGTTGTTTGGCGGGTGCTCGGTGGAGATGGTCGCGTTGGTTGAGCCGGCTTTGTGCGTTGCCCCCGATGCCACGGTTCGGGACGCCATGGCAATGTTTCAGGGCGAGCAGCCCATCAGCGCTGTTGTCGTGGTCCTTGAAGAAAGGCCCCTGGGACTGATCAGCAGCGTTCACCTGGAAAAATTATTGAGCAGCCAATATGGCGTGGCCCTCTTTTACGGGAAACCGGTATTTCAGATAATGGATGACAAGCCGCTCATCATGGATGCGGGTGTGTCCATAGATATTGGCGCCGGTCTTGCCATGCGGCGCGGCGGCAGCCGGGTTTTCGACCACGTCATCATAACGCGCAACGAGTTGCTGATGGGTGTTGTGGCCGTTCCAAAGATTCTGGAGACCCTCGCGGTGCTCGAACAAAGACGCAGGGAGCAGTTGACCAAATTGGCTTTGAGGCTCGAAGATGAAATCCTTGATCGGATAAAGACCTCGGAGGCGCTTCAGCGCTCACGAGAGATGCTCAAGCGGGTTATCGAAAATCTTCCGCAGTCGATTTTCTGGAAAAACCCGGCTCTTCGCTATATTGGCTGCAATCATAATTTCGCCGTGGAAGTCGGAGGCGGTGCGGTATCGGAGGTTATCGGCAAAACCGACAGCAATCTGCCCCTTGGCGATGAGGACGCGAAGCTGTTTCGAGAGTGCGACGAGGAGGCGATGCGGACCCTTTCGCCTGTTCAGCGCACGGTCAAGAGGGGTTCGGACGGCCTTTTTTTTGAAATAAGGCGCATTCCGATGCTCGATTCCAGCGGGAAATTTTGCGGCCTTCTTGGAGCACATGAAGACGTTACCGAAAAGGTTACGGTGGCTCGGGCCGTTGCGGCCAACCGGGCCAAATCGCAGTTTCTGGCCACTATGAGCCACGAGATCCGCACTCCCATGAACGGAGTGCTCGGAATGGCGGAGCTGTTGCTGGGCACCGATTTGGACGCCAGGCAGCGAAAGCTGGCCGAAGCGCTTTTCCATTCCGGAGAAACTCTTCTCAGGATTTTAAACGACATTTTGGACTTTTCCAAAATTGAGGCCGGCAAGCTGGAAATCGAGCAGATCGATTTCGACCTGAGGGACCATGTCGAAAAGCTTACGGAGCTGTTTTCGGCCAATGCCCGTGCCAAGGGGCTCGAATTTGTCTGCCGAATGGGAGAGGATGTGCCCCGGGGTGTGAACGGAGATCCCGGAAGGCTTGGGCAGGTGTTGAGCAACCTTGTGGGAAACGCGATCAAATTTACCGAGCGGGGACGGATAGATGTCGACGTTTCTTTTCGAAGCCAGGCCGGGGAGACAGTGGTTTTGGCCTTCGAGGTAAGAGATACGGGCATCGGGATCGCGCTCGATGCCCAGAGCAGAATTTTCAAGCCTTTCACCCAGGCCGATCAGTCGATGAATCGAAAGTACGGGGGGGCCGGTCTGGGACTTTCCATATCCGCGCAGCTTTGTGAAATGATGGGCGGACAGATCGAGATGAAAAGCATTCCGGGCAAGGGGAGCAATTTTTATTTTACGACAAGGCTGAAGAGACAACCGCGGAAGGACTCCGCGCTTGAAGGCGGCGGGCCTGCCAATCCCGAGGGTCTTCGTGTTTTGGTCGTTGACGATAATGCGACAAACCGGAACCTCTTCAAGTCCATGTTGGCGGTGGGTAAAATCGAGAGCAAGGCGGCCGAGAGCGGGCAAAGCGCGCTGGAGATGCTGTCGGGGGCCGCGAACCGGGGAGTTCCGTTTCACGCGGCTCTGCTCGACAGGTGGATGCCGGGCATGAACGGGATCGAACTGGCGAAGAAAATAAAGGAGGAGCCGGAGCTCGCATCGGTTGCCCTGATCATGGTCAGCGGGGATCTCGGGGGATCGTGTCCGCCCGGCTTTGAAGCATGCCTCATGAAGCCCGTGCGGATTTCAGAATTGCATAAAGCGGTTCTGCAAGCGGTCCGGGCCCGCGGCAGGCAAGACATCTCGAAGGACCGGAGGGAGTCCGAGCCCTTTTTTACGCCGGTTCTTCTGGCGGAGGACAATCTCACCAACCGGCGCGTGTGCGCGGAAATGCTCGAAGGACTCGGTTGCAGGCGGCTCGATGAGGTCTCAAACGGTCGCGAGGCCCTCGCGGCCCTAACGCGCGTTCAGTACGGGCTTGTCCTCATGGACTGCCAGATGCCGGAAATGGATGGCTACGAGGCGGTCGGGAAGTTTCGTCAAATCGAGGCCGAGGCGGGCCTTCGAACGCCCATTGTGGCCGTAACCGCTCACGCGATGAAAGGGGCCATGGAAAAATGCTTCGCGGCGGGAATGGACGACTATATATCCAAACCGTACACGATGGCCCAAATCAAGGCGACCCTGGACCGATGGCTTCCCGACCGTGGAGCGCGGCGCCAATAGCCCGAGGGGGCGCGGAGTTGGCGCGCCATCATCCGGATGCCGTCACGGGTAGTGGACTCCTTTGACGGTTCCCCTTCCGTCGGGGGGGCTAGGCGTAGTCGGAGGACTCGGAGAGAGCCACCTGTTCGATCTGGGCTTTTCCAAAGTAGACGGCCCCGGATCTGCCGTCAATGCTTACGGCGTCGCCGGTCTTCACCGTATGGTGGTCTATGGCGCACGTTTTTTCGGAGTCGTGGACCTTCATTCGGCTAAGGCCCACCACACACGTTTTCCCCAGCCTGTGGGCGACGATTGCGGCATGGGAAGTGGCGCCCCCCTTTGCCGTCAAAACCCCGTCGGCGATCGAAATCTCATGGATGTCATCGGGGACGGTATCGGAGCGAATGAGGATGATCGCTTCACCGGGCTGCTCCTTTTTGATACGTTCGATTGATTCCAGGTCGAAGGCCGCCAGGCCCGAAAGTGCGCCTCCACTGACGCCGATGCCGCTGCCCAGATGATTTGCCGCCAGTTCCGCGGTCTTTTTGAATACCGGATAGGAGCGCTTTATTCGCGGCGTCATGTTGCGCGACTGCAAAACGAAGACGCCTTCTTCGCTTTCCCCCTGGAAGGTGAACTCGAGTTCCTGTGGCGCCCAGTGATTTTCATAGACAAGCTTTCTCGATATTTCCACCAATTTTTTATAGACTTGAGGGAAAATGGATTCCAGGGAAGTCTCCTTGGCCTCTCTTGTCCGCTGCCGCTCGGAGATGGGCAGGGTTTTGACCAGACCCCCCACAACGTCTTCGCCCTGATTGCCCCAGGTAAAGTCGCCAACCGGCTCCACTTTGTCCTCGGAGGTGCGGGGGTCGTGGGTGAACAGGACGCCCGCCCCGGAATGGGTGTCGAGATTTCCGAAGACCATTGCCTGGACCGAGACCGCGGTGCCCCAGTTATCGGAGAGCATCATGATGTCCCTGTATGTCTTGGCCTTGTCGGATTCCCACGATTCCACAACCAGCCGAATGGCGGTGAAAAGCTGTTCCCGGGGCTTTTCGGAAAATTCGATGGAATGGGCCAAAAGGACTTCGCGATATGCCCGGCTGAGTTCCCTGATTTCTTCGGGGGCGAATTCACGTTTTACCGTCCTGCGATATTTTTTCTTGAAATTGTCCATGACGATCGTGAATTCGTCGCGCGGAACTCCAAAAGACATTCCCCAGGACTGAATGAAACGTCTGTAGTTGTCCCAGGCAAACCAAGCTTCTCCGGTTTGGGCAATCAGGCCTTCGACGATTTGCTCGTTTATGCCCACGTTTAAAAAAGTGTTCATCATGCCGGGCATGGACACGGCCGAACCGCTTCGCACCGAGAACAGAAGGGGATTGGAGGGGTGGCCGAATTTGCGGCCCGCTTCGACCTCGATACAGGCTACCATGCGCATCACCCGCTGCTCGAAATCCTCACGGGGTTGCAGGAAAGATTCAATTACCCGCCTGCAGCGGAAATATTCGGTGGTGATCACAAAACCGGGGGGGACCTTGATGCCCATTGCGTAAAGATTGGCCAGGGTGTGGCCCTTGCTGCCCATATAGATTGAATCGTGGGTTTCCAGGTTGGGCCGATAGATATAGGTGACAGTTCTCCCGGGATCATAGCTGAGCAGCAGATCGAGATCGTGAACGCTCAATTCCTTTCTCTGTGTGGAAAGTGTTGTGAGAATGCTCGCTATGAAATGGTCGAAATACTGCAGGCCAAAAGTCCTGGCGATAAGATCTCGAAGAAAACTCTCCGAGACCCTCTGAATTCTTTCCTGCGCGCCGTCGCCTTCTCTTTTATGTTTTTGAACGAGTCGCTCGGAGCCCAGTTGGCGGATGATGATCTGGAGGTTTTCATCATGAACCGAGCCGTAATGAGTCTGGATGATCTGCTTGATGGTTTCCGAAAAGCCCCTGAAAATATCTATGTACTGGGAGTGAGAAAACCTGGGGATCTCCAGGGCCTTCAGGAAGAGTTCGTTTTGGTTCTGGAGCCGGCTGGAGGAGATGCCGTCAACTTCGAGCGCCTTTATGAAAAGCGGGATGAACCGGGCGATGCGGTAGAAGGTCGCCTTGGTGATAAAACCCAGGTTTATGGAGAGGATGATTTCTTCGAATATGACGTTGGCCAGGTTTTCGAGCCTGAAGGTCAGCCCCAGGGCGTCAAAGCGGGGCTCGTTATAGGAGCCGTACATGGAGGGAATGTCAACGGCGATGTGGCGCTTGTAGTAGATGTTTTCCATGGTTTTGAGTTCGCCGGGGGTGAGGATGACTTCCTTCAGTTCCCCCAGGTAATCGAGGATGGCGTCGAGCAATCCGTATCTGTCATCATTTGAATTTTCGAGGACGTCGAGGAGTTTGCCGGGGTCTGGCAGGCCGATGGTTTGCGCGCGTTGGAGGGAAATATTGATGTCCTTGAAACTCAAGGCGTATTTTTCGTGGAGAAGTTGGTAGAACTGGATCATGAGGAAAGCGCGCCTGCGTTCGTTTTCCGGAACCCCGGGCACCTCCGCGATAAGCGCCCGTGCCTGATCTTCGCTCAAATCGAGCAGATCCTGCACGTGGTTGATAGTCCTGGAGCTGAAAAGGGCTTCGAAAATCCTGTGGATATCGTCTATAAGAGGGCCCGAATCACTTATCCCCGAATAGACTTCGTCTGGAATCAACCCTTCCAGCCTCTTTTTGTTCCCGGTGCGCCAGTAAAGGATTATGGCCTGAATGAAGGTGACTATCGTATTGTTGCTTTCCACATGGCTTTGTTTGCGCAGAAAATGGACCAGCTTGTCGCTTCTGGCGGTGATTTCGTCGATATCGGTGGACACGTTCCGCAAAAGCCCTTCGGCGCCGATCTGACTGAAATAAACCGGGAATATCTTGGCGAGCTGTTTTACCAGGTTGTAGACCGGGCGGATGGGGGCGTTAAGGAGCTGTGAGACGTCTTTTTGGAACAAATCGGTGTCACGGACGAAAATGCCGCCAAGGGAAAGATTTACTATGAGAGCGGACAGCAGGTGCCTGCATCGCAGAGGATTGGATTTGATGATATCAAGCCAAACCCTGACATTGGGCAGGTGGGCCGGGTTTACCGTGATATGCCACAGGTTGCTGACTCGGCCGAGCAAGGGGGACTGAAACCCCAGCCGGATGACGCGCCAGAGGAAAAAGTCTATGATCGGCCTTTGATCGGTTACGGTGATCTCAAGGCCCATGGTCCGGATGATCTGAAGGGCGGCCTGGGGATAGTCATGAAAAGAAATTCCGACGGTTTTTAAAATGCAACCGAGCAGCGATTCGAGTTGATCTCCGGATTCCTGTCTAATCCACCGGCCGATTTCGAAATTGATCTCTCGAAGCATATCCTCATGGATAGCCTCAAGGCCCTTTATTTCGAGAACCTTCAGCCGCACGAGCATGCTCACGTGACCGGCCAGGGCTGAAATCTCCATGGCGCCGGCAGGCGGGGAGGGCAAAGCCGCCCCGGAAACCGCATCGGCATGAAGTTCGGGCGGCTCGTCAGCCGATTTTGCTCTTTCGGCAATTTTTACGGGCAAGTGCAAGTAGAGCTGAACAAACTCATGGAAGTCGGTCATTGTGATGAGCGTCTCCACGGCCTTGCGATGATCGGGCTCCGGGGTGAGCCTCTGGTCGATAAGTTGCAAATACTTCTCCAAACGGGCGTGGCTGAGCGGCTCGAAGTCTTCCAGCCAGGCTCGGGGCGGAGTCCATTTTTGGCCCTGTCGATCCATCCAGGTGTAGGGGTCCTCTTTGGCAAGCCAGAACAGATAAGTGTCTTTGAAAAATCTTTGGAGAAAAGCTCTCAGTTCGGCCATGGAGGCGCTGGTGTGCCAAATATCGAGAAGGGCCGTCCCGATGCGTTTGGGCGGATAAAAGCTGCGCATGAGAAATTCAAAGGGCGCCTCGGGAAGTCCAAAGACTTTGAGGAAAAAATGTCTCAGGATACCCTCATGACAGGACGTGTCGGTTTCGAAAAGTTTTTCCAACTCTTCGACGTTCATCTGTTCGGGGGCGGGCCTGGCGAGTTCTTCGCCCATTTCCTCGATCACCTTGAGCCAGAAGGAGAGGATATGGTCGGCGGCAAGACTTTTGATTTCAAACTGCTCTGAGCTGATCAGCGCATCGAGCAGCATGTTGGAGAGCAGATAAATGACCTTGCCCGCAAGAGCGCCGTGGCCGTAAAGGCGTAAATTGCCAAGAGCGTATCTGTGTGTTTCCTGCAGGACAAAATGCCAGTTTCGGTACTTGTGATGATATTCGAGCAAAAGCTCGCGAGCCTGTTTTTCCTTCCCGGCATAGCCTCTTACCGCATCCTCAAGGGTTTGGAAGGCGGGCGGAATCACCACCGCGATTTTGGTAAGATCCAAGTTTCTGGTAAGAGCATCGGACTGAAACTGGCGAAGCATGTGCAAATACCCCTTTGAAGGTCCCGTTACGGGATATCGAGTTCCATAAGTATAGCCGATTCACTTCGGGTTCCGTAGTAGCCGGGCCTTTCCGCAACTGTCCTGAAACCCAGGGATTCATAGAGTCTTCGAGCGGCCAGGTTGGACTGTCTCACCTCCAGGGAGGCCGTTGCGGCGTGTCGGTCGCGTCCGGTGGCGATGGCGAAAGAAAGGAGTTCGCGGGCTATGCCTTTGCGCCTCATGGCGGGACTTACGGCGAGGTTGAGGATCTGGATTTCGTCACTTACGGGCCAAAAGCAGATATATCCGGCAATCGCCAGCGAGCGGGTGGGGGCCGAAGCGTCCGTTCTGGCAACAAACAAGCTGCCCCTGGCCAGTTCTTCGGCGAATGAATTTTTCGTCCACGGTTCCGGCTGACTTTCGAATTCGATTTCCAGGATCAGCGGCAAATCGGACTCCGCCGGATTGGAGACGATTATGTCAGGGTGGTCATTCATCAAGGCAAAGGGGCCGGTTTTGCCGAGCGGGAAAGCACTTCGCTTGCCAGGGATATGTGGCGCTGCCCGTACTCTTTGACGATGCGGGCGGCTTCGCTCAGGCTGTGGCCGTTGCGGCACCCGGCAAGTTTTATGAGCATGGGAAGATTCATTCCACAAATGATCTCAACCTTTGGCCCTCGGAAGGACAGGCTGATATTGGCGGGTGTGCCGCCGAACAGATCGGTCAGGATCAGCACGCCCTTGCCCTGATCGACTTCCTTCATGGCGTTTTCCATGAGCCGAACAAGTTCATCGGGGCCCACGTCGGGCTTGAAGCAAACGGCCTTGCAATTGCGAAGAGTCCCGACGATCATCTCCGCGACGGCAACCATCTCTTCGGCCAGCCGACAGTGCGATGCCGCAACAATGCCTATGATGCCCTCTTCAATGTCCCGGTCCAACCAAATCCTTTCATTCCAAATGAATATCCCGGTGGAACAGCTTCACATGATAACCGTTTTGATCCAGACTCTGGGCAATCGCGCCGGCGATCACCACCGAGCGGTGTTTGCCCCCGGTGCACCCGAGGGCTATCGTCAGGTAGCGTTTGCCTTCCTGAATATAGTAGGGAAGGAGCCTGAGAAGAAGGGAAGTGTAATTGGACAAGAAATCGCCCGTCTCGGGCCATTGGAGCACCCAGGAGCGAACCGGCCCGTCCCGACCGTCCTGCTCCTTGAGTTCATCGATGAAAAAGGGGTTGGGCAGAAACCTTACGTCCATCACCAGATCGGCCTCAAGCGGAAGGCCGTACTTGTAGCCGAAGGAGAGCACCTGGACGCTGATTTTTTCGTTTTCATCGATGTGAGAATAAGACCCTGTGATCAAGCGCTTCAATTCGTGGACGGAAAGAGTCCCGGTATCGATGATCCTCGTTGCCCGGTTGCGCAGGGCACGCAACTGCTCGCGTTCAAAGTCGATGGCCTGGAGCAGTTGATGTTCGGAGGGGGCCGCCGGATGCACCCTTCGGGTTTGACTGTATCTGCGCTGCAGGATTTCCTTCCCGGCCTCCAGGAAGATGATTTCAAACCTGTAGCCGGCCTGCTCGAGAACCGAAAAAATCTGGTCGTAGTTGCTTAAAAACTTTCGTTCCCTGATATCTATTCCCAGAGCGATCCGTTTCATGTCCGGCATGTCGTGTTCGCACAGTTGCAGGAAGTTGCCGAGCAAAGGCACGGGCAGATTATCTATGCAAAAATAATCGCTATCCTCGAAGGCCTTGATGGCCGTGCTTTTCCCGGAGCCGGAAAGGCCAGTTACCACAACGACATGGGGCTTGTCTGAATTCATGTCCACTCAAACCGGGATGGGATGGATGGAATAGGCAAAGACTTGCACCAGTTGCCTGAAAATAGTCATCGAGGTTAGAATTCCTCGTCTTCCTGCTCAATAATGGAAAAAATATCCTCACGGTTGTCCACTTTGGCCAGTCTTTTGCGCACCGTGCCGTTTTTGAGCAGACGAGCGATTTTTGCCAGCACCCTCAGATGGACCCCCGCGCAGGCCTCGGGCGCCACGAGCAGAAAAAAGAGGTGAACGGGCCTGCCGTCCATGGATTCGAAATCGATGCCTTCCGCGGACCGGCCGAACGAGAGGGCAAGATGGTCGATACCGATCATTTTCCCGTGGGGAATGGCAATCCCCTCTCCGATACCCGTACTGCCAAGCCTTTCTCTTTCCAGTAAAACCTTCATGAACCGGTCCCGGTCTATGTGAGGATTGTTCTGTTTTACCGCGTCGATCAATTCCTCCAGGACCTGCTTTTTATTCCTCCCTTTGAGTTCAGGAACTATGGAGTTCACTGAGAGGATATCGAGAATTTTCATTGGCATTTTCTCCGCCCGGTTCCTCCGCTAAAACTGATTAACCGACAGTCTCGATCAGTCCGAGATTGCCGTCTTTTCTCTTGTAGAGAACATTGACCCTGTTGGTGCTTCTGTTTGTGAACACCATGAATTCACTGCTCATGAGGTTTAGCTGCATGACCGCTTCATCGAGGTGCATCGGCTTGGCGTGAACCTGTTCGGCCCTGATCACGCGAGGTTCCTGAACACCGGAGTGCGGGGCGCCGTCGGCTTGGGCGGGGGCGCCAGAATCCTTGAGCGTCACGTTTGATCTGCGGCGGCTGACTTTTTCCTTGCTCTTCTTTGCCGCCTGAGCTTCGAGATTGTCCACCAGAAGATCGATACTGGAATACATGTCGTCGGTTTCTTCGGCGCCGTTGAGCCTGATGCCCGAGGCGTCGAGGCTGACTTCGGCAATGCGTCGGAATTTTTCCCCGCGCAACACCACGTGGACTTCAACGGGTTCTTCCAGATATTTTTTCAGCCTGGCTAGTTTGTCTTCCACATAAGATTTGAGTGCGTCCGAAGGGTCCAAATGTCTGAAAGATATTTTGATTTGCATTACGATCCCATCCTAAAAACAACTCAAGTGCCCCAGGAGGATCTTCTTCTCTTGTTGGAAGGCAAGATCCCCAACATCTCACGATACTTGGCCACAGTGCGCCGAGCTATGCTTATATTTTCCCTCTCCAGGATATCGACGATTTCCTGATCGCTGTAGGGCTTGGAGGAATCCTCTTCTTTCACCAGCTGCCGGATGCGCTCTTTGACGCTCTCCGAGGCCACAGCTTCTCCCATAACACTATTTATGGAACTGTTGAAGAAATATTTCAACTCAAAAATCCCGTGCGGGGTATGCATGTACTTGTTGGCCGTCACCCTGCTGATGGTGGATTCGTGCATGCCGACGTCCTCGGCAATGTCACGCAGCACCATGGGTTTGAGGTAGGCAACCCCCTTTTCGAAAAACTCCCCCTGGAGCCTGACGATGCTCTGGGATACCTTGTAGAGGGTTCGCTGCCGCTGGTGGATGCTCTTGATGAGCCAGGCCGCGGCCCGCAGCTTGGTCTGAATGTAGTCTTTGGTCTCGACGGAAACCGAATCGTCTTCGCCAAGAGCGTCCTTGTAATAGGAACTGACCCTGAGCTTGGGCATTCCGTCTTCATTGAGCAGTATCACCCACTCCTCGTCGACTTTGAAAACGTAAATGTCCGGGCTGATATATTCGACCGAGTCCGTGTTGAAGGCGCTTCCGGGTCTGGGATCGAGGCCGGTGATGATGTCCACCGCGTTTTTGACCTCTTCGGGGCTGCGCTTCAATGCGCGCACCAGGGCGGTGTAGTTCCTGGTTTCGAGAAAATGAAGGTGGTCTTCTATGATACGTTCCACCAGCTTGTCTTCGAGCTCCAGACTTTTTGCCTGCACCAGCAGGCACTCCCTGAGATTTCTTGCCGCAACACCGGTCGGGTCGAAGTTCTGTACTCTGCCGAGGACTTCCTCGACCTTGGCGGGCTCCGCGCCCGAAAGATTCACGATGTCTTCCACGGTCGCGTCGAGGTAGCCGTCGTTATTGAGATTGCCGATGATGCAGGCGCCAATTTCGCGCTCCTGCTCGGAGAAATCCGAAAGCCTGATCTGCCATTCGAGGTGATCCTTCAGGGTGGTTGGTTCGCTCAGCCTGGAATCAAAGCTCAGGAATT
>JAJYDE010000003.1 GCA_021777755.1 Deltaproteobacteria bacterium
AAATAGGTCAGAGCCATGGAATAATTCTTCTGATTATAGAGGACCCACCCGAGAGTGTCGGCAATGTCTGGATCATCGGGTTTTTGTTGCCTTGCGATTTGCGCCAGGCCAAGGGCCTTTTGGTAAGCGTGATCGTAGACACAATAAATGTAGGCCAGGTTGTTGGCCGCCGAAGCATCGGTCGGATTGACCGCCAGTACAGCCTCATAAGCCTTCCTGGCATTTGCAATGTCACCTTTTCCCTGGTACAGAATTCCTTTGAGCATCAGGGCGTTGACATTTTTGGGCTCCAGCGTGATCACTTCTTTGAGCTCTGCCATCGCCTTTTCGAATTCATTTTTTCCGGCATAAAGCTGGGCAAGACTCAGCCGAGCCGGGATGAATTTTGCATCCAGGCCGATCGCTTTTTGCCAGGCGGCCTCGGCCCGATCGGTTTGATTGCGAAAGGATCGAATCTGGCCCAGGAGCTGATAAGCGTCCACATCCTTCGGATCCGATCCGAGTTGATCCATGACGTATTTCAAGGCCGCATCGGGCTTTTTTTCCGCCATGCTGATCGATACCAGTTGAGCCAGGGCCGCTTTGACAGGGGGTGAGGCATGCAGGGCCCGCTCGAAATAGGTCGAAGCTTCCCCCCGTTTTCCCCGCGCCCCGAGGGCCATCCCGTAGAGATAGTTCCCACGCCCGTCCTTGGGCTTTTCCTTCAGGTATTTTCCAAGGGCGGCTTGAGCGTCCCCCGGGTCCCTGTTGCCCAGGTAGGCCGTTCCCAACAGCAAATAAAGACCCGGAGCTTTTACCCCCTTATCGATCAGAACCTGCACATTGTCGATTGCCGACTGAAAATCGCCCGATCGAATATCGAGTTCGGCCAGTTGAGCCCTTTGCCCCTGAAGATCGGGATCAAGGGTAAGAAGATGGCGGAATGACGACTTGGCGTTGCTGATGTCCTCCTGGCGCAGATAGGCAAGGCCCATCAGTTCCAGTGCCGACTCGGAGGCCGGATTGATCTTCAGGGCTTTATGGAAATCGGCAAGCGCCAGGTCCGTTTTCTTTCGAACAAGGTTCAGCTGCCCCCTGAGGAGCACGGCATCGACATAATCGGGATTTTTCGCCAGAATCTCGTCCAGAAGTTTTGCCGATTGGTCATAGTCTTTTTCGACGAAAGCAATTTTTGCGAGCAGGAAATTTGCGGGCAAAAATCCAGGGGTTGCGGCAACGGCGTCGGAAAGCACTTTTTTCGCCTCAGCCGTTTGATTATCGCCAAGGTAGAATTCGGCGAGCTTTATCTGGGCTATCGAGGCTTCATGGGACAGCCCGACAGCTTTCTTGTACTCCTGTTCAGCCTCGGCATGTTTGTTTTCCCTGAAATAGCAATCCCCCATCTCCATGTGAGCGTTCATGGAATCGGGGGAAAGGGCCAGCACCTTCTTAATGATCGACTGAGCCTTTGCCGTGTCATTTTTCTCGATATAGAGGCCGCTCAGGGCCAATTGAAATTTTGGGTTGTCTTTGAAATACTGGAGCCCCTTTTCCAGGAGTGCGGTCGCACTTTCAATATCGACCGGCGCCTTGGCCGCCTGGGCCAACAGCAAGTAGCCCTCCAGGCTGTCTGGCGTCTTCTTCAGCAATTCGGTCAGGCTGTCGGTGGCCGCCCGAAAATCCCCCGTGTGCACGTTGGCATCGGCCAGGAGCAGCACCGCCGGAGTCAAATCCGGCTCGAGGCTCACCGCTTTTTGAAGCAACGGTTTTGCCTTGAATGCATTATTTTCCTCCATATAGGCCAGCCCCAGCAAATACTTGGGAACGGCAAGGCCGGGGACCGCGTTTGATAATTGTTCCAGCTCGCCGACAGCTTCAGCTGTTTTACCCCGGGCAAGAAGCATCCGGGCATGAATGGTTTTCGCATTGAGATCGGAGGGGTTGCTTTTTAAGGCAAGCCCCACGTACTTCGCACATTCATCAAGCTTTCGGCTGTCCAGCGCGATCGAGGCAAGACGATCGAGGGCCGGGGAAGATCCGGGATATTTTTTGATTATTGCCTCGAGCACTTCTTCGGCCTTGGCCGTGTTCTTCCTGAAAACATAGAAATCGGCCAGCTTCAAACGCACAGGAGAGTCTTCACCGGTTAGCCCGGCCGCGGTCACGTATTCCTTCTGCGCACCCGCGAAATCATTCCTGCCCATGGCCAGATCTCCGAGTGCCTCGTGGGCTTCGGCAAAACCGGGGTTGGCTTTAACCGCGCGTTGGAAATAGTCTCCCGCTTTCGCCGGGTCCCCTTTTCTCGCATAAAGTTTACCCAAAGCCAGCTCCACCCGGACCGACCCGGAAGCCCCGGGCTTAAGCGCCTTTAGCCGCGCGATCGATTCAGCGACTTCGTCCGGCGTTTTTGCAAACTCCGACAAAAGTATCGCGGCGCCCACATTTCCGGGGTCCTTATGCAGAATAAAGTCCAACTCCTTGCGACCGTTCTCCGGCTTGCTCAGCCGGGCATAGTCCGCGGCTATTCTCAGCCTGATCTCCGTGTTGGCCGGGTCGATCCCGCGGGCTTTCTCCAGGTAGGCCAGAGAATCCTTCGGGTCTCCCACCGCGGAAAATACCGACGCAAGCTTCAGGTACACTCTCTTGTCGTTTGCGTCCACCCGCAGAGCTTTGCCGTATTCGATCAGCGCATATTTGAATTGCTTTGCGGCAAAAAATTTGTCCCCGGCCGCAAGGTATCTTGCCTTTTTTACTTGAGGCGACGCGCCGCACGCGGTCATTGAAATCAAAAAGAAGAAAACGATCGCATCAAATCGTATATAAGACCTCATCAGTGCCTCTCTTTTCCAATTATTCCAGGACTGCGCCTCTGACCGAGCCACCCTCAGCTTTATCGGCCAACATAGGAATATGGTTTAAACTATTTTTCTTTCCAGCTTGCTGATTATGGAAAATTATATGAAAAGCGGGATTGTGCTCGAACCGCGGATAAATTGCCGTCTATGGTACGCCCGGCTCTTTTTCAACTGATATCAAAAACACTCGAAGGGGGTTTTCCTTCTCCTAGCCCAGAAGATCGATCAGATATTGTCCGTAACCGTTTTTCATCAAAGGCTCGGCCAATTTCCGCAAACGGGCTCCATCGATATAGCCCAGCCGATACGCTATCTCCTCGATGCAGGCAATCTTCAATCCCTGCCGCTTCTCGATGGTTTCAACGAAGGTGCATGCCTCAAGCAGCGACTCATGCGTGCCCGTATCGAGCCAGGCAAAGCCTCTTCCAAGCAGTTCCACCCGCAGTTCTTTCATCCGCAGATAGGAGGTCATCACATCGACTATTTCCAGCTCTCCGCGGGCCGAAGGCTTGAGAGCCGAAGCGAACTCCACCGCCCTGTTGTCGAAAAAATAAAGCCCTGGAACAGCATAACCGGACTTTGGCCGAACCGGTTTTTCCTCGATTCCCAAAACATTTCCGGCCTCATCGAATTCAACCACCCCGTAGCGCTCCGGGTCGCGCACATAGTAGCCAAACACCAGTCCCCCGCGGCTAAATGAGGCGGCCCGCCGGACGATATCCTGAAATCCGTGCCCGTAGAAAATATTGTCGCCCAGGATCAGACAAACCCTGTCGCCGCCGATGAAATCCCTGCCCAAAATAAAAGCCTGGGCAAGCCCGGCGGGATAGTCCTGCTTTATGTAGGAAAAGCGCAGCCCCCACTGGGAACCGTCTTCGAGCAGGGCTTCAAATCTTGGCAGATCCCAGGGGGTGGAGATGACCAGAATGTCCCGGATCCCGGCGAGCATCAGGGCCGAAAGTGGATAATATATCATCGGCTTATCGTAGACCGGAAGAAGCTGTTTACTGACCACCTTGGTTATGGGATGCAGGCGTGTTCCCGATCCACCAGCCAGAATGATTCCCTTGAGTCCCCGGTTTTCACCCATTATGGAAAAAGCCTTCCTTCGCCCGCCAATCACTGGTGGTCAACCACGATCGCCTCGCCCCCATACCGCTTGGCGATCCAATCCCTGTAAGCTCCCGATTTTACGGATTCAATCCATTGGCTATTGTCCAGGTACCACCGGATCGTTTTCCTTAGTCCCGACTCGAAGCTCTCCTTTGCCCGCCATCCCAATTCCCTCTCGATCCGGGAACAATCGACCGCGTAGCGCCGGTCGTGTCCCAGGCGATCCTCTACAAAGGTGATCAGCCTGCCGTGCGGGGCCGACCCTGGCACCATCTCATCGAGCAGGGCGCAAATCGTGTTTACGATCTCGATGTTGGTCCTTTGGCAGCCCCCTCCGATGTTGTAGGTCTCACCGGGGCGGCCTCTTTGCAAAACCACCCCCAAGGCCGCGCAATGATCCTCGACCTGGAGCCAGTCCCGGATATTGAGACCGTCGCCGTATACCGGCAGTTCCTTTCCCTCGATGGCGTTTAAAATCATGAGGGGGATCAGTTTTTCAGGAAACTGCCTCGGCCCGTAGTTGTTCGAGCAGTTGGTGATGATCGTGGGCAACCCGAAAGTGTGGTGATATGCCCTCACAAGGTGATCGCTTGCGGCCTTGCTCGCCGAATAGGGGCTGTTTGGAGCGTAAGGGGTTTGCTCGGTAAACGGGTGGTCCGAGGGACCAAGGGAGCCGTAGACTTCATCGGTGGAAACGTGAAGAAACCGGAAGCGGTCCGCGCTTTGCGAAGAAAGCCCGCTCCAGTAGCTTCGGGCCTCCTCGAGCAGATGATAGGCGCCCACGATATTGGTCTGTATGAAGCTCCCCGGATCGTCAATGGATCTATCCACGTGGGATTCCGCGGCAAAGTTCACCACCGCCTCGGGCCGGTGTTGGGCAAACAGTCTTTGCACAAGCCCGCGGTCAGCGATATCTCCTTTGACAAAAATATGATCGGGCTCCCCTTCGAGCTCCCTCAGATTCAAAAGATTACCGGCGTAGGTGAGACAATCGAGATTGACGATACGGCTTTTTCGAAACCGTTCGCGCAGCACGAAATTGCTTCCAATGAAGCCCGCCCCGCCTGTCACCAGGATTGTTCCGCTCATGTAAAAAGAACCCTTACGTGGTGGATGCTTTGTGTTTTGGGGCCGACGACAAATTTATCGCAAGCCCCGGCCCAGGGCCAAAGGGCCGACCTCGTCACGCCAAAAACCCTCTTTCGCCATGCACTCGATGATCCGAAATACGATCTCCCGGGTTGAAATTTCCGCGGTCCGGCAGACAAGCTCCGGGCAAAGAGGCGCTTCGTAAGGGTCGTCCACACCGGTGAATCCTTTGAGAATACCCGCTCTGGCCTTGGCGTAATGCCCCTTGGGGTCGCGCCCCTCGCACACTTCCACGGGCGTGTCGATATGGACTTCCAAAAAGCGAAAGCCCGCGGCCAGGTGAATCCGCCGGGCAAAATCTCTTTCCACCCTGTAGGGCGAAATGAAGCTCGTTATGACGACCATGCCGGCATCGGCGAAAAGTTTTGCCGTTTCCGCAACCCGGCGAATATTCTCGGCCCTGTCAACGGACGAAAAACCAAGATCCTTGTTCAGCCCGTGCCGCACGTTATCGCCATCAAGAACGTATGCCGGAAATCCCCTTTTGAACAGCTCCAGCTCCAGGGCGTAGGCCGTCGTGCTCTTTCCGGAGGAAGGCAGGCCGGTTAACCAGATTGTTCCTCCACGCTGATTTAGCAATGCCTCGCGTTGCGTTCCGGTTACCTGCGCATGATGCCATACTATGTTGGTGGCCTTTACTGGCGCGTCTATCAAACTGCATACCCTTTGAAATTGATTGCCGGTTCGAGCCTTTGAGTGCTCCTTATACGCCTTTTTACCATGAGAGACACCCCGAGCGCCAAGAAATTTTTCCATTGATCCGGGTTCCCCCGATATGGTCGAAGCAATAAAAAAAGGGGAACCCTCGCGGTGGAGGGTTCCCCTTTTGCAGACAAAGGCCTCTTGTTGCCAGCCTCAGGCGGTCGAGCGGTTTGGTTTCATCAAGACCGCATCGAGGATTTCTCGCGCGTCCTTCACTATTTTCCACCCCGTGACGCAGCCAAAGATCGAAAGATAGAGCCCGGTTCCCAAAACGAGTTTAGCCGCCAGTGAAAACCATGAGACCGGGAAATAGCGGTCATAGGCGACCCCGAAGGCCGCTAGCGCGCCTCCGGCCAACAAAGCCGATCGAACCGCCCCGAAGACCTCGCCGTAGAACAAATCGAGTTCCCTGCGCAACATGGGAAAATAAATCAGGAATTGAAGCGAATAGGAAAAAGTCACCACAACCGCCACCCCCTGCAATCCCCAATATCTGAGGGCCGGGTAGAGACAGACGAGTTGGAAAAAGGTTACGACCGCATTGGCTTTGAATATCAGGGCGGGCCATCCGATAGCGGTCACCATGCTTACCACCGGCTCGAGAATGCCCCTCACGGCCCCGTACACGCACAGTATGCGTAGCGCGTTCATGGCCGGAAGCCACTTGCCCGTCCCCCCCCCCAGCACCAGGATCAGCAGTTCCCTGGAAAGAATCAACAGAAGCACGTTTGCCAGTACCGCCCCCAGGCTCGCATACTCGAGCACCGCAAGGTATCCGCGCTTCAGCCTCTCGGTTTGGTCCTGCAACTTCGAAAAAGTGGCGAGAAGAATCCCCCGAGTGGCGGCCTCAATAAAGCCGCAAGCCTTGCTGCCCCAGTTGAAGGCTATTGAATAAAAACCCAGCATTGCCGCGCCGCCCGCGGCGCCTATGACAAAGTTGTCGGAGTTAAAAAGCACAAACGTCATAAGCCAGGACAAAAACAGGTGGCGTCCGAACTTCAGGTGCTCCCTTGCGGCCCTTTTGTCCCACTTGAATCTTAATCGCACGGGGCAAAGAACAAACACGATCGCCGCGGAGGCTATCCAGGAGGACATGCTCCCAAACACAAGGCTCCAGTACCGAAAGCCGCTGTAAACCGAGATTATGGCCACAGCGGTCGCGGCCAACTGTCCTCCGATCTGCGGAATCGTCAGCCGCTTGAATTTCAACTCGCGCGACAGTAGTGTATTGGGGATAAACCCGATGGCGTTAATGGAAGAACCAGTCGCAAGGACTACTATTACGGCTCTTACCGCGGAATTGTCGAAAACCTTCCGACTTAGGCTTCCCCATACAAATGAGAACAAAAATAGGGAAAGGCCAAGAAGGACCTTCAGGCTGAACGCGGTATAAAGCTCGTTTTCTTCTATCGTTTCCTTTTGGATGATACTCTGGGTGACGCCCAGATCATCGAACATACCCAGGAAGATTACAAATATGCTTGCAAAACCCACAATTCCGTAATCGCTCGTGCTGAGGTGGCGGGCTAAAATTATGCTGGTTATGGAGGCAAGGGTAAAGACAAACAGCCTGGCCAGAAGATTATAGCTCAGATTGGCCGCGGTTTTGGATTTGAGAGATTGGGTCATCAATTGGGCCTGTAGCGATTGGAAGCAGGTGCTAGAGTGTGGAAAATCGTTTTACAACCTGTCCAAAATTGGAATGCCGCGTACTTCACCCGGACTGGCGGCCATGCCGGAGCCAGGCCGGGAAAGCCTCGTTTTGATCACAAACAGCGGCATTGGCTGCGAGGCCGACCTCCTCTTGTCCCCATTGGCGCCCCGGAGCCTCGGCAACCGCGAGGACCATCAAAAGCCAAAGATTGGAAATTGCATAAAATGAAGCTTCGGTATAATCGTAGAACACTGCGACCACGACAAAACAAAGCATCAGCACACCTGCCGCATAGTCGAGGTGAATCAGCCGCCGAATCTTCGCCAGACCCGAAACCATCAGGGCAATGATGAAAGCTACGCCAATGTAGCCCAGTTCCAGATATTGCTCCAGATAACCATCGTGAGCCTGAAGAATCTCCGAGCCCGTTTTTTCCCAGATTTCCTTCAACCTGTCCCCCACCCAAAAGCTCTGGTAGCCGGCGCCCACCCAGGGATTGACGGCCATTTTTTTCAAAAGTAGCCATATCTGCGTTCTGCCGGTCAAATTCTCCTTTCGACCCAGCAAGTGAATGACAAACCGGTTGAGATCCAAAAACTCGTTTAGACCAAGGTAAACAAAAACCGCAGTCAGGCTCAAAAGAATTATCCGATCCGGTTTCCGTGGTGTTAGGCGGCTCGCAATCAACAGGGCCGCCACCATGGCCGAGCAGCCCAACGAAGTCGAACTCTGCGACATGTGCAAAAGCCAGATGGCCATTAGCACAAGAACCATGTCAGCAAGGTTGTTCATGGACCGAAACTTCAAATCGGCCCTGCGGCGCAAGATGAAATGCCAGGCGTAATATGTCAGGGAGATAAGACACATCGAGCCCAGTTCGTTTTTTTGCATCCCTATGCCCGTATAGGTCGGACTGCCCTGTTCGGTGTAGATTCTTCCCACAGCCGGATAATACTTGATAAAGAGGACCGACAGGGGAAGCCACACGTAGCTCAGGCGGCGCAGAAGTGCTCCGATCACCTCGTAGGGCTTTTCATCTGTAAGGATGACCATAACCATCACAAGGTTTCCAAACTCTTTTAACCATCTTTTGAAAGAGACCAACATCAGATCGGCCCAAAAAATGCTTATGAGGCAGTAAAATATGTACAACCATATCAGCTTGTTTCTGGACAGAAACCGTCCCCAGTCTATTTTTCTTTTCGATAGAATGTAGAGGCCTGCCATTATCAGGACCAAAAAGGTCACCGCATTGACAGGATTTCCTTCATCGTAGCCCTCTACCGTGGCCAACCCCTTGAGGCCTAAATGCAACCACTCATCCAGGTATCTGCCCGCGCCGAAAAACATCCAGATTAAAGGTATCCAGAGGGCGCGCGAGAAGCGCTCTTCTCTTTTTCTCTCAGTCCGGAAGAGAAAGAGAATAAAAACAATACAAAGTGAGGCGGCAATTTCGGGAACCATGTCGTAAATACTCTTGACAGTAAGTGTTAACCGCCGGGAAATCGGCTCCAAATCCTCTGGCGCGGTCTTTCCTTCGTATCCTTCGTGGTGAACAGCTACCCTTGGGAAACTTGGCGCCGAACCTGACTTGACCGAAACCGCAGGTTCCGACCCATTTTTCGACACCCCGCCAGCAATCTCTCACCTCCACCCGCGACAAGTGAACTAACCGCGCTGCCCGCCACTTGAAATTTCCCGAGCATCTCAAGTTCCATCCCGACTTTTCCCGCAAGTTGTCGTTTGAACTGGTAGGTCCCGGGATTTGCCTCCGGATTGATTCCGTTAAGATCGTAATAAAGAAAACCGTTTTCCTTCAGCCATTTGATAAACGTCCAGTGCACCAGGTAAGAAGCGTAGGTCTTCATGCCTGGGTCGGCGGTGGCCCCGGTCAAATACAGCCCCGTTGAACCGATGACCGAGAAAATGCCTCCGGCGCAAGCAATCCCGTCTTTGCGGCAAATCACCATTTTAAGCTTGAGCGGGGGGGGCAGACCCCTTTGGACCTTTTTCAGATGAGAAATGTCGTTTAGAGCGCCAAGGCCCTTGCGCCTGGCCATTTCCATGTAAATCGGCGCGATTTGATCAAACAGCGCCTCCTCTATGCCAAATTCGACTTCCAGCCCTTTTCTTTCCGCCCGGTTCAGATGATTTCGCCACATCGGGTGCTGGGCGGCCCGCAACTCCTCGAGCGACCCCTTAAGCTCCATTATCAGCGTCCGCCTCCTCACCGGTTCGCGATAGGTACAGTAGCCTTCCTCGGCCAGGATCGGCCTCAACTCATCGTGGACACCCCTGAAGGCCAACACATTGAGTCTTAGGACCAGACCTCTTTTCAAACAAAGTTCGCTTCGAAGCGCCCTTACAGCCAGCCGAAACGCTTCCACATCCACGGCTTGACTCGTGCGCCGCCACATCGGCCCCCAGAGCACATAGGCAATCCCGGCTTTGATCCAGGGCGCGCGCCATATTCTGGCCTGCGCCGCCGCAACCGGTTCATCGCCCTTTCTTAAAACCATGTGAAAAACCTTTTCGGCCCCGTGGCGCACCACGTCGTATGACCACGCCTGGTAAACATTGGCGTCCTGGAAATGGCACAGGATTTCATACCAGGCCTGCGGGTCCGTGCAGCCCAAATCGATCGTATAAGCGGTTTTCATCCTACTGGAAGGTCCTTTTGCTAACAGGCTTTATGCCGCAGTAGGCAAGAAGTTTCCCGAGGTGATCGCAGTCCTTGATGAGGTATTTCATGAAAAGATGATGCCCGGCCAACAACATGAGCGGAAGCGACAATGAATACGAAATGACCGCCACAAAGGATTTGAGCGTTCCCACCCCAAAAGATGGAAATTGGTCGGCGGTCGTAAGCCCCCGGATCATCGCCCGCCTTAAATGATAAGCGCGGTTTTGCCTGCCTTTGGGGACCTCTTCGTAGACAACCGCCTCGTCGCACCACACAAACCTGCGCTCCCGATTCAGCATCCGCTCGAAAAAATCCGTGTCTTCCCCCCCTGTTAGTCCAAAACGCGGATCGTAGACCATCGGCGCCCCCTCCGAAATATCGCGTCGAAACAGCAGGTTTCCGCCCCTCATGTATCTTAGATTGTTCAACTCTACGCCGGTTTGAAAGGTTTTCCGCGTGCACAGACCGCTTCTGATCAGCCATCCGGGCGGCGTCCCCTCAAAAGAGGGGATGACCGGACCAAGGACCCCGTCGGCCGAACATGCCCGGCAGGTCTTAAAAAGCTCCAGCAGCCATCTCGGCTCGGGAAACTCGTCGTCATCTATAAAGGCTATGAAATCCCCTTTGGCGTTGGCGATTGCCCGGTTTCTGGCCAGGGAAATATTTTGGACCGGTTCGACGAAGTAACTCAGAGCAACCGAAAAGCGGTTGCGATACCCCGTCACAACCTCTTTTGCAGACTCTTCGAGGTCGTTATCCACAACCACCACGGAATAGGAAAACCCCCTGCTTTCCAGCTTTTCAATCGCATCAAGGCACCTGCTGAGCAGGCCCGGCCGCTTGAAGGTCGGGATGCACACCGTGATGTGCGGCGGGTCGCAATAGAGAATTCTTGTCGGCTCTGCCGAATTTTCTGCCATAAATCGGATTTGTTCGGTCATCGATAGGCTGTGCAGGGGAAAAGCTTCACGGTGAAGCCAAAACCATACAAAAGAGGAAGCGGATTTAAGAGGCCGGAAGTGGAAAGCCGAAGGCTTCCCACTTCCGAATAGCCGGGAATCCGGATTGGTGGTCCACGATAGGGCGCGGCTGTTTGCCGCGCACCGGCCTGCTTGGAAAGATTTTGCGGCTCTAGTTGATCAAACGCACCCCTGTCGGGGCGGAAAGTTGGTTCTGAGGAGCCCCTTCAAGACAATTGGGCATTTGACCTTCCGCATAGCATACTTGCGCCGGAATATAATTAACATGTCCCGCGGCATCATTTCCGCCCGTAACATCGGGTCCGATCGCCGGCCAGGCGGTAGAGCCGAAGAAGGCCGGTTTTGAACCCAGATACATCGAACCGGGAAGAGCGTGGTCGGAGGAGTCGGGGTCCTTGTACCCGCCGTAGCCCCAGTTTGTGGAGCCGTCGGCATAGGAATAGTCGCCCTGGATAATGCCGGTGGTATATGGTTGAGAGTTATCCGAGCACCACGGGGCGGCCGGGTAGCCGCTCTTGCCGCAGTTTGAAAAACTGCCGGAATCTCCGCCGCCGCCACCGCCAAAACCAAGCGAGTAGCCATATGCGGTGCCTTCGTAGGCGCGGCTGACCCCTTGTGACCAGACAAGCATCTTGGTCATCTTCATAACGCTTGTGAGCTGCGGACTTCCAACGATATTTCCGGCCATATTGTCGGCCGTGCTGAGGTAGGACAGATCGACGGGCCTGTTCGCCTGGTAGGACCACCACGCATTGACCCCGCTGCCGCCGTAGGTCCCCACCGGAGCGCACGTTACGGTCCCCCTGGTGTTGTCCACGGGGCTGCATACCAGTGTGGTTCCCGTGAACCAGTTTCTGAAAAATGTTTCGTCGGAACTGCTGCCCCAAATTCCGTCATCATTGACCATGGAGGCCACGTTGCCTTCAAAAAGGTTGAACTCGGGATGGGCTCCGTGAAACGCTATCGGGTACATCGTAACCCCCGGAGAGCCGCTGTCGAAATTTCCGTCGAAATAATTGTATGCGGTTACATTGCCGGATGCCCCCCATTCCAGGAGCACCGAATTGTGCAAACGTCTGAATACGTTGTTTTGGACAAGACAGGCCGTCGAATAGTAGCGCATGGCCAATTCCGAATCCGAGGTCCCCGAGGTGTGCCTGAAACTGTCATGGAAGTAGCTGTCGGCCACCGTTATGTGGCTTGAAAAGTCTATTTCCACATGGTCGGCGTCCGAGTAGTTGCTTTCCACATTGTTTATCCAGCAATCGTATGCTCCCTGAAAGGCGAAATTGGAGGCCAGGCCGCTGTTATTGTCATATACCTGCAAACTCTCGACCCCCGCGCCCGTGGTGGGCGCTTTTGCCGCCATGATGGCCAGAGGCTTGAGGCCGGCCGAATAGGTAGTGTTCATGGGCGGATCGATGCCGACGGTATTCCCCGCTACCGAGATCACCCGTACGATCTGCCCGAGGTTTCGGACCCCCCCGAGTCCGTTGTCGCACCAGGTGCATTCGCCTCCCCCGCCATAAGGGGTGACGGGGACCGAAGAGTCGTTCAACTCGCTTAGCCAGAGCAGGCTGCCCGTCGAAAGCCCTGACAGGGGGCCACTCAGGGTGATCGAGGAAGACCCTTTGGTGAATCCGCCGGAAAGGGCTGTGGAATAGGTCGAGCTTGTGGCGCTTGAGCCATATGGGGCCTCACCCTGGCCCATCAGTATTCCAATCCCCTTTCCGGTCATGCTTAGGACCGTGCTCTGCGGTCCTGAACCACGCAGGGTCACGTTGGACGGGACTTCGATCGTACTCCCGATCTTGAAGGTGCCCGATGAGAGCTCCACGACCTGCCCGGCCGGACAAGCGTACAGAGCGCTGTTTATGGCGCTCGATGCGTCGGTCGAGCCGTTGCCGTAGGATGAGGCCAGTATCGTTTTATAGATTGTGGTCCTCGAAGGGATTCCACCGATTACCCCCGCCGCGGACCAATCGACGACCCTCGAAGCGGGAAGGGAATAAACGGCTCGTGCCTTTTGCGTAGAGGCGAACAGTAAGGCCAGCATGGCAAGGACAATCATGCGGTTTTTGATTGCTTTGCCGCCGGAAGTGCACTTCTTCAAATTCATTCGGTCTCCTTCTTGATCCCCAGTTTTGGTTCTCTTTCTCCTCCAACCCTGCCCGGGGACTGGGCGGGGGTTGCGGCCTGGAGGGAGCACAAAATGTGCCAAGGCCGCTCCCCCGCCAAATGCGGGAGGAAGGGAGGAGGAAGGAGACATATTGTCCCGCCGTTATGTAACGGCGCTTTCGATCAGACTCCTCTGAATCAGCTCGGCTGTAAGGACCGAGTGGATTTCACCTGTGAAATTGCCCTCTCCCTTCACATGAGCCCTCACCATCGAGGCCAGGTGTTTGCCGTCGACATAGGGTCTGGCGAGGCTTCTCGAATCGAGCAGCATCTCGCTCACATAGGGCGACAGTTGGTTTCGATACCAGGAGCGGAAGTGGTAGAATTTCTGCCTGCCGAGAAAAAGCCTCTCCAGTCGCAGGGGTGAGAAAAAATGATCAACCCTTGCCATCCACTGGGGCATACCATAGTCGCAGGCGTATTCAGCCTTATATGTAAATTCCCGGTAGAGGTGCAAAACCTTGGAGACAACAGGCAGGGGGGGGTAGCGAAGACCCCGGTCGGTGGGGATTTTGCCAAGGCACTCGTTGCCGAGGGCAATAAGGCGAAGGGATAAATCGGCGCTTTTCGCCAGGCTCGGCGGGCTCCGGTAGACCAGAGCGACCAGATCGTTGTCCAGAAATGGCGAACGCATGGTGAGCAGGGACTGCTCGATGCAAAGCCGCCCGTAATGGTGCCAGGGGATCTGCTTAAAAGCTATGAAGCTCAGTTCATGGCCTGTGCGCTCATCTTCATAGATAAGTGAGGATTTGGCTACGAGATCGCGGAAGTCAGGATTGAGCATGGCCGTGCAGGGGCCTCCAGGCCTGAAGGCGACATTTCTTCTTACTATTTCAGAGCCATAATTTCCGGTAAGACGCACCGGGGCAAGCAGCGCGGCGATCCTGTTGACATAAAGCTCGACCGCGCCCGACACATCCATCGTCCCATCGGAGATATAAACGGTCTTTTCGGCCAACTCGGGAAACTCGCGGAAAAAAGCGGGGCCGACCGAAATGGTCTCGTGGGATTGTGCACAGAGCTTGGCGACCCGCCTGGCGATTTTTACGTCACAGCATTCGCGGTACGGCCCGCCGAAAGTGTAACAGGGCAGCTTGACTGGAGGCAAATGGGCCGCGGCCATGATCATGCGGCCGTCCAGACCTCCGGTAAGAGACATCCCGACCGGTCTTTTCCCCCCGAGGTACCTTGGAAGTATCCGGGCAAATGTTTGCCTCAGCTCCTGGAAGTATTCCTCGGGCCCCAGCGGTTCCTGGTTTTCCCATTGCGAAGCGGTGAAGTAGGTCTGCCTTCCGGCAACATCCGAAAAGTCGAATATCCACCTCGATGCCGGGGGGAGAAGGGAAATTTTTTTAAACAGAGTCCGGTTTCCGAGCACGCAGCCGTAAGAGAAAATTTGCGCCAGGCAACCGAGGTCGAGTTCACGCAACCGCGGCAAGACCCGCAAAATGGCTTTGGCCTCCGAGGAAAAATAGAAGCCCTCACTGTTTTGGTGAAAATAAATCCGGCCAAGACCATAACGGTCGTTGAAAAGAATTACGCGGCGCCTGCGAAAGTCTGCCAGCAGGCCTGCAAACCATCCATTCAACTGCTCAATGAACTGCGGACCTTTTTCCTCATAGAGGTGAACCAGGTATCCGGGGTCGTCGGGTTGGCAGTTATGCCCTCTGGATCGCAGAAGCTCGATCTCGGAAGGATCGGTGAAATCCTCGCCGGAAAATATCAGGCATACGTCTTTTGCTTCGTTCCATACGGGCATGCCAGCCGAAAAGGCGTCTTCATGGGTGGTCCAGGCCGCCCGAAGCCGCGGATTTTCACACCCGAACTCTCCCGAGAGGTATTGTGGCCGATGTTTCATGCAGGAAAGCATCAACTCCACTTGGGCAACTCTTTCTTCCCGGCGCCCGCCTCCGATTATTCCCAGTATCCCCGGCATATTACTTTTGCCTTCCAGCGTAGCGGTTCTTGCGGATTTCGCGCAATTTTACCAGCAAGGGCTCAGGGATGCGATCCCAGAGCCTTTTGTGGAAGCCCAGACGAAAGGCCATCCACCCAAGGGTCGTAAGCGGCAGGAAATAGCGTGGCACATCGATGCGCTGAAAGGCGTTGCGTTTCTTGAAGTCGATGATGCCGTCCTGCCGTTTGTTTCCGTAATTGAACTTCGAATATACGAGGTAGGATATCCCGCGCTTCGCACAGGACTCGACAGCTCCGGCCACCAAGGCGTTGGTTGGCGCTTTATCCCGATGCGAGACCATGGAGACTATGTTCATCATTCCGGCCTGTGTCAGCGTCTCATCGTGAACCAGTTTGACAAAGCCGATCAGTTGGTCTTCCCAAAAGGCCCCGATGAATATGCTGCTCTCAAGGAAGGTCGCCTCCTCCCGATAGACCGTCTCGATGTCTTTGCCGTAATGGGCAAAAGCTCTACCCTGGCGGACGGGGCTTTCGTTATAGACATGCCAGATCCCTCTGGCCAGCGCATCGTCGAAAGGTACCTCACGAACGGCAACTCCTTTTTTTTCGGCCTGTTTGGCCTTATTGCGGGCCTTGAATCCGATCTGCTCATTCCACCAGTTATCGAAGGTGGTTACCTGGAGCGCGGCGAAATTGTCCCATTCCATGGGGTAGTCATACTTGGGCGAGGTTTCGGGCAATCGCTGCAAAAAGGTGAAAAGGTCCACCCTTGTCGAACACGCGCGCAAATGCTCAACCATTGAGCCAGGGTCGTCCAGAAATTGAAAGGAATCAGCCTCAAGGCGGGCCATGCGCAGTGACCGGCCCTGAATTCTGACCTGCTTACCACATATTGTCGTCAGCAAATCCATAATGAAGGGGGCCCTTCCAGTTGAGCGGCATCAATGCGATTGCTTGTGTCGGGCTACCTGTGGTTGGAAAGCAAGTACAGAAGTCTATCCCAGCTTTTGAAGACCGATTCCCTCATGGCCGGTACGGCTTCCTGAAGCACACCGGAGAGGTTAATTCCAAGCACCCGCGCGAGCAGGCGGTACTTTGGCCTCAAAGGCGTCATGGAAACGCTGCCTCCGAGTTGCCGTGCCAGACGCCGGGCCTTTTCCTGGACAGGCAGGGCATTGGGGCCGAGGGCGTCAAAGGTATCCTGCAGGCACTTGACGCACGCCCTTCTTGTTCTGGGACTGTCTTCCAGTGCCCTGAAACAGTTCAAGCTCATAACTGTCGTGGCATACATCGCCTCTATGGCCGCATCCGACCTGCCGCGATTCATGCTCTTCACATTTCCGACCCGCCAGTACGATTTCGCCTCCGGGACAAATACGATTCCTTTGGAGGCGGAAACCACTCGGCTGAAGTATTCGCCGTCGTCGTAGGGCGACCTGATTTCAGACCAGGGGCCGGCCGCCTTGGTTAATTGCCGGCTCACCAACCAGACCGAAGGATGTATCCAGGTATTTTGTCCGAACTTGACCAGGAAATAGTCGATGGGATCGAGGTCCCGCCACAAGGGTCCAACGACAAAGCTGGCCCTTGCAGTGTTGAAATAGAATTGGGCAAACGATCCCGACAGGAGCGTGGCCGGATCGCCGTCGTATTTTTTGCTCTGAAGCTGCTTTTTGATTTTATCCGGGTCGAGCAGGTCATCGTGATCCAGCCATTGAACGAAATCCCCCTGGGCGTGCAGAAGCGCCGTATTCCGGGCGGCCGGTCCGCCGCTGTTTTGCTGCCTCACGACCTTTACGGTCCCGGACTCGAAGGTCTTTAAAATCCTCGAAGTCCCATCCGTCGAACCGTCATCGACGACCAGGATCTCTTTATGCGGCCAGGACTGGTTGAGCGCGGACTCCATCGTCTTGCGGATCCATTTTTGAGCGTTATAGGCTGGAATCAGTATGGAAACCAGGCTTGACATGAAGACCCTTTACCGTTTTGCTATCTGTTCACTCTATGTCCGCGGAAAACTTTCGCCCTGAGACGCCTCAATTGCTCCGCCCTGATGAACCGGGTTAAATCTGGCGGAATGGCTCTTTTTTCCCTCCTCACCGAAGACCAGACGTATCCGCTTAGAATGAGAAGACCCCGGAAGATGTAGGGCTTTGCCCCCGACTGATAGGCCGCCCTGAAAAGCTCCCAAAGCGGATGGTTGCCGCAACTGTAGTCCTTTCGGCCCTGGGTGAAATGCAGGCGCAGACCGCTCCGGTTGCCCGTTCCCATCGCCCTGTGGTGACAGAACGTCTTTCCCGTAAAGGTGCGCGTCTGCCACCCCAGCATCCTGGCGCTTGTTACAGCCACCCAGTCTATGCCGCCTCCCTTGATCGGCCTGTATCCGCCGATTTCATCGAAACATTGCCGTCTGAAAAGCTGGCACTGACCCGAGACATGTTCGATGTTGGTAAACCGGTAATCGTAGCGCCCGCCGTTTTCCACAAAAGGAGTCCCCGCCACCCCCAGGCGCGGGTTTTCCGCAAACCTTTTCAACAGATATTCGAAGTAGTCGGGGCCAAAGGAGACGTCCGCATCGAGGTTTCCTATTATGTCGTAGTCGATCCCCGCCAGGAGTTTTTGCCCTGCCGCGAAGGCTTCCACTTTCGCGGCGAAATTTCGCTCCCGGTGCTCGCCAAGTCGTATGAACCCGACAAAGTCCAGGTTTTCAGTTTGGCTGCGCACGATTTCATCTGTGCGGTCCGTCGATCCGTCGCTTACAATGATCCATCTGAGGGGAAGAATACTTTGGCAGGCTACCGATCTGATCACCCCCTCCACATACTTCTCCTCGTTTCTGGCCGGAGTGACCAAAACATAGGAAAATCGCATCGGCTCTATCCTATCCCTCTTCCCTGCGGGCCCCCAACTTGGACAGCAGGCAGGCAAGAGCCCTGTACATGGTTGCCTGCCCCCAATGAATCAGGGGCACTTTGGCTTTTATGTGAAGCGGATACATTCGATAGTAGAAATGGCCGTCTTTATCCTGCATGTTCTCGATTGTCCAGTTTGCCACTTTGCAGGCCAAACCCAGGCAGGCCGGATTGTCTTCAGAGAAAAAGACCAGGGTTTCGATGGCCTGGGAAGCGCATTGAATGTCGAGCGGGTAGGCGCGTTGCCGATAATATTTGGGAAAGCCGTCATCGAGGATGAAGGTTTTTCGGAAATAGTCGAGCCCCCTTTTTAGGTTTTCGTCGAAAGTCCGGTCTCCGGAGTAGCGGGCATACCGTTTGAGACTGTCCAGGTTGTAGCCCGTGTGAAAGTTATCCACCCAGCGGCAGTTGTCATGTTCGGCATAGTACCAGGCTCCCTCGGGCAGTTGCCGGGCGCACGAATACTCCATCGCCTCGCGGGCCGCCTCCAGCGCCCCGGCCTCACGGGTGTATCGGGCCGCACCCGCCAGAAAGGCCGCCCCGATCATGTTGGAGTTATGAATGGAACCCTGTCCCATGGCCGTGTAGCTAAGACACGCGCCCCGCGAAGTCCTCTGTCTGGGCAGCTTGAGGATCCAGTCGCTGATGCTCTTGATCACTTCCAGGTGGCGCTCGGCCGCGAAAAGCTCGTAAGCCTCCAAAAATACCTGGCCCGCCAAACCGGTCCAAACGGTCGTCGATTCCTGGCCCGGCCTTCGGCCCCCTCGGCTGGCATAGTCGAAAAGATACCCCCAGCTGTGGTTATCATAATTTGGCGACTTGTTGCGGTCGAGCCAGTCGAGACACTCCAGTGCCTTGCTTTTGTACCTGTCATCTCCGCTGCTCCGGTATCTTTCCAGGTAGCCCCAGGCGGTGTAGCCTCGGCCCTGCGCGGATTCAAGGGGCTTTATACCCATAATGGGCCTCAGGTTCACCGGACTTTGTCTTCCAATCTGCTGAAGAAGCCTTTCCAAAAAGACATTCCTGAAGCTCAGAACACGCAAATACGATGTCAAACCATCCGATGGATCATAGCCCCTGTACCGATGTTTCTCGATCCAACCCTCTACAGCATTCAGGCTGGTTTCCACTTTTTGGCGCAACATGACGGGTCTTCCTACCGCAAGGATTGCTGAACTCAACCGAAACAACCCGGAAACGGGCTGCTCCCCCCCAACCTCTTCTTGCCGGCCAACTTGTAGCCGAGCCTAACCGCGGCTTGAGCCAGTGAATTGGGCAAATACAGGCGCGAGGCCGGCAACAGGCGAGGCATTCCGCCAAAGCGGGTGATAAAAGAGTGACGGCTGCGTTCCTGTGCCGTCGTAAGCGGCTCGCGGTTGCGGATAGCCATGGCCATCTTTTCGTCAAATTCCGAATAGTCGCATAAGTCGAAGCCCTCTTCCGCGGCCATTCTCAGAGCTTCGCCCGTAATCAGTTCATTTGGGTGTCGCTCGTCTTCCGCGCCGCTCCATCCTCTTTTCCACATGGTGAATGTCTTGCCGAATGCAATGCAGATGAGACCGCAGACAGGGTTGCCGTTACACTCGGCGATGAACAGCCTGATGCAGTCGACCGGGTGCGCGGCATCCCACAGGGCGAAAAGATGTCCTATGGTCGGCGGGTTGGGCTGGACCCCCTGTCGTTGGCAGCTTGCCAGCATGAGTTCAAAGAATAGTCCAAGATCTCGCCTGCTTCCCTCCCTTATGCTGACGCCTCTTTGCGCCGCCTGGCGCAGTTTTCTGCGCGTTTGCCGCGCCATCCCAAGCCTTAGCGCCTCGACGCCCTCCCCGAGGTTGAAAATCCAGGTGGCTCTGTACACGGTTACGGGCGAGTCGAGCCTGAAGCCTCCGCTCGCAAGACTTGCCGGAATGTGCGCACAACAATCCGGAGGTTGCACCACCAGGGCCAGCAGCTTTTCACTCCGCCCGACCTTGCGCAGAAGCTCGGTGGCATAATCGGCCATCCACGCTTGTTGGTCCGACACTACCGGTCCTTTGCTCACGTAGCCGATCCTGCCCCACCACCGCAAACCCGCCAGAATCTGAAAACCGCCAATGATCCGTCGATCCATCGTGATTACGACCCGAACCGGTTTCCAGCCGTCTATCGCCTTGGCTCGCGCCCACATGGAGGACTGTTGAAATTGTCCAGGCGGACTTTTTTGCAGGAAGCTGTCCCAGCAGGTGTCTTCAAAACTCCTCGATATCCAGGCGCGGGCCGTTTCGCCTTGAAACACCGACTGGTGAAGCTTCTCATATCCGCATGAAGCCTCAAACCTCAACTCCCGGCCGATCCCGCGCTTCTCCGAGCGTCTCAATTTTCGATATTCCCGGCGAAAGTCAATACCAAGGAGCCGTCCCGGTCAAGCCTCCCCACTTCCACCCGCCGGCGGCCATGGATGACCACGATCGATTTTCGCAAAACCGCGACCATTATCATCGGCCATCCCCGCGCGGCCAGTTTGAGCGCACTCCGATAGAGACCCGCATTGAGGCCTTTCACCGTCCAAAAGAACACCATGCCGCCATGGAAGGCATATCTTTCCAGCCGTTTTTCGGGGCCTCCCGGATAGAGGCCGGCGCGCTCCCTGTCGATTATCAGGCGAGCCGAGCGCAGAAAAGGAGGGACAAAATGCGAGGTGTTTCCGGCATGTTTCCGGTAGAGCGCGGTACAGGGCGAAAAGATCAGAATACACTTTCCGCAGTAACCCAGTTTGGAAACCATGTCCAGATCATCGAGCTGGAAGATTCCCGGGGTCCAGCCACCCACCTCCTCAAAGGCCCGCCTTGAAATCACCATTGCGTTCGTATACCAGCCGTGGGGCCTGTCTTTGGCCATGAGGGCGTCATATTCCACGAACTCGAGTCTGTCAGGCTTCTCGAAGGCCCCCAAGGCTGGCACAGGGCCCTCAAAGTGGCGCACCGTGGAGACGATAACGGCCGGGCGCCTCAGTTCCACGAGCTGTTCGTAGACATCCAGGGTCCAGGGCAAAAACAGATCGTCTCCGTCCAGGAAAATAAGGTATTCTCCCCTGGCAAGGGCCGCCCCCCGGTTGCGCGCCTCGATCGCTCCCCGGTTGGAGCAAAGCCCCAGCAGGCGAATGGAGTCCTCGTATCGTTTCAAAATCTCCGCCGAGCCGTCTTTGGAGGCGTCGTCAACAACGATGACT
Source organism: Deltaproteobacteria bacterium (assembly GCA_021777755.1). Classification (GTDB taxonomy): domain Bacteria; phylum Desulfobacterota; class Syntrophobacteria; order Syntrophobacterales; family Syntrophobacteraceae; genus SbD1. The sequence goes on from JAJYDE010000003.1 coordinate 21,331, forward strand.
TCTCTAATGGAAGCCTCTTGCGATAGGGCCGACTCGACCGCATCCCTTATGAATTCACGCTGATTGAAGCAGGTGATGACAATGCTGTAACGGATATCCGACATGTCTTCGCCGATTGACGCAGACCGCCTGCGGCCGCGACTAAATTTCAAACCTCGCCGTGTAACCGATCGCCGTTGAGATTGTTCCATGCTTTCAAGACAAAAGGCGCCCGGCGCATATGTTGGGAAAACCTGCGTTTACTTTCGATATCGCGATAGACCCGTTTGCAGCCCTCCAGCGGAAGGCCGAGAACCGCTGTTGCCTCCTCGACTCCAATGCCTGCGGCTTCGGCGTACAGCAAAGGATCGAGCAGCTCGAAAGGAAGACTGAAAAAGAACTCCTGCTCGGTTTGAGGCGCCGGGAAGGTCCCCGAGGACGGGGCACGGGCAATGATGGCCTCCGGAATTCCCAGATAGGCCGCAAGCTCGTAAATCTGCACCTTGAAAAGTCCGGCCAGAGGGTGAACGTCCACCCCGATATCGCCATGTCTCACCATGAAGCCCAAATCGTATTCGGTGCGGTTGTGTGTCCCCACCACCGCATACTGCAAGCCTTCCGCATGGTAGTACTGCATGATCATGCGGCTGCGCTGCTTCATGTTGGTTGCCGCGACAATTTCGAGGTACTCGCGAACCGGAAGACGGCGCCGCAGCGCTTCCGCGCCGTCGGGAGAAAACACCTCCAGGAAGAAAATATTGAACCCCTCGCACTCAAGCGGATTGTGTCCCAGGACGATCCTGGACGTCCAACCCTCGGCGAACTCGCCCACCACGCGGCAAACGGCCTCATCTCTTCGCCTGTAGCACCCGAGTCCCTCCAGGGCCGCCGTCAGGTCCTCCCGCAACCATCTCACGCCCAGCCCGGCGAGAAGATCTTTTCCAAGCCTCTCGCCTTCCTTCTCCACCTCGCGCTCCGGAAGAATCAACCCCAAAACCTTTTCCGGGCCAAAGGCCCTGGCCGCCAGACTCACCGCGACCGCCGAGTCCACCCCTCCGCTCACCGCGACCACGGCACCTTTTCGCCGCAGATTTCCCAACACCTCTTCCCGCAGAGCTTTCTCGATATCCGCGGCCACGGTGGCCGGATCTATTCGAAGCGCATCCTTTGAAAAAGTCATATATCACCAGACAGGTTTGAGAAGTCAGGGTCTTGGGAGTCTTTGGCCGGGGGGATTTTCGCCCGGGCCCTTCGTGCCGGCCCCGAGCCTTTTTAAAATACCGCGGTCTATTTTTCCGTGTGGGCTGCAAGGCATCCGGGGCAGGAATTCAATATGCCTTGGGACCATGAAGGGCTCCATATTGCAGGCACAATGCCTGATGATGTCCTTTTCTCCGATTTGCGCGCCCGGCCGAAGGACGATGAAACACTTTATCGCCTGGCCAAGAATTTCGTCTTCCACTCCGATCACCGCCGCTTCAAGGACTCCATCGAGTTCACACAGGATGTTTTCGATTTCCCTCGGGCTCACCCTCTCCCCCTTGGTCTTTATCTGATCGTCCTTGCGCGCAACAAAGTAGAGAAAGCCATCCTGGTCAGTTTTGAAAAGATCGCCCGAATATAAAAGGGTTTCCCACGGGTATCGACCCCGCCGGAAGGTTTTCTCGCTAAGCTCGGGCGCATTCCAGTAGCCGCCCATGACATTGGCGCCCCTTACCACCAGTTCGCCCACCTGCCCCGGCCCCGCTTCCTCTCCGTCCTCACCGATTATAGACACCCGGCAGTTGGGCATGGGCTTTCCCACCGAGGAAGGCCTGAACTCCAAATCCCCGGGCGCGAGGAAGGAAACCCGCTTGCACTCGGTCAGGCCGTACATGGAGTATATCTTTCCCGAGTGAAAAAACCCTTGCAGCTTCCGGATATGTTCCACAGGCAAAACGCCGCCCGTGTTGGTCACATACCTCACCGAGCCGAGGTCGTATTTGCCGGGGTGATCCATCTTCAGCAGCAGCGCGGCAATCGTGGGCACGATCGGCAGCCCCGTAATCCTTTCTCTCTCTATGGTTTCCAGTATCCTCACGGGAAAGGCGAAGGACCTTTCGAGCACAACGGTCCCCGCGAACATGAAAGCCATCAGGATCTGATAGAGGCCGTAGTCGAATGAAAGGGGCAAAACGTTAAGGATTTTGTCTTCGCGGCTGTTTTCAAGATATTCAATGATGCTTCGGGCCGCCGAGACCATGTTCAGATGGGATGACACAACCCCCTTGGGCTCCCCGGTTGATCCGGAGGTGTATATCAGGGCGGCAAGATCCAGATCTATGCATCGATGCGCTCCCCTGGGCCGCAAAGAGGGCGCCGCGCTCGAAGCTCCCAAAGCCTCTTTCCACGAAAAAGAGCGCTTCGCCAAGCCGGCGGGCGCCGGGGAAGCCTCCCCCACCCAGATCGTCGCAATCTCTTCGATGCCTTTTACGGCCTCCCCCACAAGCCCCTCCCGGGCCGCGTCCGCCACCAGAATCGAAGCCCCGCTGTCGCGCAGGATATACTCGAGCTTCCTCGCCTTTACCGAACCGTTTACAACTAAAAATACCCCCGCTGCCCGAAGGGTCGCATAGATCGAAATGACCGCCTCGGCCGAATTATCCAGAAATATGGCCACCCGCTGCCGCGGGCCGAGCCCGATCCGGGATAAGAAATCGGCCAGCCGATCGCAAGCCTCATCAAGTTCGGCGTAGGTCCAACGCCTTTGATCGCAAATTAGCGCTTCCTTTTCGGCGGAAAGCTCCGCCGAGCGTTTCAGACAGTCGTGAACAAGCACGGGCCAGAACATGATGGTAGCCTCGGGTGATTGTCGAGTGGCGGGGCGGTGGAACTAAAAGCTTACGGACTACCCCGTGGCGCCCGTATTTTCAGCGTCGGGACCCGTTGATCCCATGCCTTTCGCCCCGGCCCTGTAATCGAACCTGAGCGCGGGGGAAACTTTGCGGGATCCCTCGAAGGGATTTCCGGCAACAAACCGCTCATGGAGCAATTGAGAGGACAAAATCCCGGCAAGGGCCATGCTGTCTATTTCGCCAAGCTTTTTTGCAGAACGCAATTTGTCCGCAAGGCTTTTCACCCTGGATTTATTGAAAAGCCCCGCCCGGTCGATGGAGCAATCCGAAAGCACATCCTCCCACATGTTCCCGCTAAGAATCATCGGCGTTATGGGCGCCCGGTAAGGTTGTTTGGGCCGCCCTAGTATCGGAGCCGGCAAAAGCTTCCTTACGGCCTGTTTCATGATGTACTTTTCTTGCAGACCACGCATTTTCATACTGGCGGGCAGAAGGCAGGCGAACTCGATAATGCGGTGATCGAGAAAGGGCGGCCGCAGTTCGAGAGAATGGGCCATCGCCACCCGGTCCCCCTGAGTGGAAAGCAGGTAGTTGCTCATAAATACCGTCATCTCGATATATTGAGCCCTGGTAACGACGTCGAGCCGCTCAAAGCCGGGTGGAAGTCCCTGCCGCATATCCTCGAAGCCGTTGTATCGGCCGATCGCGGCCCGCAGGTCGTCGGAAAAAAAGGTTCTGGTCCTGCCGGTATTTTCCCACCTCACAAGATGGGAATAAAGAGGGTCTTGCGTATGCTCGATGCCTTTGGAAAAGAAAGCGGGCAGAATTTTTTTCAAACGCTCGTCTTCGAAAACATAGGGATAGAGTCTTTCAAGCAGACGCGGCCGCCATTTGGAATCGGGTCTTTTAGCACAAAAGGCCCTTATTTTGGCTTCCTTGAAGATATTGTAGCCGCAAAAAACTTCGTCCGCCCCCTCCCCGGTCAAAACGACCTTGTAGCCTTGCCCGCGAACAATATCGGACAGCAGGTATAGAGGCGCGGGGGCGGTCCGCAACATGGGCCTTTCGCAGTGTCGCACGACCGCCGGGAGACAATCGAGCAGCCGCCGGTTTTCAGCCAGAAAACTTACGTGGTCCGTACCCAGGTGAGCGACGATCAGGTCCTGGAACTCGCCCTCGTCGTAGGAGCTTTCCTCGAACTTGATCCCGAAGGTCTTCAGTTCATTATTGAAACGCTTCTTTACAACCGCGGTGATCGTCGATGAATCAAGGCCGCCGCTGATATAGCAACCCACCTTCACATCGGCCCGCAGCCTGATCCGAACCGAATCGACAATCAACTCCTCGAGTTGTTCCCCGATTTCGTGCTCATCCTTGCCAAGCGATTGCTCCGGGGGAACGCACGGTATTTGCCAGTATCTTTTCAGGCAAACCCCTCTTTTCGTGACTTTCAGGTGATTGCCGGGGGGAATTTCGAAAACATTTTTAAACGCGGTTCTTTCTTTCAGTGTGGTCCAGAAAGTAAAGACCTGGTCCATGGCGACGGGGTCGATCTCGCGGGGGATTTCAGCCAGAGTGAACAAGGCCTTGATTTCCGAGGCGAACACAAAGCGGCCCCCGTTCATCGCATAATGCAGAGGAACTATTCCAAGCCTGTCTCTGGCCAGAAACAGTTCATGATTCCTGTTATCCCATATCGCCAGGGCGAACTGCCCGTTCAAATCCTCCAAACACCTTTCTTTTTTTTCCTCGAAAAGGTGCACGATGACTTCGGTATCGGTTGAGGTGTAAAAGCGGTGTCCCCTTTCCAACAGTTCGCACTTGAGCTCCAGGTAATTAAATATCTCTCCGTTGAAGCTGATCCACAGGTCACGGTCTTCGTTATGGATGGGTTGGGCCCCGTCCTGGAGGCCGATTATCGAAAGCCTGTTATGACCGAGCGCCACCCGGTCGTCCATATAGATGCCCGACACGTCGGGCCCCCGGTGGGTGAGCGCCCCGAGCATCCCCTCCATCTCCCGGGCATCGGGTTTTCGGCCTCCGTTCAAAGCCAGGATTCCGGCTATTGCGCACATATACTCGCCCCGTTTCGCGCCTGTTTGGACTCCAGGTAATTGGAGATGTTTCGCAGACTGTCGAGGTTTTCCGGTATGACCTCCTCGTCTTCGACCCGGATGTGGAAAGTTTTCTCCAAATATTCGATAAGTTCCAAAACACCGGTCGAATCGACTATCCCCTTTCCCAGAAAAGAGGCGTCTTCGGGCAGATCGATGTGATCGCCGAACAAGAAGTTTTCGACCACGAATCCACGCACGATTTCAACGAAGTTCATGCTGGCGGTCTCCTTTTCCCTCAGCCGCCGCTCCCGGACAAGATGATCCAGCCGGGGCGCCGGCATCTTTGCGCCGGCCCGGGCGGCCCCTCTCCAGGGCCCTTCGAGTAAACCCGAGCACTTTGTACTCCGGCACCACCTTCGTGATGCAAAAACCCAGTCGAATCAATTCGTTTAAAGAGGCGAACTTTTCCGAGCGCACGTATGTGACGGCTTTCCTGTATCCCCGCCGCCCCGCAAGATTCAACAGATGCCTGCTGGCATGGGTCAACAACCCCAGCCCCCTGAATCTCGGGAATGTAAAGGCGTTTTCGATCATTATTTCATGGTCGCCCAAGGGGTTGAAAAAGTGTCGGTAACGGCCCGACATCACCTCGTTTTCCTCCGGGAATACTATCCACTGGATATGGGCTATGAGACCCGATTGGTTTCTGACCGCAAAACAGTTTTTCAAGTCGTTTCTGAAAAAATTGGCCCGGGCCAAAATTTCTCGCCTCGACTCGACATCCAGGCAGTGCGCCTGCCGAAAGATCGCCTCCCAGTCCCGCTCATCGACCGGCGCTATCGAAAGTTGCATCCTGTGCGGATTTGGAGCCGCGATTGCGGAAAGGCTCTTCTGCAGAATGAAGACTTTATTGAAACTAAGAAGCCTGCCGAGTATTAATTTCGTCGTTCCCCGCGGCCCAAGGTATCGAACCGTCTGACGGCAGACGTTAAAACCAGCCATACAGGCCATCCTCCGGCAACTAAATTCTTTTATTGTCCTTTCCGCGATCAACGCCCGAAAGAGCGTCAACCATGTCCAGGTACTTTCCTTTCTTCAGGTCCCAGGAATAATCGTGCGCCATCTCAAGGGCGCCGGCCGAAAGAGTCTGCCTGAAAGATTGGTTTTTGAGCAGGAAAAGAAGTTTTTCGACCAGATCGTCTTCATCCTGAGCTTTAAAAAATTGCACCACCTTATCGCTGAAATAAAACCGGTCGATGCGCGTCGAAGATACGAGCACCGGGACCCCCAGGCTCATGAATTCGAGTATCTTGGTGCTGAATGCTTCGTTTCCGAAAGCGTTGTCGCGCTTGGGAACGATTCCAAGATCCGAATCGGCCATGGCAACGGCTATATCCTTTATGGGCACCCCGCCAAAGAACCTCACCCGTCCATCGAGCTCCAGCGAGTCGGCCAGTTCGGCCAGCCTTTCCTTTTCCGCCCCGTCTCCATAAATGTGCAATTCAGCTTCCGGAAACTCCCCGGAAATTCTTGAAAATGCCCGGATGGCGATATCGAGTCCCTGGTGATAGTTTAGCGAGCCCGGATACATGACTATCTGTTTCCCGTCCGTTCTCGTTTTTTCGCGCCTGTGAAATATCGCCGGGTCCGGATAATTCAGGATGACGCTGCACTTGTCGGCTGGAACGGAGCGCCCGATCAGCTTTTGTTCCCAAAGATGGTTGGAAATGATCACGTGGTTGGAAAATCGGATTGAAAGCCTTTCGATTGCCACAAGGATTTTGAACAGCGCTCCCGCGGGGCTCTCCTCGAACTTGCTGGCATAGAACTCCGGAACGATATCATGAATGTCCAAAATGACCTTCGAACCGGTCAGCTTCGGCACCAGGGCCACAAAGACCTCGAAATCGGGTACCGAATGAACGTGAATCAGATCATACGGGGCTCTCAGATGGTTTGCCGTAATCACTTTTGCCGAACGGAAAAAGAACCTGAGCAGCCGCAAAAGGTAGTCGAGTTTGCCCTTTTCGTTGAGGATTCTTTCCTGGATGCGGAAGACCCGTACGCCGTTTATCTCCTCGAACTCCGACTGGCCCGATTGCCGCAAAGCGATAACGTCAACCCGGTCGCCCCGTTTTGCAAGCGTCTCGGCATAGCGAATCACCCGGTTGTCCGTTTCGTAGAAGGAATAGGCGGGCATGCAGACCCTGAGATTCCGGCGGCGCGGCACCCCCGAGCAAAGTTTGCCGTCCTTGTGTCTTTCCTTCCAAAACCGGGCTATTTCTCTTGGCAATACGTTCCAGTACTGTCCCCCATACCTGGAGTTGACATAGTCCAGAAACTGCTTGTAGTACTCCACCGGGTATTGTCCCAGCCTGGCTCTGCGCGTACCAAAATCCATATAATCCGGATGGGTGATTATGAGCGCCATTCCCCCGTGTTTGACGATCCAGTCGAGTTTTTCTTTCCAGGTGGAGATGCTTTTTTCTTTGAGCAGTACAAACAAGGTGAAATCCTGAGGCAGGGTGTAAGGAAGCTCGACGTATTGCGCCCCGTTTTGGCCCCCGTTGACGGCAAACGGGAAAATGGTCCTCACCGCGGTTGCCTCCAGTTCGAAAGGATCGGTGTCAAAGGTTGAAGAATCGTATTCTATCGCCAGCTCGTGGAGCCAGTCGTGCCTGCAGTACATGGCGGGAGCGCGGAACCCTTCGCCTGCCATTCCTTCAAACGCCTATTGATTATCGTCGCCCTTTTTTCGAAAATCCGCCTGGTCTTGAAATCCTTGCCGTCATGATAGACGCCGTGAATTCCAACCTCGTAGCCGTTTGCGACCAGATAGCGCCTGAGCTCCGGCGAGACTTCGTAGCCCTCGATCACGAAATTGAAGGAGGACCGAAAACCCATGGTCATTTCCATGGCAGCCAGTTCGACGCATTTGGCGTGCCCCGCGGACGACTCGACATCGTGGGTGAGAACCAGCGCGAATCTTTTGTCCCCTGGCCAACCTTCCCAGAAAGGCGGCGCCCCCGCGGCCCCCGGGTCTATGGGCCATTTGTCCTGTTCGAGCCTGCGCCTGGCCGCGGCCACTCGCTGCCTCAAAACCACCTGCACAGGCCTTGGGACAAACGGTCGCACTTCGTAGTAGATCTCTCTTAGATACATGGAAACCCCTGCGGCGATGGGCGGTTTTTCAACCGAAATGTCTGTAGGCGGCTCCGATGGCCTTCAGGCCGCAAATCGGCATGAGCCTCATGAGTCCTGATAAATGGTGGCGCCTCTTTGAACCTCCGGCCACGAACCCGTTGGTTGAAACCATCAAGCGATGATAGTCGAGAAGAGATTCCTCGCAACCAAATCCGAGCTTGAACCGCCTGAGCCCCAGGTTTTCCGGATCGGTTCGCCCGAAACAAAAGCGACTGTATCCTTCACTTGCATAGAGTCTTATCGCCTCCCACATGATGGCCGCGTTAGCCCCCGGCCCGCCGAGGCTTCTGTCCGAAGCCCCGTACTTGTACATGGCCTTTCGTCCGAAATGGAAAAAGATCCCCCCCGCCACAGCCTTTCCGTCAAGATGGGCAAGGATAATCCGGCCCTTTCCCTTCGAACAGATATGCTCGTAAATCTTTTGAAAAAAGGTGAAGGGCTGGGGGGGCGCACCCTGCCTTTTCCTGGTAATGCAGTGAAGCCCGTAATATTGCCGCATCGCCTCGATGGAATTGAAGACCCCGGTGCTCACTCCGGATTTGCGGGCCCTTTTGAGGTTTCGCACCGTATTTTCGTGCAACCCCGAAAGGAGCTCTTTTTCCTCCGCCAGCTCGAGTCTGTGGCACACATAGCGTGAATGGACGGGAACCCGGAAGGGGAAATCTCCTCCCCCCCTGAAGTCCAGGTGCTTCCACCCGCTTTTTTCAGCCCTCTGCCTTGCCACCCCCACAAGCTTTAAAAACCCCGTGGAGCGCTGAAATCGGATCGGCTCGCAGCAATCGCTAAAGGGCAGAGACACACCCCTTTTGCCCGTAAGGAAACTCTCCACTTCCAACATCGGGATCACCAGGGAAAACTCCCCACCGCGTGACAGGGCCAAAAACGAGGGCCTGTACCCGTAGGATTCGCAAAGAACTCTTGTCCAGGCCGATGAGTGAAAAAACGAATAATTGCGGGCGCAAAGGATCCGTTCGTCCCATCCGGGAAAAGTGGTTGGATCGAGGATTTCAAACTGGTCCCGGCTCATTGTCCGCCTCGCCCGGACATGAACCGGACGATGAGTTCGCAGACGTATTCCACCTGGCTGCTCGTCAGGGCCGGCCCCATCGGGAGTGAAAGTATGCACCGGGCGGCGGCTTCGGCCACAGGATAGGAGCCTGCGCCAACGTTCATCGGGCGATAGCTTTTTTGCAGATGGAGCGGCACGGGGTAATGCAATCCGGTGACAACCCCGTGGTCGCCCAGATGCTTTTGAAGTTCATCTCTTCGCTGCGTGCGTATCACGTAGAGATGCCAGACCGGTCTCATTCCGGGACCGACCCCGGGCGCGATCACGCCCGGCGCTTTGCCCAAAAGCTCATTGTAGAGGGCCGCGCGTTCTCGCCGGATGCGGTTCCATTCGGACAGGTGTTTGAGCTTTACACTCAAAATGCCGGCTTGAATCGCGTCGAGCCTGCCGTTGTAGCCTTCCATGTCATGATGATATTTGCGGACCTGGCCGTGATCGCGGATCATGCCCACCTTGGCCGAAAGAGCCCCGTCATTGGTGGTGACCGCCCCGGCCTCTCCGCAGGCCCCGAGATTCTTGCCCGGGTAGAAGCTGAAGGCCGCAGCCGCTCCAAGCGAACCGATCCTTTTCCACCTGTTTTGCCGCCTCGAAAAATACTCGGCCCCGTGAGCCTGGCAGGCGTCCTCGATGACCTTGAGCCCGTATTTTTCGGCCAAATCCAAAATGGGGTCCATTTCCGCAGGCTGCCCGTAGAGGTGCACCGGGACCACCGCTGTCACCGGTCGCCCCTTTTGGCGATGGGTCAATCGGCCGGACTTGTCAAAGTAGCAGCGCGTTTCCAGGTACTCGCGAAGTTTTTCCGGATCCATATTGCCGCTCGCCTCCAGGACGTCGACAAAATCGGCTGTGGCCCCGGCCTGCGTGATGGCTTCGGTTGTGGCGATAAAGGTGTTTGGGACCGTCACCGCGATGTCACCCGGACAGATTCCAGCGGCCATGAGGGCAAATCGCAGTCCATCGGTTCCGCTTCCCACCCCCCGGCAATGGTTTGTGCCGCAATAGGAGGCAAAATCGGCCTCAAAGCGCTCGAGCACTTTTCCGCCGACAAAGCTCGCGGTTCTTAGAGCCAGGCGAAAGACCTCCGTCAGCTCCTCTTCGAGTTCCCGGTGGGGGGAGGCCAGATCCAGGAAAGGGACTTCGCGGCGCAAAGGCTCCAAATTCGTCTTGCTCATCATCTAGTCCCTTTCGATAAATCTGACCAGGCGCGCCGGGTTGCCCGCCACCACCCCGCCGGGGGGAACGTCGGCGGTCACAATCGCCCCGGCCCCCACAATCGCATCTTCCCCGATTGTCACATTTGCCAGAAGCACCGCCCCCGAGCCGATCGAAGCGCCTTTTTTCACCAGCGTGGGTTCGATCTTCCAATCGGCTTCGGTCTGAAGCGCCCCCGCGGAATTGGTCGCCCTCGGGTAGGTGTCGTTTATGAAAACGACTCCATGGCCGACGAACACATCGTCTTCGATCGTCACACCCTCGCAGATGAAAGCATGACTCGATACCTTGCAGTTTCTCCCCACGGTCGCGTTTTTCTGGATTTCAACAAAGGCGCCGATTTTGGAATTGTCCCCGATCCTGCAGCCATAAAGGTTTATGAAACTGGCAAGGCTTACATTTTCTCCAAGCGTCACGTCGGCGGCAACACAGAGAAATTTCAAATCCAAATGAGGCCCCCCCTTTTTTTGAGCGACTTGTCGGCGGCCTCCAGCATGCTCACCACCATGTAGCCGGCCCAACCATCGTTAATGGGATCGCCGCCGCCAAGCACACAGTCGATAAACTGCCGGGTCTCCAGCTTCAGGGCTTCGGTCGGGTCCAGCTTGGGCGACCACATGTCGCCCGATCGGTAGCTCACCAGTAAATCGTACAAGCCCAGCCGGTTGCCGATCTCCACCCCCTTGTCGTAGACCTTCACCTTCTCGTCCGCGTCAAGGTCGTTCCAGACCACCATCTTCTTTTCGCCCCCGAGCAGCGTGGTCCTCACCTTCACCGGGGAGAGCCAGTTGACGTTGATGTGAGCGATCACGTTGTCCGGAAAATACACCGTTACGTAAGCCACATATTCGTGCTCGCAGACGTGGTTTCCCCCGGTTGCCACCACAGCCTCGGGCTTTCGCCCGATCAGGTGGTTCATGATGGAAATGTCGTGCGGGGCAAGATCCCAGATGACGTTTACATCGTGCTGGAACAAACCGAGGTTGACCCGCGTCGAATCATAATAATAGAGCTGGCCCAGTACGCCGTCCTCGACCAGTTGCTTGATCTTGCGCACCGCCCCGGTAAACAGAAAGGTGTGGTCGACCATGATCTTGAGGTTCCGCCGTTCGGCAATCTCGATGAGTTCCAGGGCCTGCTCGGAATTGGCGGTAAAAGGCTTTTCCACAAAAACGTGCTTGCCGTTTTCAAGCGCCCTTCTTGCCACCTCGAAATGAGTCGATACGGGGGTCACGACCGCCACCACGTCTATATCGGGCGCCTCGACGAGCGCCCTCAACTCGGTTGTCGTATCGACTCCGGGCAAAGACTTCAGCGCACGCCCCAGGGCATCCCTGTTTGCGTCACAAACCCTTACGACCCTGCAGCCGTCAAGCCTGTCGAAATTCCTGGCGATGTTGGGCCCCCAATAGCCGTATCCGACAATGCCCACCCGGATCATTTCCTCCTCCTTTCAGGCAAAACACTTTTTTCATGCCTCGGCTCGATCGGCTCTCAATATGCTCCCTTGCCGCTCAAAACGGCCAGGGGCGTCTTGAAGATAAGTTTGAGGTCCAGCCACAGACTCCAGTGTGTCATGTAGTGGATGTCAAGGCGCACCATCTCGTCAAAAGTGGTTCTGCTCCTGCCGCTTACCTGCCATATTCCGGTGATTCCCGGCTTCATCTCCAGCACGCGCCTCCAGTGCCACGGGTCATAATTTTCAACCTCGTAGGGAATCGGCGGGCGAGGCCCCACAAGAGACATCTCCCCCGTGAGCACCTTCAGAAACTGTGGAATTTCATCAAGACTCGTACTTCTCAAAAACCTTCCCAACCGGGTAATGCGCGGATCGTCACGCAGCTTGAAAAGCCGCTCACCACCGTCGGCCGCCTTCGCTTCTCCAAGGATCAGGCTCTTCGTATATTCCATGTGGGGCGAAGGATCGCTATCCACATACATTGACCTGAATTTGAGAAAGGTGAACATCCTGCCGCATTGCCCCACCCGCTGCTGGCGAAAAAAGACCGGTCCCTTCGAACCGAGTTTGATCATTGCCGCAAAGATGAGGAAAACAGGAGATAACACAACCAGGGCGGCCAGAGCCCCGAAGATATCAAGGACACGTTTTAGCCAAAGACCCTTTTCATGCGAATCGAGCCTTTGCCTGATATCCGGATAAAGGGTCAGATCCCCTGGCAAAACCAGTCCGTCGGGCTTTTCAGGAAAGAATCGAAAACCTATCCGGACCCTTTTGACCTCATCGGGCCCCAGCTCCAGGGCGAGCCTCGCCTTGACTCTTGCCGCGATCGACTTTATTGGCGCAGATCCGCTCCCGCCTGATATCTCGGTCAGAATAACGCCCGCAATCAAATCCTGCCGATACCATCCAAGGACGTCTATCTCCCTCTTGGTTGCCGCAAGAGATGAAAAAATCCTTTCGCCGATGTCCGCGATCTCCTCCGCCGGGCCATCGAGTGCCAGCAGCATCAAGGCAAAACCCCTCTTCGACCGTTCCGACCGCTTACGTTCCAACTCGAGAATCCTGTTGAAAGACTGTTCACTGTATCCCGGCCAGGGTTTTCCGCCTTCGGACGCAACTGGAACGGTCAACGCCTTCGACACAACCTTCATAGTTGCCTTCCGATCCACAGGTTGAAAAGCCATTGAATCCAATATTGACCAATTTTAAGCTGAGATGAGCCGAGGATTGGGTCGCCCTGAGGTTTCAGAGCTTCATAGATACTTGTAGACGGACTCGGGAATGTAAAAACGTCTTTTGTTAAGCGCGACTCCCAAAATATTTCCACCCACCCTGGAAATACTGTCCCGCAATCTTGCGACCGTTTGCCATCGCGTCTTTTCAGCCTCGACCACCAGCACCACTCCATCGACCTTGGATGCGATTGCCAAACCGTCGGGAGAAGTCGCCAAAGGAGCTGAATCGATTAGCACCAGGTCGAAATTGGCCCTGAGTTTTTCGCACATCCTGTCAAAGGAGGCGTTGAAAATCTCGGGGGTGGAAACCGAGGAATTCGAACATCCGCTGACGAACAATTTGGACTCCCCGGCGAGTTGAAAAGCTTCCTCGATATTCCTCCCGCTTCGAAGCACATCCACCCAATCGATTCCGCTACCTATATCGAAAAAACGATCCTGGCTGTGATTGAGTCTGTCCGCGTCCATCAGAAGCACCGAATGGCCTATCAGATCGGCTACCACCTTGGCAAATTCTCTGGAAATCGTCGAAGTTCCCTCTCCCTCGCGCGCGCTTATGAATTGAATGATCCTGGATTTGAGATGAGGCAAAATGGTCTCGATGACCTTGTAGAGGCTAAGCATTTCGTCTTCCAACCCCAACCCCGCCCGGGCCGGCGGAGCGAAGGGAACCGGAGCCGCACGATCGCTCTCACCCCTGAGCTTCTTTTCACGATGAACGTTTTGCAGCGCTTCGTAGACCTTGCTCATTGCCGCGTTCCTTTATCGATAAACCCTGGCATCGCCTGTATTCAACTCCTTTATAAGGAGTAAAAACAATTACTCAAGGCTGGACAGGTTAAAATAAATTTCACCGCGAAAATTCCCTCCGTACAATACCCTTCTCACAGCCGGATCGTCGGGCTAGGGAATAACGATCTTTTCCCCCACCATTATTTTGTTGATATCCCTCACCCGGGGGTTGAGTTCTTTGAAGCGCAGCAGCTTGTCATCGCTCACGCCACCGTAGATGCCGATCAAAAGTTTGCTGACGCTGTCACCTTGCCTGACGGTTACCGCATGCCCGGCCTGCGGCCCCGGAGGGCTCACCGGGGGGGCGGTAACGGGGGCGGGGGCTTCATCTTCGCTCTTGGCCCTCTTTTCGACTGCGGGCTTATTGTCCTTGTTAGCAACCGTCGGCGCGCCAAGTCCCGGTTTGTCCTTTGGCGCACTTGTTTTCACCGGCCCGGCCGCGGCATTGCCAGCTTCCGTGGTTACCCCCGGCACGTTGCGGGCAGCTTTCTCAAGGCCTTCCGCACCGCGGGAGGCCTTTGGCTTCACCGGCGTCTCGGGTTGGTGCCCCGCTGTGGCAGCCGCCTCCTCTTTCGTCCCCTTCGCAAACTTCACCCCGGAATCGACCGGCTGCGTTTTTCCGCTTTTGATAATGGCCCGCAAGGGTCCGGCCCCGATGACCCGTTTACCCGGTCCAAGATTTGCCCGACCGGTCACAGTGGCCCTGGCGGCCCAAAAGGCCGCCCACACACAACCCGCAAGAACCGGGACGAAGATGATTTTCCATCCCCAACCCCAACGGGTTCGCCTTTGTGCGAAATCTCCGGCCACCTCTTTGACGATCCGGTGATCGACCCGCTTTCGCTGATACCCGTATGCGGTCACAAGCGCATTGTCACACAGGATGTTTATGGTTCGCGGAATTCCGCGGGCCATTTTGACGATCCGCTTTAGCGCCCTCTGGCTGAAAACCTCATTATGGAACGAAGAAGCCCGCATCAGCCGGTGCTGGACATAGGCAACGCTTTCTTCCTCCGTTAGCGATTCGATCCGGGAGCGAATCGCAATCCGCTGCTTCAGCTGCCGCAACTCGGGCAACTCCAGCCGGCTCTCGAACTCGGGCTGGCCGACCAGAATGATTTGTATCAGCTTGTCCCGCGAGGTCTCGAGATTGGACAACATCCGCAGCCGCTCCAGGGTCTGGACGGGCATGTTCTGCGCCTCGTCGATTATCAGCACGACATTGCGGTCATTCCTGTATTCGTCGACAAGGTAATGCAGAAGGAGGTCCACAAGTTCGGCGGGCTCTTCCACCGGGGCCCCCAATCCAAGCTCCGAGCAAATCTGCTTTAGAAGCCGCTCGAAGGTAAGGATCGCATTGAATATGTAGACGATCCTGATCTTTTCCGGATCGGTGCCCTCCAGGTATGACCTGAGGATGGTCGTCTTTCCCACACCCACTTCACCGGTAACGGCAATGAACCCCTTTCTGGTTTCAATGCCGTAGAAAATCGAGGCGGAGGCCTCCTTGTGACTCGGACTGAGAAAGAGAAAATCCGGATCCGGAGTGATGTGAAAAGGACTTTTGGTGAACTTGAAATACTCGAGATACATCCCGGCAACCTCAGTCCCTGGTCGCTATGGCGATCAGCACCGGAAGGGCAAGTCTCTTTTCGGCCTCCATGGCGGTGCTCATCCCCTGTTTGTTGATTTCCAAGCCGTAGGCGATCGCAAGGCTTGCGAACGCGGCAAAAACCAGGGCGGCGGCAATCAAAAGGGCCAGGGGCTTGGGTGGATTAACCGGCGAAAGCGGCGCCCGGGCGGGCTCTATGACGCTCACACTGGTCATTTTGTCCCTGCCCAGCTCGTTGTAGACGTTTGCCGCTTCGAGCTTTTGCCCGTAATCCCCGCAGATTCGTTTATAGGAGGCCACAGCCGCCGCCAGCATTCTGTACCGGTTTTCGTTGGATTCAAAAAACTGCAGTTCCTTATTGATCTCATCAAGCTGTCCCTGGGTGCCCGTCAACCTCACCGAAAGCGCGCCCAGTTTGGCCTTGTTGCCCAGGACCTGCTTTTGAATCTCCTGGTAGACAGGGTCTGCGGGAGCAACACCCGGATTCGAAAAATTCTGCTTGATGTAGTTTTCCACCGTTGCGATCTGGGAGCGAACGGCCCCGATCAGGGGGTTGTTTCCCTTGTACTTGGCCGCCAGCGCCTGCTCCTGAAGCTTCAGGCCGAGTAATCTGGATCTCGCGTCTCCGGCCCGGTCCGAAGCGGCGGCGGTCAGCTCTGAGAGCGGCAGCGACTTCAATTCCTTTTCCAGTTCGGCACTCATTTGCTCCACTTCCTTTATTTCGTTTGCCGTATTGTCCAATGCCACGTGTATTTTCAAACGTTGATCCAGGAGCATCTTGCGTTGCTGGTCGAAGTCCATTATTTTGGTGCGCTCCGAAAAGACCCTCATGTCGTTTAGGGATTCCTTAAGTTTTTGCTGGTAGTAATCGACCTTGTTTTGCAGAAATAACGAAGACTTGGGGTCCTTATAGACCTCGCCGCGCTTTTCGATGTAATCGCTTACCAGCTGGTTTACCACGGCCGCGGCGCTTACGGGATCGGCTCCCTCGAATGTGACGTCGATCACGTCACCCTTCTTGGCAGGTTTCACCTTCATATATTTGTCCAGCAGCAAGAGCGCCTCGCCCTGCCTGCCAAGGCCGTTGGAATTGACTGAACCGAGCCCCGGGAAAATTATTTCCGGCCTCAAAGCCCTGATCACTTTCTCCTTGAGGTCTCGGCTCTCCAGAATGCTGATTTCCGCCCCCAGCATCTGCGCATGATCCACCGCGGGCCCATCCCGCTTGACAAGCGACGGATCGGGATAATAATTTTCCCAGCCGAACTTCACCAGAATCGAAGACTTGGCTTCAAACCTGGGCGAGTAGATCATTTCATCGTATGCAACGGAGAAAGCGCAAAGTAGTACGCTCAACACCAGAAACGATATGATGATAGTCCTCTTATGCTTGAAAAATATCGCAAGGTAGTCGCGAAGGTTGTTAGCCTGACGCACCTGTCGCACCATGAGCATTCGTTCGGATTGCAGCATTGAATCGGACCCGTTCGACGCGGCGGGGACATTTCGATCCTGATATTGGGAATCACTCATTTTGTGTACCTTACTGTTTAATGTAATAGTACATTAGAACTTCATTGCCGAAAACGCCTATCGTTCTGCCAAGGTACTGATCGACCCACAAGTCCACATCGGCTATATTACTTCTTGGTACGATCACCATATCGTAGGGCTGCAAATAGATGTCCTGCGACAGATCCACGCCTTTCATCGCATCCTTTATGTTGAGCGCGATCTGAAAGGGCTTGTTGTCGGCCCCCCTGCGAAAAACGATCACTTCGTCAGTGCGGGCTCCGGGCAAAAATCCGCCGGCCATGTAAACGGCTTGCAAAACGGTTGTCGGGCCGCCGAGAAGCTCCATGGTCGGCTTTGCCACCTCGCCTCCCACAAAGATTTTGTTGCCGGCCGCATTTCTTACCACCACGGAAACCTCGGCTTGCTGAAGATATTTGGTGTAATCCCTTGCCACAATTTTTCGCAATTCCTCGCTGCTAAGCCCCGCGACCCTTACTTCATGCACCAGAAGCAGCGAAATCGTCCCGTCGGGTTGCACCGTCACATCCTGGTTCAAATCGGGATTATAAAACAGCTTGACGCTGATCTTGTCACCGGGGACGATTCGATAAACCCCGGGACAGGCTGGCGCACCGGTGCCGGGCGCCCCGACCTTGACCGCGCTCTTGTTGTAGGCTCCACAACCGCATAGACCAAACGAAATCACCAAGAATAGGAAAAGTGTGGTTTTCATTTTTCCCGCCTGTGATTATGTACAGCACTGCTTATCGAATCGTAATTGACCTGGATTACAGGGAAGCGGGGTGTAAAAGTTGGTCCAAGGAAAGAAAAACAGATGGTGGGAAGGCCGGACTCCGGAAGGCTATTTCTTTTTGTCCGCGGCTTTCATGCGGTCCAGTATCATCATTCGTTGCGCCTTTTGCCAGTCCCAGGGAGCAATCGCGGGCGGCTGCGCCCAAAGTCCGACAAAACTCATCTGGGCAAGCCCCTCGAGCTTTTTCCATTCCCGGCACAGGCGGGATTTGTCACCACAGGGCTTAACCCATGCCAGCCCGTATGTCACAAGTTTATAGTTCAAATACCCCGCCGAACCGTCCACTCTGACAAGCCCGTTTTCGACACCGTAGTTGTCCTTGAAAACAGGGGTGATCTCCACCTCTTTTTGAAGCGACAAAAATTTGGTCATAAAAAGCGCCTTCTCGTGAAAAGGTTGGCCAAATAGAGGGCAGGCCACCCCGTAGAGACGAAGTTTTCGGCTGGAACCGTTTGCGGAAACCGTAAGCAAATCCCCCGCGGTGACATCCACGACTTTGCCCGTGTAGGCGTAAGAGGGGGAAACAAATAGGAAAAAGCTCCCCAGAACCACGGCAACAAAAATCATGACCTTAGATTCACCCCTTGACCTCACAACACTTGCTCCCTTGATTCAAGGTTTACCTGCAGCTCCGCCAACTCGGTTACAGCCTCGATAAAATTAAAAAATTTTCTCTAATGGGTAGGACTTGCCACAAGTTGAGCCTTGAGCAACAAAATAGAGTGTTATCGAGGAAGGTAAAGGGTGAGCGAAAGTGGTAGGAATGGGGTAACAGGAATACCTTCTCATAAGCTAAATCCCCTTATATCGAGCAATTAAATTATCCACTCCGAATGGAAGAATTTTTGTAAAATCCCGGCCTCGACCAGGATTTTGCCGGCGGGGTTTTCCCGCCGACTTTGTTTCCATATCACACTTTAATATTTTACAACACATTTGCGGCTCGAAAGCAGAACGAATTCATTCGCACGCAGATAACGGGAAAATTCCACGACGGAGCCAGGAAAATTCGAGGGGGTCCGCCTTTTTCGGGGACCGGCCGGGAGCCGACGACCGCTCAAAGAGCCGGCCGTCGGCGGACGGGAGGTGCGGCACGATTCGAGGGGGCCTTACAAACTCGGCTTTGCACCGGATGGCTGCGGGTTGCCCACCGAGACCGTACATCTTGAGGTCGAACTCAACCGGTCCTCACTGTTTCTGACCGTCAGCATGAAAACCAGCTCCGAGGTTTGCCCCCTTGTAAGGTCCGGCGCCCTGAAAGTCGGGCTGCCCGAGGTCGGATCGGAAAGGCTCACCGGCACACCGCTGATTTGTGTCCATCGGTAGGTGTCCGAAGAGCCCGCCAGGTCTTGGGAGCCCGTGCCGTTCAGTTGCACGACACGACCGGGTCCTGTGCCGATATCGGCGCCCGCATCGGCAACCGGCGGCTCATAGTCGCCAACCACACTCACCGTCCACTGACCTCTTGCCTGCAATCCGTACTGGTCCCGCACACTCAGTTCGAACACAAGCGTAGCCCCGACCGCACCGGCGTCTGGAGCCACAAACGATGCCGCAGGCGTATTCGCGTTGAGAATCGCAACCGAGGGTCCGGCGATTTGCGTCCACCGGTAAGAGGCTACCGGAGCGTAGCTGTCCGAGGATGACGATCCATCCAAAGTGACGTTTGTGAAAGCCGAAACCGTTTGGTCCCGTCCACCTGTGACCAGGGGACCTCCGCCGCTGGAACTTACGTTTACCAGGCAGTAGTCGCTGGCGCTAACTCCATCGGAGTCCGTAACGCTCAGTTTGAAGGCGAGCGGCTCAGCCGTTGTGACATCTTGAGCCCGGAAGGTGCAACTCGAAGAAGCCGGGTTTGACATGGACACCGCGGGCCCCGAGATCTGGGTCCACTTGAAAGAGGTGATCCGGCCGCCCGGAGCCGTCGAGTTCGAACCATCCAGGGTGACCGTTGCACCGCTTTTAACATCCTGATCGGCTCCGGCGTCCGCCACCACCTCGCCGGCCGGAACGAAGACCGCGCTGATCACATGATCGCGATCCAGATTCGAGAAGGCATACGTTGCCCCCCCGGCGCCTCTTGCCGATGAAACCGCCGCGTCCAGTTGTCCGCTTGACAGCTCGATGCCATCGACCATAATCCCTTGGAGCCTGTACCCCTTGGAGGGAGTTATCGCGTAGGAGGCCTTCGTACCGGCGCCAAATCGGGATGTCCCCGGGGGTGAAATGGTCCCGCCCCCCTGGACGGATGCCGAAATCGCACATTTCGAGGCGGCAAACAAAACCTTTATGTTGTGATTTTGGGTCACATTGGTCAAAGAGTAGCTGGAAACCGCGCCAACCGATCTATTGTCCACCTGTACCCCCGAGATTTGGTACCCGGCGCAGGGGGTTATCGCAAATGTCGCGCTCGCACCCGAACTGAGGCGAACCGATCCGGAGGGCGAAATCGATCCGCCGCCCTGGAAAGAGGTCGATATCGTGTAGGTCGGAACGGCCCTGAAAACCGCCACAATTTTATGATTGGAGGCTACATTGCTGAAGGTGAAGCTTGATACCGCACCTTTGGAAGCACCATCGACCTTGACGGCCGAAATCTCGTAATTGGCCCCAGGGGTTATGTTGAATGTCTGGCTTGCCCCCGACGCCACACTCACCACGCCGGAGGGGGAAATCGCCCCCCTGCCCTGGAAAGTCGCCGATATCTTATGGGGGGTCGAGGTTGGCAAGATCCCGTTGACGAGCGCAAACTTCGCCACGATGCTGTGAGCGGATACGACCTTTTTGAACGTGTAGCTCGATGCCGCGCGCTTTGAAGCCCCGTCCACCAAGAGATTGGAAATCTTGTAATTGGCCGCGGGGACAATTTTGAATGTCTGGTTCGCCCCCGGCGCCACTACCACCGCGCCGGACGGGGCAATCGATCCACCGGTCTGGCTGCTTGCCGAAATGATGTTTCCCGCGGCGACAAAGGTGGCCGCGATCGTATGGCTGCCGTTCACGTTGGAAAATGTATAGCTCGAAGCTGGACTCACCTGCTGGCCGTCTATCAAAAGAGCGCCTATCTGGTAGCCCGGATTGGGGACTATGGAGTAGGTCTGCGATCCTCCGCCGACAACCGCGGTCGTTCCGGCAGGCGTAATTTGACCGTTCGAAACCGCCGCGGTCGTTATGAAATTACAGCTCAACTCCTGGGATAAAGGACTCTCCTGTGTACTCGAATACGCGGTTACCGCAAAGTAGTAGGTCTGCGTCTCCGAGAGCCCCGTCACCGTATAGGTGGTGGTGTTGCCCGCGTCAATCGGCGCCTGGTAACTTCCGCTTTGAGTTCCGAAGTAAACTTTGTAACCGCTGACTGTTGCGTCGGTGGATACGTTCCACCCCAACACCGCTTGCGCGGCCCGCACCAAGCGCGAAGAACCGATCAGCAGTGCCAGTGTAACCATCAGGATTGTCATAAGGTATGCAACGTGACGCCCCATTTTGACCTCCTCGTAAGTCGCCCGGCAAATTCAGCGCCCCGAGGAGGTGCCGCATCCGCCCAGCAGTCCTGCTACCCTATTCCCATGCCCCGGAACTTAGGCCAGTGACTTTGCGTCCCGCGCTTTCACGCGGTTTGCCTTTTATGGTTGGTGCCAAATATCCTTGCCCCATTCCAATAGCAAAATGAGTGCCTGGCCGACCACCGACCTGCCGGCTTTCAGCAAATCGCCCGCCGCAACAGCTTGACGTTTTTCGAGTCCCTCCCGCCTCGGGCGGTTCAATTCCATTTTCCGCTTTTGGTGTTTCATTCGATTACGATTTGGTGGTTGCTTGCAGCCTTGTAATCGCTACGCTTCACGGCGAAGAGGGCTCCAACCACAGCGACATCATTGGGTAAATTGTCTAATGAAGGCAAAACCGCCACCGCCTCGGGGTTATTTTTCCCCCGACTTTGGCCCCGGGGCAAAAACTGGTAAAACCTCGGTTGGAAAGCTGAACCTTTTAGAACAATATGTCGGAAATTTTTACACTCAAAAACCCGCAGCCTGTAACGCTCGACTGTATTCTCTTCACTACATGGTGTAGGTTTTTTTTACACCCGCGCCCCGGGCGCCCCTGGCCTTGAACCATAAAATACCTTTGCAATCCATTGGTTACGGCTAATAGGGCAAACGGCACTCAAATTGCTAGAGATCCTTGCACCGTGATATCGACTGTCCCCAGTTCACAGGCTGTTACCGAAGGGAATTTTTCATGAATCGGGAAAGGCGCAGGACCAAAAGAGTCCAAATCCAAAAAGAGGTTTTTGCCGCGTTTGTCCTCTCCGACGGACCGGTCATTGTGGGCAGGGTGATGGATGCCAGTCTGAACGGTTTGTCCGTCCAGTATCTGGCCACGGAAAAGCTTCGAAAAGGTCAAGTGAGCATCAGTATATTTGCCGCGGGTTCACCGGGACTCAATCGCCTGCAAACGAACGTTATGTACGATCTGGAAGTGCCCGGAACGTCCTGGAGCGCGCACCAGACAAGACGTTGCGGAATCTGTTTTACACAATACCGCTCGGAGTTCAGGGCCTGGTTCAAAGGGTTTTTGGGCTCCAACAGAGAAGCGGGTTGCTCGCAAGCCCACTGAAATTGGGGACATCCCCAAAGGGGCAAAGAGGAACACGGTAAGGGCATTTCCTATGCATCGCCCCTGCAGGGCTGAGATTACGTTGGTATGCTCCACACCCGGGGCGTGACATAACGCCCTTTCCAGGCTGAAATCCCTCATTCCTATTTATACTTTCTCTAAATATTGACATCAGTCACATTCTCATCTATCAATTTAAATCCACATAAATTCAAACAGCCTTCCAGCCATTAAGGACGGTGATGAAAAAGCGCATCACGCGGAAATTTGCCATTTTTTTTGCCGTTTTTATTGCTTTCCTTATGCACACGGCACTGGTTTTCGCCATGAGGGACCATGCTCCCTCAGCCTCACTTGCCCAATGGTTCATCGACATCGATGCCAGAGGAAATGTCCAAACAAAATTGATCTATTTCTCCGGGCCCAATGGGCTTGGCGCCATGGGCAATGTAAAAGATGAGCTTTTGCTCGCTCTTCAAAAGACCCGTTTGCGCCGAACCACGGTATTACACTTTAGCTCGAGCAAATCAGGCCTTCTATTTTCGGCGTATGGCCTTGCGCCCCTTGAAAGGCGCGCGAACAACGTCGCCGGACTGATCAGGCCGGACCCGATCCTAAGGCTTCTCAGTAAGGCTGGACCAGTCCACATGTACATCCACCTGACAATACCAAGGCTCGGCACGCCGCGAGGTCCGATAGGCAGCCGCGAACCGGCCGGCCGCTACGAACACGCCTATTATGTAGTCAATATCGATCCGGGGCAGACGAATGTCGAGGACCTCTCATTCGAGTTCGGTTACTCCGCGGGCTACAATAGATGGATCGCGTCGCTTCCCATCCTTATTCTTTCGATCCCCGTGGCACTTGTGCTGTTTTTCAGGAAGAGGTCCATCGCCCTGGCCCAAGCGGATGCCGCCGCGGCCTGGTTCGGCTATTGGCGGCTCCAGCTCTGGATCGGGCAAGGCGTCTGGATTGCCTGGATCATTTTCCTTGAACTGCCGGCAAGCCAATCCTTTGTCGTTTCCATTTTCGGATTAAATCCGGTGATGAAAGCCGCACTGCTGGTACTGCCTCCATCTGCCGTACTGCTGCTGACCCAATGGCTCGCCCGCCCAGTCTGGCGGCAAGTCCGCGGTGTGGAGCGCGGCAGCCGTGAAATGCTGCTGGGCGGTTTCTTGGCAATAGCTGCGAGATCCCTCCCGCTTTGTTTCATCCTCATCGGCATCAATTCCCTTTACCTTGGTGCGGGGGCAATGCTCTGGTTTGCCGCGGCGATGGTTTCGGCCATGATGTTCGCATGGTTGTATGGCAAGGTTTCCCGGACCACGCCTCGAACCCTGCACGGCGGAGAAATGCGCAAACGCGTAATGGAGTTGGCCGCGAAGGCGGGCGTGAAAATCAACCAGGTGCGCCTCATGCCCGCGCAACATTACCAGATGGGCAACGCCTTTGCAGCCAGAGGCAGGACGATCGTGATCACCGATTATCTGCTGAGGCGGCTGACCAAAAGAGAAACGGACAGCGTCCTGGCCCATGAGATCGGACATCTTGAACGTCGCCACCTGTTGTTCCTGGCGCTGGGGTTTATTTTCTTTTTATTCGCGCTTGAAAGAGTGCTCGGTTTTGGCCTCGAGTTCGTTTCCGCGCTCGGGGCTTACCACAATGCGTTTGCCGACTCGCATGTGATTGAAAACCTCCACTGGTTCCAGTCCACAATGCTTTTTCCCGTATCGCTGATTGCCGCCTGGCTTCTCTACTACTTCATGGCCCGAAGGTTCGAATACTCCGCCGATCAGTTTTCCACCCTTCTTACCGGCGACCCGGAGAGTATGATCACCGCACTGGTCAAGCTTTCAAAAATGAACCTGACGCCCATCTACTGGGGCCGCCTTGGCGGCAAGCTGATGACGCATCCCTCAACGATTAACAGAGTGGGGAGGATAGCCAGAAGGCACGGCATCACGGAGCAACGGCTCCAATCCCTTATCACCATGCCGGACCAGGGCGACCAGGAGGGCTACTCGATACCCGATGAAGCAACCTCACCCGATCAGGTCTACTCGTCGGAGCTCAGGCGCCGGGACGTGCTTTCAAGAACCCTGGGCCTGGTTTTGACGGCGGCGGCGACGCCGATCTTCATTGCCTGGCTGGTCGGCAAGGCGGCTCTTCCTTCCGCTTCCTACGGTGCGGGTCTCATTCTGGCGCCGGGCCTCTGCCTGCTTTTCCTCAAGTTCAATGGCCAACGCATATGCGGGGTTTTAAGATGCAACATGGCCAAGAAGCTTGCACAGGAGGGAATCGAGAGTCGAGGATTGCATTTTGTGGCTCTTTCCCCTGAAGACCGTCCGCGCATGTATGAAAATGGAACCTTCTGGGACGTTGGTTTCCTGGCGTTGGACAGGGACGCTTTTGTCTACATCGGGGACAAGATCCGCTTCAGCGCGCCCCGCCCGAACATAGTTTCCATCGCACAGGGGGTGTCGCACCCGAGCTGGTTTCCGCCCCCGGAAACCTATGTGACCTGGAGCGATGGCAACGGCGAACATGTCTTTCACCTCCATTCTCTTGACGAAAGCTCCATGGCGGCCGGAAAGCAGTCACAAGCTCTGCTGCGGGAGATGCTCGACTGGCGGGAGGGAACCTCGGGCGTTGACCGGCAGTTGCCGCTTCACCCGCCGCTGCCCGTTTTCCCGGACGTAGGCGGGGTCCACCCGCGCGAATCGCTGGCTTCGGGGACAATTGCGGCCGGCCTTATACTAATCGCATTTTTGACCTTCGGCGCCTCATCGGCATTGCAACTGGGACGTTTTGCCTCATGGTATGCTTTCGCCATCGGCGGGGGGGCTTTGCTCATGATGCTGATGCCCGTCCTGAGGTACAAGGAAGCGGACGACGGACGGGACTCTCGGAGGTGGACCGCCCCTGTAAAGCGATCTTGAAGATTTTGCCGCCTTGAACATTGATGCAGCCAGAGGGCGGATGGCTGATAAGCCGCGCCCCCGACCTGATCACGGTCGGGGGCATCCCGGTGAAGGAGCGCGGCATGTTTTACCTCAAACCAACTGAGTGAAGAAATCGTTTCCCTTGTCGTCTACCAGAATGAAGGCGGGGAAGTCCTCGACTTCGATCTTCCAGACCGCTTCCATGCCCAGTTCGGGGTATTCGAGCACTTCGACCTTCCGGATGTTTTCCTTGGCCAGTATGGCGGCGGCCCCGCCAATCGAGCCAAGATAGAAACCGCCGTGTTTTTTGCACGCATCACTGACCTGCTTTGAGCGGTTGCCCTTGGCGATCATAATGAGAGATCCACCCTGAGACTGGAAAAGATCGACGTAGGAATCCATGCGGCCGGCCGTCGTCGGCCCGAAGGAACCCGAAGGAGCGCCCTCGGGGGTCTTTGCCGGACCGGCGTAGTACACCGGGTGGTCTTTTATGTACGAGGGTAGACCTTCGCCCTTGTCGATCCGCTCCTTGAGTTTGGCGTGCGCGATGTCCCTGGCGACCACGATGGTTCCGCTCAAGGACACCCTGGTTTTAATCGGATGTTTGCTCAGTTCGGCCAGAATGTCTTTCATCGGTCGGTTGAGATCGATTTTGACAACGCCATGATCGTGTTTGCCCCGATAGGCTTCGGGGATGAACTTTGCGGGGTTTTTCTCCAACTGCTCCATCCAGATACCGTCCCGGTTGATTTTGGCCAGGATGTTTCTGTCCGCCGAACAGGAAACTCCCATCCCCACCGGGCAGGAGGCGCCGTGGCGAGGAAGCCGGACGACTCTAACGTCCAAGGCGAAATGTTTTCCTCCGAACTGGGCGCCAAAGCCCGATTTGAAGGCCGCTTCAAGGACCCTCTCCTCCATCTCGAGGTCCCGGAACGCACGACCGCCCTCGTTTCCGCTGGTGGGCAGATTGTCGAGATAACCCGTGCTCGCAAGTTTTACAGTCTTCAGGCAGGTTTCGGCCGATGTTCCGCCCACCACGAAGGCGACATGGTAAGGCGGACAGGCCGCCGTGCCCAGGGTCTTCATTTTTTCCACCAGGAATTTTTCCAGGCTCGCGGGGTTTAAAAGCGCCTTGGTCTCCTGGTAGAGCATGCTCTTGTTGGCCGACCCGCCGCCCTTGGCGACGAACAGGAACTTGTACTCAGCCCCGCGGGTCGCGTAGATGTCGATCTGGGCCGGAAGATTGCAACCCGAGTTTTTCTCCTCGTACATGGTGAGCGGCACGGTCTGGGAGTAACGCAGGTTTTCCTCCGTGTAGGTCTTGTGGACGCCCTGCGAAAGATACTCCTCGTCGCGGGCTTCAGTCCAGACCTGCTGGCCCTTTTTGGCCACAATGGTCGCGGTGCCCGTATCCTGGCAAAGCGGCAGGACGAATTCCGAGGCGATTTCCGCATTGTTTAACAGAGCTATGGCCACTCCGCGGTCATTGGGAGACGATTGGGGGTCGCTCAGGATTTCGGCCCATTTGCGCAACTGTTTGGGGCGAAGCAGAAAGGAAACATCGCGCATGGCACGATTGGCGAGAAATTCAAGCCCCGCAGGATCGACCTTCAGAATTTCCCGTCCCTCGAAATTGGCAACCGAAACATAGTCTTTGGTAAGGAGCACGTAGTCGGTATCGTCTTTTTCCACCGGAAACGGGTCCTGATAACTGAAATCTGGCATTTTCCACTCCTTGCGGCATCGACTCAGTAAAAGAGATCATATTCGGGAAGCTCGAAGAGTTTCCGCACAAACATTCCAAGCGTATCGGGCAAATACCTCCCCCACAGTTTTACGGGGACCTCCGAAATCCGCGCCTTCGGGCTGAACCCCACAGCAAAGATATATTCGAGCAAAAATTCGACGTTTTCGGGGATGTATCCCTTGTAGGGCTTGAAGTCCCGCTGGGCAATCATCCTTTCTTCATGCAAACTGTTTCCCAGTTCGGATTCGACGAGCGCCTCGGGGGTGCAAAGAATCAGTTCCACCCTGATTCGCTCCTCGGCGTTTTCAAGCCAGGGCTCGATTCCCTTTTTGAGTTCGCTGGCTTCGATGCCGCGGTTTTCGAACCTTTCCCACATCCGCAAATCCCTGTACTTTTTGCAGATTGGCTCCGGTGCCCACGCAAGATCGAGAATCAAACTGGTGGCTTCGAAGTTTCCATGAAAACGTTGCCGTTCGACCACGACTATGCGAGGATCGGCGCCCAGGGCGCCCTCGATCAGTTCGAGTCGAGGCTTCGAACCGATCACCTTCATCCCCCCCACATCATTTATAGTGATGGAGGCACGGTCGAACCGGACGTCGCCCCGACGGAAACTGTCCGCGATACTTTGCTCCGCATCGATGAATTCCCGCTCCATCTCCTCACGCGAAGTAAGGAGACGATCGAGCGGCACGCCGTACTTTTCAGCCCGCCCCCTGGCCATGTGAGACGCCCTGTTTCGAACCGTTTGAAAAATCCAGTCGGCAATCCGCCTGTTGGCTTTTTCCGCTATTCTTTGGGGCCGTTTGATCCGATAGGAGGCGACCAGACGGTCCCGTTGGTCCATGAAAAGAACTCCGCTTACCGGAGTCTGGCAAAAGAAATAGTCCGGATTTTTGCGATAGCAGCCCAAAAGATATTCAATCCTGGGACTGACCTCGCCCGGGAGGTGGGAGAGCGCGTCTCTTAATTCTCCCTTGGAGCTGATGCGCACACTTCGAAGTTCGCAGGGGTCGCACCGGCCTGTGATCTCGCCCAGCGTTTGGTCCAGCACCTGCCCCAGCACATAGCCATCGCAGATAAAAATCTTGGTGAGCAGAAGCGCGTCGTGCGGATCGGGCCTGGCGCAAAGCCACCTTTCCACGATCCGCAACAGCTCTTCACGGTGGATAAAAGAGGTCAGGTACAATTTTCCTCACTCCCCGTCCGAGGTTACTTGTGAAGAATTTCATCATATCACGTTTTCGAGCAAAGTGGAATTTTTCAGCCAGGGGCAGGAAGGCCGGGAGAAAACCACGTGGCGGGTTTCGTCAAACCTTGTAGATTTGGCGGAAAACAGCTATATTTTTGCGCCGCCGAGGCTTTCTTGACGGCGGTACGGAACAGATCGAATTTTTCCATGCGAGGACCTGATGGGCAAAGTCAAGGTAACTTTCCAGCCGGAATCGATCGAAGTTGAAGCGCAGACCGGTGAAAAGCTGATCGATGTGGCGGCAAAAGCGGCCATCGACGTCAACAATCTGTGCGGGGGCCTGGGCGTTTGCGGCAGATGCCGGGTAAAGGTGACCAAGGGCAAGGTTGGTCTTAGCGACAAGGTGACAGCCAAGCTGAGCCGCAAGGAAATCGAACAGGGTTATACACTGGCCTGTCAGGCCGAAGTGATTGAAGAAGACGTCGAGGTGAGGGTTCCGCCGGAATCGAGGACCGACGTCCAAATTCAAATTTCCGACTATGTGATCGCTTCGGATGAACAGGCGCCGCTTATCAGCCCGGAGTACGAACCGGCCCCGATTATCAGGCCGCTTAGCCAGAAGTATTTCCTGGAGCTTCCCCATCCTTCCCTGGAAGACTGCCTGTCGGATCTTGAGCGTGTCTACCGGGCAATCAGGAAGAAGATCCCCGAATATCCATACATGCACGCCCATTTTTCCTGCCTTTGGGGGCTGCCGGGCCTGCTTCGCGCAAACGAGTGGAAAATCACCGCAACGGTTCACCTCCGTGACGCCGACTGCCCCATGATTCGCAATCTGGAAGGCGGCGACACCACTTCGACCAACATGGGGGTGGCCATCGATGTGGGGACAACGACCATCGCGGCCCAGTTGATCGATTTGGGCACCGGGCGGATTCTGGGCGCCCAGGCAAGCCACAACTCCCAGGCTCGCTACGGAGAAGACGTGGTCTCGCGCATGATCGCGGCCTGCGGCCCCAACGGTATTTCGCCCCTGACCGACGCGGTGACGTTCACGATAAATTCGCTCATCGACTCGCTAGTCAAAAAACACAAGATCAAGCGCAAGGACATCACCTCCATCGTGGCCGCGGGCAACACGGTCATGACCCATTTGCTGCTGGGCATCGAGCCTTGCAATATCCGCCACCATCCTTATATCCCTGCGGCCGCCCGGTTTCCCCAGTTTCAGAGCGAAGAAGTGGGACTGCGGGCCAACTCCAAGGCCTTTCTACACTGTGTGCCATGCGTTAGCAGCTATGTGGGCGGCGATATCACGGCGGGCGTTTACGCCTGCGGGATGCACGATCACAAGGAAATAAGCGCTTTAATAGATGTTGGAACAAACGGCGAGATCGTTATCGGCAACAACGAATGGCTCGTGTGCTGTTCGGCCTCGGCGGGTCCGGCATTTGAGGGCGCGGGGATAAAGTGCGGCACAAAGGCCATCCTGGGGGCAATTGAAAAGATCGCGATCGAGGGCGACCGTATCCACTACGAGACCATAGGCCGCCAGAAACCCCTCGGGGTCTGCGGTTCGGCGATAATCGACGGAATCGCGGAGCTTCTTTCCTCGGGGATCATCGATCAGAGTGGAAAGTTTATCGACCTGGACCATCCCTTGGTGCAAGTAGTCGACGACGTCCCCGAGTTGATCATCGCACCCTCTGGGGAAACGGCCTCCGGAGAGCCGATCGTCATAACCGAAGACGACATAAGCAATCTTATCAAGACCAAGGGGGCGGTGCTGGCGGCTGTGCGCGTTCTTTTAAAGACTCTCCAGATGGACTTCATGGATCTCGAAAAGCTCTACGTGGCCGGGGGATTCGGGGCACATCTGGACATAGAGAAGGCAATTTTTATCGGCCTTCTGCCCGATATACCCAAGGAGCGAATCCGCTTCATCGGAAACAGCTCTCTTGCCGGCGCAAGAATGGCCCTGATGTCCGCCAGGGCATTCCACCGCATGGAAGAGATCGCAAACCGCATGACCTATATCGAGTTGAGCGTGCATCCCGACTTCATGAACGAGTTCATTGCCGCCCTTTTTCTCCCGCACACCGACGTTGAACTCTTTCCATCGGTTACCGGGAAACTCAAGCAAGGCAAAAACGGATTTCCGCCACCCTGAATGAGAACAGCGACGAGTAGAGCGGGAGATAACGGATAGACCCACTGGGGAGGGGGAATCGGCCATGAGCATTCTATTGCGGCTCATTTCGCTTCTGCTGCTAGTTTCTTTTTGGGCATCGGCTTCGACCTATGCCTTTTTTTGGTTCGAAAACGCATGGAAGCCGGCTCACGAACCACTGGGCGCACTGGTCCTGCGCGGTTTTCTTTCCTCTTTTGCAAGTATCATTTTCACCATCTTGATCTACCCGCTCGTTTTTTTGGACAAGCGATGGAATTTGGAAGCCGGCCCCGGCCCCGGCCCCGGGCCAGTTGTCGTGCTCACCCACGGTCTCTATCACAATGCCACTGGATGGCTGCTCTTCTCCAGACGCCTGAGAAGGGCGGGCTTCAGGAACATTTTCTTCATGAATTACGGCAGTTTTTTCACCGATTTTGAAAAGACTTTCGAAAAATTCGACAAATTTGTCACCGCTGTGTCTGCGGCTGCCCCCGGAAGGCCACTGTTTCTCATAGGCCACAGCCTGGGAGGGCTTTTGACGCGGGTGTATGCCGAAAGGGCCACCGGGGCTGCGATCCCGGCCGGGGTGATCACCATCGGAAGCCCCCACCGGGGGACGAAGCTCGCCGCCTTCGGGCTGGGCAAACTGACCTCGGACATCATCTACCGGGGACCTCTTTTCACCAGGTTGGAGTCCGGCTCGCCCGAACTTCATTGCCCGGCGCTGGCCCTCATTTCTCCGGCCGATAACACGGTGTTCCCCTCCGAGGCCCTCGAGGTTCCCCATGAGGGATGGAGCTATTTTCAAACCAGTGCTTTGAGTCACATTGCGATGCTTTATTCAAAGTCGGTCGCCGGGAAAGCCATTGAATTTCTCGAAGCTGCGCAAATCCGCGACAAATGAGTTTCTTGCAACCCTTTCGCGGGTCAAATAATTTGGCGCTCCACGGTTTCTTTCCAGGGTTTTCTTCTTAAATTTGACAAAAACCCTCTGGCCGCCGATGTTACAATTAAGGTCACCGTGGAGGTTGACTTGTCCGGAGCTTGTATGCTATTAGACCGGCGAACTTTTTCTAACAGAAGGGAAACCGCTTTGATACAGAGTGACGAAGAATCTCCCGCCTTGACGCAGGAGTTCATAGTCGCCAATCGAATGGGAATCCACGCTCGAGTCGCGGCTCAAATTGTCAAAGTAGCCTGCCGGTTTGAATCCGAAGTCTTAATCGCCAAGTCCGAGGTTAGCGCAAACGCAAAAAGTATCCTGGATGTGATGACACTTTTTTGCCCGTACGGCAGCAAAGTCTTTGTCACCGCCAGAGGTTCGGATGCCGCTCAAGCTCTAAACGCCCTTGCCGCTCTTTTTCAAACCAAGTTCGGCGAACCGTAAAGCATCTTTCCTCCGTCGGCAAAATAGACTAAGTAAGAGAGCAGTACTTTTTCTTGCCAGGAAGGTCCGGCTGATGAACGACAATTCATCATTGACTATCAGGGGCATAGGGGCCGCTCCCGGTATAGCGATCGGCAAGGCGATCCTGCTGGAGCGGGGGCGCGTACCGGTGCCGCATTACCGGCTTTTCGGAGAGCAGGCCGTCGCCGAGGAATGCAAGCGGTTCGAAGAGGCCGTCTGCGAGGCCGAATCGGATCTGGAAACCATAAAAAAGAGCATCCGGTCTGAATTTCAGGAACACGCAAGGCTTCTTGAAGTCCAGCAGATGATTTTGCGAGATCCGTCCATCTATAACGAATCCCTCCGGTATATCCGGGAAGAGCGCTCCAACGCTCAGCTTGCGATCATAAAGACGCTCAGGAAAGCCAAAGAGCTTTTCAACAGCCTCAGCAACGACGAATATGCGATGAGTCGGATCGCCGACGTCAACGCGGCCGGAGACCGGGTGATCGGCATCCTCGCCGGCCAGAACCACACCAACCTGGAGCACATTCACCAGCGCGCCGTTCTGGTGGCCCACGATCTTACGCCCGCCGACGCCATCCAGTTGCAGGCGGGCCGCACACTGGGCATCGTGACCGAAATCGGGGGAAGCTTCTCCCACACATCCATCGTGGCCCGCTCGCTGGGGATTCCCGC
This sequence comes from Deltaproteobacteria bacterium, assembly GCA_021777755.1. Lineage (GTDB taxonomy): Bacteria > Desulfobacterota > Syntrophobacteria > Syntrophobacterales > Syntrophobacteraceae > SbD1. Next base: position 53,867 of record JAJYDE010000003.1, read on the forward strand.
GGTAACGGGGGTCGAAAACGCCGCCCGGCTCATCGCGGAAAACGACCTCCTCATCGTCGACGGCAGGACCGGGATCATTATCATAAATCCCTGCGACAGGGAGTTGCAGTTTTATACAAACCTCCAGGATGAAATCCGCGAGTATCTTAAACAGATCAGCAGGCATGCCCATCTGACGGCTGAAACCCTCGACGGCCACAGGGTTGGCGCCGAGGCCAATATTGAAGCCGTTGAGGAGGTAGTGGCGGCAAAAGACAACGGGGCGGAGGCCATCGGCCTCTACAGGACCGAATTTTTCTTCATGAACCGGGTGGAACTGCCCGATGAGGAATCCCTCTACAGGGACTACCACGACCTGGCCGAACTTATGGCGCCCTCTCAGGTTACGATTCGAACCCTTGATCTGGGGGCCGAGAAATTAACCTCCTGGTGTCCGACGCTGGAAGAGGCGAATCCCGCGCTGGGGCTCCGCTCGATACGACTTTGCCTGCATTACAAGGAAATATTCAAAACGCAGCTCAGGGCAATTCTTCGCGCTAGCGCCTCGACCAGAAACATCCGGCTTATGCTGCCTCTTATCTCCGGGATGGGTGAGATCTTCGAGGCCAAGCGCATCTTCAAGGAGGTCCAGGCCGAGCTTACTCAAAAGCGCATTGCCTTCGACAAGGACCTGCCCTTCGGAGTGATGATCGAGGTCCCCTCGGCTGTGGCGGTGGCCGATCTGCTGGCCAGGGAAGTCGATTTTTTCAGCATCGGCACAAACGACCTCATCCAGTACTCGATTGGCATAGACCGATCCAACGAGCACGTGGCCTATCTCTACGAGCCTCTTCACCCGGGCGTTCTAAGGTTCATCAAACAGGCCGTCGATGCGGGCCACGACGCCGGCATCCCGGTGGCCGTGTGCGGCGAGATGGCCGGAGAGCCCCTGTATGTGCCCATTCTTCTGGGCCTCAAGATCGATTCCTTCAGCATGAACCCGGTGGCGCTTCCCAGGGTCAAAAACCTTGTCAGGCGTTCCTCGATGAAGGAATGCTGCCGGTTTGTGGAAAAAATCATCCGCATGAGAACCGCCTCGGAAATTCAACAGGCGGTGAGCAAAATGGTGATGAGAAAATTTCCGGAAGAATTTCACGTCTTCGATCCCAACTGGATCGGAAACACAACCCTTCCGGTCATGAAAAACCCCGGTTGAGCAACCGAACCCTTAAAAACTCCGGCCCCCCGAGGCCATTAACATAAGAATTGCGAGGAATTGCCCCCCGACATGTCTAAACCCGCCGACCAATCGGAAAGAACAAAGTTGATCGCGCAAAACAAGAAGGCCTATCACGATTTTGAAATTGGTGAAAAATTCGAAGCCGGTATTGTTTTGCTCGGCACCGAGGTCAAATCGCTTCGCGAGGGGCGAGCCAACCTCAAAGACAGCTACGCCAGGGTGAAGAAAAACGAGGTGTTTTTGTTCGGCCTGCATATCAGCCCCTATTCCCATGCATCCTTTGATAATCACGACCCCGAACGGGTAAGAAAGCTCCTTTTGCACGGAGCGGAAATCAGAAAACTGGTGGGAAAAACTCAGGAAAGGGGCTATTCACTTGTCCCCCTGAAGCTCTATTTCAAGGAAGGCAAGGCGAAGGTGGAAATCGCCCTGGCCAGGGGCAAAAAAGAATACGACAAGAGGGAAAGCTTGAAGCGAAAAGAAGAAACACGCGAAATGGATCGCATGAGAAAGCAGCGAAAACTGTCCTGAGAAAAAGGGCTGCTGGAGTTTGGCGGAACAATTCGCCTGGCCGCGGTCGTGTTTGCCAAGGCTGATACCACTTTGGGGCATCGGGTGACCAAGGGCCAAGAATGCGAGTTCGCCCGAGGCTCTAAAAACCCTTTGCGGCGATTGCCTCCAGGACCTTCTCGGGGGTTATATCCCTCATGCATCTCCAGTCGGCGCAAGGTTTTCTCGTATAGCAGGGAGAACAAGGAATTTCCAGTCGGATGACCGTGTGGATGCTGCCGTAGGGGCCGGTTCGCACCGGGCTGGTGGGACCGAAAATGGAAAAGGCCGGAACTCCGAGAGCCGAGGCAAGGTGCATCGGCCCTGAATCGCAGGTCACCACAAACTGCGCCCCCCCGATCAGCGCCCCCAGCTCTTTCAAGCTCGTCTTTCCCGCCAGGGAAACAGCCCTGCCGCCCGAAAGGCGCGCGATTTCATTTCCCGGCTCGGCGTCGCCGCGGCCCGCGACGATAACAGAGGGAAAAGGCAGAAGAGCGGCAAGTCGTGCGAAATGTTCGGCGGGCCACCTCTTGACAAGGGTTGCGGCCGAGGGGGCGATAACCGCATAGCGACCCAGATCTTTAGCGATCCGCGGGACCTCCCCCAAACGGGGCAGTGGAAACCGGGGCTCACTCGTCTCGCAGCCCAAAAAGCGGGCAATCAGCAGGTTTTTTTCCACGGCGTGCAGTTCGGGTTCGGTTTCCACCCTGTATTTATAAAAAGCCGGGGCCCCCTCGCGTGCGCTTTTAAAACCGACGCTTTCCCGCGCGCCCGCAAAGCTTACGATCATAGCGCTGCGAAAAAGCCCCTGCAGATCGATTACCAGATCGAATTTTTCATCTCGAAGCCCCCGGCGAAGCCTTTTCAGTTCCAAAAAGGTGCCGGCAAGCCTGCCCGGCCGCTTCCAGGAATCCTTGTCCATCACCCAGAGCCTGTCAATCAGGGGATGATCTTCCAGAATGGAGGCGAAAGCCCTGGCCACCACCCAGTGGATTCGGGCGCCGGGAAACCTGGTGCTTAACGCCTGTAGCACCGGAAGGCCGTGAATGACATCGCCGAAGGAACTTGGCTTTACGATGAGAATCTTACGGAAATCTTCTCTAAGCCCAGGGGGGTTCATGGCCGATCCTTGATCAAGGCATCGACGGCCCCAAGGACCTCTTCGACGCTAATTTCGGCCATGCAGCGGTGGTCGCGCGGACATTGCCTCTTGAGACAGGGCGCGCACTCGGTTTCCTTTCGCACCAAAGAAAAGCTGGAGCAAACCGGGGAAGTGACCTTGTGGTCGGTAGGGCCAAACAATGCCACCACGGGCCGATCGAAGGCCGCCGCGACGTGCATCGGACCCGAGTCGTTGGTGATCACCAGTTGCGTGGAGGCAAGAAGGGCCATAAGTTCGCGAACGGAAGTCTTGCCAACCATGTTGAGGACATCGGAGCTCATGGTGGATTCGATTTCGGAGCCGATGCCCGATTCTGCCGGGCTGCCCACCAGCAGCAGCTTGAAGCCAAAATCGGAGGCCAGGGCATCGGCGACCCCGGCAAATCTTTGAGGATACCATCTTTTGGCCGCCCCGTAAGCGGCTCCGGGATTTATGGCCGCCCACCGCCCCGGCCCCAGAAGGGCGACCGCACGGTTTATCTCGGCTTGCGTGCACTCAAGCCTCGGTTGGACTCCGGCCGAAGGGATACCCAACCCGGCGAGCATTTCCAGATAATATTGCGTATGGTGGAGCCCGAGGGCCTGCTTGGACAGTCTAACCGGATGGGTAAGCAAAAATCCGCGCCCGTCGGTATTGTAGCCCGCCCTGGTTTCAATCCCGGCCATGGCGGCCATCAGCCCCGCCCCGATCGCATTTTGCAGCAGGATCGCCAGGTCGAAGCCTTCCGCGGCAATTCCCCGGCTGAATTTCCAAAGACCCGCGACTCCGCGGTGCGGCCCCATTTTGTCAAAAGCAACGACCGAATCGCAATAGGGGTGGGGACTCATCAGTTCGCAGACAACCGGGTTTGCGGCAAGCACGATCCGCGAGGAGGGGAAAGCGGCCCTGATCGCACCCAGGGCCGGAGTGCTCATCACCGCATCCCCGATCCAGTTCGGGAAACGCACCAGTATTTTACCGGGAATAAGTTTCAAAACCCCGCCCTGGCAAGCAGAGCTTGCCATTGTTTATCCACCTGCTTTTGGAATTGAGCCACCTGCTCGGGGGTAATTTTCTTGAATCGTCCCTGGAGGGCGATGTATTCGTCAACCGGCTTTTTGCCGCCGCTTCTTGCGATGCTAAGACTTTTACCCGTAAGGCTCAAACGCCCCTCTTCAATCTCATAGAGGGGGAATATGCAGGATTCGACCATCATGCGGCCGATTTTGACCGTGTCTTTGGTGGGATACCACCAGCCTGTGGGACAGGGTGCGGCGAGGTGGAAAAACCTGGTTCCCCCGATATCGCGGGCCTTGACGAACTTTTTGTAGACATCGCCCGGATAGGCGCTCGACACGCCGGCCATATAGGGCAGCCAGTGGGCCTCCATGATCTTCATGAAATCTTTTTTCAGTTGCTGCTTGGGAGTTACCGGGGTCGTGGAGGTCAAGGCGCCGGGGGGGGTTGCGCTGGAGCGCTGAGAGCCCGTATTCATATAGGCTTCGTTGTCATAGCAGACATAGATGATGTTTTCGCCCCGCTCGGCGGCGCCGCTAAGGGATTGGAGCCCCATATCGAAGGTCCCGCCGTCGCCGGCCATGGCCAAAACGTGCCAGTCTTCGCGTCCGGTCGCCTTGAGGCCGGCGGCGAACCCGGAAGCCGCCGAGGCTGTGCCCGCGAAGGTGTTGTTGACAGTGGTGGCCATGATCGGGGTTTTGGGGTAAATGCCGTGCAAAATGGTAAGACAGCAGGCCGGAACGCAGATGATGGTCTTTTTGCCCAACGCCTTTAAAATGAATCTGTATGCTATGGTCACCCCGCAGCCCGCGCAAAGCCGGTTGCCGGGGAGGATGAATTCTTGCTCGGGATAGTCCAAAATTGCAGTTTGCCCAGACATTGCCCACCTGTGCCTTTAAATTTTGATCAACATCCGATCCACTGCGCTCTTTCGGGCGGTGTGGAGTTTCGGGCCGCCGCAATGCTCGCATTGGCCGCCTGCATCAAGTCCGAGGTTGCCACTTCCTTGCCGCCAAGGCCGGCTATGAAGTTGGAAATGACCGGGGCCGGGCCGCCCTTTCCATAAAAGGAGGCCTTGAGTTCCGAGGTCAGAGCCCCCTCGTAGCCGTAGCTGATCGCCTTTTCGATAACAGCCACCGCGCGCCTTTCCCGAAGCGCCTCGTAGAGTTGCCGTGCGGGGAATGGCCGGTAGACTCGCAACCCGAAGACCCCGGCCTTGACGCCCTGCTCTCTTAAAGCGTCGGCGGCTTCGGCGGCCTCTCCTACAATGGCTCCCATGGCCACAAAGACAAAATCGGCATCATCCGTGCGGTAGCCGAAAAGCGGTTCGGCGTAGGAACGGCCGAAAAGCTCGCCAAATTCACGACCGGTTTGCCCGATGACCTCCAGGGCTTGCTCATGGGTTTTTTGAAGCCTATGGCGAAATCCCATATAGCCTGGAGACAGGACGCCGTCCGGGTCGGCAAGAGGCTCGCTTGTGACCACCGGATTTATGTTCACCGGGTTTTCAGGATCAAGAGCGTGAAAGGGAACATAGGGGGGAAGAAAAGAATCGACTTCCCGCTGGCCTGGGATTGCCACGGGCATGAAGGTATGGGAGAGCAAAAATCCGTCGAAGCAGACCATGCAGGGAATGAGCAGTTTTTCAGCCGCCTTGAAGGCCACCACAACCAGATCGAGGACCTCCTGGTTATTCATGCAGTAGAACTGCATCCAGCCCGTGTCTCGCTGCGATACGCTATCCTGGCAATCATTTAGGATCGTCCAGGGGGCACCCACCCCGCGGTTGGCCACCGGCATGACGATCGGAACGCGCGATCCGGCCGCCCAATGAAGCTGCTCATGCATGTAGGCAAGACCATTGGAGGCGGTGGCGGTAAAAGCCCTGGCGCCCACAGTGGATGCGGCGATGCACACCCCGAGCGCGGAATGCTCGGATTCCACCCGCACGAATTGCGCCTTCAGCATCCCCCGCTCCACATACCCGGCAAGAGTCTCGGGTATTTTGGACTGAGGCGTGATCGGATAGGCGGCAACCACCTGAACGCGGCACAACCTTGCGGCTTCCGCGGCCGCCTGTGCGCCGGTCAAAATCAAGGTTTGTTCCACTGTTGTGCATCCTTTCTCGGGCGTCTCCGTGCAAAGCACTTCTTTGGGGACCTACCACGCAATCTGCCGAAGCACAGGACCTTCCCCCGATTTGCATAACGGATGGACGGCTGAGAAGTCAAATGAAAACGAAGATCATAAATGACCGCATTGGAATCGGGAACCACGGTCCGGGCAAAATGGACCGCTGGATCGGCGAGAGCGAACCTTCCGGGCAAAAGCCCCCCGGGCCGCTCTCGCGAACCGGTGACGGGTCTACTTCTTTTTGTTGTTTCTCTTGGAAGCCTTGAGAGGATTGATTTTCTGCTTGTCTTGCACTTCCAGCTTGGTATGAGTTGCAAAATTGCAAGCGCTGGCCTTCCATTTAACGGAAGGATTCGGATAGCTGGAGCAAAACTTCCCGGCAGGAAATTCAACAGCGCGCTGGCACCCCTCGCACTGTTCGACGATCGTTGAGCAGGCGCCGCCAGCATAGCCGCATCCTGCTTTGGTCATGAAGGCGCATTCCGTTCCCGCCTTCACCGTTGAGCAAACCATGACAACCACCCCCTAATCTGTTATCATTGCTTCTCTCCATGGAAGCAAGCGTTGCGAATGATAACCGGGAATGATTTGCTGTCAAGTTTTTTTTGAAGCTTTTTATGGATTTTGTCTCCATATTCAATTATATGTCTTAATTTTGCTGCGCCTACACAAAGGTTGCGAACAACAGGATCGGGCGTCGGCCTTATGATAAGGCTTGAACGGGAGGACTTTGAGCTGTGGCGAAGAAGATAGGCGAGCTGCTCATTCAGGAGGGCCTGGTCAACGCCGAACAGCTTAACCGAGCGCTCGACGAGCAGCGCCACAGCGGAGAGCGCATCGGCGCGGCCCTGGTAAAGCAGGGCATTATCGATGAGAACACCCTCAGCGAGTTCATTGCCAGGCAGTATAACTGCCCCCAAGTCAGTCTTTCCAGAATCAGTGTCGAAAAGGCAATCGCGGGGCTGATCCCTCTGGACATCATGCACAAATACCAGACCGTGCCCTTCGGGCTCATGGGCAATACGCTCCACGTGGCCATGGCCGATCCCGGCAACCTCTTCATCATTGACGACCTTCGCTTCCTCACCCGCAAAAACATTCAGATTCATGTGGCGGCCGATTCAACGCTGAAACTGGTCATCGGCAATTTTCTCGCCGAACAAACCCCCGAGGACGATGACAACGACTCGCTCGACGACCTGCTCGGGGCCATCAAGGACGAAGTGGAGGTCGACCTTTCGCAGGTTGCCGAAGAGGTGGACCTCTCAAGGCTTGAAGACGCGGCCGGTCAGGCCCCGGTCGTCAAGCTGGTCAATCTGATCCTTATGGACGCCATCCGAAAGCATGCGAGCGACATTCATGTCGAACCCTATGAGAGGCTGATGCGGATCCGATTCCGCATTGACGGGGTGCTCTACGAGGTGATGCGGCCCCCCATCCAGCTCAAAAACGCCATCATCTCGCGGCTTAAAATTCTTTCCCGCCTCGATATCGCCGAAAGAAGACTGCCCCAGGACGGGCGTATAAAACTCAAGGCCAAGGGCAAGGAGATGGATTTCCGGGTCTCGATCCTGCCCACGCTTTTTGGCGAAAAGGTCGTTTTGCGCCTGCTCGACAAGTCCAACCTGCAACTCGACATGACCAAACTCGGATTTGAAGAGCTTCAGTACAAAAATTTCCGGGACGCCATCTATTTGCCCTATGGAATGGTGCTGGTGACCGGTCCTACCGGCAGCGGCAAGACCACCACCCTCTACAGCGCCCTTTCGGACCTCAACCGGGTGGGCCAAAACATCTCGACGGCCGAAGACCCCATCGAATTCAACCTGGTCGGAATCAACCAGGTCCAGATGCACGAGTCGATCGGCCTCACTTTCGCCGCGGCGTTGCGCGCATTTCTGCGCCAGGACCCCGACATCCTGATGGTGGGAGAAATTAGGGACTTTGAAACCGCCGAGATCGCCGTCAAGGCGGCCCTTACCGGCCACATGGTGCTGAGCACCCTTCACACCAACGACGCACCCAGCACCATCAACCGGCTGCTCAACATGGGCGTGGAAGCCTTCCTGGTCGCCTCGGCGGTCAATCTCGTGGTCGCCCAAAGGCTGGTGCGCAAGGTATGCTCGGTCTGCAAGACCGTCGAAGAGGTCACCGCGGAGACCCTGCTCGACCTCGGGCTCACCGATGAGGAACTTGGCACCTTTACCTGCTATCACGGCACGGGATGCTCGGCTTGTAACGATACCGGATATCGGGGACGTATCGCACTCTATGAGGTCATGCCGCTCTATGACCAGATCCGCGAACTCGTGCTCATGGGCGCTTCGGCCGCGGAGATCAAGAAGGAATCCATCCGACTCGGGATGACCACCCTCAGGCAGGCGGGAATTAACAAGCTCAAGGATGGAGTGACCACAGTCGAGGAAGTCATCAGGTCTTCAGCCAAGGATTGATTTGCCTGCGCCCTGCTCTTCCGCCCGGATTACCAGCTTTCAAGCCTTAAGCACCGGCTTTGGACTGCAAATTGCAGGGCTTATGGTTACATGGAACTTATTACAGACACCACAGGAGAGTTGGAATGCCGATCTATTTATGGACAGGCAAAGATCGCTCTGGCAAGAAGCAAAAAGGCGAAATCGAGGCCGACAATCTCCCCCTGGCCCGCCAGATGGTCGTCAAAAAGGGCGTGACCATCCAGAATATCAAAGTCAAGCCCAAGGACCTCCTGGAGTTCCTGCCGGCCATTGGCGGAGGGATCAAGGACAAGGACAAAGTCATTTTCGTCAGACAGTTTGCAACCATGATCGATGCCGGACTGCCGCTTGTGCAGTGTTTGGATATCCTCCAGGACCAACAGGAAAACGACAATTTCAAAAGAGTTATTCGACAGATCCAAAAAAGTGTCGAAGAAGGCTCGACACTGTCGGACGCCATCAAAAATCACCCCAAAGTCTTTGACAACCTGTTTCACAACCTTGTGGCCGCGGGCGAGGTCGGAGGTATACTGGACGTCATTTTGAACAGGCTCGCCCAATACATAGAAAAAATGGCCAATCTGAAAAGAAAGGTCAAGGGCGCCCTTACCTACCCGGCCATCGTGGTTTCGATCGCCGTTATCGTGGTGGCGGTCATCCTGATCTTTGTCATTCCGGTCTTTACCAAGCTTTTCACCGACGCCGGAGTCAAGTTGCCCGTAATGACGGTAATAGTGATGAACCTGAGCGACTTCGTGAAGCACTATATCCACTGGATCATCATTGGATTTGGTCTTTTGATGTACGGGTTTCACCGGGTTCGCAAAACCCCGAAAGGACGTCACCTTTTTGACAAGATGTTTCTAAGGGCCCCGGTTTTCGGCATCCTGCTGCGAAAGATTGCCGTAGCCCGCTTTACAAGGACCCTCGGGACCATGCTCTCCAGCGGGGTGCCGATTCTGGACGGCTTGGAGGTCGTTGCGGCCACGGCCGGAAACGCGGTTGTGGAACAGGCCATACGAAACGCGCGCCTCGCCATTTCCGAAGGCCGTTCGGTGGCCGAACCTCTGGCCGAAACAAACGTGTTTCCGACAATGGTGACCCAGATGATTGCCGTGGGGGAAGCAACGGGGGCTCTGGACACCATGCTTGGCAAAATTGCCGATTTCTACGACGAGGAAGTCGATACGGCCGTCGGGTCCCTGACATCCCTGCTCGAACCCTTGCTGATTCTTTTCCTCGGCGTTACGATCGGCTTTTTGCTGGTGGCCATGTACATGCCGATCTTTCAATTGGCAGACGTCGTTTCGAGATAGAAGGCCGCATGGCCAAAACGGTTGAACAACACCTTGGCGAGGTCGATTCGAGTCGTCTGCGGAGCAAGCTCAAAAAGCTCCTGCTCTACCGGTTGGTGCTCGCCTTTTTTTTCCTCATCGTAACGATCGGCGTGGAAAGCCGCCGAAACGGGGCTCTTCCTTCCGGGCTCTTTCGCCCTCTCTATCTGTTTTCGTGCATTCTTTTTCTGTTTACCATCATAGGGGCACTCGGTCTCAAGCGGATTCGCCGCCTGGAGCGCTTCGCCCTGGTCCAGATCCTTTTCGATCTGGGCGCCATAACGGTTCTGGTCTATATGACGGGAGGAATCGAGAGCAGCTTTTCATCGCTCTACATGCTCGTCATATTCAGCGCGGCCCTGCTGCTCGACCGCCGGGCAAGCCTTCTGTCCGCGGCCGCGTGCTCCCTTGTCTACGGCATTGTTCTCGAACTTCAATGCTTTTCTTGGCTTTCTCCTCTCCAAATCGCCGCGGGCGCCGTCCAGCCCCGCGACAGTCGGACCTACCTTTTCAATGTCCTCATCAATACAGCCGCATTTTTCCTCGTGGGTCTTCTGGCCGGCTATCTGGCCCTGGAACTGCAAAGGTCCAAACTGCGCATTCGTGAGAAGGAAAGCGACCTCAAGGCACTGCAAACCCTCCACACGAGCATCGTGCAAAGCATGTCGAGCGGAGTTCTTACGGTCGATCTCGAAGAGCGCGTCATCTTTGCCAACAACGCCGCCACGGAAAGTCTTGGCAAAACGACCGAGGAAATCACCGGACGGCGGGTAGAGGAGATTTTTCCCGATATCGACTTTTCTCAAATTCAAAACGGCTCAGAACACGACACAACAAGACACGGAAGCCGTTTTGAGACCTGCTACAACCATCCGGCGGGCATGACGGCCGTTTTTGGCTATTCGGCCTCGGCGTTGAGAATGGAGAGCGGAAAGACCTTCGGCTGGCTCATCGTATTTACCGACCTGACCAAACACAAGGCTCTCGAAGAACATCTCCAAAGAATGGAGCGCCTCGTGCTGGCCGGAAAAATGGCCGCCGAAATCGCCCATGAGATCAAAAATCCGCTGGCCGCGATGAGCGGGGCCGTGCAAATGCTCATGGAGGAACCGGCTCTAAGCCCCCTCAATCAAAGACTGACAGGAATCGTGCAACGCGAAATCGAACGGGTAAACGGTCTGGTGAGCGAATTTCTCTGGATGACCAAAGGCTCGCCCCAATCGGCACGCATCGAGGACGTGGAGGTATGCCCGGTGATCGAGGAGATCGTATCGCTTCTAAGGGCCAACAAGAAGGCCACGGCCTCCCATTCCATAAGGACCGGATTTCACGCGAAGCCCGTCATTGCAATCGACGCCCTCCATCTGCGCCGCATTCTGTGGAATCTTCTGGTAAACGCCATCGAAGCCATGCCCCGGGGCGGAGAGCTTTCCATCTCGGTCGGCCTGGAGCAAATTGCCGCCCCCCCGGGCAGGATGGTCAAAATAGATGTCCAAGACCGCGGATGCGGAATACCCGAATCGGCGCTCAAAAGAATTTTCGATCCCTTCTTTACCACCAAAACAAACGGAACGGGCCTCGGGCTCAGTGTAGTCTACCAACTGATGGAAAAGGCCGCCGGCAAAGTCGAAGTCAGCGGCCGGCAGCCGGGGCAGGGAACAACCTTTTCGCTATTTTTCCCTCCAAGCAGCTCTTTTTCACTTGCCAAATGAAGGCGCGATGATTAAAAGCACTCATCATAGACGAGTGCTAACACTGCCGGGCGAGGCCCTTCGGATTGCCTTGCCCCAATCCACTTTGATCCAAACCGAAAGGAGTTGTTATGAATCTCAGACCGCTCAACGATCGCGTCGTGGTCAAACGCATGGAAGAAGAACAGAAGACCGCAGGGGGGATCATCATTCCCGATACGGCCAAGGAAAAACCCATTCAGGGCGAAGTGATCGCGGCCGGCAACGGCAAGATCATGGAAGACGGCTCCAAAAGAGCGCTCGACGTCAAGAAGGGTGACCGGGTTCTTTTCGGCAAATACGCGGGCACAGAGATCACCATCGAGGGCCAGGAAGTGCTCATCATGCGCGAAGACGACATTCTCGCTATCGTCGAGTAACTCTTTCTTTGAACAATATCAGGAGGAACAAGCTAATGGCAAAACAGTTGACATATGATACCAAAGCGCGCGAATCGCTTCTTAACGGCGTCAACACGCTGGCCGACGCGGTGAAGGTGACCCTTGGCCCCAAGGGCCGCAACGTTGTTATCGAGAAGAGTTTCGGCGGCCCGACGGTGACCAAGGACGGGGTTACCGTGGCAAAGGAAATCGAAATCGAGGACAGATTCGAAAACATGGGTGCGCAGATGGTCAGAGAAGTCGCCAGCAAGACAAGCGACGTAGCCGGAGACGGGACCACCACGGCAACCATCCTTGCCCAGTCGATCTACTTCGAGGGTTCAAAGCTTGTTGCGGCCGGCCACAACCCCATGGCCATCAAGCGGGGCATTGAAAAATCGGTTCAGGTGGTGGTCGAGGAACTCAAGAAGACCAGCAAGCCCATCAAGGACCAGAAAGAAATCGCCCAGGTCGGCACCATTTCGGCCAATAACGATTCGACGATCGGCAACATCATTGCCGAGGCCATGAACAAGGTCGGAAAAGAAGGCGTCATCACCGTCGAGGAAGCCAAGTCGATGGAGACCACCCTCGAGGTTGTCGAAGGTATGCAGTTCGACCGTGGATACATCTCCCCCTATTTTGTGACCGACCCCGAAAAGATGGAAGTGCTGCTAAACGAGCCGATGATTCTCGTAAACGAGAAAAAGATCAGCAGCATGAAAGACCTGTTGCCGGTTCTCGAACAGATCGCAAAAATGGGCAAACCGCTTCTGATCATCTCCGAAGATGTTGAAGGCGAAGCCCTTGCAACCTTGGTTGTAAACAAGCTGCGCGGCACCCTCCAGGTGTGTGCGGTAAAGGCCCCCGGCTTTGGCGACAGGCGCAAGGCGATGCTCGAAGACATCGCGGTCCTGACGGGCGCCCAGGTGATCAGCGAGGAAAAGGGCATCAGGCTTGAAACTGTTTCCCTAAACGATCTTGGCCGGGCGAAGACAATCCGCATCGACAAGGATAACACCACAATCGTCGACGGCTACGGCGAACGGAAGGCCCTGGAGGGTCGTGTGGCCCAGATCCGGACCCAGATCGAGGAGACCACCAGCGACTATGACCGCGAAAAACTCCAGGAAAGACTGGCCAAACTGGTTGGCGGAGTTGCGGTGATCAGTGTGGGCGCGGCCACCGAGACGGAGATGAAGGAGAAGAAGGCAAGAGTCGAAGACGCTCTGAACGCCACACGAGCCGCGGTTGAGGAGGGTATTGTCGCGGGCGGCGGCGTTGCATATCTGCGTTGCCTTGCTGCTCTTGAAAACACCAAACTGGTCGGAGACGAGCAGCTTGGCCTCAAGATCATCAAGCGCGCCCTTGAAGAACCCGCCCGACAGATTGCCGCCAACGCGGGCGAAGAAGGCTCGGTAGTGGTTCAGAAAGTCAAGGAACAAACCGGGGCTTTTGGCTTCAACGCCGAATCCGGTCAATTCGAGGACCTGATCGCCGCGGGCGTAATCGACCCGACGAAGGTGACCCGCACCGCCCTGCTCAACGCCGCCAGCGTCTCGGCCCTCATGCTTACAACCGAATGCATGATCGCCGAACTGCCCAAGGATGACAAGGGCGGCCCCGCAATGGGAGGCATGCCTCCGGGCGGAGGCATGTACTAGGGATGGAGCCTCTCAGGTTGAAAAGAGGTCCGTCACAGCTCGTCTAAGGGCTCCAATGCCGGATCATGCCTGATGTGGAACCGTTTTTCATTAGCCCCCGGCCCTTTTTTAGGCCCGGGGGCTTTTTTTATCGGCGAAGTCTTGAGTGCGCCCAATAAGCATTGAATCCGGATAATGTCGGCGCTGCCAAAGGGAGGAGCGGGGAAAATCTCCCTGCTGATTTAAGTAATTTGAGTGTTTCGTGGCGACGGCAAAGACTATATAATGGGGGCCTAGCGGTTTTACCGCGAAGAATCCGCATCCCTGTTTTCAGTTGTATGAACAAACGGCCCAACCTACCCGGAGGCGAAGAGTCAACCAATGATCACAGAAAAATGGATCGTCCCGAAGTCCCCCCAGCCGATAGATGGCGAAGTGGTCCATGAGGGCTATATTTACAAGTTGGGCGAGGCCTCTTTTTTTATGGAGGCTCAGTGGGAAAAACGATGGGCCAAGCTCATCGTCGGCAAGCCGATAGTGGGAGGGCCGAGCAAGGCGTGGATTGTTTACTTTAAAATGAACGATCACTCGTTGCTTACAAAAACCGATTCCGAGGTGATCGAGGCTGCCGCGAAATTTCAGAAGACTAAAAATCTGGAGGGAATCGACGCGGCATGGAAGGGGATGCTCACGGCAAGGGGGGGCATTGCTCTTCATGACATGGCAAAACTTGTGGAAAGGGTCCAAAACGGCCCGCCGAAGATTCCAGGGGGCGGATTCGACCTTCATCCCAAGGCGGGCACCAAGAGGACGTGGCGCATTTGGACCGGCTCGGAGAGCATGGCCGACCCATTCGGCTGGGCACAGGAGATTCTGGCCCATGCCCCTGGCATCGCCGCCGAATATGAGAACTTCACAAAGTATGAGGGCGTTAAGTACAAGCCGGCCAATAAATCGGATGCCATCACCGTTAAGGTGGGCGACGGCACGAATATCAGAGTTGCCCTTCTCGCGCCCAAATCGCTCGATAGCGGCTATCTTGTCACGCGCAAACTGGGGGCGGGCAGCTTCGGCAAATTCCGCTATGCGCTCAAATATAAAGACGACGGAAAAAACAAACTTCTTGCCGTTAAGGAATGTCGTACCGTCGAGAGCAACCATGTCGATGGGGGACCCTCCCGAACCAGCACCTCGACCAGAGAGCAGATCCATAACGAGTTCGATAGGATGGAGGTATTGGGATGTAAAGTCAAGATCCTCGACAGGATCGAAATTCCCGTTCTGGGCTATGGAAATAATCACGGGCTGAAGATATACGGAATAATGGATTTACTCTACGAATTCTCCCTTTTGTTCAGTAGAATAAAAAAGCTGCCCGATGATAAAAAACGCGCCGCCGGCCGCCTGCTTTTGTGGGACATTGCAACCGATTTGCAGAAGTGCCACCAAAAAGACTATGCCCACCGCGATTTAAAACCCGAAAATATATTTGTCAGAGATGACGGATATATATGTTTGATGGACTACGGGGGGTGTTTGAAAAACGGGGTTGATTCCCAAAACGTGGGATATACGCCCGGCTACCGGCCCGATGCCTGGGGTGAGGCCCAGCTGTCTCGTTGGACGTACGATATTTACGCCCTCATGGTGACATGGCTGCTGATGTTTGGTTCCAACATAGTCGCCACGGATAAGGCCTTGAAGGCTATAATCAAAGAGACCAAGAATAATAATATTGACGCCACCGCCTTGAAGAAGAAGGCGACTTCAAGTGAGGAAAATTATACCATCCTCAAGAGAGCTTTCGAGATCGACGAGCAGATGTCCACCTTTTTATTGCCAAGGCTATTGAACGAGAGTCCTCTTTTTTCATTCCCGATCAAGCCACTAAATCCACCCGGCAATTGCAGCGCAGCCGATATACTCAATGCGCTCACGTCATTAAATTACGGCAATCAAAACGGGGGAGCAATGAACCTCGACAAGGAACTCGGGAATGCAAGGCAGAACATAAAGGAGATGATTCCGAAGTTACCCGACTACAATGAGCGTGCAACCTATCTCACGAAAATGATCGAGGTCAGGAGTAAATTCGCCGGGCTCTTAAAAGATGCCAAGAACGAGAACCTGCAAGCGAATAAATTCGCTCCCATGAAGAAAAAATTCAGTTTGTTCGGCTCGAAGTCCGGATAATGACATCAATGGTGGCACATGCATCCAGAGCTGTTGAAAAGACGTAATTTGCACTGTTTCGCCGAGCAGGAGGGTTTGGAGAGATGAAAACTCCACTGGAGAAGGAATTGGATCGGCTTCAAGATGAACTGATAGACCTTGGAGTCATCGTCGAACGCAGTCTGGTCGAAGCGGTCGAGATTCTTGGCAAGGCACGCCTCGAGGACGCCAAGCGGCTGATCGAAGCCGACTCCGGTATAAACCGCAGACGCTATCAAATCGAATCGGACACCCTGGTGCTGATAGCCAGGCAGCAACCCATGGCCAAAGACCTTCGCAGCCTTGCGGCCATTCTCGAAATTGCCGGAGAACTGGAAAGAATCGCCGACTACTCCAAGGGGATTGCAAAAATTGCGCTTCAACTGGGGAATAAACCCCTTGTCAAACCGTTGATCGATGTTCCCAGAATGGCGGCCCTGGCATCGGACATGCTCCACAGGGCGCTCCTGTCGTTTGTGGACAGGGACATCGAGGCGGCCAATTCGATCCCCGGGGAAGACCAGCAGATTGACGATCTCTACGATCAGGTTTATCGGGAACTGATGACCTACGTTCTGGCCGACCCCAGAAACATCGACGGCGCGAGCCACCTCATGTGGGTGGCTCACAACCTGGAGCGCGCCGCCGACCGGGTGGTCAACATCTGTGAGCGCGTCATCTTCACGGTCACCGGCGAGCTGATCGAATTCGACGACAGGCTTCCTTGTGAGGAGGCAAAACCCTAGCAAAAGAACCGGTGAATGGGTGAATTCTAAAATAATTGTCCATTCACCGGGGCTTGCGCGGAGCTACATCTTTGCAATCCCGCCCGGCTTTTCCAGCTCGGAGGTCCAATAGGGATGATGGAGGTCTTCAAACACCGAGAGAGCCGCCTCGGTTCCCTGCCCCATGGCGGTTACGATCTGTTTGTAGCCCCCTTCAACATCTCCGGCGCTATAGATTCCCGGGATATTCGTTCTATGATGGGCGTCGTGCTTGATGAAACCATCCGGGGACAATTCCACGCCAACGGATTTGGCCAGTTCCACCGAAGGCTCGTATCCGATGGCCACGAAAACTCCCTGTACGGGGAAAGGGTAGACTTCACCGGTCCGGTTGTTTCGCAAGACAACTTCGGCCACCTTTTCCCTGCCCCTGATCTCCAGGACTTCGGTATCCCAGAGGACCTCGATGTTATTTGAAAATATGTTTTTTGCCAGATGCTCCTGGGCCCTCAGGCTGTTTCGCCTGTGTACAAGAACCGTCTGGACGCCGATGTTGTGCAGATGCAGCGCTTCGGTCACCGCGCTGTTACCCCCGCCGATGACCACCACCTTCCTGTTTTTGAAAAGGGGCCCGTCGCAGGTCGCGCAGTAGCTGACTCCGCGTCCCATGAAGTTCATTTCCCCTGTGACGCCCAGCTTCTTGTAATTGGCCCCGGTAGCCAGCACCAGTGCCCTGGCGATATACCTTCTTCTGCCCGTTTGCACCTCGATTCGTTCGCCGGGCCGAATTTCGACCACTTCTTCTCCCTGAAAGATCTGGACATACTCCAGGGCATGGCTGACCAGGATATCCACCAAAGTTTTGCCTGGAACTCTTGCAAAACCGGGATAGTTTTCCACGACGGGGGTCGTGGCCACCTGCCCTCCCAGTGCGCCCCGCTCGATTACGGCCGTTCTGAGGCCGCTTCGAACCGTATAGATCCCCGTGGCAAGGCCGGCCGGTCCCCCGCCCACGATCACGACGTCGGTTTCGATAATCTCCGCATCGGTTTCCGGTATGAAAACGGTCTGTTGTTCGAGCTTTTCAAGGGATGCGACAAACAGCTCTTCGGGTTGCGCCCCCCTGGCGATAAGAATATCGTTTGCAAAGGCCTGCGGGACACTGAAGGCCGAGTAGCGATTGGCGGTTTCCTGGTTCGACTGGATGTCGATGATTTCAAGCGAAACCATATCCGGCCTTTCGATGGCCGCCTTCACCGCATTTAGCGCCTCGTCGGGACAATAAGGACAGGTGGGGCTCACAAACACCTTGATTTCTCTTCTCCCGCCGATCCTTTTCATAACGTTTAGCGACTGTTCGCTCATATTGCTCGTGTGAAACCCTATGAGCAGAATCATTCCAACCAGGGTCCTGCCTTCCTCGCCGTAAGGGACGCCCATATATTTTACGGAATAGCGATCGGGTTCAAAAACAAGGGCCGGAGCGCTCTCCACATTGAGCTTCCTTGCCTCTTCACTGTTCAAGTCGAACTCGCTTAGCACGACCTTCTTGGATATCCTGCTGAAACTCCTCAGAAGATCCTGCGCGGCCCTATTGAGAAGATCGTTTCGACCCTTTTCGGTAAAAAGCATTATTCGCACCGCATTGGGAAGCGCATCGAAGGCCGCCCGGAGCTGCTCTTCGACCTCGGGGCCCCAAAAGGAATTTTGCTCTGTTCCAGGTTTGTCTTCCGCCATTTTTCCCCCCTTTTACATACCGTTACCGTAGCTTACCCAAGACAACTTAAAAAGATAAGCACGAATGGTTCCTCGTTCCACTCCCCGCATAGTGGACATTAACAATGCGCGCCTCCTTCGCGCGAGTTTT
The DNA here is from genome assembly GCA_021777755.1 of Deltaproteobacteria bacterium. Classification (GTDB taxonomy): domain Bacteria; phylum Desulfobacterota; class Syntrophobacteria; order Syntrophobacterales; family Syntrophobacteraceae; genus SbD1. Next base: position 72,290 of record JAJYDE010000003.1, read on the forward strand.
CGAGGATCTTCCCGGTACGGGCATCAACGCCGACTTCTCGCGTAGCCTTTCCATGCCGGATGTCAGCAGGGCTTCGCGGGCTTGCGGGGGGCATCGATCGTAAATATATTTCGGAAAGTAACGGAGGCAAAATTCGCTGCCTCCCGCAAGGGATGTGGCAAATCCGAGCCATCTTCAGCTGTGACAAAATGGAGAAAATCTATGAATGATCAACTGCTTGAAAGAATCGGCGACCACATTGCGCAAAAAGAAGGCTACGAGGGTCTCAAAGGGATTGATGGCGTCTACAGATACCTTGTTGACAAATACCGATGGCAGCCCCAGGAGGTGCGCAGGCTCCAGAGCGAAGACCTCCATCTTCTATTGGCGGGCTACGAGGAAAAACCCACAACGGCCTGGGACTAGCATCGCACTATCAGGGCTGCAGGCCCACCCGCCATTTGGTTCCTTCGGGAAAGTCTTCGAGCTGAATGCGTTTTTCTTCCAGTTGTTTTCTGATGCGGTCGGCTTCGGCGAAGTCTTTTTCGATTCGGGCCTTGTGCCTGCGCTCTATAAGATCGCGCACCTCGTCTTCGCTCATACCGGTGGTCTTGAGTTTGAGCGTCCTCTGACGTTCGAAAAAGACCTCCGGATCAACCATCAGAAGGCCCATGACCTGGCAGTGCTTTTGAAGACAATCGGCTGAAAGGGCGGCAAGCCGCGCGCAGGGTCCTTTGAGATTTTTTCTGCCGAATTTGTCGAGAAAGCGCTGAAGATTTCTCTGGAGGGCGAAGATATAGCCCACAGCCTGGGCCGTGTTGAAATCGTTGTTCATCGCTTCGGAGAAAAGCGCGGGCAGCGACTCCAATTTTTCAAAGAGTTCGACATCCTGTTTTTTAAGTATCTCATCGGGATAGTCGTCATTTCGGCCATTGGCCGATCTTTGCGTCGCGGCCTCAAGGGTGGAGTAGAGCCGTTCGAGGCCACGCTCGGCTTCACCTACCGTTTCATCGGAAAAATCCACCGGACTCCTGTAATGTTTGCTTATGACGAAAAGCCGCAACGACTCGGGGTGGACTGAATCGAGCACATCGCGAATCGTTATGAAGTTTCCAAGCGACTTGGACATCTTCTCGTTGTCTATATTGACAAAGCCGTTGTGTACCCAGTAGCGGGCGAAGGGGGCATCGAAGGCCGCCTCGGCCTGGGCGATTTCATTTTCGTGATGAGGGAAAACGAGGTCTTTACCGCCCCCGTGTATATCGAAGGGGGCTCCGAGGTATTTTCTGGCCATGGCGGAGCACTCGATGTGCCAGCCCGGCCGCCCAGGCCCCCAGGGGCTCTCCCAGGCCGGCTCGCCGGGCTTGCTGCCCTTCCAGAGGACAAAATCCATGGGATTGCGCTTGTTTTCGTCCACCTCGACCCGGGCGCCGGCCACCATATCCTCGAGCTCTCGCCCGGAGAGTTTTCCGTAGCCGGAGAACAGCTCGACGCCGAAATAGACATCGGTTCCGGCCTTGTATGCAACGCCTTTTTCCACGAGTCTGCGCACGATCTCGATCATTTCAGGGATGTGCTCGGTTGCAAGCGGCTCCAAGGCGGGGGGCAAAAGGCCCAGGGATTGCATGTCCTCATGAAAGGCCCGGATGAAACGCTCCGAGACCCGGCGGTAATCGACCCCTTCGGCGGCAGCACGCCGCAGGATTTTGTCGTCGATGTCCGTAAAGTTTCGCACATAGAAGACCTGGTAGCCCAGGCTCGTGAGAAAACGGCAAATCACATCGAAGACAATAGCCGAGCGCGCATGTCCGATATGGCACAAATCGTAGACGGTGATCCCGCACACGTACATCTTGACCCTGCCGGGTTCAACAGGAACAAATTCCTCCTTGTTCCCGGTCAAGGTGTTATATATCTGCAACGCCATTGCAACCAGTCCCTTCAAAACGGTGATCGGCGGGCTCTTAACGGATCACTGTAATCACACCTGCACAAAAGGCTCGCCGTCTCGCAAAGCCGACTCTTCCACAAGAGCCACGGCATAGGCGGCGATTCCTTCCTCCCGGCCCGCAAATCCCAGGGTCTCGGTCGTTTTGGCTTTTATATTGACACTTCCGGGCTCAAGTCCCAGATGGTTGGAAATCGTCTCCACCATACGCGGGATGAAAGGGGAAAGTTTCGGCCTTTGAGCTACGATTGTCGAATCGATATTTTTCAGTCTGAAGCCTTTTCGGGCAATGAGTTCCATGGTCCGGCCCAAAAGGACCATGCTTGAAACATCCCTTAATTGCGGGTCCGTATCGGGAAAATGCACGCCTATGTCGCCCAGGGCCGCAGCCCCGATCATGGCGTCGCAGATGGCGTGCAAAAGCACATCGGCATCCGAATGGCCAAGAAGACCGCGAGGATACTCGATTGTAACACCGCCAAGGATAAGGGGACGTCCGGGCACAAGCCTGTGGACGTCATAGCCGAAGCCTACCCGCATTACAGCCTCCCTTTCTCGATGGTCGCCAGATAGAATTCAGCCCACCGCAGGTCCTCGGGCGAAGTGAGTTTCATATTGGTTTTCTCCCCCGGGACGATGGAAACAGCACAGCCCAGACGTTCAACAAAAGAGGCGTCATCGGTCCCGGTCCAGTCTTCCGAAACGGCCCTCTCATAGGCCGCCATAACAACCCGTTTCTTAAAAACCTGGGGTGTTTGCACAAGCCAGACATCGGCACGGGGAAGGGTCTGACGCACGATATGGCCTTCGGCAAGCTTAACCGTATCGGTTGCGGGCACGGCCGCGATGCAGGCCCCGGTGGCCCTGGCACCTTCCCATACCGACTTGATCAGCCCTGGTGAGGCGAAGGGGCGTACCGCGTCATGAATCATGACCCACTCGCACTCCGGGGGAAGCATCTTCAGTCCGTTGAAAACAGAGTCGCTGCGCTGCCTGCCGCCCGCCGAAATGATAACCTCGGGCAGGCTGGACTCACGTCCGCATCGCCACCGGGACACCAAAGCGCGGCTCTTTTCCGCATAGCCTTCGGCCACGGCAAGCAGAATCAACGACACGAAGGGCAACTTGGAAAGTGTCTCCAGGCTGTGAGCCAATACAGGCTTTCCGGCAAGCGGCAGAAACTGTTTGGGGACGGCCCCGCCCATTCTGACACCGCTTCCCGCAGCGGGTACGATCACGCACGTTTCATTCATCGCAAAAGACAACCGGCAAAGTTGAAGTAAAGAGAACCGGAGCAGGGCATAAGCCGGGTTCTGTTCCCCGATGATCCGAAGACCATCGTGGCATGATCATTCCTCTAGCCCCGCCGTTACCGGCGGGATCAAGCGACCGACCCGAGAGCATCGGACGGGCAATCCTCGAACGCTCTCCTATTGGGTCTTGCTCCAGGTGGGGTTTGCCTGGCTCCCGATGTCACCACCGGGACCGGTGAGCTCTTACCTCACCGTTTCACCCTTACCTCAAGCGCGAAGCGCAAGAGGCGGTCTGCTTTCTGTTGCGCTTTCCTCCTCGTCGCCGAGACTGGGAGTTACCCAGCACCTTGCCCTGTGGAGCCCGGACTTTCCTCCGACCGTTCATGGTGGCGGCCGGCGACCATCCGCCCTACTCCGGATCACTCTATTTGCGCTTTGAGCGACAGCCTCATTTCCACCAGTCGATATATTAACAGATTTACGGCGTTATGCAAACGCTCCGACCCGCTTGCGGGCCAGAATGGTAATTTCGTTCAAGGTCCGCTCCAGTCGAAGCCGGGCAACTTCCACCTCGGCCGGCGTTGCATTCCTTTCCACCTTGATCAAGGGCCCATAAGAGACCGCAATCCTGGAAAAAGGCATCGGGATGACCGTTTTGTCCCAGGTGGGCAATCGCCAGCATCCTTGGGCGCCAATACTTACGGGCATGATCGGAGCACCGGAATACATGGCCAGAAACAGGAGCCCTTTTTGCGCGACCAGAGCCGGCCCCTGAGAGCCATCGGCAACAAATCCGCACCCCGGACATTCTTTGAACGCGGCTATCATGTGTTTTAGCGCCGCGGCCCCACCCTTTCCCGGCGAGCCTCGAAAGGGGAAATACCCGAGCCGGCGGACCATGCGGGCTGCGAATTCGCCGTCACGACTGCGGCTGGTTAAAGTGAGATAGCCGTGATCCCGGAAAACATAGAGGAGTGTCGGATAGGAAAAATGCCAGAAGCCGGCAATTCTGGGCACAACCTCACTTGCCCGGCGCATGTTTTCCTCCCCCACGGTAACAAAACGGCAGCTCCGGTGCAGGAGTCTCAAAAATCCGGCGGCCAGGCGGGGCAATGCGGGGGCGGCGGCCGCAATATTGCGGCGTTTCATCGGCAATTCGTGTATATTGAAGACTCGGGAAGCCATATTATTTCAACTTACATGCAAGTGTCCATTATGAAACGGCGCAGTATAGCACTTATCGGATTTCGCGCAACCGGCAAGAGCACGGTGGGAGAAATTCTCGCCGCCAGGTTGGGCTGGAGCTTCATCGACATGGATCGCCGCCTCGTAGGCGATGCCGGGTGCGACATAGCGGCCTGGGTCGAATTGCACGGTTGGGGTGCTTTTAGAAGGGCCGAATCGGGTCTTTTGGAAGTCCTGCGTCTGCGCCCGAATCTGGTGATCGCCACCGGGGGCGGAATTGTACTGGATCGGCAAAATCGCGAAGCGCTCAGAAGAGATTTTTTCACTGTCTGGCTCAAGGCCAGCCGCCAAACCATCGGCACCCGTTTGAACTCCGATCCCGACTCTCCGCTGAGTCGCCCCCCGCTCTCCAACCTTGCCCCCGAGGAGGAGATCGCCAAGATACTTTCGGAGCGTGAACCGCTCTACTCCAAGGTTGCCGACATGGCCATCGACACCGAAGAGAAACTCCCCGCCCAAATTGTCGCCGAAATTACAGGCAGCCCGATATTTACAGAATTTTAAATTCCACTGAAAGCACAGGACAAAACGAACGGAACAAATAAAACGCGGGGAGCAGCCAAACCATCCATCTTGAAATCTTCGACCGTTTGCGCCCTTTATCCTGCCGAGGCGACCCCGAGCACCAACCGCGCCACCCGCTCGGATATTCCGCCCGAGCCGAGTTGCTCGCCAATTCGCCTCAGCTCAAGCCTTTGACTTTCAAGCAGACGGGGCTCCCGCAAATATCCAAGGGCGCATTGACCCAGCAGTTGCCCGGTAGGCTCCAGGCGTGCGAATTCCGGGACTATTTGCCTGCCCGCAATCAAGTTCGGCAAGGCGGTGAACTCAACCGTGGCAAGGGATCGGGCAATCAGTCCGGTAAGTTTTGAAACTTTGTAGAAAGCGACCATGGGGGTTTCCAGAATCGCTGCTTCAAGCGTTACCGTACCGGTCTTCGTCACAATCAGATCGCAGGCCCTAAGCACCCTGTAGGTGTCGTCGCTAACGACACGAACGGGCACAGACCAGCGGGCGAGCCTTGCCTGCAAGTCCCGCGGCTCTATGGAAGAAGCCACCGGCATTATGAACTTCACCCGGGGCAAGGCTTTGAGCACCAGACTTGCGGCCTCCATCAGCATGTCGAAAAAACGGTCGATTTCCCCCGGTCTGCTGCCCGGCAAAAGTCCGACCAACGGGCCTTCAAAGCCATGATAGACAGAATCGCAAAAGGCCTTGTCGGGTACTTTTTTCATCGAATCGGCCAAGGGATGGCCAACATAGTCGACGTCGATTCCAAAGGAGGCATAGAAATCTTTTTCAAAAGGCAGGATGACAGCCATCCCGTCTTTGAGCCTCCCGATTTCCTTGGCTCGTCGTTTTCGCCAGGCCCAGACCTGAGGACTAATGTAGAAAAAAACCCGAGCGCCGATTCTTTTGGCCAATCTCGCAAGCAAGAGGTTAAAGTCGGGAAAGTCGATCAAAACGACAACAGAGGGGCGCTGGGCCAGCAGATAGGACCTGATCGCAACCCATGCGGCATAAATGGACCTCATTTGCGCGGCCACCTCGAAGATACCCACGACCGAAATTTTCCGATTGTCCGCGACCACCCGAACACCGGCGGCTTTCAATTGAGGTCCGCCAAGGCAGGAAAGTCGGGTTTTCGGGGCGATGGACCTTATGGCGCGGGCAAGATTCGCGCCGTGCAAATCTCCTGAAGCCTCTCCGGCGCTTATGAAGATTTCCAAGTCCCTGGCTCCCCGAAGAGATCTTTTGCGCGCATTTGCTTTTCGATAAGGCTCGAGATCTCGATAGCCGCGCAAAGGGCGCGCCGCCCCTGCTCGCCGTCGACCTCCGGCGGACTGCCGGTCCTTACCGAATGCATGAAAGAAGCGATCTCCTCTTCAAGGGCATCCTTCTCGACGATTTCGAAGTTTTCAAGCGACAACTGGGGGAAGCCGTCCTCGCCGGGCTCGGCTTCCTTATAGACCGCGTAAGCGCGCTTTTCAAAGTAGTCGGCCGAAAAGTAACTATCTTCTTGAAAGATGCGCAACTTTCTCATGCTTTTGATCGAAATTCTGCTCGCCGTAAGATTTGCCACCGCCCCGTTTTCGAATTCCATTCGCACCGTTGCGATATCGGGCAGGCGGCTCAGCACGGCCACCCCCGAAGCATGAACAGCCTTGAGAGGCGCCTTGATGATACTTAAGACGATATCGATATCGTGAATCATTAAATCGAGGATCACATCGACTTCAAGACCCCTTTCGTTAAAAAGGGCAAGCCTGTCGGCTTCAACGAACATGGGGTTGGAAAGTCGATGGCGAATGGCGCGGAAGGCGGAGTTGAACCGTTCGAGATGGCCGACCTGCAAAACCGCGCCCGATCGCGCGGCGATGGCTATAAGCTCGTCGGCTTCCTCCCGGCTCTTTGTCATCGGTTTTTCGAGAAGAACATGGATCCCGGCGCAGAGAAACTCCCGCGCAATGTCGAAATGATACTGGGTGGGGGTGACAATGCTTACGGCATCGACCTGGCCGATAAGTTCCCTGTAGTCGGTAAGAGGTTTGGATTTTACCTCATCGGCAATTTCCGCTGCGCGCCTGCCGTCGATATCGACTATGGCAACCAGATCCGCATCGGGAAGCCTCGCATATTTTTGGGCGTGAAAACGACCAAGATAGCCGACCCCGATCACCGCGGTCCGGATTGCTCCGGGACGAGGCATGCGCACAAGAACGGACCGGGAAGCCAGGGCGTTATTGTTGGAGCTCTCAACGGGACGCAACTTTTTGATTTCGGGCAGCTCCGAGGCCAAAACAGCCAGAGCGTCATCGTCCTGGCGTTCATCTCCATCATAGGACTCACCTCGAACCAGGATCGAAATTCCGGCCGAATCGGCGGCGTCGATGGTCCTTTCACGATCGAAGAGCAGTGTTTTCCCGGCTTCCAAAACCAATACCCGGGCATTGACTCTTTTCATCACCTCGATCGTATCCGAGCCGGCCGCCGGGACATCGAAACGCAAATCCTGCATGGGCTTGCTGACCTTTACGATCACGGCTCCTTCCCGGCAAAGCCGCCCGCCGCGCATGATCGTCGCGTCGGTGCCGTCTATGCCTTCGACGGCCAGCACGGACTGATTTTTTACAACCAGACATTGGCCAATGTCGAGTCTTCCGATCGCCTTCGACAAGGCCCATCCGAAGCTGATATCGGCCTGTTCCCGGCGGTTTGGCTTGCGCCTGGTAAGAATACCCTCCGGGGCCAGAAGCTCGGGCAGAAAGATGGTGGAAGCCTGGATGAGAATGCCTTCGGATTCGAGTTCCTCGGCAAGCGCCCTCAGCAGGGAATCATCTTTCCGGTTTCTGAGTCTGTTTATAAAACGCACAGCCCGCCAATCGGGGCGAATCTTTGCATACATGCGGGTCTTGTTGATCGCCCCGGCCATGGCCGCGTGGGTAATCCCGGCACCGCGGAAGGTCTTGACCAGCCGGTTGAGCTGGCCGAGCTTGAGCATGTGAAATTCTTCCACATACTTTGAAAGTGTGGGGTCTGTTTCTCCGTCGAAGCCGACGGCAAATACCCGGACCGAAGCCTGGCGGGCCGCATGAGCAAACAAAAGCGGAAATTGTCCGCTTCCGGCGATAAGCCCCACTTCCCTGATTCTGCCTTCCGAACCTGATTCGTTTTGAGAGGACATTATCTGGTCAAACCTCTCTTGGACCCGGAGGTGACGAATTCGATGAGTCTTTCGATTTCCGGCAATGGTTCGATTTGCTCTCGAACCCTTTGCACCGCGTCCTGGAGAGTGAGTCCGGAGCGGAAAAATATCTTGTGAAATTTCTTGATCGCCTGAATGGCTTCAGGTGAAAAGCCATGGCGTTTGAGTCCGATCAGATTCGGCCCGAAAAGAGTGGCGCCCTCGGCGCCGGTGGCCAGCATGTAGGGCGCAATGTCCATGCGCACCCCGGAAAATCCGCCAACACAACTGTATTCCCCCAACCTTACGAACTGGTGAACAGCGACGATCCCTCCGATAACGGCATGGGCACCGACTTCCACATGCCCACCGAGGGTGGCCGTGTTGGCGAGCAAGGCCCCGTTTCCCACCTGGCAATCGTGAGCCACATGACTGTAGGCCATCAGAAAGACCCCGTCGCCGATTCGCGTCACTCCATGGCCGCGTATGGTTCCGCGGTGGACGGTGGCGTATTCGCGAACAATGACGCCATTTCCAATAACCACGCTCGTTTGCTCGTCAGCGTAGGTCAGGTCCTGCGGAGGCAGCCCAATCGAGGCAAACGAAAAAATGCGATTATTTTCTCCTATGGTCGTCCGGCCTTCAATTACGACATGGTGTCCAACAACGCTTCCTGAGCCGATCACGACTTCAGGACCGATGATACTGTAGGCTTCGACCGTCACGTCATCGGCCAGTTGGGCCTTTGGCGATATTATCGCTGTAGGGTGGATCGGCATTTCTTCTCCATATTTCTTCAGGCGGCAATTCGGGGCTGCGACCGGTCAAGCCGGCCAACGACAATTCCGGGCATGCTCCGCATAAGAGCACGCAAAATCAAGGCCTACAGGACGTTTGCCATCATTTCGGCTTCAGCCGCCAACACATCGTCCACAAAGGCCTCTCCGAACATTTTAAAAAAGCCGCCGCGTTGCTTTAGAAGCTTAACTTTCAAAACCAGCCGGTCTCCCGGACGCACGGGTCTACGAAACCGCACCTTGTCCATTCCGGCGAAATAAAAAGGCTTGTCCTTAAGCTCGGGAAACCCGGTAAAGACCAGTATGCCCCCCGTCTGGGCCATGGCTTCCACGATAAGGACTCCGGGCATGATCGGATCGCTCGGGAAATGCCCCTGGAAGAAGGGCTCGTTTACCGATACGTTTTTAATACCCACAATCTGCTCGGCCGAGCATTCGACAATCCTGTCCACAAGGAGAAAAGGATAGCGGTGTGGAATTATTTCTTTAATCCTTACAACATCCATCATCGTCTTTCATGGCCTCCCCGATCTTTCTCACCTCTTCATCGAGCCGCTTCACAGCTTCTCTCAACCTTGGCAACCGCCTGATTTCCCCGTATGTTTTAAACCATTCCGCGTAGGGCACCCCTGGATAGCCGCCCATAATGACCTGGTTTGCCTTGACCGAACCATGAATTCCGGCCTTTGCCGCGGCCCTCACCCCGTCGCCTATTTCGACATGGCCCGCCACACCCACCTGGCCGGCCAGGATGACGTTTTTGCCGAGCTTGGTGCTGCCCGAGATGCCAACCTGAGCCACCACAAGGCTGTCTTCGCCAATTACCACATTGTGGGCCACCATGACGAGGTTGTCGATTTTCACGCCGCGCTTTATCCAGGTCTTTCCGAAGGTGGCCCGATCAACCGTTGTATTGGCCCCTATTTCGACATCGTCATCGATCTGAACGATACCGATCTGGGGGATTTTGACATGCCCGCCACCTTCGTCTTGGGCATACCCGTACCCGTCGGCGCCGATAACCGCTCCGGCGTGGATGATGACACGGTTGCCGATAACGCATCCATCAAGAATAACGGCTCTTGGATGAATCAAACATTGCTCGCCGATTTGCACCCCGCGACCAACGAAGGCCGAAGCACCGATAGTCGTAGCCCGCCCGATCCGGGAAAGATCTCCTATGTGGGCAAACGCACCCACTGAAACCCCCTCTTCCAAAACAACCGATTCACCGGTAAAGGCCGAAGGGTGGAGTCCGCAGGTCTCGACCCGGGCGGGATAAAAGAGCCGCACGGCCTTGGCCATGGCCAGATGCACATTGGGAACGATCAGGAGGTCGAATTGGATATCCCGGAATTTGGGTGACACAATCAGGGCCGAAGCCTTGGATTCCAAGAGCAGATGTTTGTAGCGCGAATCGGCAAAAAAACTCAGTTGTCCGTGAGTAGCGGAATCCAGCGCCCCTACCCCGCTCAAAGTCAAATCCGGGTCACCTTCGACCTGCGCATCCAGCAGGCGGCCAAGTTCTCCTAGCGAATAAAGACCCTTAGGCTTTTGATTATTCATCCGACTCAAAATCCTTCAGGTAAAAAGGCGGGACGTAAAGTCCCGCCTTTGACAGAACACAAACTTCAAAGAAGAAGGCAAGATCAGTGCGGCGTACTGTCGAGCTGGGCTATGACCGCCGCGGAAATATCGTCCTTGGGATCGCCGACGATGAGGGCGCTTCGATCCACAATCAGATCGTAGCCTCCCTTTTTGGCAACGGTGGAGGCAACTTCACGCATTTTTGTAAAAAGCGGCTGCATTTCCTTCTTTTTGTCTTGCGCCCACTGCGTTTGAGCGCTCTGCATGCTCTGTTGCAATTTCATGTACATCTGGCGCAACTCCGCCTGCTTTCTGGCTTTGGCCTTTGCATCCATCACGGCCTGTTTCTTTTCGTAACTGCTGCTGGCCTTGGTGAATTCGTCTTGCTGATTTTTAACGTTGCTCATGAGCTGCTGCTGATCACCTTTAAGCCTGGCACTGATCTGTTTGCCCCACTGCGAAGTCGAAATCACCTTGGACACATCCAGATAGCCGACCTTCTCCCCCATGGCAAACGCATGAGAGCCGAGGGCAAAAGTCATCGCCAGCAAAACAAGCATACATCCCCAAAACCGATTCATTTTCAGTCTCCTTACGTTTTTTTAAAAGAAAGCTCCGGCAGAAAACTGCCATTCATATTGCGGATCGCCGGGTCTTCTATCCAATACATAACCCATTTCGATTCTAAGCGGTCCGAAGGGCGAATTCCAACGAATTCCGGGCCCGACGTCCTCTCTGAAATTAGAAGGGTCGATTTGCTGACCAGCCGAAAAAGCATTTCCCCAGTCGAAAAACACCAGGCCGCGCATACCGTAATGCTCAAGGAGCGGAAAGAGCAGTTCGGTATTTAGAACCGCGAACTTGTTGCCGCCGACCACAATGTTGTGCGCATCCCTCGGCCCCAGATAGCCGTAATACCAGCCGCGCATGGAATCAATTCCCCCGAGGAAGAACCGATCCCAGATCGGAACGTCGGCCGAGCCGTTTTCAAATCCGGTCTCTGCCCGCACATGGCCGATAAATTTCCAGAAAAGCGGATAATAGTAGCCTGCGTGATAGTCTTGCTTAAACAGATTGAACTCACTGCCCAAATCCTTGGAGTCGTACTCGAAAGAGACGCCCGAAAAGGAGCCTTTCGTAGGCATGAACGGCTTGTCGGTCGTGTTTCTTTCAAAAGCAAGGCCCACCCCGCTTTGAAGCTGCCAGCCCCTGGCCTGGGCCGCCTTGAAGACCGGATCGACCTCGGCCGCCGAGTCCAGGTAGTAAATGGAGCCGTTTTGCATCACATAATAGGCGCTCATATTGCTGTAGTTTCCAAGAGGATAGCCGGCGCGCAATTTGAAACCGTAGTTTTGCGAAGCAAAATCCTGGTAGAACAGTACGGAATCATAGATGTCAAAGCCGCCTGAAAACCGCGTATCGAAAAGCCAGGGTTTGGTATAGCTAAGTTGATAAAACTGCGCACTCTGGGCGACCAGAGCTTGCAGCCCAAGATATTGGCCCGTTCCGTTGAGGTTTTTCTGCTGAATCTGGCCCATGGCGAAAAGGCCGTCCAAAGTCGAGTAGCCGCCCCCCACACTGATCGTGCCGGTTTGCTTCTCCACCACTTTCACATTGAGATCCATAACATTTGGCTGCGCCGTTGGCACGGGAACAATCTCGACGGACTTGAAAAAATCGAGCCTCTTTAGCGCCAGCCGGCTGTCCTCGATGTTCTTTGAACTGAAAGTATCGCCTTCGGCCACCTTCAGTTCGCGCCGTATGACATAGTCACGCGTTTTTACGTTACCCGTGATGAAAACACGGCCTATCTGCACGATACCAAGTTTTTTGATATGAAAATCCACAACCACGGAATGTTTGGCATTATCGCGCTTAATCAAAGGCTCAACTTCAACTTTCGCATACCCCTTGTCAGTATAATACTGCTTAATCAGATTGATATCGTGTCGAATATGTTCTCCGCTGAAATATTCCTTGGCCTTGGTTTCGAGCTTCTTTTTCGCTACATGGTTAAATCCGCTGATAATATCACCCGACACAACGGCCGAATCAATCTTGTATCTTGTCCCTTCGTGGACTGGAATTGTTATATGGAAACCATTTTTTTCAAGAGTTATTTTGGGTGGTCCAACAACGGCATCCATAAAGCCCTTGTCACGATAGTAAGCGTTCAACCTCTCGATATCAGTATCGAGAATATCTCGCTGAAGCGTGCCTCTCTCGGAAACGTAAGATAACAGACTCCATTTTCTCGTCTGCATTTCGCCAATGAGTTTGTGAGAGGACATCTGTTTATTGCCGATAAACTTTACGGATTTTATGTAAACCTTCTTATTTTCAGCGATATCGAAAGTAACAACAGCCTCGTTCGGAGTAATTGGAAAGGTGATTTCGGGGGTAATATCTACGTTATAATAGCCCTTCTGTTGATAAAGTTTGCGTATTTTTTGAACATCACTGGCTATGTCGCTACGTTTCAGAACCGCATATTGTTTGGTTGTAATAGCCGCAAGAATGTCCTTTTTCTTTACTTTCTTGTTTCCTTTGAAAATCAGTTTATTGATGATCGGATTTTCCTTAACCACAAAGGTAAGGATCTTCCCGGCAGGAGTATTATCGACCTCGGCGTCAACCTTTGCAAAATATCCCGTGTCAAAGATTGCCCGAATATCCTTGCTTACCTGGGCGGGATTGTACAACCGCCCCTTCTTGCTTTTGACCACGGCTTTTATCGCAGCGGCATCGATGCGCACATTCCCCTTGACCTTGATCTGGGCGATCTCTGATTTACCAAGGACATCAACGCTCGTCTGATCCAGGATCTGTTCAACCGCGGAAGCAAGATTCTCCACTCCCTGCTGAGCGGCCAAGAGAGTGATCGTTTTCTTGGCCCCCGAGACATCGACCAAGTCGGCCTGGATGGAGATCGTATCGCCCACCAGGCTGTAGCCGCCGAACATGACGTAGGAGGCGCCAAGTTTTTTCCCGATCGCCCTGGCTTGCGCCTCGGAACTGACAGGGCCGTGAGCAACCCTTTTGACCCGCGCCTCAGCGATCAGTGCCAAACCCTTTCGAGCGCCAAGCCGGGAGAAAAGCTCATCGAGGGATGTTTGCGCCTTGACGGCATTTGGTTGACCGTGCATTGCAAAAGGCAAGATGGCGACACTAGCCTGCTCGTTTTGGCTCCACGCAGCAGGAAGGCTCAACACAAGGAGAATTAATAGACAAAGAGTTATCCCCGACTTTTTCTTACCAACCATGATTTCCTGCCCCTCCCGCAAGTCGCTCCCACCGGCAAATCAATACACAACAGGCTCGAATCCTCTATTTGCCTCAAGCCAATTTCCTGGCCCCCTCTAATACCATCCTTCGCGACGCAAGCCCAACACAATTTTTCCGGTTCCGACCGGGACTCGGGGTCCAACAGCTTCGAGGAACCCAATCAAAGGCTGAGGCTAAGAGATTCCGCCGCCCCACCCCGCTCATCTTTGAGGCGAGCGTCCTTGAGTCGCAGGACCCTGTGCATCATGGAAGCCAGTTCCTGGTTGTGCGTAACGATAACCATGGTGAGCCCATCGGATTCATTGAGGGACACCAGCAACTCATGAAGCGAGCGCCCGGTTCGGCCGTCCAGGTTGCCGCTCGGTTCATCAGCCAGAAAGAGTCGGGGTTTGAGCAAAAGCGCCCTGGCCACGGCAACCCTTTGCTGCTCGCCCCCGGAAAGCTCTCCCACCCGGTGTTTCAATCGTTGTGACAAGCCCAGACGGTCGAGAAGCTCGCAAGCCCGCTCCCGGACCTCGGAACCCGCAAGGCCGGCAATCAATCCGGGCATCATGACATTTTCGACGGCGTTAAATTCGGGCATAAGGCAGTGGAACTGGAAGACAAAACCTATGTTGCGATTCCTGAAGTTGGCCAGGTCGCGTTCACCACGGCTGAACACATCCGCTCCGCCGTAGAAGACCTTTCCGGAAGTCGGCCTCTCCAGAGTGCCGAGGATATTGAGCAGGGTGGATTTTCCAGCCCCCGAACTGCCCACGATGGCGATTCTTTCCCCCTTGCGTATGACAAGGTCGAGGTCCTTGAAAAGCTCTATCGTATTGCTTGCGTTCTCAAAGACTTTGGTCAGTCCCAGTGTGTGGACTTCTATGCTTTGCTTTAAATCATTCATACTTCAGGGCTTCCGCGGGATCGAGTCCGGCAGCCTTGCGCGACGGGTAAAGAGTCGCCAGAAGGCTTATACAAATTGCCGAAAGAGCGATTATCACCAAATCGGAGGCTTCCATTTTCACCGGAAGTTTGGCGATGTGATAGACGCTGTCGGGCAAATCGATGAATTTATAATGCTTTAGCAGGGCGCACAAGGTGCTTCCGCCGAAAAGTCCGAGAAGCGTACCGCTGGTTCCGATGAGAAAGCCTTCCAGGACGAAAATTTTCCTTATGCTGGTCGTGGTCGCGCCCATGGCTTTGAGGATCGCTATGTCGCGGCCCTTCTCCATGACCAGCATCGTAAGGGAGCTGACGATGTTAAATGAGGCCACAAGGATTATGAGGGTGAGAATGACGAACATGACGGTTTTTTCCAGCTTGAGGGCGGCGAAGAAATTGCCGTTCATCTTTATCCAGTCGGTGACATAGAAGGGGTAGCCAAGGGATTTTTTCAAAGCCTTGGCAATAGCGCCGGCCCGGTAGATATTATGGACCCTTACCTCCAGCCCGGTCACACTGTGGCCGATTCCCAGAAACTGCTGGGCAACCGGCAGATCGACATAAGCAAGAGTGGAGTCGTAATCGTACATCCCCGAGCGCACCAAGCCGACGACCTGGAAAAGCTCGCTTCTGGGAGCCTGGCCGATGGGTGTGAGTCTGCCGGTGGGCGAGATGATGGTAAGATAGCTCCCGACGCTCACCCCCAGACTGTTGGCCAATTCACTGCCCAGAATGATTCCCGGATAGGCCGCCTCCCCCTTGCCCGCAGACTGAGCGAGATCGGCTAGCTTTCCCGCAATGAGATTCTGCTGGATTCTGATGACTTTCGAGGCCGAAAGCGGGTCGATTCCGTAAAGGATGGCCCCCGAACTCCTGTTTGCAGACATCATCACCGGCGCGTAAATATAGGGTGTTGCCCCCACCACCCCCGGGCTCCTGTCGACCTTGCCAATCGCTTCCTTGTACCCCGATATCGGCCCGGCATAGCTGGTGATGTTCACATGGGCCGTTACTCCGAGGATGCGGTTTCGAAGATCGGACTGAAATCCGTTCATAACCGCCAAAACTACTATAAGAGCCGTAACCCCCACGCCCACTCCGGCAATGGAGATAAGAGAGATCAAAGACACGAAAGTCTGTCTTCGCTTGGCCAGCAGGTATCGAATGCTTATGAAAAACTCAAAACCCATGAGCGTTCTTACAGGCCCTTCTTTTCAGGTCTCATGTGAGGGAAAAGGATCACATCCCTTATGGAAGGCGAGTCCGTGAAAAGCATGACCAGCCGGTCGATTCCTATGCCCTCGCCGGCAGCCGGGGGCATTCCGTACTCCAGCGCCCGGATATAGTCCTCATCCATCTGATGGGCTTCCTCGTCTCCGGCCTCGAAGGCCGCGATCTGCCGCTCGAACCTCTCGCGCTGGTCCCTTGGATCGT
The DNA here is from genome assembly GCA_021777755.1 of Deltaproteobacteria bacterium. Taxonomy (GTDB): domain Bacteria; phylum Desulfobacterota; class Syntrophobacteria; order Syntrophobacterales; family Syntrophobacteraceae; genus SbD1. The sequence goes on from JAJYDE010000003.1 coordinate 88,430, forward strand.
TTAGCTCGGAGAAGGCATTGGCCATTTCACGGCCGGCGATAAAGAGTTCGAAGCGGTCCACGAATCCGGGTGCCCCTTGGGTTTTTCGGGAAAGAGGCGAAACCTCGAGCGGATATTGATAGATGAAAGTCGGCTGCACAAGTCTTGGCTCGACCACCAGGTCGAATATTTTGGTCAGAAGCTTCCCGTGGCCTTCGAATCGCTCGATCCCTATGCCCAAAGACCTGGCATAACTGACGGCCCCCTCCAGGCTCTCCACCGCCTCCCGCGGTACATTTCCGATCGCGGTGAGAGATTCGAGGAAGGTGTGGCGCGCCCAGGGCGCTCTTAGCTCGATCACGTCACCCTGGTATTCGAGGCTCGTTTTGCCTTCGTTTACCTCCCCGCACAAAAGGGCGAAAAGCTCTTCGGTAAGCCCCATGAGGTCTTCGTATGTGGCGTAGGCCTGATAGAATTCGACCATCGTGAATTCGGGGTTGTGCTGCGTGGAGACACCCTCGTTGCGAAAATTACGGTTCAGTTCGAACACCCGCTCGAAGCCACCCACGAGAAGTCTTTTCAGATACAACTCCGGGGCGATTCGCAGATAAAGATCCATGTCCAGGGCATTGTGATGGGTCTTGAAGGGCTTGGCCGCGGCCCCTCCCGCAATGGCGTGCATCATGGGAGTCTCGACTTCGAGAAAATCCCGTTCGGCAAAAAACCGCCGCATAGTAGAAATTATCCGGGCCCTTTTTCGGAAGGTTTCCCTTACCTGCTCGTTTACCATCAGGTCCACGTACCGCTGCCGGTAGCGCAGTTCGATGTCTTTTAGACCGTGGAATTTTTCAGGAAGCGGCCGCAGGTTTTTGGTGAGCAGAACAAGTTCTTTTACCAGCAAGGTCAGCTCATCGGTTTTGGTTCGAAAAAGCCTCCCGCCAACACGGATGATGTCCCCGATATCCAAACGCCTGGCCAAAGCGTAGCTCTGTTCGCCGATTTGATTTTTCTGCACGTAGACCTGGATTTTTGAATCCGAATCACAGATATGCATAAAGATGGATTTGCCGAAAGATCTCACCGAAAGCACCCGGCCGGCAACCACAAAGGCGGTTTCGTCCGCCTCGAGTTCCTCCGCACTCTTGCCTCCGGCTTTTGCAATCAGCCCCTTTATCTTGTCGGGCGCCCCATAACCGTTCGGATAGAGCGCCACGTCTTGCCGTTCCAACTCGGCGGCTTTTTCGAGCCGCTCCCGCACAACGATATTTAAATCTTCCATAATGGCTCAAACCCTGAAAAGAGGCGTCGCGCCCCCGTTGCTGTCTAAATCCAATTTAAGTCCGCAGACCACCACAAATATGAAACGTTAGATGATTTGAATTGCCGCGTCAAGAACCTTATCTTTTTTTGCCTTGGCCGCTCCACCCGGTCCGCGGTGCCCGCGCATTCCGCCCACCCTTGCAATCATGCGAAACGGAGCCGGTCTCGGCCCCCCGTTCGGGCAAGCCGACAACTCCCCCACCCCGACCATTTTTCTTTTCGGAACAAGCCTGTCATGGCGCTCTTCCGCAAGCCTCGCCCCCCCGGAGCCGGCATTCTTGAAGGCTCAGAATTTCAGGAGCCCCCCGGACCTTTCCCCGCTCCTTTTCCCCTTCCGCTGCGGATCATCTTCGAAACCGTGAAAGCCACGATCAGAAGCCCCAAAATAATAAGAACCCAGTCGCTTTTAAAAACCCCATATAAAAAAATGACAATTCCGCCAACCAAACTCAGCCACTGCATCCACGGTTCCATGATTTTGCCTCCCGCTACACATTTCCAAAAATCCCCGCCCCGGCCTCCCCCATCAACTTCGTAATCCGGAACAAAGAAGCTCCGGGCGCACACGATGAGACCGCTCGAATCAGGCCAGCTTTACGTTTCCTAGCGAGTTTTCGCGCAAAAGGCAAAACAAAAGAATTTTCCAAGCAGGCTTGGAGGGAAAAAATCGCTTTTCATTGTCCACGCCTGTTTGCCTGGAGGCAAGCGGGGAAAACGGGGGCCATCGGTATCGAACCGGGGAAGATTCTTAATGGATCGAACATTGATGAAGCTCAATCGGAGAACTGAGACGGCCTCTTTTTCCGCCCCGGGTCACAAGCGCACCGAATCGAATTTGCCCGATGCCCGGAAGACCGCTTTATGGAGCGATAAAAAAACTTGGATCGGCCTATGGGCAACGAGCAGTGAGAAAAAGGAGGCCAAGAGGGCAAACGCGAAAAATCCAGTCCTGCGGCCTGCAATCTACAATGTTTGCGTGAATGACTCGGGCGTTACCACCAGAGTCGCCCGCAACCATTCGAATTTGGATTTGAGCAAGTCGAAGTCCGGCCCGGAGGTTACGAATGCGGCCTTGCCCTTGATCAGAAAACCCGTACCCGCACCACGCAGGCCCTGCACTTTGCTGCTCCCCAGAGTGATCAGCACTTCGGGGTTGAAGGCGACATTGGCCTGCGTGCGGTGCATGTAACCGGCCGGAATCAGCAGTCGCTCATCGTCGGCAATACGGACGTAACTGTTCCAGGTATTGACCAGGTGGGGCCCATCGGCCCCCAAGGTGGCGATTGCAACTATGCCGTCTTTTTTGAGTATTTCCTTTACTATTTCGGGTATCATCGGTTGGTTCTCCTTTAAGATGGTTGTGGTTGTAAGTCCATGGGCCGGCATTGAGAGTTCCTATGTTCATCATAAACAACAACGAAAACGTCCCGCTGTTCAAGCAACTCTATATGCGGATCAGGGAGCAAGCACTGTCCGGGAAGTTGCCTGAACATGCCAAGCTTCCCTCCGTAAGGGAACTTGCGGCCGAACTTTCCATCAGCCGCAACACGGTTGAAGCAGCCTACCAGGAATTGCACGCTGAAGGCTATATTTACAGCCGACAGCGTAGAGGCTATTTTGTCTCGGCACTCGATCTTCACGCGGAGCCGCCGACACCGGCATTCAAGCCTCGCCCACAGAGCCCGCCCGTGCCGCCTGCGTTGCACCACACTTATGATTTTCATCCCGCTCGCCTTGATCCCGGCAGTTTCCCCCTGGCGCTGTGGCGCACCTGTTTGGTGGAGTGCCTGCGCGAGGGCTTAAGCGAACTTTCCGTCTATGGCGACCCGCGGGGCGACCGGGGATTGCGCTCCAATATCCAACAGTATCTGGAACGTTCCCGCGGGGTGGTTTGCGACCCGGACCAGATTGTGATCTGCGCCGGACTCCAACACAGTCTCGACATCGTCGCCCACCTGCTAAAAGAGCAACATTGCTCCGTGGCGGTCGAAGATCCCGGATACCACCTGGCTCGTGCGGTATTCCGAAACAACCTGTTCAACATAGTCCCGGCCGCGGTCGGATCGGACGGACTAGACCTTGAAACAGTTAGAGCCAGCGGGAGCACCATAGCCTACGTTACCCCGTCGCACCAACTGCCGATGGGGTGCGTGATGCCCATTGCCAACCGCCGGAAACTGATCGAATGGGCCGGATCGGGCAACAGACTGATCATTGAAGACGACTATGACAGCGAACTCAGGTACCATGGGAAACCGATCCCGTCCCTACAGGGTTTATGGCCATATGGAAACATCATTTATCTCGGGACGTTTTCAAAAATCCTCTCCCCCGCGCTGCGCTTGAGTTATATGGTTCTCCCTCAATCCGTGCTCGCACGATTGAACGAGCAATATCATGATTATTTTTCCTCCGTCTCACTGCTCGAACAAAAGACAATGGCCAAGTTCATCGAGCAGGGACACTGGATGCGACACATCCGGCGCATGCGCATCCTCTACAACAAAAAGCACGATGTCCTGATCGAGAGCATCAAACACGAGTTCGGCTCCAAAGCCACCATCCTCGGACAGGGCGCGGGACTCCACGTGGTATTGCAGTTGCTTGTTCAAAATCACGGGGAAGCTGAAATTATCCGCCGCGCCGCACGAAACGGGATCGGTTTATTTCCCTTCAGCACTACCTGCGTGAAAAATAAACCGACACTGACAAACCTTCTGCTTGGCTTCGGAGGCATGAGCGCTCTTGAAATAGAGCAAGGCGTTCATCTGCTGGCCAAACTCTGCTTTTGAGGTGTCGAGGCGCCTCAAGCCGACCTTGGATGGAAATATATTGTCGATTTGCCCATTTATAAAGGTCCAGTTTTGAAAATAACCACGGGGGCAGATTAACGATAGAGGTATGAGTTGCGGTGAGTGATCGTTGACTGTATACTCTTAAAGCGTGTGCCGGGCATTCGAGGATATCCGCGGACAGGGTCCGCGGCGGGATGGTCCGGCGCTGAAGACAAGTCATTTTCCCCGATAAAGCGCGCATAGCTCACTTCTTTTTCCGACTGCTTTTCAAGCCACACGTGACCATATTTCATAACCCCTGCGACGAGTCGTCAGATGGTTGAAAAAGAGGTTCGAGCCGTAAGGCGCAAGGAGGCGGAAAGGGCGAATTCGCCGGATAATTTTTCGGCCAAGATCTGCTCGGCAAGGGAGGCGGTGGAGTCGATCCGTGCGGGCAGTCATGTTTACGTGGGAAACGCCTGCGCGACCCCCCGCGTTTTACTCGACGCACTGGAAAGCCTATGGAACCCTCCAAGCGATGTTACACTACTATCCTTTCTTCTGGACGGCGGAGTCCCCTACACGGACGGACGGCCTTCTTCGAAGTATCGGCACAAGTGTTTTTTCGTCGGTTCAGGCATCAAGGATTCCGTTCGCCAGGGCGCGGCCGAATACGTCCCGGTCTCGCTTGCCCAATTGCCGAGGCTCATTGAAAACGGTCGTTTCCCGATTGACGTCGCACTTATTCAAGTATCGCCTCCGGATCGAAACGGCTATGTCAGCCTCGGCATTTCGGTCGATATTGCTCACGCTGCGATCCGTCACGCCCGGCAGATAATCGCGGTGGTCAATTCCAATATGCCGTTCACTTTCGGCGACACGGTAATACATGTGGATCAAATCGACCGACTGGTGCCCGATGAGTCGCCAATCGGAGAATACGATCCCCCGGTGGATGATATTGCGAGGCTTATCGCCATCTACATCGGGGGTATAATCAACGATGGATCGACCCTGCAAATCGGTTTGGGCCACCTTCCGGGGGCGGCCCTGGGCTACCTGGCCGACCGGCGCGACCTGGGGATTCACTCGGATCTGATCACCGACAGTGTCGTCGATCTCATCGAAGGCGGCGTAGTTACAGGGAAGAAGAAGACGCTTCATCGGGGCAAAGTGGTCGCCAGCTATTGCATGGGCACACGGCGCCTTTACGATTTTGTCCATCTGAACCCTTTGTTCGAGTTCCGTCCGATAGAGTATGTCTGCGACCCTCTGGTCATCAGGAAAAACTATCAGATGGTTTCGATAACCCAAGCCTTCGCAATCGATTTGACGGGCCAGATTTGTTCCGACCAGTTGGACGGCAACTTTTACGGAGGGGTATCAACCCAGCCCGATTTTTTGCGTGGCGCGGCAATGTCGGAGGGGGGCAAACCCATTATATGCCTGCGATCTACGACAATGGACGGTTCGCAGTCTTTGATTCGTCCGCGCCTGCTTTCCGGAGAAGGAGTCGGGGTCTCAAGATCCGACATCCACTATGTGGTAACAGAGTACGGGATGGCCTATCTTTTCGGAAAATCGATACGTGAGCGCACCCTTTCGCTGATTGAAATCGCCGCCCCGAAGTTTCGCGACTTGCTCCTGGAGGAAGGAAAGCGCCTGGGGTATCTGTGTGCATCGCAGACTTTGAAATCTCAAAAACCCTACTTGATCGACGAAGAACGGCTGGTAACGCTGCGCAACGGGATGACTGTCAGGCTGCGCCCCGCACGGGCAAGCGACATGGATTCGCTGGTGAGGCTTTTCCACGAGCTTTCCGAAGAGGATATATACACCAGGTTTTTTCAGCGCCTCAAATGTTTGTCTTTCAACCAATGTCAGCACCTGTGCAATGTCGATTTCGAAAACGAGGCGGCTTTCATCGCCGTTACAGGCGAGAGGGAAAACGAAACGGTGGTGGGCAGCGCGTGCTATTTCCTGGAACCTTCGAGCAACCTTGCGGAGGTGGCCTATATGGTGGCCGAACGGTGGCAGGGGTGCGGCCTGGGTAGCGCCATGCAAATATTCATGAAGGAGCACGCCGTAAAAAACGGGGTTCGCGGCTTTATCGCTTTCGTTTTGAACTCCAACAAGAAGATGGTGGCGCTTGCCCGCAAGGCTGGCAGCAACGTCAATATCATCGAGGACGAAGAAGAATGCGAAATAATCACATACTTTGACAAGTGAGCGGAAATCTTCTTTCGGCTTCGAGCAGGGGTGCGAGCGCTCGCGCGCCCGCACCCGCAAAAGCATCCGATAGCCTCCGAGATGCCTGTACTACCGCGAAGCTTCCGGCCTAGGCCTTCTTCCATGCGGCCGGGCCCCACTTTTCGGGCAAAACGGCCGTAGGGCTCCATTCGGCCGGCACGAGGCAGCCGGGCTTTTCGCCCAGTTTTTCGATCAGCTTCGATAGACCCGGTCGCGCGTACTGCATATGGCCCTCCTTGAGTGTGCGGCCGTTGCACATGGCCTCGGAGCGCAGTCTTCGCCCGATGGTTTTTTCCATCTTCGCTCCCAGCCACAGGACCCGGTCCACATCATAGCCGTGCTCGAGGCCCAGTTCGTCCACCATCACCAGAAGGTCTTCGAGCGTGATGAGGCCCACATATCTTGCGTCTTTGTAGTAATATTCACCGGTTCCCCGCACGGGGCAATCGTCGAGGAAATTCGCGGGTTGCCCGCCCAAACCGCCAATGGTGCCCTCGAAGCGGTATATACCGGCCTGGAGCGCGGCAAGGACCGAAGCCGAAGCCACGCGCTTGGTCTCGTGCAGATGGCACAGATGGGCCTCGGGATCTGGCATGGCGTCCATGATCATGGAAAAATACCGGTAGACCTGGGCCGCGGAGGCCGAACCGTCGTGGTCGGCGTGCTCGATGTCGTTTGCACCGATGGCCAGCCAGCGCTTGGTGAACTCGACGGCGTCTTCGAGCTTCGTTGCGCCGGTGATCGGGCTTCCCCAGATTGTGCTGACCGTACCGCACATCTTCATGCCCACGTCGGCGGCCTTCTTGATGCAGCGCTCGGCTTCCCGCCAATATTGGGAAAGCGTCGTGCCCGAATTTGCGAAATGGTGTTCGGGGTCGGTCGAAACCATCATAAGAACACGGTCGGGGCCGATTCCCCGTTTCTGCAACTCGACTGCCCGATCGACCGCCGCTTCGCGGATGGTTACCGCGGTCATGACCACCGAGTCGTAATCGACGCCCTTTCTTGCACAGCGTTTTTTGAAGGCATCGCTTCGAAGGGCGGTCATGACCTGTTCGGCGTCCCTGAACTGGGGGATGCCCTCCGGGTTGCCAAGGTTTGTGACTTCGATTTCCTTTGCGCCCGCAAGAATCATCTCCTGGGCATAAAAGATCTTGGCGCTCGTGGAGATGAATTTTTCTTCATGCTGAAAGCCGTCTCGAACGGTTATATCGCCAATGGTCACCTTTTTGGGCATTCTTGGAAAAATCTTCCAGTAATCGTACTCGGTCATTGATAAAGTCTCCTTGTCTGGTGTGGTTTTCTTATCGATTGAGTGCATCAGACTTTCATATCGCCCCAGTCGGATTTTTCGATGCCGGCGCGGTAACAGAGTTCGAGGGCCCTTGCCAGCTTGTCGCGCACCTCGCCGAATGTGATGATCCCGTCGTGGAAGAGCAAAGAGCCGGTAAGGAAGGGATGGCCTTCGGCATCGTAGCGGTCCATCATCATTTGGCGAAACTGGGCCATCTCCTGCTCATCGACCTTTTCGCCCTTATCGACAATATTTTTTCTGCGAATGGTCTCCATGACAAATCCGGCGGTTTTACCCGACATGACCGTCGTTCGGCCTCTCATGGTGGTAAAGCAAAAGACGGGTTTGAAGGCCCTGCCGCACATGCCGTAGTTTGCCGCGCCGTGGTCGGGACCGATTACCAGTTGAATCTTGGGAACGTTAAGAGCGCTGCAGGCGCGCACCATATCGGCGCCGTATTTTCCTATGCCGCCCCACTCTTCCTGCTTTCCGACCATGTAGCCCGGAGAGCCCTGCAAGAATATCACCGGCAGTTTGGAGTTGCCGCACCGGATCATCCACTCGGTAGCCTTTTGAGCCGCCTCGGAGTAGATTATGCCGCTGCCGTTGGAGGCAACCACCCCTACGGGCATTCCCTTGAGCCACATCTTGCCGACAACGATCGACTGCCCCCTGGCAAGGCCGTAGGTGGGCTTGTATTCATGGAAATAGGAATCGTCGGCGATGCACTTGATGGTGTCCTTGATGGGGATGGCGCTGTAGGTATTTACGGGGGTGGAGCGCATCATTTCACGGTAGTCGAACCGGGGCTCTCTTGGCTTTCTTCGCTCGCAGTGCAGCGGCTGGGAGGGTTCGAACTCCATGATGTCGCGGATCTTGAGCACCCCTTCGGCCTGGGACTTGACGCAGTGGTCGCACCCGCCCGAATGCTGCGTATGGACATAGGCCCCGCCGAGGTCTTCGGCCGTAACCGTCTCCCCGATGGCCGATTTTACCATGGGAGGCCCGGCCAGGAAGGCGAAGGCCAGCTTCTCGATCATGATCGATTCGGAGGCCAGATAGACGATGTAGGCGCCCCCGGCCGTGTTTCCGCCCGTGGACAGGGTGTATTGTTTTATCCCCTTGGCCGACATGCGGCACATATTGTAGAACATGGTGCCGAAGTGGCCGTCGTCGGCAAAACAGCCCAGCTGCAAGGGAAGGTTGACTCCGCCCGAGTCGGCTATGTAGATGCAGGGAAGTCCGAGACGTTCGGCGATGGCCTGTGCCCGCATGTGTTTTTTGAGAGTGATCGGGAAATAGCTTCCCGCAGCCAGGCGGTTTTCGTTGGCAAAAATCATGCAATCCTTGCCGTGAACCACGCCGATGCCTGTCACCACGCCTCCACCAGGAATGTGGCCACGCTTTTCCGAAACGTAGAGGTCGCCGCCATAGAGCTTTATGTCGCCAATATTATAGCCCGCATCGAGGCCGAGTTCGAAAAACTCCGTGCCCGGATCGATGAGCATCCGGACGAGATCGCGCATCGGCTTTTTGCCCTGTTTGGCAAGCCGGTTTATCTGCTTTTCGCCGCCAATGTCGTAGGCCTCCTTACGCCGCTCCGTGACAATAGCGTCCTGTTCTTCCCAGTGTTTTAGACGCTCCACTCTTTCGTCATCTTCCATAGTAGTCCTCCACGATTCACACTTTTGCGGTGTCAATGGCGAACGTCGCGCCCCGCCCCCGACTGCCCCCGGACTGGACGCAGACAGGCTTTGGCGTGCTTTAGCGTTTCGCCGCAAAGGCCGCTCGAACGCACCCGGCTGTGCAACTGCGTTCCCAAAAGTTCTTCCATAAAACGGCCGCATTCGATCAAACGTTCCATATCTATCCCGGTGGGGATCCCCATCTCCTCGAAACCATAGACGATGTCCTCGGTCGCAAGACCGTGCGGATCGACTTTTCCGAGGGCCTTTTCCTCGATTGCCGTTCGAAAATATCCGTGCACCCCAGCCCCGCCCAGACTCGACTTGAAAATGCGCACCCCCGATTCGTAGGCGGCAAACACATTGGCCAACCCCATGCCCCGGTTGTCGTAGAAATGCACGGCAAGCTTTGAAGACTCCACCTCCGCCATGCATGCCCGCAGATGCTCGCGCACAGTGACCGGGTTGGCCATGGCAAGCTCGTCGTTAAGACAGACCTGCGAGCAGCCCAGTTGGACCAGTTTGGCCACCATTGCCGAGAGGTTTTCATAGTGGCCAACCGGATCTTCTCCGGCAAACCCGAAAGCCGCGCCCACGTAAGCGCTGGTCTTGACCGCACTGGCCCCGGCGATTTCGCAAATCGTGCTGATCCGTTTGAGGGTCTCGGCTACGCTCCTGTTAAGGGTCGGAAAGCTCAGCCGGTCGGTAAGAAAGACCCATACCGAGATCTCGTCGGATTTGCAGGCTATGGCGCTACGGCATCCGGTTTCGTTTGGAACAAGCACCTGCCGGATCCTCTCACCGCCCCCTTCGCCGCAAGAAACCCCGGAGAGCACCTCGACGGCATCCCTCATCTGAGGCGCCACCCTGGGATGGACGAAAGAAGAGACCTCGATTTTGCGAAAACCGCACTCGAACAGCTCGTTGACAAGCGCGATCTTCTCCCGGGCGGGAATATAGTCGGGGTGATACTGCAAGCCCTCACGGGGGCCGATCTCGATTATTTCAACATTGTTTTTCATCGGCTCTCACACTACGGACAATTCATCCAGACAAGACGACCTCTTAATGGGCAAGAACCGTTCCATTCGGGGCCGGAGACCACCCGGGGCGAAACGGGATCTTTTTTACAGGCGAAAGGGACCCGATATTCGTATACATTTAGACACACACGAAGGGGGTTGTCGCGTTTTTTATACAGACTCGAAACGGCTTGTCAGCATATTCGGTGTTTGGCGAGCTTGAGGTAGAAGGAGCGGCGGCTGAGGCCAAGGGCTTCCATGGCCCTGGTCCTGTTGGGAAATCTTTTGAGAACGGCTTCGAGCAGATCTTTTTCGAAGGCTTCCATGACGTCTTTATAGACAAGGCCCCGGCCGGGGTTTTCGGGTTCGCTCCCCGCCGGAATGCGCCGGTCGAGTTCTGCGCGGCCTTGGGATACCAGCAGGTAGTGGGGCAGATCGGAGGGCTCGATCAGTTCCGAATCGGTCATGTTGAGCGCGTAGTTCACCACGCTTCGCAGTTCCCTCGCGTTTCCGGGCCAGGGATGGGAGAAAAAAATATCCATGGTGGCCCGGCTGAATTCGGCTTTCCTTTTGTAGTGGCGACAAAGGCCGTCGAGGAAATGGCCGGCGATCAACTCGATGTCCCGGCCCCGCTCGCGCAAGGGCGGCACATGGATGGTCATGGTATTTAGCCGGTAGAAAAGGTCTTCTCGGAACTTGCCCTCGATCATCATTCGGGAGAGGTCCCTGTTGGTGGCGCTGAGAATTCGCGTATCAACAGGTATACATTTTTGATCCCCCACCCGCCGGAACTCCCCCTCTTCGAGCACCCTGAGGATCTTGGCCTGGGTGTTGAGTTCGAAATCGGCCACTTCGTCGAAAAACAGGGTGCCTTTGTCCGCGAGGTCGAACAGGCCCTTTTTGCCCTCTTTTCGGCCTCCCGTGAAGCTGCCCGAGGCGTAGCCGAAAAGTTCGGATTCGATCAGGGTGCCCGGAATGGCCGCGCAGTTGATGCTGACGAATTCGTGGTCGCAGCGTCTGCTCGATTCGTGAATGGCGCGCACCAGCAGTTCCTTTCCGACCCCGGACTCGCCTGTTACCAGGACGGAGAAGTCGGCCCTGCCAGCCTTGTAGGCCAGGTAGAGCGCGGCGCGGAAAGGACTGCTGGCGCCCACGAGTTTTTTGAAGGGGGCGGGCAGGTCGGCGCCCCGGGCAATGCCCGCGTCGAGGTAGGATTCGACGTAGCGCCGCCTGGCCTTGGAATCGGCCTCCGAGGCCTCTTGATGGACCACGTTCATGATGGTGACCGAGCAGGCGAAGTCTTCGGCCGAAGGCAGCAGAAGCACCGAACATATGACCGCCCCTTTTAGCGAATCGATGTATTTTCGCACATTTGCCACCTCGGTACGATTGGCCATGGCCTTAAGGGTCAAGGAATCGGCTTCGATCTCGGCAAGTTTACGACCCGCCAGGGCATGGGCGGGAAGGCCCATGATGCGGCTGCACGCATCGTTGGCATAGACCACGGTCCCCTGCCTGGAGGTGACCAGGACCGCGTCGCCGATGTGTTTTAGAATGTGGAACTCGCCGCTTTGCAAGACCGTTTCGAGGCCTTTTTCGACATTTTCTTCCAAGGCCGGTCCTTATTTTCCCTTGAACACCGGTTTTCGCTTTTCTCTGAAGGCGGTCAACCCCTCGGTGCGATCTTCCGTGGGGATGGTCACCCAGTAGGCGTTCGATTCAATGGCGAGGCCGGAGCGCAGATCGACCTCCAGACCGTGGTTGATGGCGTACTTGGCCTGGGTGATGGCAATCGGACCACCCTCACAGATCATTGCGGCCATCTCCAGGCATTGGTCCATCAGGGCCTCGGGGGCAACGACCTTGTTTACCAAACCGATGGAAAGAGCCTCCGCGGCATCGATTCGCCTGCCGGTGTAGATGAGTTCCTTGGCCTTTGCCCGGCCGACGATGCGGGGCAGCCGCTGGGTGCCGCCGCCGCCCGGAATGATCGCCAGTCTTGTTTCGGTAAGCCCCATGGTGGCCTTTTCCGAAGCTATGCGGATGTCACAGGCCAGGGCCAGTTCGGTACCGCCCCCGAGAGCTATCCCGTTTACCGCCGCGATGACCGGCTTGTTCATGTATTCTACGAACGTAAACAACTCGCGCAGAGTGAAAATGAATTTTCTTACCTCTTCTTCGGGAAGGGTCGCCCTTTCCTTGAGGTCGGCGCCGGCGCAAAAGGCCTTTTCGCCCGCCCCGGCGATTATGATCACCCTGACTTGAGGGTCCCACTGAATCGCGTTGACTTTTTCCGAAAGGGCCCGCAACATACCGAAGTTCAAGGAATTCATCACTTCCGGGCGGTTTAGCTTCAAGATCGAGGTCTGCCCCGATCGCTCTTCCAACACCAACGACTGCTCCATATTTCCTCCTGTTGATTCCGCAAAGGGATTCCGATCCGCCACATGCTAATAGCATGCTGGAGCAGTTACCATTTTTGCCAAAAATTGTATACAATTTTATATTACAGAAGGATATTCGCTCAAGACTCTTGCCGCCTCACGGCCCCCGGGAGTTTTTGCTCGGCTTTGGCATCGACTACCACGACGGTGAGTCCGCGAGCCTTCAGGATCAACTGCTCGACGACGGTTTTTCGTCCGAGCAGCCGCTTCCACAAGGGCAAGTGGCCGGGTCTGCCGATCACGATATGGCCGACACGGTATTCGCTTGCGAAGTGAAGGATGGTCTCGGCGATGTCCTCGCCCTTGTAGGTGAAAACGATGGCGCCCAGGGCGTTGGCCAGGGTGAGGGTCTCGGAGAGGTAGCGCTGGGTGGTGGCGTCGATGGCGGTCGGGGATTCGGAGGGCCGTTGGACATAGACGGCGTACCAGTTGCGGTTTAGGCGCCCGGAAAGCCGCGAGCCGTAGCGAAGCAGCCCCGCGGAATTTGGACCGCGCGAACTGAGGCACACCATCACCTGATCGGGAGCGGTCGAGTGTTCCTCCTCGGGGGTGCTTCGACGCTTGAGATCGATCTGAGAGGCGAGTTCGCGAAAGGAGAGTTCGCGCAATTCATTCAAGTTGGAGCGTTTGAAGAAGTTTTCAAGGGCCGTGGGCACTCTTTCGCTCGGGTAGATTTTGCCCTCTTTCATGCGCTGCTGCAGGTCTTCGGGGGCAAGATCGACGTTTACGATTTCGTCCGCCTCGGCCAGAATGGCGTCGGGCAGCCGTTCGTGGACCTTGACGCCGACCAGTTGCTCGACCGTATCGTAGAGGCTCTCCAGGTGCTGGACATTCATGGTCGTGATGACGTGAATGCCTGCGGCGAGAAGATCCTGGACATCCTGGTACCGCTTTGCGTTTTCGCCCCCCGGAACGTTGGTGTGGGCCAGTTCATCGACCAATGCCACTTCAGGGCGCCGAGCCAGCAGGGCGTCCAGATCCATTTCTTCAAGCAAAATTCCCCGGTAGTGAATCCGTTTTCTGGGGATGATCTCCAGCCCCTCGACCAGCTGTGCGGTTTCGGCCCTTCCATGGGTTTCAACCAGCCCGACGACGATATCGACTCCGGCCAGCCTCAGGCGATGGCCTTCGAGAAGCATCTGCCAGGTTTTTCCCACTCCTGGGCCATAGCCAAGGTAAACTTTGAGCTTGCCACGTTGGGCGCGGCGAATCAACTGAAGAAAGCTAAGGGCCTTGTCTTCGGCCATCGGGACCTCCGGCTTGAACGAGGATCACTTTTTGTTGCTCTTGTCGAGGGCGAGGTTTATCAGCAGAACGTTTACCCGGGGTTCGCCCAAAAAGCCCAGTTGACGGCCGGCGGTGAACCTTGCGATAAATCGGCGCACGACCTCGACCGACATTGCCCTGGCACGGGCAACCCTTGGCGCCTGCAATTGGGCATTTTCCACGCTGATATCGGTATCGAGGCCGGAGCCGGAGGCCGTCACCGCATCGGCGGGGACCTTGACGGCGGGCGGGAGGTCATTTTCGGACCGATAGGCCTCGACCCTGGTTTTTACCTCATCGTGGAGCTTTTTGGAAAGAGGCCCCAGGTTGCTCGCGTTGGAACTTGCGGCGTCATAGCCGTTATCTCCCGCCTCGGAGGGACGGGGATGAAAGTAGCGCTCTCCGGTGAAATTCTGGGCGATAAGGCTGCTGCCGACCACCTTTGCGCCCCGCCTTACGAGCGAACCGTTCGCCTGGTCATGGAAGGCGAGTTGGCCTATACCCCAGACCAGGAGCGGATAGAGCCCGCAAAGCACTGTTCCAAGAATGATCGTCACCACTGCCGAGGCCCGGAAATCCTTAATCAACGCCTTTATGTTCATAGCTCTTTCTCCTCAGGCCAGTCCGACGGCCCGGATTATCATGTCGATCAGCTTAATGCCGATAAAGGGAATGATGAGCCCGCCCAGGCCGTAGATGAGAAGATTTCGGCGCAGGATCTCCGCGGCCCCCAGAGCGCGGAATTTAATGCCTTTAAGGGCCAGGGGAATTAGGGCCACGATGATCACGGCGTTAAAGATGACGGCACTGAGGATGGCGCTGTGGGGGGTGCCGAGCCTCATTACGTTCAAGGGGGCGATGACCGGGAAAGTCGATACCAGCATGGCCGGAATGATGGCGAAAAATTTGGACACATCGTTTGCCACGCTGAAGGTCGTAAGGGCTCCCCGGGTCATGAGGAGCTGTTTTCCGATCTCGACCACCTCGATGAGCTTGGTGGGGTTGGAATCCAGATCGACCATGTTGCCGGCTTCCTTGGCGGCCTGGGTGCCTGTGTTCATGGCCACGCCGACATCTGCCTGTGCGAGGGCGGGGGCGTCATTGGTGCCATCCCCCGTCATGGCCACAAGATGCCCCACCGCCTGCTCGCGGCGAATGAGCGCGAGTTTATCCTCTGGGCGGGCTTCGGACAAAAAGTCGTCCACTCCGGCTTCCCGGGCGATGGCTTCGGCGGTGAGGCGATTATCCCCGGTAATCATGACCGTGCGGATGCCCATGGCGCGAAAGCGTTCAAACCGGTCCTGAAGGCCGCCTTTTACGATATCCTTGAGATGAATGGCGCCCATTATTTTCCGGTCCTTGGCCACTACAAGCGGGGTCGCTCCCTTCTGTGCGATATCCTGAACACTGGCCACGACCTCTGGGGGCAAATCTTCGCCAACGAATTCACACACGGCGTCGGCGGCACCCTTGCGGTACTGGCGCCCGTCGAGATTTACACCGCTCATGCGGGTTCTGGCGGTGAAGGCAATGAACTCGGCCTGTTCGAATCCGCTCAGATCCCTTTCACGAATGCCAAACTCCTTGGCCAAAACGACGATGCTTCGGCCCTCGGGCGTCTCGTCGGCAAGCGAGGCGAGTTGGGCCGCGTCGGCCAGTTCTTCGACCGAGACCCCTGGAGCTGGCACGAACGAAACGGCCTGCCGGTTTCCAAGGGTTATGGTTCCGGTCTTATCGAGCAAAAGCACGTCCACGTCCCCGGCAGCCTCGACGGCCCGGCCGCTCATGGCCAAAACGTTATGCTGCACCAGCCGGTCGATGCCCGCAATGCCTATGGCGCTAAGAAGCCCGCCGATGGTGGTGGGGATGAGGCATACCAGAAGGGCGGCCAGAACGGTTATGGAAAAGAGCGTATGGGAATAGGCGCCGAAGGGCTTGAGAGTTGCCACCACGATGATGAAAAGGATGGTAAGGGAGGCAAGAAGGATGGTAAGG
This sequence comes from Deltaproteobacteria bacterium, assembly GCA_021777755.1. Classification (GTDB taxonomy): domain Bacteria; phylum Desulfobacterota; class Syntrophobacteria; order Syntrophobacterales; family Syntrophobacteraceae; genus SbD1. Next base: position 104,459 of record JAJYDE010000003.1, read on the forward strand.
GCGATTTCATTTGGCGTTTTCTGCCGCTTTGCGCCCTCTACGAGGCTTATCATGTGGTCCATGAAGCTCTCGCCCGGATTGGCCGTCACCCGGATTGTTATCTCGTCGGAGAGAACGCGGGTGCCTCCGGTGACCGCGCTGCGGTCGCCTCCCGACTCGCGGATAACGGGCGCGGACTCCCCCGTAATGGCCGACTCGTCAACGCTTGCGGCCCCCCGGGTCACATCGCCGTCAGCCGGAATGACCTCGCCGGCCTTGACAACCACCATGTCGTCTTTTCGAAGCGACTCGGCGGCGACGGTCTTGGTCGTTCCATTCGGCTGGAGAAGATTTGCCGTGGTAAGAGTACGGGCTTTGCGCAGCGTATCGGCCTGGGCTTTGCCCCGCCCTTCGGCCATGGCCTCGGCAAAATTGGCAAAAAGCACCGTAAACCATAGCCACAGTGATATTTGCAGCGGAAAACCTATCGCCTGGCCGCGCAGGGGGGCGAAAATCAGCTCGACGGTAGTAACTATCGCGCCCACCAAGGTGACGAAGATTACCGGGTTTTTTGCCAGGTAGACCGGGTTCAGTTTCAGGAAACTGTCCCGAATCGCGGGAACAAGGATCGATCTGTCGAAAAGTGAATGTTCTTTTCCGGCCATCTGTACTACCCCTCAAAAAAGCATGGTCGAGTGGACCATGAGGAAGTGTTCCACAATGGGGCCCAAGCTCACCACGGGAAAAAAGGTCAAGGCTCCGACAATCAGAACCGTGCCGATAATGAGAAGGATGAAGGTTGCGCCGGCAACGGGCATGGAACCCGAACTTACCGGAACGGCCTTTTTGGACGCAAGGCTTCCAGCAAGGGCCAGCACGGGAACGATCACAAAATAGCGGCCAACAAGCATTGCGAGACCAAGGGTGGTGTTGTAGGGCAAGGTGTTCCCGCTAAGACCCGCAAAGGCGCTGCCGTTGTTGTTGATACACGAGGTGAAGGCGTAGAGGATTTCGCTAAGGCCGTGGGGACCCGTGTTATTGAGTCCCGCAAGCCCCCAGGTGGAAACGCAGGCAAGGGCGGTAAATCCGAGAAGCACCGCCGAGGGCAAAAGAATGGCAAGCACCGCGGCCATGACATCGTAGGATTCGAGTTTTTTGCCCAAGTACTCGGGCGTTCGACCGATCATGAGACCCGCGAGAAATATGGCCAGCACCACGAAGATCAAAATGCCGTAAAGACCGGCCCCCACACCCCCGAAGACCACGCATCCCGTGTGCATGTTAAAGAGGGGCACGAGTCCTCCGAGGGGCAGAAAGGAATCGTGCATGGAGTTAACCGCTCCGCATGAAGTATCGGTTGTAACGGTTGCAAAGAGCGCGGAATCAAAGGCGCCGAATCGGGCCTCCTTTCCTTCCATATTGCCCTGGCGGGCGGAAACGCCAAGCGAGGTAAGCCGCGGGTTGCCCCGGGATTCGGACCACCAGCAGATCATGGTGCCGGCAAGAAAAAGGATTAACATGGCCGACCAGATGGACCAGCCGTGCTTCTGGTTTCCCACCATGCGGCCGAGCCAATAGGTCAGGCCGCTACCGATGGCGAAAATCGAGAGCATTTCGACAAAATTCGATAGAGGTGTCGGGTTTTCGTAGGGGTGGGCGGAATTGGCGTTCATGAACCCGCCACCGTTGGTCCCCAGTTCCTTTATCGCCTCCTGGGAGGCGACCGGCCCCATGGCGATCGACTGCGTCGAGATCAGCTTTTGCCCCGTGGCGGTTTTTCCCGTGTAGGGTTCAACGATGTGAGCGGTCACGTAGTGGCTGAAATTTTGGATCACCCCCTGGGACATGAGGAAAACTGCCATAATTATGCTTAGCGGAAGCAAAAGATAGAGGCTTACCCGTGTGAGATCGACCCAGAAATTTCCGAGGAGCCTTGTTTTCTGCCTGGCTATGCCGCGAACCAAGGCTGCAGCGACCGAAATACCCATCGCGGCGGAAAAGAAATTGTGCGATGTGAGCGCCACCATCTGGGATAAGTAGGTCATGGTGGACTCGCCGCCGTAATTTTGCCAGTTGGTGTTGGTGGTGAAGCTCGAAGCGGTGTTGAAGGAAAGATCGGGCGAAAGGGCCCCGAAGTGCTGAGGATTCAGCGGCAAAAATTGCTGGAGCCTCAGCAGGGCGTAGGTGAAAAGGGCCCCTGCAAGGCTGAAGACAAGAGCCGAGCCGGCATAACCCTTCCAGTCCTGCTCGCCGGTCCCTTCGGCGCCAATACAGCCGTAGACCAGATTTTCCACCGGTTTTAAAACCGGCTCCAGAAATGTTTGTCCCGCAGGGTCGAGCACCCGCATGAGGTAGAGCCCGAGAGGCTTCGTAACAGCCAGCAAGACGACGGTGAATACGGCCAGTTGAACCCAGCCCGCAGCATGCATTCAAGTTCTCCTCAAAAGTCTTCAGGTCGGATGAGTACCCAGAATAGATAAATTATCAGGGCGACAGCTATAATTCCTACGATTATGTCTTCGATCATTTCCTCTCACTTTCAAAAAAAAGCGCATACAATCCGGAAAGAATGAAAAACCCGATCAGAATGCCAACATACAAAACGTCCCAAAACATGATCCCTCCTCAGGAACACGGGCCCGCATCGGGCAAAGGGTTTGATGCGCTCTCGGCCGGCTTCAAGGTGAATGAAAACCGCGTGCCTTGGCCCGGCTTGCTGCTCACCTCAATTTTACCGCCGTGGGCCTCGATTATTTCCTTTACGATCGCAAGGCCCAACCCCGTGGTGCTCAATCTGCCGTGACCGGGGGCCCGGAAGAATTTTTCGAAGATATGCGGCAGGTACTCCTCAGATATACCGGAGCCGGTATCTTCCACACGGAAAAAGACAAGTTCATTCTCAACGCCTGCCGAGACCTTCACCTGTCCGCCCGGCCGGGTAAATTTCAAACCGTTGTCGAGCAGGTTGGAAAATACGATTTCCATTCTCATCCTGTCGGCCATGACTTCCGGGACATCCCCCGGAAGGTCCAAAACGAGCGCCACACCCCTGTCGGCATAAGCGGGCTTCATTTCCTCGATCACACTTAGCAGGAACTGGTCGGGATTTACCGGCTCGATCTCGATTTTGGAAGCCCCCGACTCGAGTTTGTGAATGTCGAGCAGGTTTTCGATGATATTGTAGAGCCGATCGGAATCGTCGCGGGCGGCCACAACGAGTTCCGCCTGTTTGGGTGAGAGCGGGCCGAGCTTTTCGGAAAGCAGTACATGGGCGGCAAGCCTGATGGAAGTAAGAGGGGTTTTGAGTTCATGGGAAACCGTGGATATCAGGCCGCTTTTCATTTCATCGATCTGCCTCGACCTGGTTACGTCCGCCAGGATCAATGTGACCCCGATGAGCCTTCTTTCCTCGTCCAACATGGGTACGGCTTCGGGAAGAAAGAAATGCTCCTCGCCGTCTTTAAAAATCTGTATGGCCGATTCATGGGTTTTGAAAGAGGCCGGACGACGTTCGAGAAGAACGCGCTCGAACAGATCGCGGATCTTTTCGTGTTCGACCGCCTCGATGGCTTTTCCCGGTCGGAGGTCGAAGAGCCTTTGGGCAAATTCATTTGCAGTCTCGATAATCCCGGCCGCATTGCAGATGATCACGGCGTCCGGAAGAGCGTTGAGGGCCGAAAGGGTGGCTTTTTGAGACCGGATGAGCCGGGCACGGTTCGAGCGCCTGAACTCTCTAAGAGTTGAAGTCATATCGTTAAAAGCCGATGCGAGTTGCCCTATTTCGTCGCCCGAGGAGACCCTTACCACCAGATCCAGGTTTCCCTTCTGAATTTCTTTCACCGAGCGGGTCAAATTGGATATGGGCCTTGCGATGGAGGCCCCCGTAACGATGACGAATATAAATCCCAGTCCGATTCCCACCGTGACAAGGGCCAGCACTTCGCGATCGGCCTTGGCCTCCTGTTGGCGAAATTTCGTGGTGCCGGAGATCAGATTGTCCAGGTTCATGTCGGAGGTTCGCCCGGCCAGATCCTTGATTGCGTCTGAAAGCGGCAAAAGGCGCGACAGATAAAAAGCCTTGCGAGCGTTCCCATCGGGCAGCTTTTGATACCGTTCCAGATCCATTCCGAACTCTTCCCATGATCGAGTCAGTTGCCGGTAAAGCGCGGCCTCCCCCGGCGGAGCCCCCCTACCCTTCAGCGCCTGGAGACTTTGAGAGAATCTCGCAACCGCTACCTTCATGTCGGGCATCCCCGACTTGCCTTCAAAAACAAAGCTCCGAACGCTTCCATCGATTTGTTCCACAGCCTGTTTCATGTTCCTCAAGGCAACAATTCTGTTGCGGCCTTGCAGAAAAACCGCCTGCTGCCTCATGCCCGATTCGCGCATGGCCCCGATGGTGATGATGCCCACCGCCATAAGAATCACGAGCGGGCCAAAGGAAGCCGCGACAAGTTTGGTTCTCACTCCCATCTCTTTAAACCTTCCCCGGGATTATCCATAGGCAAATCACGTGCCAAGAGCATGGTAAGACAAGGTTATGTAATTTCAACCTGTTGCGCATGCCGACCGGCACGGTTCAGAAAGACTTGATTGCAAAATGAAAGATGGCGATTTTCCGAGATTTCAAAAAGAAACAACTACAGGCCGTACTTCTTTCGCTTTCGCCAAAGAGTGACCGAATCCATACCCAGGATGCATCGGGCTTGCTCGATCGATTTACTGGAGGCGAGCACTCGCCTGATGTGGGTCCTTTCGAGTTCTTCCATGGTGACAGGATCACCTGGTTGGGACTCGCGATCGGGGGCTTTGAGCTTGACCGGCAGATGGCGAATGGAGACCATGAGTTCTTCGCAGAGCAACACCGAGCGTTCGACGGCGTTTCGCAACTCCCTCACATTGCCGGGCCAGTCATAGTTTTGCAGAATTTCACAAGCTTCCTTGGAAAACCCCAGAATCCGTCTGTGGTTTTCCCGGGCGAAAAAAGCGAGCAGATTTTCGGCCAGCGGCAGTATGTCCTCCCGACGCTCTCTAAGCGGGGGCATCAGGAGCGAGACCACATCGAGCCTGTAGAAAAGGTCCTCACGGAACTTTCCGGCCTCGATGGCAGCTTCCAGATCGACGTTGGTGGCCGTGATGATCCTGACATCGGCTTTGCGAGTTTTCAGTTCACCGAGGCGTTCGTAGCTCTTTTCCTGTAGAAACCGAAGCAGCTTGGCCTGAACGGGCGGGGGAAGATCTCCTATTTCATCGAGAAAAAGCGTACCTCCCTCGCTGGCCGCAATGCGTCCCGGATAGTCTCGCACCGCCCCGGTAAAGGCCCCGCGGGCATGGCCGAAAAGTTCGCTTTCGAGCAGTTCGGCGCTAAGAGTTGGGCAGGATACGGTGGCGAAGGGTTTGAGAGATCGGCCGCTCCAGGAATGGAGCAGGCGGGCCAGGATGGTTTTACCCGTGCCGGACTGACCGCGAATTAGAAGCGAGGCATCGCTGCCGGCAACCTGGCGGGCCATCAGCAGGACCCGCTGCATGGCGGGGCTTTTGCTTTCGAGCACCGCCTCCGGAACGACTTCTTTAAGTCTGTCCTGAAGAGAGGCCACTTTCTGCTCAAGGGCCCTGATTTCAAGGACCTTGCCGACAAGCAGTGAAAGCTGGTCGTTGGAAAAAGGCTTTGGCAGATAGTCGAAGGCGCCCCTGCGCATGGCCTCGACGGCCGTGTCGATCGAGGCGTAGGCGGTGATCACGATGCACTTGATCCAGGGGCAAAGCGACCGAAGATCTCCTAGAAGATCGAGCCCGGACTCGGAGCCCAGGCGAAGGTCGAGCAGCGCCAGATCGAAATGACGCTCACCGGCCCTTTCCAGTGCGTCCGCCGGGTTTGCGGCCGAAGTTGCGAGGTGGCCCTGGGATTCAAGAGCAATGGCGAGCGTTTTCCGAATATTGGGCTCATCATCGACGATGAGGATGGAAAGGGAGGAATTTGTCTGCAAGTCGGATTTCATCCGAAAAACTCCCGAGCAGGTCTATCAAACATCTTTGCCCATGAGAAGCTGAAAAAGGGCGGCCATAAGCCGCCCTTTCAAAGCCTTCAAAGCAGGTCCTGGAAAGCCAGGCCAAAAGCGGTTTTCTTAGTGGCCGCAACCAGGGCAGCCGCCGCCATTATCTTCTTCTTTCTTTTGGGCGCCGTCTTCGGATTCCTTGCCGAATTTGCGCACGATTTCCGAGATTTCCTTCAGCCTGTCGTCAACTTTTCGGTAGACGGAGCCCTCGGGATATGCGCCGTCGGCCTCGACAACCCCGGCATCGACCCCGGTAAGGATCTTCAGCCCTTCTTCGACTGTGGCCACAGGCCAGATATGGAATTTGCCCTGCGCGACCGCATCGACCACTTCCTGATCGAGCATCAGGTTGCTGATGTTTTTGTGCGGAATCATGACGCCCTGTGAGCCATCGAGCCCCTTGACTTTGCAGATATCGAAAAAGCCCTTTATCTTGTGATTGACGCCTCCGATGGGCTGGACTTCGCCCTTCTGGCTTACCGAGCCGGTCACGGCGATCCCCTGCTTAAGAGGCACACCGCTTATGGCGCTCACCAGCACGTAGTATTCGGTGCTCGAGGCCGAGTCTCCGTCGATCATCCCGTAGCTTTGCTCGAAGCACACCGAGGCTGAAAAGGCTATGGGCTTGTTGTAGGCGAACCGTTCACGGAAAAGGCTGCTCAGAATCATCAGCCCTTTGGTATGAGTCGCGCCGCTCATTTTCGATTCCCGGTCGATGGAGACCATTCCCTCGCGGCCAACCGAGACGGTGGCGGTGATCCTGTTCGGCCTTCCAAAGACGTGATCTCCGGTCATAAGCACGGCCAGACCGTTTACCTGGCCGACTTTTTCGCCTTCAGTCTCCACCCATATGATGTCGCGTTCCATGATCTCCTTGACGCGCTCTTCAATGAGGTTGGATCGATAGATACGCTTCTTTATGGCCTCATCGACATGCTTTCGGCCCACAAACTCGCTGCCTTCGATGCCGGCGAAGTAATTGGCCTCCTGGAGCAGATCGGCGATCGTTCCAAATTCGAGGGAAAGTTTTTCCCTGTCTTCGGTGAGTTCGACGGAGTATTCGAGCACGCGGGCCACACCGGTCCCGTCGAGGTGTTTAATTTTGTGCTCCTTGCAGTAGCGGGCGATCATCCTGGAGCATTCCAGGACCTTGTCCGGCTTTTTGTCCATCTGATCGCTCAAGTGGGCTTTGACCTTGAAGAGCTTCTGGAAGCGTTCGTCGTAGCTGTAGAGCAACTGATAGATGTACGGGTCGCCCGTTAGAACGATCTTCAAATCCAGCGGAATGGGCTCGGGACGTATGGTCCTGGTGCTGAAAATCCCGTAGAGTTCTCCAAGATCTTCGATCCTGATTTCCTTGTCGCGCAGGGCCCTTTTCATTGCCTCGTAGGATATGAACCACTTGAGCAGATCGAGGGCCTTCATCACCAGATAGCCACCGTTGGCCTTGTGCAACGATCCGGGCTTTATCATCGTATGATCGGTAAAAAGGGCACCGAACCATGCCTGCCTCTCTATCGAGCCAAACAGGTTCGGGTATGCCGGGTTGGATTCTATGATCACCGGAGCGCCCTTGGTCTCGGAGTTGTCGATAAGCACGTTGACGTCGTACTTTCGCAGATTCATCTCCTTGGGCGGGCCTGCAAAGGGGGCCACGGGCTGGCCGGGCGGCTGCTGAGATTCGGGTTTTTTCTTGAAATCGTCAATGTTTTCAAGCACATCTTCTTGAACTTCTTTCAGATGGTCGAGCACCTGGGCATCGTCGTGGTATTTTTCCTCGTAGGAATCCATCAACTGGCCAACGACAAAAAGCGCGATTTCGTTATCGAGCTTAGTGTGCTTTTCCTTGAATTCGTTTTCAACCGCGTGAATCTTCTTGATGGTGTCCTTCATTCTCTCGTGGAGTTCGTCGCTTTTGCCGCGAAGGTCCTGGCGTTCCTCTTCGCCGAGGTGGCGCAGGTCCTCCTGGGTCATCGGCTCGCCCTCTTTGTTGGCCGGAATGATGACCATACCCACCTGCGAAAACTGCAGAATAAAGCCCTGATCGCGAGCCTCCTGCGAGAGTTCATCGATATAGTCGCGTCGCTGCTTTTCAAAGGCCTGGTGGACTTCGGACTCCTTGGCCCGATAATCGTCACTGTCGAAGACTTCCGGGATTTTAGCCTGAAGAGTGTCTATGAAATCATTCATGTCCTTTTTGAGCGCTTTGCCTCGCCCCGCGGAAATTTTCAAACACTTGGGCTTGTCCTGCTCTTTGAAATTGTAGACATAGCACCAATCGGGAGGAGTTTCTTCCTTCGCGGCCTGCTCTTCGATGTAGGTCCTCGCGGTATAGGTGAGGCCGGCTTTCGAAGGTCCGGCCACAAAGATATTGTACCCCGACGTCTTCATCCCCATCCCGAATTTGATGGCGTCAATGGCCCGATCCTGACCAACGACCCTGTCGGACACACCATCCAGGGAGGCCGTGGTCTCAAAGGAGAGCAGGTCATCTTCGAAATGCGCTCTTAATTCATGTGCGGGAAGTCCCCGGACTGTATCAGACATAAGTTTGGCTCCTTTGCATCCTCGTCAAGCCATCACAATTACGATTCCGCCTCACTACCGGCTTCGCCATTTTCTTCCGGCACGGGTAGATCGCCCTGCCCCACCACCTCCAGCCTGGCCCTTTTCTTGCGACTCGAAGCCGCCGTTTGCAAAACGGTACGTATCGCGTTTATCGTGTATCCGCTCTTGCCGATAATGCGGCCAATATCCTCCGGGGATATTTTAAGCCCGATGAGGACGGTGTCATCTTCTTCGCGCTCTTCAAGCTCCACTTTTTCCGGATGATCGGCAAGCGATTTTACCAGGTATTCCGCCAAATCTTTCAAAGCCACATTTATCCTCCAGCCATCCGGTCCGCATCCAGCTTTTCACGCACCGAACGAATCTTGCGTTCAATACTCGAGTCCTTGTCACGCCGGTCGTCTATCCTTATCTGGGTCAGGACCCTCACGGCGCCGGCGTCGAAACAACTCTCATGCATATTTCTGACCGTGGCCAGAATTTCGTCCAAATCGCCCGAAATGATGGTCCCCATGGCGGTCAGTTCGAATCCAAGACCGGTCTTTTCGAGCACCCTCACAGCCCCGGCCACGAAACGACTAACACCGGCACCAACGCCCAGGGGCACAATACTAAGTTCTACGATCGCCATTGCAACCCGCCCGCGGAAAGTTAGATTACTGCAAAGCCGCCTATAATTTAGCCATTCTCCCGGCGTGAACCCAGAAAATTATTGAAGGAAGAAAGCCGCGCCAATCCCGCGAGAGTCTCATACAAGTGTTCGACCGTGTGAGGCTCGAGGGTAAGGAGCGGAGAAATCCCCCTGGCGATAAAAAATTCGAACAAAAGATCGAAGTCGATCGTTGCCGCCCCCACAGGCAGATGAGCATCACACGAGCCATCGTTATCATGAAGATGGACTTCTTTCAAGTATGGCCAGGTCGCCTCCAGCCACTTGTCCAGGGCGGTTTTGGAAAAAGCGTGCTGGTGCCCGACGTCCAGACAGAAGCCAAGCCACGGCGACTGCATCCTTTCCAGAAGCTCCCTGTGCAACTCGGGTCCTTCTTCGAAGACGTTTTCCAAAACGAGCGTTACTCCCAACCTCTCCGCCCGCCGCACAAACGGCTCCAGGGTAGCCAGTCCGTGTTCGATCCACTCGCCCCGGTGGCCGTCATGATGTCTCGGATCAAAGCCGGTATGCAAGACCACCCGCTCGGGCAGCACTTTTTCGATCAACCGGAAAAGGCTGTCGAGCCTCGATCGCACAACCTCCCGTATGGCCGGATCAACACTTCCCATATTCAGATCCCAGAAGGGGCCGTGAAAAGTGATCGATCCCCCGCGTTCCCGCACCCGCAAGACCAAGGCACAAACATCTTCGGGCGTGCAACTCTCAAGGTCCGAAGCCGCAAACCCGAACTCGACATTTACGAGGGCACCGACGACCAGGTCCATAAAACGCCCCCTGTGGCTCCAGGGCATATTGACGAATACATGCCGAAGTACATGGCGCATCGCGGGATCGATTTCGCGAAATTTCATGAACTCTAAATCGGGTTTTGTTAACCTCGACATTGCAACCACTCATGTCAACATTACAAATAGCCAATTTGGCGGGAAAGGGGCCAATTTCCTGAAATCGGACGCCGCCACCGGGCACGTATAGAAGCAAGGAGATGATAAGTCAATTGCTTATTGACTTCAGCCTGTTTTAACTCCATCCTGTCCGCATTTTAAACAGGGACTGTGAGGACGACGATATGAAGCAATATGTAATAGACCAACTTAGAGAAAGCGACTACGACAGCATTCTGGGCTTCCTGCAAAAAAATGCGGAGGCTTCCGAATTTGGTGACGTCTTCTGGGTAAAGCTCCCCGCGCAACTCTACAATGAAATCCAAAGGGAACATGAGAAATGTCAGCCCTTCTGCTTTGCCGTAAACATTTCCCCGGCCCAGGCCGCTTTCGAAATGCTGGTTCGAAGCCGCCAGCTGCTGCGATGCAATTGCATCGCCTATGCGGACTCCAGGCAGAAAGACTTTATCATAGACTACGCCGACCGCATGCTCGAAGAGCTTAAAATCAAGATTTAGATTTTTCACCGCGCGCAATGGCCGCTTTGATATTGTCGATATTTGCACGGTAGTCGCCGTTAAAAACCGCCGAACCCGCAACAAAGACATCGACACCCGCTTCGGCCAATTCGGGGGCCGTCGCGGGGTTTGCTCCGCCGTCAACCTGAAGCAGCACCGAGAGCCCCAGATCATCGATTTTCCGGCGGCATTGCCTGATTTTGGGCAGCATGTTGCGTATGAACGCCTGACCGCCAAACCCCGGGTTTACGGTCATGAGAAGGATCATGTCCACATCGGGAAGCACCGCTTCCACCATGCAGAGCGGGGTGGCGGGATTAAGAGCCACGCAGGGCCTCACCCCCAACTCCCTTATGTTCTGCACCACCCGGTGCAGATGGGTGCAGCTTTCCGCGTGCACCCCGATAAGATCCGCCCCGGCCTTGGCGAAATTTTCCACGTAACGCCCCGGGTCCTCGATCATCAGGTGGACGTCCAGGGGCAGCTCCGAGGCCTTTCGCAGCGCCTCCACCACGCAGGGCCCCATGGTGATATTGGGCACGAATCGGCCGTCCATGACGTCCACGTGGATCCAGTCGGCACCGGCCTCCGATACGGCTTGAACCTCCTCGGCCAGCCTGCCGAAATCGGCGGAAAGAATCGAAGCGGAAAGAAGTTTTTTCATTTTGCACACCTTGTTTCGGCTTTGGGCCGGCTGCTAACGATTTTTACGATGAAGCGGCTCAAGATTGTTTCCCACCCTTCGGATATTTTCCGCCACCGTTCGCACGATTCCCGACACTGAAATATCGGTTGCGCCTCCGACATGGGGGGTTGCAAGCACGTTGAAGGAAAATACGGGATCCCGCGGGTCGGGAGGCTCCTCCCAGAAAACATCCAAACCCGCGCCCGCGATCTTACCCGAAGCCAGAGCATCGAGCAAGCAGGCGCGATCGACCAGACCGCCTCTAGCCAGGTTTATCAAAAAGGCCCCTTGCTTCATTGCCGCAAAAGCCTGCCGGTTCATAAGGCATTTGGTCTCCGAAGTAACTGGAAGGCAAAGGATCACATAATCGGAGCGCCCGAGAAGCTCCGGCAGATCCTCGGGCCCGCCTGCCCATTCCAGCCCCAACTCCTCCACAGCCCTGCCGGGATCGCTGCGTTTTACGGCAATCAGTCGGGCCTCGAAGCCTTTCAGCCTTCGCACAAGGGCTCGACCTATGCCCCCCAGCCCGACAAGGCCGATGGTCTTGCCGCTAAGCGACATCCCCCTTGGTATCCCCATTCGGCGCTCGCGCAGGTTTTGCGCCATTGCCCGAAAATCCCTGGAAAGCCCGATCAACATATAAATTCCCAACTCGGCCACCGAATCGGCGTTGCCGGAGATATCGGTTGGAACATTGGCCACCTTGATATTTAGAGCCTCGGCGGCACAGATATCCACCCCCTCAAGTCCCGAACCGCATTGCTGAACGAGCTTCAACCGGTCCGAGGTCTCGAGGATTTCCCGCGTGACCGGACTCATCGTGGGAATAAGGATGTCAAACCCCTTCAGACTATCCACCGAGAAGCTTCCGGAGGCCACAAATTCGTGTTCCGGCAACTCGTTTCTGATCCGGTCGAACATACCACCCCAACTTTTTTCATGAGCGGCGAAAAGAACCCTCATACGATTGCCCCCCGACAAAACGCGATCAAAATAAGTCGTCTACATTTCCCCCGGCTGTTTGTCGGCCGCTGTGCGCATGACCCGATAGTTTTGACCCCATCGGTGCATTTCATCCAGTATGGGTTGCAGACTCCTGCCCGTTTCGGTAAGAGAATATTCCACCCGGGGCGGCACTTCCGCGTAAATTTTACGCTCCACCAAGTCGTCGCTTTCCATCTGCCTCAGTTGCTGGGTCAGCATCTTTTGACTTATACCTGAAATCCCGCGGCAGAGTTCACCGAATCGTTTCACTCCTTTGAACAACTCACGCAGGATCAGCACTTTCCACTTGTTGCCCAGAAGCGCCAGGGTGATTTCCACCGGGCAACCGAACTTTTCCCCGGACATAGTCATCTCCTTATAGACTGACCGCGCCTCCGCATTGCTTACCTTTTTGTCAGTACCAGACGAAAAAGTACCTTCTTGCACATCGAAAGCTTCAGTCATAAAATAGCGCCATGGGACAAAGTAATCAAGCGTCTCGCCCCCCGTGGGCGGGCAAGAATTGAGCGTAAAATTGGACCATGGAGGTGCGGGGATGTCCGAGTTGATGCCGACTCTTTTTTTCGGGCATGGCAATCCCATGCTGACGTTATCTCAAAACGCCTATACGAAAGGTTGGAGCGAGGCGGGCAGGTCGATACCGCGCCCCGCGGCCGTACTGGCCATTTCCGCCCATTGGTTCGGGGGCGGAATATCGGTGAGTTCCAGTGCGCGGCCCGCAACCATCCACGATTTCTACGGCTTTCCGGAAGAACTCTTCGAAATCCGATACCCGGCGCCGGGGGAGCCCTTACTGGCTTCTCGGGTGAGGGATTTGTTAGGGCCCCAAGAAGTCGGGTTGAACCGGGAGCGGGGGCTGGATCACGGGGTTTGGTGCATCTTGCGCCATCTATTCCCCGAGGCCGACATCCCGGTTGTTCAGCTGAGCATGGACGCGGCCATGGCCGCGAAGGCACATTACCAAATCGGCGAAAAACTTGCGCCGCTTCGCAGGGAGGGCGTCCTTATCCTTGGCAGCGGCAATATCGTTCACAATCTCGCCATGTATTCATGGGAGTCCCGCAGTCCGGTCGTATACGACTGGGCGCTGCGATTCGAGAAACAGGCGCGGGAGCTTTTGACCAAGCGCCGGGACTCGCAATTGATCGATTTCGAAAGCCTTGGCCCGGATGCGCGGCTATCGATTCCCACCCCGGAGCATTACCTGCCGTTACTCTACGTGCTGGGTGCGAGCGAGGATGGCGAACGGCCGACTTTCCCGATCGAGGGAATCGACGGAGGTTCCATGTCGATGCTCGCTGTTCGGATGGGATGAAAAAGGAGAACGCAATGGAAGAATACCCGATTGGTGTTGTTGTCGGAAGCATTCGGCGGGATTCGTTCAACCTCAGGTTGTTTGAAGCGCTGGCAAAACTGGCTCCCCAGGAATTTTTGTTCAAACGGCTGCGAATAGATGATCTGCCCCTCTACAACCAGGACGACGACGCAAATCCGGCGGAGTCCGTGGTACGGTTGAAAAAAGATATTCTTTCGTCCCGGGGGCTTCTTTTCCTGACCCCGGAGTACAACCGCTCGATGCCGGGGGTGCTAAAGAACGCGCTCGACCATGCATCCCGGCCCTACGGTCAAAATGCCTGGGCGAAAAAGCCCGCCGGGGTACTCGGGATTTCGATAGGACCCAGCGGCACGGCCATGGCCCAACAGCATTTGCGTAACGTTTTGGCCTATCTCGACGTGCCCTTGCTGGCCCAGCCCGAGGTCTTTTTGCAGGCCAAAGAGGGGCTTTTCGACCAATCGGGAAATATCGGGGCGGCAAGCAAGGACTTTCTTCAAGGATGGATGGACCGCTACGTTGCCTGGGTCAAAAAGCACGCGGCGTGAAAAGGTGGTGGCGCTCCCCCGAGTCGGCGGGCCTGAGGGGTCCGGGTTTCGGGGGGCGCCTTGATTTTGATTTGTCGGGCTACGGTCTTGCTTATTCAAGCGACGGATTGTATGCTGGGCGACACCATGGAAAAAACGATCCGTTAAGTTTGAAGAATTCACGGAGATCCGGCCCCATGCCGTTTGGACCAAACCGCGACAAAGAACCGACGACCCGCCAGGGGGACCAGCATGAGAGAGATTCGCAAATCAAGGCTGTTCCCTCCGTCTCCGTAGTAATTCCGACCTACCGGGAAGCAGAAAACCTGCCGTCTCTCATAGCCCGTCTAAAGGAGCTTCGCACGGTTGGGGGCATGGATCTCGAACTGCTCATCATGGATGATGACAGCAGGGACGGAACGCGGGAGTTCATCGAGGGACTTGGCGAAGAGTGGGTGCGGCTGTTCATTCGAACGAGCGAAAGGGGGCTTGGCCCCGCGGTATGCGATGGACTCAAATCCGCGCACGGAGATGTGATCGTTGTCATGGACGCGGATCTCAGCCACCCGCCCGAATGCATTCCGGCACTTGTTGAAGCCCTCGGGGCGGGCCATGATTTCGCCCTGGGCTCGCGCTATGTCGAGGGTGGATCGACCGCCAAGGACTGGGGATTTTTTCGCCGGCTCAACAGCAGGGTCGCCACCTTGCTGGCAAAACCCTTCACCGATGCAAAAGACCCGATGAGCGGCTTTTTCGCCCTGCGGCGCAGCGCCTGCGAACAGGCCGCACATTGTTTGAACCCGATAGGCTACAAAATCGGCCTCGAACTGATTGTCAAGTGCGAGTGCGAGCGGGTTAAGGAAATTCCGTTCCATTTTTGCGACCGCAAAGCCGGAGAAAGCAAACTCACGCTTGCCGAACAAGCCAGATATGTACGGCATATCAGGCGGTTATTCATATACAAGTACGGAGCCTGGGCCAATCTGGCGCAGTTTTTGGCGGTGGGAGCACTTGGCGTAATAGTGAACCTGGCCACGCTCACTTTGCTGATGGATTTTGGCCTGGGAATCAAATTTTCCATCGCGGCGGCCATTGCCGTATCCATGGCGTTCAATTTCGTCTTGAACCGCCGCTTCACATTCTCCCATGCCCGAAACGGCTCAGTTACCAAGCAATTCTTCGGCTATATCGGGGCGTGCTCGCTCGGAGCGCTTCTCAACTATTTCGTGGCCTGCGGACTATCCCGCCAATTTCCCTCTCTTTGCCCGCAACTGGCCGCCGCGGGCGGTATTATCGCCGGGGTGGGCGCAAATTTTCTTTTCAATCAGTTCGCCGTCTTCAAAACGGAAAAAGCAACCGAGGAGGAGCGGGCAGTGGTATGATCAAGGCTCGCCACACTTTTCGAGCACTTTTTCGAAAAGGTTGCCCAGAGTGCGCCCGGAGGCCGCGGCCGTGCGTATGACCTCTTCAATGGGCGCGGGCCTGTAGCAGTCGGGCAGATTCACATTGGTTATAGCCGAGACCGCCAGCACATCCATACCGGCGTGGACCGCGGTTATCACTTCCATGATGGTCGACATTCCCACCGCGTCGGCCCCGCACATCTTGAGAAAACGGGTCTCGGCGGCGGTTTCCATACTTGGGCCAAGAACCCCGACATAGACGCCCCGGCGCAGTTTGATGCGCTCCTTGAGGGCTGTTTTTTCCGCAAGATCCACGAGACCCCGGTTGTAGGGCTCGGTCATGTCCGGAAATCGCACTCCCCATTGGTCCTCATTGGCCCCGACCAGGGGATTTTGGCCGGTAAGGTTGATATGGTCGGTTATGACCATCAGGTCTCCGGCGTCGAAATTGGGATTCAGCGCCCCGGCGGCATTGGAGATCATAAGGATTCGGGTCCCCAGCGCCCGCAACACCCTGATCGGAAAAGAAATCGTTTGCGGCGAAAAACCTTCGTAGAGGTGGAATCGCCCGTCGAGGGCAATCACGGACTTTCCGGCCCACCGACCCAGAATCATTCGCCCCTGATGCCCGGGGGCGGTACAGACCGGATGATGGGGTATGTCGCGGTAGGCGACGGCCACCGGGCTTTCAATGGCCTCCACAACTCCGCCAAGGCCCGTTCCCAGAACCAGCCCGACAGGACGGCCGCCTTTAAGATGAGGTCTTAGAGCTTCGGCCGCCTCTTCCACTTTTCTTTTAATTTCCGTCATGAAAACCTCCCCTTTTCGATAGACGACAATTGACACGGACAGAACCTTTTGTAAAGATCTCCGCAAGAGAGATCGAGCGGACAATTTGATTATAGATTTGAACCCTGGACAAGTTATATTTATTTCGTCATGACTTTTTCGACTTCCAAAACATGGCCCGAACCCGCGGAAATCATAATCCCCCCCTACCCTTTCGACCTTCCGATACTTGAGCGAAGGGCGGAGATCGTCGCGGCGATTCGCAAACACCAGGTACTGGTGATTACCGGCGAAACCGGGTCGGGCAAAAGCACCCAGATCCCGAAGTTTTGCATGGAAGCCGGGCAAGGCACATCCGGCATGATCGGCTGCACGCAGCCGCGCCGCATAGCCGCCATCACCCTGGCCGCGCGGGTGTGCGAAGAGTTCGGCCCGCGGGGGCCGGCCCTTGTGGGGTACAAAATCCGGTTTGCCGACCACACCGCCCGCACGACCACAATCAAGTTCATGACCGATGGCGTTTTACTTGCCGAAGCGCAAAGGGACAGGAATTTCCGTGCCTACGACACCATCATAGTCGATGAGGCGCACGAACGGACCCTGAACATCGACTTTCTTATCGGGATTTTGAGACAGACTCTTTCCAGAAGGGCCGATCTCAAGGTCGTCATCACCTCGGCCACAATCGATCCCGAAAAATTTTCCAGCGCCTTCGGCGGCGCGCCCATTATCGAAGTGTCGGGCAGGATGTTTCCGGTCGAAGTCTTGCACATACCGCCGGACAAAGAGATGCCCCAAGAGGGGACGGAGGCGGGCTACATCGATCAAGCGTTGCAGGCCGTGGATCTCTTGCGGCCCGATTCGCAGGGCCGGGGCGACATTCTCATTTTCATGCCGACCGAAAGCGACATACTGGAGACGGTCCAAAGAATCGAGGGAAAATCCTTCCCGAACACGATTGTGATGCCTCTTTTCGGCAGAATGGCCGCTTCCGATCAACAGAGGGTTTTCGCCGCAACCACTCGGCGCAAGATCATCGTGGCCACCAATATCGCCGAGACCTCGGTAACAATTCCTGGCATCCGCTACGTTATCGACACGGGATTGGCCAGGACCTCACGGTACAACCCGCGCTCGAAGACCCGCAGTCTTCCCGTGGCGCCGATTTCGAGGGCGAGCGCGGACCAGAGGAAAGGCCGGTGCGGGCGGGTGGAGGCCGGTGTTTGCATAAGGCTCTATTCGGAGGAGGATTATTCGGACCGCCCCCTTTATACTCCGCCTGAAATTCTTCGCTCAAACCTTGCCGAGGTGATTCTGCGGATGCTCCACCTCAGGCTTGGCAAGGTGCAGGACTTTTCTTTTCTCGACCCGCCCTCTTCGGCGGCCGTAAAGGACGGGTTCGCCGTTTTGCGCGAACTGGGCGCTGTCGATGACCACCAAAGGCTTACACGGGCCGGCAAGATGATGGCCCGCATGCCTCTGGACCCCCGCATCGCAAGGATGCTCATAGAGGCGCGAGAGGAAAAAGCTCTAAGAGAGATCATGATCATCGGCTCTGCGCTAAGCATCCAGGACCCGCGCGAGCGCCCGCTTGATCAGGAAGCCGCGGCCAGGCAGGCCCAGGCGGTTTTTAAAGACACGCGCTCGGATTTCGTATCCATTCTGAAAATCTGGCAGGCTTGCTGGGAGCAACCCGAGTCCGGGACTGCAAGGCATCTGAAAAAATTTTGCCGCGATCATTTCATGTCCTTTAGACGGTTGCGCGAGTGGCGGGATATATTTTTGGAAATCCGCTCGATTCTTGCCGAAATCGGGGGCTTTGAGGAAAACGCTCACCCGGCGGGCTACGACGGAGTGCACAGGGCGATTTTGGCCGGCTATCTCAGCCAGGTTGCCGTGCGCAAGGAAAAAAATCTCTACACGGCCGCACGGGGCAGCCAGGCCATGCTCTTTCCGGGATCGACCGTTTTTGGCAGGGGCGGAACCTGGATCGTGACCTCCGAACTGGTGCAAACCACCCGGCTTTTTGCGCGCACGGCTGCAAACATCGACCCGGAGTGGATCGAAAAGGTCGGCCGTCATGTCTTGAAGTACAGTTGGTCCGAACCTCACTGGGAGAAAAATCGCGGCCAGGTGACGGCCTTCGAAAAAGCCACCGCTTACGGACTGACGGTTTTCGAGAGGCGCAAGGTAAACTTCGAGCGGATCGACCCCGAGCAGGCGCGCGAGATTTTCATCCGTTCGGCCCTGGTCCAAGGGGACCTTCCCCCGCGGTACGGTTTTCTCGACCACAACAGCGCACTTCTTTCCCAGATCGAGGAGCTTGAAAACAAGACCCGCCGAAGGGGCCTTCTTGCCGACGAGCAGGCGCTTTATGATTTCTACGATGCGAGGCTGCCGCAACTTTGCGATATCAGATCATTTGACAAACTTTTAAAAGACAAGGGCGGAGACGATTTCCTCAAGATGAAAAAAGAGGAGCTTCTTCAAAACCAGCCCGCCACGGAGGCGGCCGAACAATTTCCCGACGCTCTTGGCACCACCGGAGCCGAGCTTCCACTGCGCTACGCCTTCAGCCCCGGGGAGATAGACGACGGAGTGACTCTTCGAGTGCCGGTGCACACCCTGCCCTCCCTTCGCCCGCAGGCCTTTGAATGGCTCGTCCCCGGCATGGTGGCCGAAAAGGTTTCGATTCTTCTAAAAAGTCTTCCCAAAGAGGTTCGAAAACGGCTTGCGCCGATCGGCGAAACGGTACGCGAGATATCGGCCGCGCTTTCCTTCGGGGACGGAGACTTCCACACCCGGCTTTGCGAAGCGGTTTTCAACCGCACCGGAATCCGGCTCGCCCCCGCACAGTGGGGCCAGGCTCAACTGCCCGAGCATCTCAGGATGCGTTTCGAGGTTTTGGACCCATCGGGGAACGTGTTGGCCTCGGGTCGCGATATCGAGGATTTGCGCACCTCGGCCATCGAAAAGCACGAAGACCGATTGTGGAAGGAGGCGCAAAAGAAACTGGAACATGATGAAGTGGCCGGTTTGGATTTCGGGGAGCTGCCGCGGCGCGTTGAGATCGGGACCGACGCCATGGGCATTCCAAGATTTGCCTGGCCCGGTTTGGCCGACGAGAACGGCTTGGCGGCCCTTCGTCTTTTTGCCGATCCGCAAAGCGCGGCCGAGTCGTCGCAGGCCGGTCTTTTGCTTCTTTATAAAAAAGCCTTTGCGGCGGAACTGGCTCAGTTCAAAAAATCCTGGGCATTCCCGGACACCTTTGCCGCGCGCGTTTTCTTCATGGGTGGTATAAAAAACGGCTCCCTTGCGCTCTATGATTATATTCTACAAAAGATTTTCGGCTTGGACCTCAAAGTCCACCCGGACCGCAAGATTTTCCTGGAAAATCTTGAAAAACTGAGAGGCCGGCTTGGAATTCGCGGTCAGGAACTGCGGGAGCCTGTCCTCAAGGCCGTCGAGCAAAGACACGCGACCATGGGGGTAATTGAGCGGTTCAGGCGCATGGCCGCGCACAACCGCGCCGTTAGCGACCGTCTGGCGGCTGTGCGACGGGAGCTTGAAGCGCTGATTCCGCCCGATTTTTTGAATACTTTTTCCGAACAGCGTGTCGGGGGTCTTGTGCGCTATGCGAAGGGGCTGGCCATTCGAGCGGAAAGGGCCTACGTCTATCCTGAAAAGGACAGCGCCAAGGAGGCACAGGTGATGGTTTATGCCGGTCGGCTGGAGGATATCGGCAGTCGGCTACTCCAGCGGCCAACCCCGGAAGGACTGGGATTTTTGCAGGAGGCTTCGCAAATGATCGAGGAGTTTAAAATCAGCCTGTTCGCTCCTGAAATTAAGACCCTGTTTCCGGTCTCGGAAAAACGAATTGAAAAAAAGCTGAGCGGATTTGCCAAATGAGGGGCGCACCGAAAGAACTGGAACTTTTCTTTGACTCCATCGCCCTTCGAAAGCGCGTGCTCGAGGTCCTTTCCAAAGAGCCCTGCTACGGTTTTCCATCGCCCGACCCGAATTGCGGCCATGGCGAGCGCACCGCGAGCGTTCTGCTTCTGCTCGGCCACTTTTCACCCGCAAAGGATGCTCTTCCCGAGGCGGGCATAATCCTTAACAAGCGCTCCGAAAAGGTGAGGCAGCCAGGGGATCTGTGCTGCCCCGGAGGCGGGGTTGAAAAATTGGACTACCTTTTTGCCCGTCTTCTGGCCCTTCGCGGCTCCACTCTATCCAAATGGCCCGCCTGGGGGCGACTCAAGGCCGCACACCCCGAACGCGCGGCCTTTCTTTCCGTCATGTATGCCACCGGGCTTCGGGAAAGCTGGGAAGAGATGGGCGCAAACCCCTTCGGGTTGACTTTTCTCGGCCCCCTTCCCAGACAGTGCCTCACCATGTACCGGCAGACCATCCATCCGATGGTCGCCTGGATGTCGGCCCAAAAGCGCTTTCGCCTGAGCTCCGAAGTCGAAAGAATCGTTGGATTCCCCCTTCGGGCACTTTTAGACCCTGGCAATTACGCCTGCTACAGGCTGACTGCTCCCCCGCACCTCAATTGGGGCTTCAAGGGCGAAAGCGAGGACTTTCCCTGCTTTGTCCATTCGGTTGATGGACGCAGGGAACTCTTGTGGGGTGCCACCTTCAAGATCGTAACCAGGTTTTTGGAGTTGATTTTCGGCTTCAAGGCACCCGCTTTGACCGGACTGCCCCTGATTTCGGGCAGGCTGGATGAAAACTATGTCAACGGGGGAAATCGTAACTGCGCAGGGCCATAGGGACTGGGCGCATTTTCTCCTTTAATAACGAATATTTTGACTGGCAAAGTCTGTTCATTGGCCAATGCCGATCTGCGACCCCTTACGGGGCCGCATCCTTCTTTTTCGCCAAATCGCCTGAAATTCTTGTCCGTAAATTTTCGCGATATTGTTCAAAGTTGAATGATGTTTTGACTGGGCCCTTCAGCCGGGAATCACTAATGCCCCGGATGATTTGCCCCGGTCTGGGGAAAAAGCCGTCCTTTTCCCCGAAGCCCGAGGAACTCGGGTACGCATTGGAGTTGATGATTGGGATTCCAGGGCGGCCAGGGTTGCCCGCGATTTCGGGCAGGCCGGGTGAAAACCATGGCGAGGCCAGCTCGCCACAAGAACCGGAGGCACATGGTTGATTTCTTCCGGGACCGGCCGGGGCGGGAGAATCCTCCCGGCGCCCTTCAAGTACGAGGCTCGAAAAGAAGCGGAAAGCACGGAGCAAAAAGAAGCGCCTTCCGAGCGCCGGTGGTGTATACTTGCAAAGCGATGGCTAGGCCGGGAGAGGGCGCAAGGCTTCAACATCTTGAAACAGAAACGCAAAATTAGCACTGGCGGGCGACTGATGACAAATATTGGCGACGTTGTTCTGGTTTACATGGATGACAATCCGGCCTTTTTCGCCAGGGTCGAGGAAATATCGACCGATGTGAAACCCGGTTGGTTCCAGGTGAAATTTCTCGTGCTCCAGGTGCCGCTTCTCGTCGTGACCTGGATTTTGCGGGAAGCCTACTATAACGGCGATGAGTTCACGATGGGCGGCAGGCCCATGCGCGTCGAGAAGGTGGTGACCCCGACGGAGGGAACTTCGGTGCCCGAGGCTGAGAGGGAAGGGCTCGCCACGATCAAACCCGAGTTGGTTTCTCCCGCGAAAAAGAAACCTGGAACGGGCCAACAGGGCAAGGTGATATCGCTCGCCGATCGTTTGAAAAAAGAGAGGGACTAGACCGGGTTATTTTCGCCGTTTTTTTCCCACCAATGGTCGTGGCCCTTGAACCACCAGTCGGTTGAATCGCAGGAGAGGACCTGCCCGGCGATTTCTTTAGCCGTCGAGGTGATGAGGCGCTGCCTGGCAAAATGAATCCACTTGGCGGCGTAGGAATTTCCGAGATCGTTTTGCTCCTTGAGTTCGACTATCAGATCGAGCTGATCGGCGTCGTGGACGAGCCTGGCCTCGGGGGTTCGGGCATCCCGGTACTCCTTTAACAGGGCCTCCAGTTCCTCGCCGAAGGGCAGCTCGGCGGCAAGATCGGCCATGGCGCCGCCTTCGTCGACTCTTACATACCTTTTGTTGACATAATTTTGATCCCCGGTTCGCGCCTCGGCCAAGTCGTGGACAAGGCTCATGCAAAGCACCTTGAACGGATCGACGTTTTTATCCAGCCGTGCCAGGGTAAAACCGATCATGGCCACTCGAAACGAGTGAGCGGCAACCGATTCGCCACCCGAGCCCAGAAACTGAAACCCGGAACGCGGGGTTTTCTTGAGCATTCCCAGTTCGAAGAAGAAGTCGATAATTTTGCTGTATTCCAAAATGAAGTCTCCGTTTAGAAAAAGATCTTCACCCCAAGGGTGAAACGACGTGAGTTTATTGCGCTTTAAAATGCCGGTCAATATTGATATAGTAACTTTTTGACATGCTTCTAAAATAATGCCGGAGGTCAAATACATGGAGAAGCACACCCTGGCGGTACTGGTTGAAAACTCTCCGGGTGTTCTCACACGGGTCGCGGGTCTTTTTGCCCGCCGGGGCTTTAACATCGACAGCTTGGCCGTGGGCCGCACGGATAGAGCCGACGTCTCCCGCATGACCATCGTGGTCGAAGGCGACAAGCCTCTGATCGAGCAAGTAACAAAGCAACTTCACAAGCTTATAGACGTTATCAAAATCAGCAACATAACGGAAGACGAATATGTGGACCGGGAGTTGGTGATGATAAAGGTCAGCGCCGAACCCACCCAGAGGGTGGAGATCATGCATATCGCGGGGATCTTTCGGGCTCGCGCCGTTGATTTGGGCAGCAAGACGATGACTTTCGAATGCACGGGCAACGAAGGCAAGATCAACGCATTTGAAGAGTCGCTGCGTCCCTACGGTATCAAGGAACTGGTTCGCACGGGCAAAATCGCCATGCTGCGCGGAAGCAAATATGTGGCCCTGAGCCTGGCTCAGACGCGTGAAGCGGAAAGCGCCTGAAACGATTTTCCGGAGGTATTGAAGTGGAAATGACCGTTGGCGAGGCGCTGGTCGAGTGCCTTGAGAGGGAAAATGTGGAAATTGTTTTCGGCTATCCGGGAGGGGCTGTCCTGCCGCTCTACGATGCCCTTTATCACTCCACGAGGATAAAGCATGTTCTGGTGCGCCACGAACAGGGGGGCGTGCACGCGGCCGACGGCTACGCCCGGGTTTCGGGCAGGGTCGGAGTGGCCATAGCCACCTCAGGCCCCGGAGCGACCAACCTGGTGACGGGCATTGCAAACGCCTACATGGATTCGGTTCCCCTTGTGCTGATCACAGGACAAGTGCCCACCATCCAGATCGGTACCGACGCCTTTCAGGAGGTCGATATCACCGGCATTACGCTGCCCATCACCAAGCACAACTGGCTTTTAAAGGATCCGAATAAGCTTCCGCTGCTGGTAAAGAGCGCTTTCCACATCGCCTCGACCGGCCGTCCCGGCCCGGTCCTGATCGACATTCCAAAGGACGTGGCCCAGGCGAAAATCACCTTCAAATACCCCTCCTCGGTGAGGCTGCGAGGCTACAAGCCGACCTACAAAGGGCACCCGGCACAGATAATCGAAATCGCCAAGCTCATCGGCAAGGCCAAAAGGCCGATCATCTACTCGGGCGGCGGGGTCCTGGCCGCGGATGCCTCGGAAGAACTGCTCAAGTTCGCCGAAGCCATATCGGCGCCGGTGACCAACACTTTCATGGGCCTTGCGGGCTTTCCAGGAGACCACCCGCTTTTCCTTGGAATGCTGGGGCTGCACGGCACCCGGTACGCCAATTTGGCCATTACCGAGTGCGACCTGCTGATCGGCCTGGGGGCGAGATTCGATGACCGGGTCGTGATGAACATAAACAGTTTCGCTCCCCACGCCAAAGTCGTTCACATCGACATCGACCCGGCGGAAATCGGCAAGGTGATCGCCACCAATGTCCCGCTTGTGGGAGATGTGAAACTTATTTTAAAGGAACTGCTTCCTCTGATCGAAAAAGTTGACCGCACCGAATGGCTGGCCCGGATCAAGTCTTTGAAGCAGGAGTATCCGCTCAGCTACAATCGCGATTGCGGCCTCAAGCCCCAGTTCATTATCGAACAGCTTTGGAATCGCACCCGGGGGGAGGCGATTATCGTTACCGATGTCGGTCAGCACCAGATGTGGGTGGCCCAGTACTACCAGTTCAAAAAGCCTCGAACGCTGGTGTCCTCCGGCGGGCTCGGGTGCATGGGGTTTGGACTTCCGGCGGCGGTGGGCGCGGCCCTGGCGGCTCCGGCGGGCACCAAAGTCATTCTGGTTACAGGAGATGGCAGCATCCAGATGACCATCCAGGAACTTGCAACCATGATGGAGCAGTGCCTGGACATAAAGATCATTCTTTTCAACAATTCGGCCCTGGGCATGGTTCGCCAGCTCCAGGAATACTATTGCCAGGGGCGCCACATGGCCACCCATTTCCAGTACCACCCCGACTTCGAAATCCTGGCCAAAGCCTACGGCATCCCGGCCTACACGTTCAGGACCGAAGAAGACGTGGTGAAAGGACTTCCCGAGGTGCTCGAAAGCCCGGGGCCGGCCTTTATAAACTGCATCATTCCCAGGGAGGAAAACGTGCTTCCCATGGTTCCGGCGGGCAAGGGCATCAATGAGACGGTCGAATGCCGTTAGATTTTCCACCGCGAAGACGCGCAAGGCGAATGCGGTGCCCCCCCGGCGTCTTTTCGGGCGGATTGCATGCATCCCGCCCCATCCCGGCTTCTTGACATTGGTCCCCTTCCCCCCGTATAGTTCCAGCTCTTGAGAAACCCAAGGAGACGAGCCGAACATGAAGACCCTACTTCTCAATCCTCCGTCCTTTGAAAAATTTGACGGGGGCGCCGGCGCCCGTTGGCCGGCCAGACGTGAAATCGCATCCTACTGGTACCCCGTGTGGCTCGGTTATGCCGCCGGACTGATAAAGGAAAGCAGGCTTCTTGACGCATCTCCCCACGGTGTCAGTCCGGAAAATACAGTCGAAATTGCAAAAGATTTCGACTTTCTGGTTTTATTCACCAGCAAACCCGGTTTTTTCAACGACATCGGGCTTGCCGAAAAGATAAAGGCAGTCAATCCGGGCATAAAGATCGCCTTTGTCGGCCCCCCGGTATCGGTTCAGCCCGAACAGGCCCTCAACGCTTCAGCCGCCATCGACTTCGTTGCCCGCAAAGAGTTCGACTACACGGTTGCCGAATTTGCTTCGGGAAAAGAGCTGAAGGAAATCGACGGGGTAAGCTACCGGGAAAACGGCAAGATTGTTCACAACCCCGACCGCGCGCCGATCCAGGATCTGGATGCGCTGCCCTCCATAGTCGATATTTACAGACGGGACCTCGATCCGACAAAATACAACATCCCATTTTTGAAACACCCCTACCTTGCGTTTTACACTTCCAGGGGCTGTCCGGCGCGGTGCATCTACTGCCTTTGGCCCCAGACCTTCACCGGGCATCCCTGGCGGGTGCGCAGCAACGAAAGCGTGGTCGCGGAAGTCAAGCACGCCCTTGAAATTTTTCCGGAGGTCAAGGAAATCTTCTTCGACGACGACACCTGGGCGTGGGGCAAAAGCCGGGTGATCGAGCTGTGCAAACATTTGAAGCCGCTAAATTTCACCTGGTCGTGCAACAGCAGGGTCCATGCCGACTACGAGATGCTGAAGGCAATGAAGGAAGCCGGTTGCCGGCTGCTGGTGGTGGGCTTCGAATCGGGGGTCCAGGAAATTCTCGACAATATGAAGAAGGGAATCACCGTCGAGCAGTCGCTCACCTTCATGAAGAACTGCCGCGAACTGGGGCTGACCGTTCACGGAGACTTCATGATCGGCCTTCCCGGAGAGACAAAAGAGACCATCAAGCGCACCATAGAATTCGCCAAACAGCTCGACCCTGAGACCATTCAGGTATCGCTTGCCCATCCCTATCCGGGCACGGAGTTCTATCAGTATCTGCAAACCAACGGCTTTCTTACCGAAGACGACATGTCCGACGAGCTTGGTCATCAGATGGCAAACTATGAGTATCCGTGGCTGAGCCGGCAGGAAATCGTGGACGCGGTCGAGTATTTTTACGGCGCCTACTATTTCCGGCCAAAAGTGGTCTACCGGATCGTTCGACGCGCGATTTTCGACAGCCAGGAGCGAAAACGGCTCTATCAGGAAGCCCGCGATTACCTGACGCTGCGGGCGCGGCGCAAAAAGTTCAGCGGAAACGCCTTCGAAAAGACTCTGTGATGAATCCGCGCCGCCTCATTGTCAACGGCGATGATTTCGGGATGTCCGAAGAAGTCAACGAAGCCGTGGTTTTTGCCTTCCGCCGAGGGATTCTCACCAGCACGAGTCTCATGGCATCGGGGGCCGCATTCGACCATGCGGTGTCTCTGGCAAAGCAAAACCCCGGGCTCGCCGTGGGGCTCCACCTCACCTGCGCAAACGGCCGACCGGTTTTGCCGCCCGGCCGGCTTCCTCACCTTGCGGGCAAAACCGGGGAGTTTTTAGCAGACCCCGGGCTCGCGGGTTTACTCTATTTTTTCTGCCCCGCGGCACGCAGAGAACTTTTGGACGAGATCGAAGCCCAATTCGAAAAATTTTTCCGCTCCGGGTTGCCTTTTTCCCACGTGGACAGCCACTGCCATATGCACGTTCATCCCGTGGTGCTCGATGCGATAATAGAGTGCGCGAAGCGCTACGGGGTAAAAAGCATTCGCGTTCCGGCGGACAGTTTTTTCACCGCCCTGCCCTTTCTGGATTCTCCCGTAAAGGCGGCCTGTTATGCCATTGTATTCAAGCTCCTGACGCGGAGAATGAAAAAGATACTGGGCAATCGGGGCTTCATTTTCCCCCGGACCGTCTACGGCAACATGTTGAGCGGCAAAATGAGCGCCGAATATGTACTGAGGGTTGCGGAGCTCGCGGGCGAGGGGACAAGCGAGCTTTATCTGCATCCCGCACTGCCCTGCGGGCCCCCGGGCGAAGCCGATGCCGCGCAACTGCAACGCTTCAGGGAATTTCTCATCCTGGTTCGCCCGGAAGTCGGCGCGGAATTGGCCCGGCTTGGCGTGAGCCTTTCCACCTATTCCGACATGGAAAAGGAGCTATGAAGACAGCCATTGTAGTTTCCCTGGCGGTCGTTGCCCAGGCTATCGCCAATACTCTTCTCAGCAAGGGAATGAAAATCGTAGCCGCAATGCCCGCTTTCCAGGGGGGGTTTTCTCTTGTCATGTTGGCCTATGCCCTTAAAAACCCCTTCATCTGGGGCGGGATAGTTCTTTTGATCCTTTTTTTCGCCTGCTTTCTTTCCGCAGTTTCATGGTCCGATCTCAGCTACGTCGTTCCCATTACCGCGGCGGTATATATTCTGGACGTTTTTACCGGCTGGTATTTTTTGCATGAAGCGGTTTCGCCCGCGCGCTGGCTGGGCTCGGTCCTGATCGTCTTCGGGGTCGGCCTGGTTTCTCTATCGGGGGCAAAGAGCAGTTCGCCCCCGGGGGGCTGTGACGTCGAACCGCAATGCGGGAGCCCGTCATGTTGACCGGACTGATGATTTTGCTGGTGGTGCTTTCCAACGCCGCCGGAGACGTTTTTCTCACCAAGGGGATGAAGCAGGTGGGAGACGTATCGGCCATCAGCCCGGTTCAGCTTGCGGCTACGATCCGGCGCATAGTATGCAACGCGAACTTTATTCTTGGCGTGGCATGCCTGGCGGTCAGTTTTTTTTCTTTTTTGGCCGTGCTTTCCTGGGCCAATTTGAGTTTCGTTGTCCCGGCGACCGCTGTCGTGTACGTTGTGACGGTGCTCGGGGCCAAGATATTTTTGGA
This sequence comes from Deltaproteobacteria bacterium, assembly GCA_021777755.1. Taxonomy (GTDB): domain Bacteria; phylum Desulfobacterota; class Syntrophobacteria; order Syntrophobacterales; family Syntrophobacteraceae; genus SbD1. Next base: position 132,752 of record JAJYDE010000003.1, read on the forward strand.
CGAAAAGGTGGACCGGCTGCGCTGGGGAGGCACTCTTTTGATTTGCTTCGGCGTTGCGCTGGTATGCCTTCCCGATACCATCTCAATATCTTTGCCCGCCATTTTCGGGGCGGCCAGGTTGTTTTTCGGCACTCTTACGATCGCCTCGGTGGGTTATTACTGTACGAGTGTGCTGGCCGCGGAGAGGTTTTTTTCCAAGAAACCGGGCAAGCCCCCCACCCCCTCGACCTCTTTGGCTCCGTCGCGCCCGCCTGTTTCGCTCCTCGTTCCGCTTTGCGGCGCCGATTTCAGGGGTTACCAAAACTACGCCTCCCTGTGCCTCCAGGACTATCCGCAATTTGAAATCATCTTCGGGGTGGCCGAGCCCGGGGATTCCTCCGTTCCGGTAGTCGAAAAGCTCCGGGCCGACTTTCCCCATGTGGCCATCCAACTGGTTGTGTGCGAGGAGGCGATCGGTCCAAATCCAAAAGTCAACAGCCTTCACAACATGCTCTCCCGCGCTTCGCACGAAACCATCCTGATGCTCGACAGCGATATCCGGGTTGAGAGGGACTTTATCGGAAAGATTTGCGAGGAATTGGCAGGCGGTGGAGCAGGCCTTGTCACCTGTCTTTACCGGGCCGGGGAAGCCCCGGGGCTGCCCTCGATGCTCGAAGCGGTGGCAATTTCCTCCGAGTTCGCCCCGGGGGTTCTGGTGGCGCAAATGGGAGGCGGGATCTCGTTTGCCTTCGGCGCCTGTATCGCCCTCACGAAAAAGACCCTTGAACTCATAGGAGGTTTTCCTGCTATCGCCCCGTACTTGGCCGACGATTACATGCTGGGCAATCTGGTTTACAAGGCGGGCTTACCCGTCAAACTCTCAAAGTACGTGGTCGAGACGGTTTTATCCCGGCTCACCGCGGGCGCGTTTTTAAAACATCAATTGCGCTGGGCCAGGGGTATACGGGCATGCGCTCCATGGGGACATGCCGGCTCGGTCATGACCAACGGGACCGCGCTTTCCTTTCTATACTTCGCATCGTGCGGCTTTTCGCGCTCGGGCCTGATCGTTTTCGCAGCGGTTGTCGCAGTGAGGCTCTGGATGGCCTGGATGGTCGGTGTGAGACGCCTTGGCGACCAGATCCTGAGGCACAATTTGCTCCTCGTTCCGGCAAGGGATTTTTTGAGCTTTTTCATCTGGTCGGGCGCCTTTGTCGGCAGGCGTGTACAATGGAGAGACAAAGTGTTCGGGCTTCAAAGGGACGGCAAGATCATTCCCCTGGGGGCCGCTGGGTTTAAAGCGAGAATCAACCCGTGAGGCGCGGTGGAGTCCATCTGCTTTTGCCGAGACTATTTTTTGTGCTCTTTCTCGCAACGGCCTGCGTGTCCACGGAAGGCATTCCGAAATGTGTGGTCATAACCCGGGCCGACAACGGAAAATCTATCGCGGTCTCTGCATGGCAGACTTTCCAGGTGCGCCTCAAAGAACCCGGCGGGACAGGATATATGTGGCACATAGTCGATCTGGATAAAGCGCATCTGAAACGAGTAAGTTCGGCCTACAGGCCGATCGGGCGGGGCAACACGGCCGGAGCGCCGATTCTGAGAATATGGGACATCAAGGCTTTGAAAAAGAGCAAAACATATCTTTCGCTGCTCCTCTTCCGGCCCTCGGGGACTGGAAAACCGGCGGACAGCTTTAGAGTGGCGATCAATATAGAGTAAAAGTTTCGTTCGGCCGACAGGAAGGCGCTGAAGCCGCTCAAACCTCTTTTAACTCACCAATACCCTTGTTGTTAAAACGCTCTTCATCCCTAAAGGGATACAGCCGAAATGCCGATAGTCTGTTGGAGAGTGTATCGGGCGCAAGGGGTCCTTGCCTTATGCGGGCGCATTTAAATGTGACACCTTGAAAACGATGACCGTAATCGACGTATACGGGGTTGGCATGGTCGGCAAACAAATCAGACGGCAGACTTTCGTCCTTCAGTGGCGACACGGAAAGACTCGAATCGTACGGCCTGTCAGATATTCGCAGCCAATATCGATTATGGGGCACATCCAACCCTGCCTGGCAGCGGGACCGGATGAGCGATGAAGCCCCGGAGCTGGAAAATCGGCCGCACACTCACTTCGAGAATCACCATCCATCTGGTGCTCACCATTCTGGTTTTGGGAATATGTCTCTATTATCTCAATCTGCGCCTTCTATCCAACTTCGCGGCCGAGCAGATCAAAGAATCCTTGTCGTCATCTTCCAGGGAAATCCACGGCATCTGTGACACAAACCTTACCAGGCTTCTTCGCAAAGGCCTTATCGATAATGAAGAGGAAGTTCGCATATCCAAGGGCATGACGATCGCCGAAATCGCGAACTTTATGCGGGAGAAACATCTCGGCGGCCGGATCGTTGCCAAGGACGGCCCGGTTTTATTCTCACGCAAGCCCGGCCCGAGTCTCCATGGACGGTTGGCCGAAGGCAACGAACCAGCCACCTTCAAAAGAAGCCGCAATTTTTATCACACATCGATTATTTTCAAACCCTGGTCCTGGAGAATTTTCATCGACCAGGACGCCTCAAAATTCGACCAGCTCAAGACCACTGTGCACAACGCCTATGTTTTTACCCTGCTGTTCCTCATGTTTTCGGCGGCCCTGATGCTTTTGCTTTTGCACCGGGCGGTGGAAAAGCCCGTGCGCAAGATGATCGACGACATCAGGGCCGGCCAAAGGCCCCAATACGACGATATCGAAGAATTTTCTTTTTTGAGTTCCAGTATCGGCCAGATGATGGCCGAACTCCAGGAAAGCGAACAGACCATACGAGAGATTGCAACCGGCCTCGGGGAAGGAGTTTATGTGCTCGACAGCGCCGGCGCGCTGGTATTTATGAATCAGGCGGCCGAGCGGTTGGTCGGATGGAAGCAGGAGGAACTCCTGGGCCATCGGGTCCACGAGGTATTCCATAGCAATTACGGCCCGCAATGTGGCGCGCCTTGCCCGGTCTTGGACGTCATCAACACGGGTGAAACCTGCCGAAGCGAGGAGGACACCTTCCGGCGCAGGGACGGATCGACATTCGCCGTGGCCTATGTCGCGGCCCCCTTGAGGAAGGAGGGGGCCATAAGCGGCGTTATCACGGTCTTTCGGGATGTAACAGAATCCAAGCGGATGGAAAACCGGCTCAAAGAACAACTTGATTTCCTGCAGCAGTTGATCGATTCGATTCCGCTTCCGGTATATTATAAGGCCGCGGATGGAGGCTATCTTGGCTGCAATACGGCCTTTGAAGCCTTCATCGGGAAATCCCGAGAAAATATCGTCGGCAAAACAGTCCGCGATATTATCCCCGGGCAGCGCGCAAACAGACATCATGAAGCTGATTTGCAGTTGCTTTCAAATCCGGGAATCCAGACTTATGAAATGAGCGGGGTGTTCGAAGATGGCACCTACCACGACGTGGTCATGAACAAGGCAACGTTTCTCGATTCTCACGGCCGCGTGGCCGGTACCGTCGGCGCCCTGGTAGACATCACCGAACGTAAACAGGCCGAGCAGGAACGATTGGCCAATCTCCAGTTTTTTGAATCCATGGACCGGGTCAACCGGGCCATCCATGGTACGGACAGTCCGGACGTCATGATGAAGAATCTGCTGGACGTGGTCCTTTCGATATTTGACTGCGACCGTGCATTTCTCAAGTTCCCCTGCGACCCGGAGGCTCCAAGCTGGACCATCCCGATGGAGAGCTTCAAGCCCGGGTATCCGGGGGTCTCGGAATTTAATCTCCAAGTACCCATGGACGGCGAAATAGCCGAAACCCTTCGCATCGTATTGGCTTCGGAGGGCCCGGTGACTTTCAGTCCCGGTTCCGCGCATCAACCGGTTGGAGTTATCAGGCGGCAATTTTGCGTAAAGAGCTACATGGCCATGGCCGTATACCCCAAGACCGGCAGACCGTGGGAATTCGGGATCCAGCAATGTGCCTACGGCCGGGAATGGAACGGGCAGGAAAAAAGACTCTTCGAGGCGATCGGCAGGCGCCTTGCCGATGGCCTCAGTATGCTGCTAAGTTATAGAGGCCTGCGCAAGAATGAGGAATTTCTCGATAACATCGTCGAACATATTCCCAACATGATTTGCGTGAAAAATGCCGGAACACTGCGGTTCGTAAGGTTTAACAGCGCTGGCGAACGACTTTTGGGATATTCCAGGGATGAGTTGCTCGGCAAGACCTATTATGACATTTTCCCCGGGGAGACCGCGGACCGGTTTTGCGCCCAGGACCGCCACGTTACTGAGAACGCAACCCTGCTGGACATCCCCGAAGAGACCATTGTAACCAAGCAAAATGAAACCAGGGTTCTGCATACACAAAAAATACCCGTTACGGACTCAACCGGAACAGTGCAATATGTGCTCAGCATATCGGAAGACATTTCCGAGCGCATCGCGGCCGAAGAATCCATCCGCAAGCTTTCCCAGGCCGTCGAGCAAAGCCCGGTGTCAATCGTTATCACCGATCTTGCGGGCAGGATCGAATTCGTCAACGCCCGATTTACTCAAATCACAGGCTTTACTTTTGATGAGACTATTGGCAGGACGGCCCGCAGCCTTGAGACCGGTGAAGATCCCGACAAAACCGCGGCGCTTTGTCAAACCATCCGTTCGGGGGGGATCTGGCAGGGAAAATTTCACAACCGCAAAAAAAACGGTGAATTATTCTGGGAACACATCACGATCGCTCCGGTAAGAAACAGCGAAAACGTCATCACCCATTTCGTGGAGATCAAAGAGGATATCACCGAACGAACAGAACTCGAAGAGCAGCTTCGCCAAGCACAGAAGATGGAAGCCGTCGGGCGGCTGGCCGGAGGGGTGGCCCATGATTTCAACAACATGCTGAGCGTCATTTTGGGCTATTCCGAGTTGATCATGGCAAAACTCAAGCCTTTCGATCCGATTCTTGCCCCTCTTAAGGCCGTGCAATCGGCCGCCAATCGTTCGGCCGATCTTACCCGGCAGCTTCTGGCCTTTTCCCGCAAGCAGGCGATCGCACCCCGGGTGCTGGATCTAAACGAGCAGACAAGGGGTATGGAGCGCTTGCTTACACGAATCATAGGCGAAGACATCAACCTGGTGCTTTCACTTTCCGACCGTCTGCGGCTGATCTACATGGACCCCACTCAGATCGATCAGGTCCTGGCAAACCTGGCGGTCAACTCCCGGGACGCCATGCCGAGGGGTGGCAGGCTTACCGTTGAAACTTCCAACGTCACCCTGGACACGGAATACAGCGAAAAACATCTGGGTTTCAGACCGGGCGATTTCGTGATGCTCGCGGTAAGCGACACCGGGTGCGGGATTGACCGTGAAGACATGGAGCACGTGTTCGAGCCCTTTTTCACCACCAAGCCGGAAGGACAGGGAACGGGCCTGGGATTGGCCACAGTCTATGGCATCGTGAAACAAAACAATGGCTTTGTGAACATCTACAGCGAGCCGGGCCTGGGTACAACGGTAAAGCTCTATATTCCGCAGTATTTTGGCGCCGCGGAAGCGGTCCGCGCCACGGCTGCCGCCGGCCCGAGCCAGGGCGGAACAGAGGTGATTCTCCTGGTCGAAGACGACGGCCCGATACGCGAAATGGCCAAAACGATGCTCGAAGGCCTGGGCTACAGGGTGATGGAAGCCCGCACACCCGAGGAGGCCATCCTGCTGTTTGAAAAATTCCGCACCGAAATCGACCTGCTGTTGACCGATATTGTGATGCCCGGCATGAACGGCAAGGAACTGGACAGTAGAATAAGGGCCATGAAACCGGAGGTGAGGAGCCTTTTCATGTCCGGATATACGGCTGATGCCATTGCTCACCTGGGGGAACTGGGGCCGGGGGGCTGCTACTTGCAAAAGCCGTTTGCCCTGGACGAACTGGCGAGAAAACTGCGCGAAGTCCTGTCGTAGACCTGATAAAAAGGCTTCGCCGGGGCGCCGCCCCTGACCGCAAGTCCTTTCCATGCTATGAAAACAACGAAAAGGAAGGCAGACCGGGACAAGCTTGCAAAATCAGCCCGTAAAGCTTACAAGACAAATAATCACACTCACCGACGCATATTCGGGATGCGCAAGGGAAAGGAGGCCCGGCAATTGGAAATCGAACGGGAAGCAATATCGTCGGCGTTTTTCAAAAACTTTCCCGGGATGGCTTACCGTTACCGGCCCGACCCCGAGCATTATTTCGATTTCGTCAGTCCGGGGGCGGCCGAGTTAACCGGCTTACCGGTTTCCGAGTTGAACCAGAGGCAGAAACTCTTCGGCCTGGTGCTCGAAGAGGACCGAAAAGAGATCGAGCTTGAAATCGGAAACGCCTTGGCCGCCAAACAGCCCTTCAGGCTCATGTACAGAATCCGCACAGGCAAGGGCCTTGTCAAATGGGTCTGGGAGCAGGGCCTTGGCATCTACTCCCAACAAGGCGAACTGCTGGCGATAGAAGGCTTTATCGCGGACATCTCCGCCCGAAAACGGGCCGAGGAAGCCTTGAAAAGATCCGAGGAACTCTACAGGGTGCTTGCCGAAAGCATCTCGGATGCTATTTTCATGGTGGACGAGGACCGCTTCATCGTCTCAGTCAATCGAGCTTTTCTCGACCTGTTCGGTTATGCGCGAGAGGAAATCATCGGGCAGACGATCGGAATGCTGCACACTTGCGAGGAGAGTTTCCGGGAATTCGGCGAACTGCGCTCGGAGATGGTGCACGGTCCCGTCCGAGTGGAATGGGAGTTGAAAAAAAAGGACGCAACGGTGTTTCCCGTGGAGGGGACCTTTTCAGTCATCGAAGGTCCGGAGGGTTCAACCGGCGGCCATGTTGGAGTCATACGCGACATAACCGAGCGCAAAAGAGTCGAAAAGGAGCTTCGGGAATACCGGGAGCACCTCGAGGAGATGGTGCAGGAACGGACCCGGGAACTCAGGGAGGCGCAGGCCGCGCTCGTGCAAAGAGAAAAGCTGAAGACCCTTGGAGCCACTGCCGCCGAGGTCGCCCACGAAATCAGAAACCCCCTGGTGTCGATAGGCGGGTTTGCACGGCGGCTGTTAAAAAAGCATCCCGATTTCAGCGAGGCCGAGATCATTTTGCACGAAACCGAAAGACTGGAGACGATTCTCAACCGTTTGAGCGATTATCTTCGTCCTGTCGACATGCAACCCGGCGAGTGCCGCGTAAATGAAATTCTCACCGAATCACTGGCCCTGCTCTCCACTCAACTGGAGAGGAAAAATGTACGAGTAGGCCTGGACCTTCAAGACGATCTGCCAACCGCCCATGTCGATCCGGCGATTCTAACGCAGGTGTTCGTAGCCATGATCAGAAATGCGGTGGGAATGATGGACCAGGAAAAGGAGCTCAGCCTCAAGACCTACTTCGGCCGGCACAAAGTTTACGTGGACATGGCCAGCCCGGTGGCGGGCAACCGACTGCTCGACCCCGAACTCATGCTTCTGCCCTTCGAAGACAGCATCAAGGGAACGGGGATCTCCTCGACCTTCAAGCTGCTAAAGGAAATGGGCGGTACGCTTTCCTTTGTAAGACAGGGGCCCAAGGCCAGGTTCACCGTTTCCCTGGTAAAATGTCCCGATTCCGGCCATCGAAAAACAGATGAAGACCAGCACGGCGATCAAGCCGGATAACCTTCACGCAAGGAGTTCGAAATGGATTTCGGGATACCAGCCGAATTCGAAGAGGAACTCGGACGCTACAAGGAGTTCATTTCCCGTCAACTTACCCCCAACCTCGGGGCATGGTATGCCCGAAAAGAGGTTCCTCGCGACTTTTTCATCGAACTTGGGGCGCAAGGCTGGCTGGGGCTGGAAGCCGACGGCCAGAGGCTGCGGGAACACAACCCGCTCAAAGAAGCCCTTTTCATGGAACACCTCGGGATAATATCTCCGGGCACTGGCGTGGCCGTCCTGGCCCAAGTTTCGCTCGGCATGATGGGAATCATTCTTTTTGGCAGCGACAACCAGAAGGAACTCCATCTTCCTTCGGCGGCCCTGGGGCAAAAGCTTGTCTGCCTTGGAAACACCGAGGCAAGAGCCGGCAGTGATGTCGCCGGCATCTCCACAAGCGCGACAAGCGTCGAGGGCGGCTGGATACTAAACGGGGCCAAATCGTTTGTCACAAACGGCTACATAAGCGATCTAGCCCTCATCACGGCCGTTTCTGACCCCGAGGCGGATCGCAACAGCCGAATTTCCATGTTCCTGGTAGACCTCGAATCAAAAGGCATAAGCCGTACGAAGCTTCACAAGGAAGTGTGGATCCCCTCGGATCTTACACGCATCAGGCTCGAAGACGTATTCGTTCCGGAAGCCAATCTGGTCGGCAAACAGGGGCGCGGCTTGCAGCAGGTGCTCGAAATTTTTACCAACAGCCGCATCACGATTGCCGCCTTGACCCTGGGCACAGCCGAGGGAGCGTTCAAGGCCGGGATCGAACACGCTCGAAAAAGGGATGTATTCGGTCAAAAACTCGTAAATTTTCAGGCAAAATCATTCGAAATAGCCGATTTTTACAGCAAGCTAGAGGCCGTACGGATGGTCCTTTGGAAAACATGCTGGGAAAAACAACAGGGCGCCGATTTCCGGCTGAGCGCATCGATCGCCAAGTATCTTTCGGTGGAATCGGCAAGGGCCATCGGACAATGGGCGGCCGATCTTTTCGGGGCCGCATCGGTTGTCTACGAACATCCCGTTCACAAATATCCGATGGACGCCTGGGCATCCTCGCTTGGCGAAGGGACCCAGGACATTCAGAAACTCATCATTTTCCGGGAAGTCATGAAGCAGGCAGGGGGCTGATTTAGGCGGCTTCCTTTGTTCCGATGGGCGGGACTTCACCCTGCCCGCCGGACACTTTTCGAAGGCAAAAAAAAAGGACCTCACGGCTATTCCGTCAGGTCCTAGATCTTCCGAGTGGAGCTGGTCGGCTTCGAACCGACTACCTCTTGAATGCCATTCAAGCGCTCTCCCAACTGAGCTACAGCCCCGGCTTACCGTTAAGCGCAGCAACGATCTCTCCAACGCAACCGGTAATGACTGTGTACCCAATTTGTGGACGCCTGTCAAGCCCATTCGATTCCCGCCCGAGGCGAAATACCAGTTTCCAATCCACCGCCCACTCACCCACTTTCCACGCTTCTGGTTGCCGTCCCTATTTGCGGCTCCAACCCCCTGGCGATATAGAACGCCGTGGATTCCACCGTTATCGACCGGCGGGACTTTCGACCGGCAGAGCCGAAAACGGGGTTTTTTGAACCCACCGATTGTTTCCGCGCTGTTAATTCGCTGCCAATTTTCACCGAAAAAATTCTGCGACCTTCGTTGAATCGAACCTGCGGACAAATTGGCCGAGAAAAATATTGTAAATATGAGCGGGAGGCCATTGGCAAGTTGGCCATAATTGAATGACGTGGGCTACGGGTATTCAATGAATTTCAAGCCGTTGCCCGCAGGGCTGTCGCATTTCCCTTGACACCCGGGGCCGCTCCTGATTAGGATGGCCAATTGCGCCGGAGTGGTGGAACTGGTAGACGCGCTGGACTCAAAATCCAGTATCCGCAAGGATGTGTCGGTTCGATTCCGACCTCCGGCATAGCAGAAAAATCAGGGAGTTGGCTTCAGTTTGCCAACTCCTTTTTTTCTTGCCCTTGAATGCTTACGACATTGCAACGGTCCAAAAGGGACCTCGTTTTTGCCACGAAATGCTCATTGGAACACGCTCCGGCACTCCCGCGGCACCGCCGTTTTTCTCAAATCGTCGAAAATTCAGCTATCGACATTTGCCTCCTTGCAACACTGCATACAGTGCGGATCCCCTCGACCCTCATTTTCTAATGAACGATATTGCGCAGATTTGGATCTATAGTCTTGAAGATTTACGGGGAATCCGATTTTGATCCGGTCTTAGAAGAGCGAAATCATTGTGCTAAAATTCCTTCAGTTTGGCGGGTGATAAACGCCGATCGTTTTCGATGGAGCAACTCATATGGAACGTTCGCCCACTGTCATACAAAAGGAGTGAAGGCAACCTACCATCTGGGGCTGTCGGGTCCGTGTGCATTCCCCGTGTCCGGACGGAGATCGTCAGGACGACGATCTGAGAGACGGAAAGCCGGGCGGGGAATTGGCAATTGCGAGCACAGTCATGCGAGTTGAGGCTTGGCCAAAGAAAGATGGCCGAAGCCATTATCACTCCCCAAACGGGACACCCGGAACCCGCTTTACGGCCAGTTCCAACCCAAACACGTCCCATTGCACTTCTACTTTCCTCGATCGGCCTGTTAATTGCCTGGGGAACAAACACGAATCGACTTCAAGGATGGATAGATATGATACGGCATATCATTGTTACGCTAATCAAAACATAACTTTAAAATAACCTATGTTGTATCTTTGCGGATGCGATATGAAATCGGCGGCTCATCGTCAGCGGCAATGTCGTGTCACTAAACGTAATTACAATGACAGACTATTCAGTCGGCATTCAGATACTACACTTTTTCGATGTTTTTAACATTGTTATTATGCTATTTTTTACATATATATACTAATGTAATGTCTTTTAAAGGCTTTGTCTTTTGATATGCTCGTTATTTGCCCTAACATCGTCGCCCCCATATTGTTTCCCAGTCGAATTTATTTTGGCATTGCAACCCAACGACCGAACAGTTGGCATGTGCCATTCGAGATGCCGACAGGAGCTCAATTCACATTGATCCACACGGGCGCCTTCTTGAAACCAAACCGCGACAGAGCCGTTTCAATGTCAAGAGCGAAGGGGTCCCCTGTTTTTCCTGCTTCCCGCCCTTCTGAAAACGGGTTAAAAGGGGACAAGACTGAATTCGGGGAGTCCTTGGGACCGTTGAACTCTTCGGGGCGAAGAGCGTATCGCTTCTTCCGGGCTTGCCTGCTCACCCCTAAATTGATTGTGGACCACAATGTGCTCATAAAAATGAGCCCCTTGCAAATGATTCTTGCAAAGAAGTTCGTTGAATTATAAGATGAGGCTGTAGGGTGGGGTGCTGTGTTTCATTGCATGTTGCTTCCGGCAAAAAAAGGTGAGATTTCATGATTGAGTTCTACGATTTTCTTACGGGACCCGGCGTCTGGGTCTCGCTTTCCGTGTTTATCGGCGGCCTGATCGTGCGGACGGTGTACCTGTTCGGCATCAGCCTGGAGCGTGACAGGGTCTTCTACAACCATATGGACTTGAAGTGGGGGCTGCGTTCGATTTTCCATTGGCTTCTGCCCTTCGGGAGTGTGTCGCTCAGAAAACAGCCCCTTTTCGCGGCGGCCTTTTTCGTCTTTCATGTCTGCCTGTTGGCCGTTCCGCTTTTTCTTTTGGCGCACAACACCCTCCTCCACGAAGCGTTGGGGGTCGCATTGCCCTCCCTGCCCGATTCGGTGTCGGATATCTTGACGATAGCCTTTCTGGCCTCGGGGCTGATCTTGCTGATAAGAAGGCTCGTCAAGCCCGAAGTGCGCATCCTGACAACGGCGTGGGACTACTTCCTGCTGGTTTTGACCTGCCTGCCCTTTATAACGGGCTTTTTCGCATACCACCAGGTCGGCCCTTACTCGACGATGCTGATAGCCCACCTTTTGTGCGCCGAGGTGTTGCTGATGCTTATCCCATTTACAAAGCTGGCCCATATCGTCTTCTTTTTCTTATCGCGAGCCTTCATCGGGTTCGAAATGGGAACGCGCCGGGCGACGAGGACCTGGTAGAAACTCCGCCTCCGGGCGCAAATGAACCGAAGGAGTATGAAAAAAATGAGCGAAGCACTTCAAAAGCCTGTGAACACCAAGGCGCTAAAGGAGCTTCTGAGCTTGAATGACAGCGCCAGGATAAAGTCCTGGTTGAGCATATGTTCCCGTTGTGGCCTTTGTGCGGAGAGTTGTTTTTTCTATCTTGCAAAAAACAGGGACCCCAAGGTGAGCCCCGCATACAAGGTCAAGGCCACACTGCTGGAACTCTACAAAAGGAAAGGCGAGGTCGATCGGGAGTTTTTGCAAAAGTGCCATGACATCGCATGGGGGGAGTGCACCACCTGCAAGCGGTGCTCACTTTTCTGTCCCTTCGGAATCGATATCGCCACGATGATAGCGACGGTGCGCGCCATATGCAACTCGCAGGGTGTTGTCCCGGAGGGACTGGTACGGACCTCGGTCAACTATCGCGAATCGGGTAACCAGATGGGAATGTCCACCGAGGATTTCGTGGAGACCTGCACCTGGATGGCCGAGGAAGCAAATGATGACATCCGCGGAGTCGAAATTCCCGTGGACAAGGCCGGCGTCAGGATCATGTACACTGTCAATGCCAGGGAACCGATGTACTATCCGCAAGACATTTCCATGATGGCCCAGATATTTACGGTGGCCGGGGAAAGCTGGACTTTGCCAAGCACGGGATGGGACTGCACCAATCTGCCGATGTTTGCCGGGGACAAGGCGCTTGCGGGGCAGGTGGTCAAAAACATGTACACCAAGGCCGTGGAACTCGGTGTTGAGGCCATAGCGATAACGGAGTGCGGACATGCCTACCGGTCGGCACTGTTTGAAGGCCCCTACCTGGCAGGCTACCGGGATGGCAAACCGCCGCTGCCCGTCATCCATTCGGTTCGCCTGTTTTATGAATATCTCAGGGACGGCCGCATAAAAATCGATCCCGCCAAAATGGTCGAGGAGCCCCTTACCTACCAGGATCCGTGCAATGTCTCCCGAAACGGCGGTCTGTGGCGCGAAGGCAGGGAAATCATAAAGTTTCTGGCCAAAGATTTCAGGGATATGTCGCCCAACAGCGAGTACAACCATTGCTGCGGGGGAGGCGGGGGTTTCATTCCGATGGGCCCCGAGTTCAAACGCAGGAGAATGGAGTCGGGCAAGATCAAGGCCGAACAGATCCGGGCAACGGGAGCAAAGATCGTTATAGCCCCCTGCCATAACTGCACCGACCAGATCAACGATCTCAACAAGGAATACAAACTCGGGATCAAAGTGGTGTCCTTCAAGGAACTGATCACCGAGAGGATGATTGTGCCCGATGCATTCAAGCCTGTAGCGGCCCAAGAGGAATAAAACCGGAAACGCAAAGGATCACGCGGTGCAGCCGCTTTTTAAGGAACTGTTATGAGACCTCTCTGGTTCATTTTAATAGCTGTTTTCGCAGTTTTTTGCTGTCAACTCGCCCATTCGCAAGACGACAAGTTCCCGCTAAATCACAAGGAACTCGGAAAGCATCAACGGGCGCTGGTCATGTTCAACCACAAGCTGCATTCCGAAAAGTTCGATTGCACCAGGTGCCACCACGGTTTCGACAAGTTTAAGAACAACAAGGGCAGCGAAGGGCAACCGTGCGATTCGTGCCACAAGGCGCAGGCGACTCCGGGAGTGATGTCGCTCAAAGACGCCTTTCATCACGAGTGCATCAGCTGTCATAAGGCCATGAACAAGGGGCCGGTCATGTGCGGTCAGTGCCACGTCCGCAAGTAGACCTTAAGGTTTCTTAGACATCGAAATGCCTCGCGCTTCGAACCTCGAAGTCTCGACAGGAGGGCAATATGCAGGTTTTCGAATTCAAGGGCAAAAATTATGAGGTCGATGCAGACGAGTTTCTGCTCGACACCGCTGAGTGGGATGTTGATTTTGCCGAGGAAATGGCCCGGCGAAACGGTATCGAGACAGGGCTTTCCTCTTCTCATTGGCGCGTTTTGCGCTCCATCAGGGAGCACTTCCTGACCCAGGGAGACTGTCCGGCCGCCTACGAAGTATGCAAGGAGTGCGGCCTGAGTTCCACCGAACTGGATAAGCTCTTTCCAATGGACAACCAGCGATGCGCCTATAAAATCGCCGGAATTCCATATTTTAGCCAGTTTCCTTCCTATCTCAAGTGCCCCGGCCGCAAGAACGCCATCCAGGAAAGAGTCTACAAGGTTGATATCGAGGGCTTTCTCGTCGATCCCGATGAATGGGACTGCGATTACGCCATTTTCAGGATGCGGGACATGAAAATCCCGGAGGCATCCGACATGCACTTGGAAATCATCCAATATTTGCGGAAACGATATTACTCCACCGGCCATATACCCACAATCGAGCAGACCTGCTCAGACCATGACATCGATATTGAAGACATGCAGGCGCTCTTCCCCGGCGACTGTTACCGCTCGGCTCTGATAGCGGCCGGATTGCGGCCAACAGCCCGCAACGGATGAAAATTTTCAAGATGCCCGGCCGCCGCCGAATAATGTGTCAAACGGCAATCGGCCGGGCGCTTCCTCACTCCCTCAGATTATTGAGGTCCCCTGGATCGGGCTGGCGGGCGTGATATAATCAGGTTAAGAGTCACAGCGCTCAAGGCCTTATTCGGCCCAGGCCCTTTGCTCCGCGCGTTCTCTATATATTAGGACCAAATTTCTCAGGTAGATCAGCAGCCCCCCCGCCTGCCCCAGGATGAAGACGGGATCACCTCTTAAGACGGCGTAGACGAGCAGCAGTCCCCCACCGCCTACGCTGAAATACCAGAAGGCCACGGGCACAACGCTTCTTCGCTGTTTCTCGCTGGCGATCCACTGGACGAAGAAACGGCCGAAAAACAATCCCTGGCCGATCAAACCCAAAATCAGCAGGGAATGGCTCC
>JAJYDE010000079.1 GCA_021777755.1 Deltaproteobacteria bacterium
CACCTGGTTGATCTACGCCGCCGTTTTGCACGCACGCAACCTCAAGGGCTGGAAAGGGGAAAGAGTGGCCTGGTTGTCGATGATCGGTTTTGGGTGTGTTCTCTTTACCTATTTTGGGGTAAACTTCCTTTTGAGCGGATTGCACAGTTACGCACGACAATAAGATTTGGAGGATGAGCCATGTTGGATGGATTGGAGTGGGCGGCACTACTGGCGATTGTGATTATCATCGCGGGTGGCAAGAAATTGCCCGAGTTGGGCAGCGGGCTTGGAAAAGGGATCAGCGAATTTAAAAAGGCCCTTGGGGCCGGGGACGCCAAACCGTCCGAGGAATCAAAGCCTGCGGAGGCCAAACCTGCGGAAGCAAAAGCCGAGGAATCCAAATAGGTCGCGCAGGTTTTGCAAAACCTTCCAGGGGGTGAGGCATGTTCGGGTTTGAACACCTTCTTGTGATTATGGTCGTGATTCTCATTGTGGTGGGCCCCAATAAGCTGCCGGATGTGGCGAGGGCGCTGGGGCGCGGTTACGCCGAGTTCAAGCGGACCATGGATGAGCTTAAAAGCGCGATGTTCCAGGATGAAACCGTTCGCGGACTTAGAGAAGAATTCCGTTCGGCCCAGCGGGAAGTGAACGTGAAGAGGCACCTGATGAACAGTCTTGCCTCGGATGAGGGGACGGCCATAAAATCGGCCGTTTACGATGAGCCGAAAAAAGCGGTCGAAACGGCCCTGGCCGGGTCGAAGTCCGCGGTCGAACAGGTCGATGAGGAAGCGCAAAACGGCGTTAGGCCCCGGGAAGAGTCTCAGCCCGGGCAGCAAACCTCACAAGAGCGGATCGAAAAAGTTTAGCCCTCAATGACCGTTAGTCGAGGGCCATTTTTTGAAGGCGGGAACGGCGGATGGCGGACGAAGAAAACAAAATGCCCCTGTTTCAGCATCTCGAAGAGCTGCGCGGCAGGCTGCTCATTTGCGGCCTCGCCATAGGTGTGGGCTTCGTCCTGTCCTATTTTTTCAAAGAAGAGGTTTTTGACATTTTCGTATTGCCCTGGGTCAAGGCTTTGCCCGCGGGGCAGCACATCAAGCTTATCTATACGGTTCCCTACGAGGCTTTTCTGGCCGAGATGGAAGTGTCCTTCATCATGGGCACGATACTGGCCGCACCCGTCATCCTGTGGCAGATCTGGCGGTTCATAGCTCCCGGCCTCTATGCCAATGAACGCAAGTATATCGTGCCGGTGATACTCTGTTCGAGCTTGTTTTTCATCGGGGGCGTTTTGTTTGGCTACTTCGTCGTTGTTCCGGTCGCCTTCAAATTCTTCGCTTCGCCCTCTTCTCCCTATATCACCCCCATGATGAGCGTCGATAAGTACCTCTCGTTTGCCGAAAAGATGCTGCTTTGTTTCGGCCTCGTATTCGAGCTTCCGGTATTCGCCTTTTTTCTTGCAAAACTCGGGGTGCTAAGCGCCGATTTTTTGAGGCGAAAGCGAAAATGGGCGATCGTTTTGATCTTTATTCTCGCAGCGGTTCTTACTCCGAGCCCCGATGTGGTCTCCCAGCTCTTAATGGCCCTGCCTCTTCTGGTTCTCTATGAAGTGAGCGTTTGGGTCGTCTATTTTTTTGCCGGCGGCAAACCCGCTGAAGTTGCCAACCAAACAGGTGAATAGATGTCTGATAAAGCGGCCGGTCAAATCCTGGTCATTGCCACAAAAAACAGGGGAAAGTCCGAGGAGATCAGAAAAGTGCTCGCCGATTTTCCCATTTCGGTAAAGGACCTGAATGATTTCGGCCCCATTCCGCAGCCGGTCGAAGATGGCGGGACTTTTGAGGAAAACGCCTATAAGAAGGCCGGCTTTACGGCCAAGATCCTCGGGCTGCCGGCGCTGGCCGACGACTCGGGGCTTTGCGTGGATGCCCTGGGCGGAGAGCCCGGGGTCTATTCGGCCCGCTATGCGGGACCCAACGCCTCCGATAGCCAAAACAACGAAAAGCTGCTTGCCTCCCTTTCCGGGGTTGCGAACCGAAAGGCGCGGTTTTGCTGCGTTTTGTCCCTTGCCGTTCCTGCCGGCCCCGCCCTTACCTATGAAGCTTCCTGCGAGGGAGTGATCCTCGATGCCCCCAGGGGCGCCAATGGTTTCGGCTATGATCCGCTCTTCTTCTATCCGCCCCTGGACAAAACTTTCGCCGAAATGAGCATGGAACAGAAACTGAGCGTTTCTCACCGGGGCCTTGCGCTTCGCGAACTGAGAGCCGAGTTCGAAAAGGTGCTCCGTTGGCTCGGCCACAGGCAGGCGGAGGAAAACGAGCGCCGCGGGGCAAACGATATTTGCCTGGGCGGCAAAAACAGCACCGGACTGTGAGCCGCGATCATGGCGGGTGGACTACTCTGGCGGGGTATTGCGGCCTCTTTGCATGCCCAGATTGGTCGAAGGTGGCGCTCAGGGAGGTTGCGGTCCACTGGCGGCACTGACGGAGGGGTTTTTCGCTTCTTTGCCGGGTGAATATTCCTGCAGGCCGTGCCAGTTTCGAAAAAGGCTCTTCAGGTGCTCGAAACGGTCGTAGCCGAGCAATTTTCTGACTTGCAACGAGTAGGTAAAGCGTGTAGCCGCAAGAAGAGTACGGCTGTTCTCCAGTTTTTTCATCCTGGAGATGGCGGCCGTTTCGTCGAGATGTTGCCGGTCGATTACGCTCACCAACTCGGCTCTTTCCGTCTCCAGTTGAATTTTGATCTGCGCGAGTTTGTTTCGATTGTAATCGAAGAGGTTGTCCAGCCTGGTTTTTTCCTGATCGGTAATATTCAACTGGTCTGCAAAGTAAGGCAGGTGCCACCACCTTCCGGGCGGGATTTCTTTCGCCCTGCGGGCGGCCTCATCGGCCGCGGCATTGGCAAGGGTACGGTGAATCCACTTCCCCGGCGGCGCCTGTTGGGCTCTGCTCACCAGGGGGAGCGCCAGCAGCATCACGGCTCCCAGGGCAACGACAAGCGGGCTGTTACGCATTGCGCGATCCGTTTTTTTCGGGGGTCGGTTTGACATTATTCTTGGCCCCTGGCCCGGGAGTCGCGGCGTTTGGTTTTGCCTCGTCGGGTCCGGAAATATCCACATAAAAGCCGGGCAGAGGATTTTCCTCCAGGGTTTTAACCTCGGCCATGAACTTCTGATCGCGGAGCATCTCCTGGTAGACAACCTTCCGGGTGAAGATTTTGTCCTTATCGACCGCGATCGGAGTCAGGAAAAAAGCCAGCAGGACCGCCGCGGCGATAAACGCCAGAGCGGGAGCGAATTTCCAATTCCTCGATATTCCGCGCGCTCTGTTGTCGATCAGTTCGGGTCTTCGATAGGTAAGGGGGATGGAGTCGCGTGAAATTTTTCCGAACTGCGCAAGGCCGGCTTGCAGTTGCTCCTTTTGCCCACGACAAGTTGGACACTCCGATAAATGGCGGCGCAACAATCCATTCAGGCCGTTTTCATCGATCAGGGCCGCGATGATCTGGTTGTCGTCAAGATGTTTTGTCTTTTTCATCTTGCCATTCTCCCTTTAGAAAATCACTCAAGGTCGTGTCCTCCTTGAATTTGCGGATCGCCCGGTAAAGATGTGTCTTCACTGCGCTTTCGCTTTTATGGAGCGTCTGGGCGATTTCCCTCAAATTGAGATCATCCACGAAGCGAAGAAAAAACACCTCCTTTTCCATGCTCGAAAATCGTTTCGACAGCCTCTTGACATGCACCCAGAATTCTTTTCGGATCATGGTGTCAAGGGCGCCCGGGTCGTGGTGCGGCTCTGTGTCCGCAACATCTGCCTCTTCCCTGGACTCGGTAATTCCCAAATAGGCGAGGAACCTGTTTTTCCGGTGAAAATCATTTACCCGGTTGAGCGCTATTCTGTAGAGCCAGGGCCGAAACCTGTCCGAATCCTTGAGCTGGGGCAGGTATTTGAAAGCGGACAGGAAGATGTCCTGCGTGAGGTCCTCGGAATCGATTCTGGACCGCGTGCGGAAGAATACCAACCGAAAAATCTCGTCCTGATGAAGGGTTATCAGTTTTTCGAAGGCATCCCTGTCCCCTTCCCTGGCTTTCTCCACGAGAGTGGAGAGTTGCTCGCTCCCGGGGGAGACTTTCAGTTCGAGGTCTTCGGTCAGATTCATCCTGAAGAGAACACACCCTGTCGTTGTGATTTATCCCCCTTGTATTCTGGTCCATTATCAACAACTTCCTCGCGATGGCAACTCCTTTTCGCTCCGTTTTCCAAACCCCCGGGGTCAAAACCTGGAGGACCCTTTACCTGAATAACGGATCAAATCCTGATTTAGTCTACAAGCCGTTGGTTTTTCATCGAGATAATCCGCACAGCCGCCCAGCGATTCATTTTCGGCCTGGAAGTCTTGACCCGTCGTCAGTGTTGGCGGGCAGGCTCTGAGCACAGACTCCAAATATTGCGGCAAATACGGGTTCTTGGCAAACATCCTCACATGCGTTCCGAAAGAACAATGGTTATTATTAGTAGTGAAAGTTCGTCTGCTTAACCGGGTGATCAGTTGTTTGTACGACCGTCCGGAGGGAGGGTGCAATGAATGTAAAAAAAATTGTTTTCCCGGTGGATTTGGCCGGTTCGTCCTACAGGATAGCTCCCAGGGTACGTTCGATCGTCGAAAAATTAAACGCCGAGCTGCACCTTGTGAAGGTGGTGGAAGGATTCAAAGGCTACGATACCTTTTTCATTCCCCACAGATCTCTTGATCTGATGGACAAGGACAATATCGGACTTGCCGAAAGGGACCTCGAAGAATTTGCCCAAAAGTATTTCGAGGATTTTTCGGCAATCAAGCTGGTGGTGTTGCGCGGAGACCCTGTCGAGCAAATCCGAAACTATATCGTTTCGGAAGGAATCGATATCGTCATCGAGGCTGGCCGTCATGATTCCTTTCTGGAGCGAAGGCTTTTCGGCGACATGGCGGGAAAGATTGCCCAAAATTCGCCGGTTCCCGTCAAAGTGATCGATCCCTTCGAGATGGGCCGAAAGTTTCACTACGGCGAGAGTGCCATGACCGATAACACCGCATTCTGAGGTTTTTTTCGTGATTTTGCCTGGATGCCGAGAAGGGGACGCCCCCTCCCGGCATTACGGGGTTCGAGTCTATCCCGCGTGAAAGTAGAAAAAGGGCAGTCCGATCGAAATACCCGGCTGGTTGTAGTAATAGTCGTAATAGGGACGGCCGTAATAATATCGTCGCACAACCGGGCGATTTGTCCGCCGGGCTTCGGAAACGGTCAGGTAGCGAGCCGGGGCTCCATTGCGATATCCGGACGCATGAGCCTTGGTGGCCGCAAGTCCCGGGGCTGCCAGCAGCCCGAGAAACAGGGCCAGGGCAACTGCGGATTTTAACATTCTCATCTTTTTCCCTCCTGCATAGTGGTTCTCCTTTTATACTAAACACTATGTGTGTGACCGCAAGTTTCGATATTCCGGGACAAGGAATCGCATGCCACCGTGTTTTCCGCACGCTTCGCAAAAACCTTGACGGGAAAAAACGGCTGCCATAATGTGATTTGTCTGAAAGCTGGAACGATATCGTCTCAGGATAGGAGGAGTGAAAATCATGGCGGATCTGATGGATGTCATTCAAAATCGCCGAAGTATTCGAAACTACCGGGATACGAAAGTTCCCCCCGAGGTATTGAATCGTTTATTTGAAGCGGTGCGGTGGACGCCGTCCTGGGCAAACACCCAGTGCTGGGAAATCGTCGTGGTCACAAACGAGGAGGCCAAATCGAAGCTCCAGCAGACCCTTGCGAAGGGCAATCCGGCGACCCGCGCGATGGTGGAGGCTCCGATCGTCATTGCGGTTTGCGGCAAATTGAAATCTTCGGGCTTCTACAACGGGCAGGTGACGACAAAATTGGGCGACTGGTTCATGTTCGATCTGGGGCTTGCGACCCAGACCCTGTGTCTTGCGGCGCATAACGAAGGCCTTGGCACCGTGGTCGCCGGCCTGTTCGATCAGGACAAGGCGGGGGAAATTCTCGGGGTGCCCGATGGCTACCAGCTCGTAGCGCTCATTCCCATGGGATATCCGGCGAAGGGCTCGGGTGTTCCCAAGCGTCGGGAAGCTGCGGAATTCGTCCATCACGAAAAATTCTGACTTCGCCCCGGAGGCGGCCGGACGAGCCCGGCCGCTCCGGACGCCAGGTGATGGAAAGCTTCCGGCCGCGGCGCTTGCCGCCTTTTGCACGTGAGGTGAAAGGAAGCCGGCAGCCGATGAATTTGCTTCCGAGCATGCGGCCCAATTCGACCGAGTGGCTCGCGAAGAGCTGAAGACAAAGCCAGCGCAAAAGACTGGCCAACTCGATAAAGAGGTCATATAGTATCGATTTAAAAGGAAATCAGGCAGCGTACCTTCAGGCCCCCTTTGGGATGCCCCGTTCCAAGCAAAGGCCGTCACAAGGCCCGATCGGTCGCAAGTCGAGGGACTGGTGAGGTGCTTGCGGGGGTCCGCGGTGCGGATCTCGATGTTCTTGTCACCAGGTGCTTCGGGAAGGAGACACCGATGGAATGGAAAGAAGTGGTCGAAGATCCGACTTTGAGGGATCTCCCCTTCAAGATTGAAACCAATGAATGGGGGCAAATCGTTATGACGCCAGCTTCAGGCAAGCATGGAAGATATCAGGGGCGTATTGGCGTATGGTTCGAACGGCTTGGAGCGGGAAATGGCGTTTTGAACGAATGCCCCATACAGACCTCCAAAGGCGTTAGGGTAGCCGACATTGCCTGGGCAAGCGGTCCATTCATCAAAAAGCACGACACCGCTCTTTTTTTCCCCGAGTCCCCGGAAATCGTCGTTGAAGTGCTTTCCGCGTCGAACAATGACGCGGAGATGGAAGAGAAAAGGTGGCTCTATTTCGAAGCCGGGGCGGAGGAGTTCTGGCTTTGCGACAAGTACGGAGACATGCGTTTTTTCAATCCTCAAGGCGAGTTGGGAAGAAGCGAGCTTTTCGGTGAATTTCCCTCACATATTGATATCGAGGTGGGCTGAAACCGGCCCGGGCCAGCCCGGATAAGTCTGCAATCCTTCGCCAAAAAAAGCAGGGTTGAAGATTCGGGGACTGCGGGAGGGTTGATCTGCAAAATGATCATGGGTGGACTCCCCGAACTCGCTTGATTGCGAACAGACCCGAAATCCCCCGGCCTGCGCGGCCCCCGCTACTCCCTACTCGCTCTTAAAAAGCAGAAGGGGTGGATCGTAGATTTCAGGGGCCTTTACGCCCAGCAGTTGCATGAGGGTGGGGGCGACGTTGGTCAGGCCCGGTTCCCTCAGGTCGGGGTCGAACACCACGCAATCCTCTCCCGTCGGGTCATAGACGATGAACCAGACGGGATTCAGGGTGTGCGCGGTTTTGGCCCTGATTTTACCATCCGGGTAAAGCTTGGGCGTATGGGTTTTCGAATCGATTTCGAACATTTCCTCGGCATTGCCGTGGTCGGCGGTCACAAGCAGAATCCCGCCGGCTTTGCGGGTGGCGCCGATAAGCCTTCCCAGGCAAAGGTCCACGGTCTCCACCGCTATCCGGGTCGCCTGGAAACTCCCCGTATGGCCCACCATGTCGCCGTTGGGGTAATTTAGCCGGATCATGTCGTAATCTTTCGAAAGAATCGCCTCGACGGTCCTGTCGGTTATCTCGGCCGCCTTCATCCACGGTCTTTGTTCGAAGGGCGTCAAGTCTGAAGGCACTTCAATGTAGTCTTCCAGCTTTTCGTCCAGCTTTCCGGACCTGTTTCCGTTCCAGAAGTAGGTGACATGGCCGTATTTTTGCGTCTCGCTTATGGCCATCTGTCGAAGATTGCGGGCGCACAGGTATTCGCCCAGGGTGTGTTCGATGTGAGGGGGATCGACCAGGAAACGGCCCGGAATGTGCGCCTCGGTATCGTATTCCATCATTCCGGCATAGAGTACTTCGGGATGGGGGGCTCGAAGGAAAGGGGAGAAATTTTCCTCTTCGAAAGCCCGGCTTATCTCAATGGCCCTGTCGCCTCGGAAGTTGAAATAAACGACCGAATCCCCGTCCCGAATCGGCCCCAGGGGGGTGCCGGCTTCATCGGCAATGACAAAGGGGGGTAAATCCTGGTCGATTATGCCCGGTTCTTCCTGCCGGCAGGTCGTGACGGCCGCCTCCGCGCAGGGGAATTTCCTCGCTTCCGCGGCCACATGGGTCTTCCAGCCCAGTTCCACCATGGCCCAGTTGGCTTCGTAGCGGTCCATGGTGATTTTCATGCGCCCGCCGCCGCTTGCGATCCGGTAGTCCACGCCAGCCTGATCGCGAAGACTTTGGAGCAGCTTTTCGAGCCTTCCGACGTATTCCAGGGCGGAGGTTTCCCCAACATCCCGACCGTCGAGCAGAATATGGATCCGCGCCCGCGGGAGTTTATCCTGGAAGGCAAGCCGGTTCAGCATGGCTTCGAGATGTTTTATATGGCTGTGAACGTCTCCGTCGGAGAGAAGACCGATGAAATGCATCGTACCGTTTTTTTCAAAGCAGTATTTAACCAGGCTTTGCCAGGCATGGCCCTCAAAAATCGCCCCGCTTTGAACGGCTTCATTTACCAATCGGGCTCCCTGGGGATAGAGACGGCCCGCGCCGAGGGCGTTATGTCCCACCTCGGAGTTGCCCATGTCATGATCCGAAGGAAGGCCTACGGCTGTTCCGTGAGCGCGAAGCAGACGGTGCGGGCAGTTTTCCAGCAGCCAGTCCAGATTGGGAGTAAAGGCGGCCGCCACCGCGTTTCCAAGCTTGTCTTCACGGCAGCCGACCCCGTCCATGATAGCGATTGTGACCGGACGCGGACTGCGTTGGGTGAGTAAATTCATCATGGCTTTCATTGCTGTTTTCTCCGGCGAATTTCGGCAGCCCGGCCGGCTTACGGCTGCCCGGTTGTGATCTCGCGGGGTCTTTCACCAAGAGTGACGATCAAAATCTTCGACGCCCCGTCGCTACGAACAATTCCCAGCCGGACACTGTCTCCGGGAAGCAACCTGTGGATCTCGCGGGCCGCCGCATCCGCGTCGCTCACCCGGACCCCGTTAACACTCACTATCACATCTCCGCCGGAGATTACAACGTCGTTTCCGATCAACTCCTTGCGATTGCCGACCTTCAGACCCGCTTTCTCGGCGGGACCTCCAGGGGTCGTGGCCACAACCAGAGCGCCCCGCTTGACAGGAAGCTTGAGCGCACGTGAAACGCCGGGAAAGAGGCTGATCAAGGTGGCTCCCAGATAGGAGTAGCTGTAGTAGCCCTTTTCAATCAGTTCCATCGCCACTTTTCTGGCCAGGTTCACCGGGATCGCGAACCCGATCCCCACGCTTGCGCCGGTGGGGCTGAAGATGGCGGTCGTGATGCCGATCATTTTCCCGGAAGTGTCGAAAAGGGGGCCGCCCGAGTTCCCTGGATTTATCGCCGCGTCGGTCTGGATGACGTTTTCGACAAGAAAGCCGTTGGAAGCCCTCATGGTGCGTCCAATCGAACTGATCACCCCGACGGTGAGGCTGTTGCCCAGCCCGAACGGGTCTCCGATCGAAAGGGCTGTTTGGCCCACCCTGAGATTGGTCGAATCTCCCATGGGGACAACGGTCAGGTTTTCTTCGTAGGCATCTATCTTGATAACGGCAAGATCGCTGCCCGGGTCGGCTCCTATCAGCGAGGCGCTGTATTTTTTGCCGTCGGCCAGTCTCACCTCGATTTTGCCGGCTCCGATCACGTGCTTGTTGGTAAGTATGTAGCCGCGCGGATCTATGATCGATCCCGATCCGGTCCCCTCGGCGGGAACCGCCTTCATGAGCAGATTGTGTTCGATGATCGTACTGGTGATGTTTACCACCCCGGGGGAAAGGCGCCGATAGAGATCGATGTTGTTTGTCTCTTCTTCTGTAAGGGCCAGGGCCGTGCAGGCCCACCCCAGCAACACAAACGCCAGGGCGAGGCTGAGGAATTTTCTATGACGCGTTGTTTGATTTTCCCCATACTCCCGGTAAATCGAGCCTTCCGCCGGTTCAAAAGAGCGCCGCCGCCTGCCCGGGAGCAAACGAAGCAGCATGACTGCCAAAAACAGCAGGATCACCATGCCCGTGGTACGGGGCCAGGGGTCCATGAGGCCCGGAGCAACGGTCTTGAGGCGGTTTACGGGCGTGGCGAAACCGATGCGCACGCTCGCGCCCGTGGGGCTGAGAATGGCGGTGCAGATCCCCACCAGTTTGCCGGAAAGATCTACGAGGGCTCCTCCGGAATTACCCGGATTTATGGCCGCATCGGTCTGGATAAGATCTTTTAGAACTTTGCCCTTGTCTTTGATATTTCTTCTTGTCATGCTGACAACGCCTGCGGTCAACGTCTCCCCCAGGCCGAAAGGGTTTCCGATTGCGAGGACCCTCTGCCCGATCTTCAATGCATCGGAGTTTCCCAGCCTGATCGCCTTAAGGGGGCGTCTGCCGGTGTTCACCTTGATTACGGCCAGGTCGTAAGCGGGGTCCGAGGCGATAACTCTTGCCTTGAGCCATCTGCCGTCGGGAATGGAAACATGGATCTCTCTTGCTCCGTAGACCACATGGTAGTTGGTGATGATAAGGCCGTTTTCTCTCAGCACCACCCCCGATCCGGCCCCTTTCATCGTGGGGACGGCGCAAAACAGGTCGCCGGGTTCACACAGATGAGTGGTGATGTTTACAACCGAGGGGGCCACCATGGCGTAGGCTTTCATCGTGGCCATTTCTTCCGTCGTGAAGGCCGTGGCGTTGGTGTGCGTCATCGCCACGCAGGCGAAAACAGTCAAAAACACTACTACGCGGTTGGCGGAAAACCTTGGTCGTCTCAGCATGTAATGCCGGTCCATGGGACAAATGGTTGCCGAAGGGCAAATCTCGATAAGTTCGTTCTAGCTCCAACATAAGGGCAATCCCCCGGACCGCAACCGGTTGACAGGTTCAATGTCCCTTTGGTACAAAACGCAAATGGCTATCAAGGTTAACGAAATTTTTTTCAGCATTCAGGGCGAATCCTCCCGGGCGGGACTGCCCTGCGTTTTTGTAAGGCTTTCCGGATGCAATCTGAGATGCGCCTATTGTGATACGAGCTACGCATACGAGCAGGGCTCGGGGCTAGAAATTTCACAAATTCTTGAACGGGTGAGGGAATGGGGATGCAAGCTGGTTGAGGTGACCGGCGGCGAACCCCTTGTTCAGGCCGAGACCCCGCGGCTTATCGCCGCGCTGCTGGACGCGGGCCATACGGTTTTGCTGGAAACCAACGGGAGCCTGGATATCGAGCCCGTGGACCGGAGGTGCGCAAGGATCGTCGATATCAAGTGCCCTTCGAGCGGCATGGCCGCT
>JAJYDE010000033.1 GCA_021777755.1 Deltaproteobacteria bacterium
CGGGTATCCAGAGGTCCTCTTCGACGCCCTTCGGCGCCTCCACCACCACCTCTCCTCCCGGCAGGAAAAGTTCGGGACAGGCGACCTGGAAGAAAAACCTGGCGGAGATCGCGGTGGCCCACGGCATTCCCTACGTCGCAACGGCCAGCCCGGCCTATCCGGTCGATCTCATGAACAAGGTGAAGAAGGCTTCCCTGGTGCCCGGGCCCGCTTACGTCCATATCTATTCGCCCTGTCCCACCGGGTGGCGGTGCGGGTTGGACCAGAGCCTCGAAGTGGCCCGCCTTGCCGTGGCGACCAAAGTTTTTCCGCTCTACGAGGTTATCGACGGGGAATATGTGCTTTCGCGCAAAACCGTCAATCCCCGGCCGGTTAGCGACTACTTCAAGCCCCAGCGCCGGTTTCGCCATTTGACCGATACCGAAATCGAGTTCATTCAGCAAAGGCTCGACCTGGAGTACAACAGACTTCTCAAAAAATGCGGAGTAGATGCCGCGTGATACCCGAAAAGCAAGGGCGGACAAGGTAATAATCCTGGTCCGCCCCTTTGGTCCAAACGAAATATTTTCGGCCCCGTCGGGGTCGCGCTACTTTGCACCCGCGACCTTTTTGGCTATTTCCCGTCCGTAATCCTGAGCCATTTGGACCCCGCCCTCAAGAGCCGCCGATTTGAGCCTCAGGGCGCCTGCGGCCATGTCCATCTTGAAAACATTGCTCATCGTGTCGAAAATTCGCCCCGGCGCCTCTCCGCTCCAACCGAACGCGCCGAAGGCCCCGCCGACTTTGCCTTCAAGATTGGATTTTTCGGCGGCAAACAAAAAGGTCTTCATCGATTGCATCATCTCGCCGTGATAGGTCGCCGACCCGAGGACAATCGCATCGTAGTCGTTTAGTGAAGCGCCGTCGTTTCCGAGTTCGGTGACATTTCGCACCTCCGCATCGCAACCCTCGAAGCGCATCCCTTCGGCAATGAGTTGAGCGATTTTCCTGGTTTGATTGGTTCTCGTTGCAAAAACGACAAGCCCCTTGGACATATTGGTATCTCCCTTATTATCAAGAAACCCCGATTTCCTGTTCGCTGTAGCCAACACCGGCCAGTGACTTAAAGCACTTTTTCGTTCCTCCGCAAACAGGGCACTTCCAAGAATCGGGAAGATCTTCGAATTTGACTCCCGCCGGTATCTTCGCTTTTCTCTCGCCCCTGTCCGGGTCGTAGGTAAAGCCGCAGCCGGTCGTTTGACACTGCCACATATCTTCAAGTCTGGCCATGACTCCCCCTTGGACTACTTTTTGTCCTTGCCGTAGCTTTCCTGGTAAATTGTGGGGTCGATATTGCCGGAACCGGCCCCGCCGCAATCGGGGGTGTAGCAGGAAACATCGACGAATTCGCACTTCTTGTTGCACGACGGGCAGATTTCAGGCGGAGATATGATATCAAGCGTATTCCCACAGTTGTTGCATTTCCAGATGGCCATTTTCTCTCCTTCTTTTGTCGCGCAGCGGCAATTGTGCGCGGCAGAGCCTCCGGCTGGGCGTGGCTCAAAAAACAGGTTGAATTTATTTCTGAGGAGATAACAAGTAAAAGTTGCTCAAAATTTAGAATCATTCTAAACTAAAGTCAAGTTACAATGAGGTTTTTCGATGCGGGGGAATGGACAAAGGTCAAAAGAGATGGATAAAGCGCTCAAGGCGGCGGGTTGCCGGATTTCTTCCCAAAGAAGGGCGATAATCGAACACCTCTGCGCGTCCAAATCGCATCCGAGCGCGAGGCAGATTTTCCAGGAGGTGGGAAAGAAACACCCCGGTCTGAGCCTGGCCACGGTTTACAACACACTCGGAGTGCTCAATCGGTTGGGCCAGATAAGGGTGATGCAGTTCGAGGGGGCCGATAACCGTTATGAGCCTGGCATGGAGCCGCACATAAATCTTATCTGCACCTCTTGCGGGAGTATCGACGATCTTGGGCAAAACGTTTCTTTGCGAGCCGAGGCGATTTTGGCGGAGGCCGGGTTCGAGGTGTTCGACAGCCGGCTCGAGTACTATGGGCTTTGCGCAAAGTGCCGGAACGGATTTTGAGCCTAGTGGTTGGAGCCTTGCGGTTTTGCCGATAGGAAAAAGGCGCGTGCGCGGCGCCGGGGGGGCATTGTGAAAAATATTTTGGCACTCTACGGAAGTCCGCGAAGGCGCGGCAACTCGTCAACCTTGCTCGAAAAGGCCGTAAGAGGGGCCAGGGAGGCCGGGGCTTCGGTCGAGGAGATCCATCTGCGCGATCTTTCGATCTCTCCGTGCATGGAGATCTACGAGTGCCGTAAAACGGGTCGCTGCGCCATGCGGGACGATTTCGACCAGTTGCGCGAAAAGCTGCTTTCCTGTGACGGCCTCATGGTTGCATCGCCCATCTTTTTTTACACCGTAAGCGCACACACCAAGATTTTCATGGACCGCTGCCAGGAATTCTGGTCGAAAAAATATTTGATCGACAAGGCCCCTTTCGGCCTTCGCTCGCCGACCCGCAAAGCGCTGTTCGTCTGTGTGGGCGCCACTCGCGGAAGCAAGCTCTTCGAAGGGGTTCTTTTGACCATGAAATACTTTCTGGACGCCCTCGACATGGAGCTTTGGGCAAGCCTTCTATACCGGGGACTCGACGAGAAGACCGATATCCTGGACCATGCCGCCTACATGGATGAGGCCTACAGGACGGGTAAAGAACTTGCGGACTCGCTTTGAAAGGAGGCATTCAGGGTCGGGTGCCCGCCATGAATTGCCTGAGCTCCTCGAGCACCCGTGGAAAGAGGCTTTCGGAAAATCGAAGACCTGTGGCGGCGATAAGAGAATGCCTCCTGTAGGGGTCGATTTCGAAGTTCCAGGGGCGAAGCTCCATTGAGGTGCCTTTTTGCTTCAAGTGACGCTGAAATCTTTCCATCTCGGCAACAAGCCCGTCATATTCATCCTTGCCGTAGACCCTGCCTTCGTACTCGCCAAACGAGCAGTCGCCAAACGAGAGGAAAAGCTCTTTTCCCGAATGCTGATCGTGCATTTGCCGGGTGACCCGGAATTCGGGGCGGCTGGCGAAGAAGGGATCGAACTGGTAGAGTTCGACAAAACCGGTGTCGGGGACAAGGCTCGAAAGATCCGCGGGCCGCTCGGCCGAGGTGCGGTCGAGAAACGATCTCAAGTACCTGCACATGAGGGCGAAGTCTTCTTCGGGGGCGGCAAGGCCGACGCTTACGATCCTCGCGTGCCCCTGGCCGAGCGGAGGCTCGCCGTTTATCACCCGTATGCGTTTGCCCAGGGGCGCATCGACTTTGCCGAGATATTCCATGAAACGCTGGGCCAGGAGGTCTTTTTTCATGTAGTCAAGGCCCCCGGAACCCACCTGCAGGCTGTCGAGGTCCTGTTGATATTCGAAGTTGCTGGCGAAGACCAAAAAATTGGACCCGGCTGTTTTCATGAGGTGAAAGCCTTCTTTTTCGAAACCGGCCAGAAGGCTCATAGTGTGGTTTTTGAGGTTTATGTCCCGTATCACGTCGTTTTCGCTCTCACCTCGACAGAGGGCTTTTTTCACCAGGATTTCATGGATCCAGTGAGTCCACCAGGTGGTGGAGAGCATGAGCGTGCTGATGATTTTGCGGACCTCCGCAGGGAGATCGACGCCGTGATAGGAGAGGGGAGGGCCGAGTTCGAAATCCTCGGCCCGCACCTCTTTGAGCCTCATGGCCTTGATTCTGTCACCGTTTCTGAAGCAGCGAAGCCATGTGTCGAAGGTATGCAACAGCCTTATTGCGGGAATCGTCTCGCCGGCGGCCAGTTTTTTTTCCATGTCGGCGTAGCTTTCCAGCTCCAGTTCCCACTGGTAGTGCACATCGAGCAGTTCCGGATAGCCGCAGTTCTCGTAAGCCCCCGCGTCGAACTGCTCCTTGAGGTATTCCCAGTCGACGTACAATTTCTTTCTAAGGCGTCTATCCTCGAGAAAATCGGATGAAAGAGTGTGCCCGAGGATCCCTCTTTCGCCGTCGAGAAAAACGTTCTTTCCAATAAATTCGAAGACCGTGCTTTCGGGGTTTAGAATCGCGCCTCCTTCCCCTGATAGAGTCAAGGGGGCGCCATTGACGTCCCTGGTCTTCATCAGGTAGGGTTTCCCGTAGGCCACGGCCGAGACCGCCTCATGCGAGGTGGTGTGGCCGTCGACGCGCACAATGCCACGGACCCTGGGGTGGTTTACGGCCAGATCGCCCTTGCCGAAAGTGCTCCTGCGAAGCAAAATAACGTCTTGACCGCGTTCTGCCAGCTCCAGGGCGGCCTCGCTGCCAAAGACCAACACCCCCATGTCGGCGCAGTCGGTAACCGGCTCTCCGGCGGCAAGGGTGCGGAAATCGGTGAAATCTTCCCTGAGGGCTTTTTCGGGCTGGGCCAAAGCCTGGTTTATGGCCAGGGAGGCAAGCTGGATGGTGGTTTTTCCCTCGTCGATCATATCCCACATGGCCCGTACGGTCGCACTGCAGGTGGTTCTCATCGGGCGACGCTGGAGAATGAAGAGCCGGCCGGATTCCACCGTGAATTCGATGTCGATCGGGCGTTTGGCGCGCGATTCGAAAGCGTTGCGAACAAGGAGCAGCATCTCGAATATGGCGGGATAGGAAACCTTGAGGTCCTCGGCCTGCAGAAGCTCCTTCCTCAGTTTTCCGGAAACAATCTTGTCGCACTGCACCCGGGGTGCCCATTCGATGATCGGATGGTTCGCCCCGGAGCGCTGCTCGCGGGTAAAGAGCACCCCGCTAAGAGACTTGTCGTCCCTGTGGCCGAAAACCATCTGTTGAACGATTGCCGCGGTGCCCATCGACTCGGAGACGGATTCACCGGGACGCTCGCGGCTTGCACGGGCTTCAACGGCAACCGGCGCCATCCAGGAGGCGAAAACCGCTTCGATCACATTCTTCAGCTGTCCCCGCGGGCTGGTTTCAAATCCTGGCGGAAAATTGGGGTGGTGCGCGCGGTTCAAAATGTCCTTGAATGCCGTGATAAGGGTTCTTAACCCCTCGGGCGGAATTGAGCCCTCCACGCCGAACCCTTTAATGATGCGGTAAAAATCGTCGTAGGCAAGATCGAGGACCACTTCGCCGTACATGCGAATGGAGGTGAGATAGGTGGTCAGTACGAAGGTTTCGTTTTCACCCGCCGCGATCATGGCCTCGGCCACATGGTCGTTGATGCCGACGTTTAGCGCGGTGGCAAGAGCGCCGGGAAGCGAAACCGGTGCCCCTCCGCGTACCGCAACCAGCAGGGGCAACCCCCCGCTTTGATCGCCGAATTTGCGCCCGGTGCGCTCTTCAAGGGATGCAAGCTCGCAGAGTGCGGCTTCAAACAGGCTTTCGGGAAGCGAGCCTTGCGAGCGATTGTAAAGGCGCCAGCTTTCCGTTGTGAGGATGAACCCGTCGGGAACGGCGATTCTATCCTCCATGCCTGGAAATATCACGCGAATATCCCGGTAGTCTTCCGCCAGCTTGGCACCTTTTGCTCCGAGAAGGTCGATATTTCCAGGGTCGGTTTTGGCAAACGGGATGATCAGCGGACTTTGCATCGTCGAAGCCTCCGAGGTCACCAAGCTTTCAGGGATGGCGCCTGAAATTGGCCACGCGCCATCCCGCCGCCTCTGTTTTCTCCCCGCTTACCCGCTTTTCGCTCCTAAGCCCTATATCTTTCCGCAACGATCTTTTCCACTTCATCCTCGGTGGGCATAGTGTCGCGATAGCCGGCCAGGTACTGGGCCCTGAGCCAGCGGAAAAGGCTCACGGTCTCGTTAACCTGGATGATCTCGGGCATGATCTCGCCCTTTTGGGTCTTGATGTGCTGATTGTACTGGCCGAGCATGGAAACCACGTCATAGAAGGTCGCCGGATCACGGCTGAGGCCCTTTTTAAAGGACTTGCCCCGAATCGGGTAGATCTTGTCCGGATCGGGGTTGGCGGAGATATCGAGACGCTGGAAAGGTCTTCGGACCGCGATCTGCCATTTTCTCGATTCGACCATCATGCGGGAGATGAGCGGTCCGGCCCAGTCGGGGGCCTGCTGGCCCTGGGGGCAGGCGGAGAAAAATTCGACCACCGAGGGCCCGTTGTAGGCGATGGCTTCCTTCAGGATTTTTATGGCGTACTGCGGATTATCGATACTGAGCTTTGCCGTGTAGACGTGTGAAATCGAGGTCGCCTGGGCCATGATGCGTCTATGCAGGGTAGTTTTTCCCGCGTAGCGGTTGCCGATGGGCGAAGTGGAGCGGTCCGTGCCGAACCTTGTGGCCCCGGACTTTTGCGCCCCGGTGTTCATGTAGCCCTCGTTGTTGAAAATCACCCAGGTGATATCGTAGGATTCCCCCAGGGCATAGTTGAAGGGGCCGTTTCCGATATCGTATATGGCCCCGTCGCCGGCAAAGACGATGATTTTGGTAAGAACGTCCTTAAAGCCGTTGATGTATGCCTGGTCGAGGCTGAATTTGGCCCCGAGCGCCGCGGCCGAGGCCGTGCCAAATCCGTAGTGCCCCGCCTGGTAGATCCGCGAATTGAACGGGTTGGTCAACTCTGAGACCTCGTCGCACCCGGTCGAGTTGATGCAATAGATGTTGAAGCCATGATCGAGCATGTGCTCGATATCGTCCCGGTGCTTGTCGGAGAGCACCTTGATGCCCTGGTAGAACGTGGCGATCCCTTGCGGGTGGTTTCTAAGCGACTCGGCGGCAAAAAAGGTGAGAAGGCTTATCGCCCCTTCGCCGCAGCCCGGGCAAAGGGTGTGTCTTCCCGGATACATCTTGGAGAATACGAACAGGACCTGCTGCATGAGAGGCAGTGTGTCCACGTAAGGGGCCGCATCGGAAGTTCTGTCGAACTCCTTGTATTGCGGAGGAAGAAAATCGGTGGGCTTGACTTCCGTTTTGGCAACCATCCTGAGGGCGTTTGCAGGGCATACCTGCTCGCAGATACCGCACCCCTTGCAAGCCTCCTGGACCACGTTGATGTTGAGTGCGAAGCGCTCCCAGGGAAGTCCGCCGGGGGCCTTTTTGATCGATTTGAAATACCTCTGCGCCTCCTGCGGCAAGGGGTGGTCGGTTATGGTGGAGTAGAGGGCCGAATCGGGGCAGGAGGCCGTGCAGATGCCGCACATGGTGCACTTGGACGCATCGTATACCGGCAGTTGTGAGCCGATAAAGCTCATGTCCCGATATTTGCTGGTGCCACCCGGAACGACCGGTAGAAAGTGGTCCCAGGGGACCTTCCTGCCCTCCGAAATCGGTTTTACCATCTCCTTTTGAAAGAAGCTCTCGTAGTCGTCCCAGAGATTCGGGGGCTTGATTGTGCCAAGTTCGTCCTTTTCGGTAAGCTCGGCGTGAAGGCCGGCCGAACCCGGACCCTGTCCGAAGTCTTCGGCGAGGGGAGGGGCGAAGGGGGCCGGGGCACTGGCGTCCGCCTCGGCAAGTCCGCCGGTGCAAGCGGGGACCGCATCTACCGCCATTGATGCCCCGAAGCGCAGAAGCGAGAGGTTGGAGTCGATGATCTCCATGCCCTTCTTTTTGCCGAGCTTTCCGCGCAGAATGTTTCCCACCCGCTCTTCGAAGTCCTTTTCCCCGATGATTCCCCTTTGGGAATTGATCAGCCCGAGGATGGCGGTGCCCGGCAGATTGCGGTTGAGATGCTTTAAGGCCGCGGCCGTAGCGTCAAAGGCCACCAGGCGTATTTGCTTCTTCGTAATCAACTCCCGGATCTCTTGGGGAAATGAGGCCAGCAGTTCTTCGGACGATCGGGAGGTGTTGACGATAAATAGGCCCTTTTCCTTGATGCCTCCCACATATTCGCGAAGTATCTGATCGAGGAGAAACTTCTCATTGAAAAAGGCCAGCACATCGCGCTCGGTCAGCTCCGAGCTGTTGCGGATGGGAGAATCGCTTATGCGCAGATTCATGAAGACAGCGCCGCCCTTTCTCGCCGCTCCGTAGCGGGCCCCGGACTGGACGTATTTGCGCTGCGCTCCGCAGTCTTCCGAATAGATGTAGGCGGCGGTCTCCAGGGCCGTTTTCACCCCCTCGGCGCCGATTCCTATGAAGGTCATTCCCACTTCGCGCTCCACGTAGCCCGGAAGTGGCCGGGGAGCGAGGGTATAGGGGCCCTCTACCCCCGCAAAGAAGTCCCGGACGATTTTACCGCCGCTCTTGTCAATGCAGGCCCGCATGTTTTCGATCACCGCGCCCGCGTCGTACTTGTTGAAATCCTTGCTTCCAAGCCCGTAGACCCCGTGCAGAAGAGTGGGCATGCCGTCGCGGCTGTAGATGTGATGCTCGGGCTTGCCTTCCCGGCCCGCGCGCATCGAGACTTGCAGCGCCGCCTCTACGTCTCCCAGCAGAAGCTGGTTGTGCGCCATGCCGCTTCGCTCCAGCACCGTCACGGCCTTGGCGTTTCGAAGCCCGTAGGCGATCTCCTCGTAGCAGGGGGGAGCGAAAAGCACCGGGCGCACCACGCCCACCTTCCAGCCCCTGACATTTCTGTAGTAATCGACCACGTCCTTTACCACCCCGGCCCCGGAGCCCATGATCACCACCACCATGTCGGCGTCATCGGTGCGGTAGTTTTCAACGATCTTGAGGTTTGTGCCCAAAATCTTGTTCATGGCGTTCATCGCCGCGGTGTAGGCCTTTTTTAAAAACCGGTAGGCAAAGTCCTGGGCTATCTGGCCTTCCATGGTAAGATCGGTGTCGGTGAAGGTGCCAACAAGGGTGCTCTGGCCAAAGCGCGGCTGATAGAGCCGGTTTGGGAACCCTACGAAATAGCGCAGAAACTCGTCGGAGAGTTCTCTTATGTTTTCGATCGAATGGCTCTTTATGAAGCCGTCGCCGATGACCATGCAGGGGAGCATCACCTGGCGCAGTTCGGCCACTTTGAAGGCCACCGGCAGAAGATCGTGAAGCTCCTGGTTGTCGCAGGAAACCAGTTGCGCCCACCCGGCGTTTCGCACCCCGTAGAAGTCTGTGTGGCCGCCATGAATGCTCAAAGACCCCTTGTTCACCTCCCGGGCCATGATGCTCATGATCACCGGGAGCCTCTTGCCGGCAACCGAGAAAAGATTTTTCGTCTTGAGCACCAACCCCTGGGAGGAGGAGTTGTCCACATAACGGCCCCCCTGGGTGGCCATGGCCTCGACGGCCGCGATGGCCGAAAGCTCGTCGCTTGGCTGAAAATACATCAGTTCATGGCCGAAAAGATTTTTCACCCCGTTTGAGGCCGCTTTTGCAAATTCTTCGGCAATCGGCGTCGAAGGGGTTATGGGGTAGCCGCACAAACCGTCCACCAGGCGTGTAAGCACCGATAAAACCGCGTGGTTGCCGTCCATGATAAGCTCTTTTCGCTTTCTCATGGCTGCAAGCCGGTCCGCGGGTATCGAGGCGGGATCAAAATCGAAAAGGGCCTTGGCGTCAAATCTTTCCCATTCCTTCATCCAGTCCAACTGAACGGTGCTTTTTCTGCTTCGCTGCAACTGGTAATAGGGAAGACGCTCCGTTAAAAGGTCCATGCCGGTTTTCGCATTCATAGTGATGCACTCCTGAAGGAATCAAGTTTTTTTTGTGGAGCAAAAGGCAACGGGTGCGGGAGCAAACGAGGTTCCATCGCGAAGAGGTGGTGGAGCACCCGAGTATGGAAGTTTAACCATGAACCTTAAATTGGGAAAGGGTTCATTGTTTGCCCGAGGACCTGATCACAGGTGCATCGAGTCGAAACGTCCCGCAAAGAATCAGGGCTACATTAAAAGAAAGGCGGAAGTCAAAGAGAAAACATTCACTTGACGGCGGCCCCCGGGGGTGGTAAAAGGCGCGTTAAACAGTTTAACCCGGAAAGGGGGCCGCAATGGACAAGGCAAAGACCCGTATGGTTGGCGTTAGGGTAAATAAAGATCAAGAGAAGATGCTCTCCAAACTTCAGGAAAAATCCAAACTGACCAAATCCGAACTTCTTCTAAAGGGGTTGGAGACTCTGGCCGAATATTCCGATCTGGGGCAGCAGCACCTGCCGATGCAAACCGAGCTTGAACGGCTCGAAAAACAGGCTGTGCACCATCTGGCCAGTCTAAAGCAGATTCGGCGAAAAGAGGAGGCCATAAAGGACTTCATTCGCGAGATCCGGCAGGTCGATGAGATCATCGACAAACACGGGGCGGACTCAAGCATGCTCATCCAGATTTTGCTCGATGTGCAAAAGCAGATGCACTGGCTCTCCAAGCCTTCACTGGTGTGGATATCCGAGCGACTCCAGGTGCCCATGACCAGGATAATGCAGATCGCGTCGTTTTACACCATGTTCAGCCTCGAGCCTCAGGGCCGCCAGACCGTCCAGGTTTGCATGGGCACGGCCTGTCACGTAAGGGGCTCAAACGAACTGCTGGCCAGGACGGAATCGGTTTTGAACTTGAAGCCGGGGCAAACCGACGCGGACATGAAGTTCACCTTGAAGACGGTCAATTGCCTGGGCTGTTGTGCTCTGGGGCCGGTAATGACCGTCGGGGGCGCCTATCACAGCAATCCGTCGGTGGCGGAATTGAAAGAGCTGGTTGACGAGCAGAAATAATCTAATTTGAGGATGGAACAATGAAAAAACTCAAGTCCGTCGTTGCGCTTAAGCAGTTCCAGGAGGGATTGCTGGCGGAGCAAAAGGGGATCAAGAAATCGATCGCTATTTGCGAAGGCACGGGTTGCCATGCATACAAGTCCGGAGCGGTTGCCGATACGTTCGAAAACGAGATCCGGCGGCGCGGCCTGGAAGGGCGGATAATCATACGCCGCACGGGGTGCCACGGTTTTTGCGAGCGAGGACCGATGGCCAAGATTTTCCCGGAAAAGGTCTTCTATTTTCAGGTAAAGCCCGAGGATGTCCCCGAGATAGTCGAAGCGACCATTTTGAAGGGCGAGTTGGTCGACCGGCTTCTTTTCCTGGATGAAAAGACGGGGAAAAGATGCGCCTACCAGGACGAGATCCCTTTCTACATGCTGCAAAACCAGGTCGTTTTCGGCAATAACTTCATGATCAGCCCCCGCAGCATCGAAGACTACATCGCGGCGGGAGGCTATTCGGCCCTGGCCAAGGCGCTTTCGACCATGTCGCCGGTCGATGTGCTCGAAGAAATCAAAAAGTCCGGTCTTCGCGGCCGAGGTGGTGGAGGATTTCCGGCCGGAATAAAGTGGGAGACCACGCGCAATGCCCCCGGAGACCCCAAGTACGTCATCGTAAACGCCGACGAGGGCGACCCCGGGGCCTACATGGACCGATCGATTCTTGAGGGCAATCCCCACAGTGTTTTGGAAGGATTGATGCTGGGCGCCTTTGCCATAGGCTCGACCAAGGGGTTTGTGTATGTGCGCCAGGAATATACCATCGCCATCGAAAACCTGCCCGTCGCTATCGAGCAGGCAAAGCAACTGGGCCTTTTGGGTGAAAATATCCTTGGAACCGACTTCAGCTTCGATGTGATGATTCACCAGGGGGCGGGGGCTTTCGTCTCGGGTGAGTCGAGCGCGCTTATGAGCGCCATCGAGGGGCGCGTGGGTGAACCTCGTCCGAAGTACATCCGAACCGCGGTAAAAGGGGTCTGGGACAAACCGAGCAATCTCAACAACGTGGAAACCTGGGCCAATGTGCCCCTGATCATCAACAACGGCTCGGAGTGGTTCCGCTCGCTTGGCACCGAGGGCAGCAAGGGCACAAAGATCTTCTCCCTGGTGGGCAAGGTCAAATACACCGGGTTGGTCGAAGTCCCGATGGGGGTCTCCGTGCGCCAGATCGTCTATGATATAGGCGGGGGCATCAGAAACGACCGAAAGTTCAAAGCGGTCCAGACCGGCGGGCCTTCGGGCGGTTGTATTCCGGAAAAATTCCTCGATCTGCCGGTGGATTTCGACGAACTGAGCCAGGTCGGCTCCATGATGGGTTCGGGCGGCATGATCGTCATGGACGAAGACACCTGCATGGTGGACGTGGCCAAATACTTCACAAATTTTCTGGCCGATGAATCCTGCGGCAAATGCGTACCGTGCCGTGAAGGACTGAGGCAGATGAAGCGCATTCTAACGGACATCACCGAGGGCAGGGGAGAGCCGGCCGATCTTGAAACCCTGGAGGAACTTGGCGCGTTCATGAAAGACGCCTCCTTGTGTGCCCTGGGGCAGACGGCGGCAAATCCGGTGCTTAGCACCCTCAACTATTTCCGGGACGAATACGAGGCGCACGTACGCGACAAGAAATGTCCGGCACGGGTCTGCCGCGAACTAATCGTGTTCCATATCGACCCGCGGAAGTGCTCCGGCTGTGGAACCTGCCGCAAGCAGTGTCCGACCAACGCCATTTCGGGGGACAAGAAAATCGTTCATATAGTGGACCAGGAAAAATGCATCAAATGCGGAACCTGTTTTCAGGTTTGTCCTGCGCGCTTTAGCGCTGTTACCCGGTTGCCCGGCGGACCCGCGCCCGCGCCGGTTCCCTACGGGACCGCAGTTGTGCAAAAAGCAAAGGGGGAAAGCAAATGAATACCGTCACCCTTAAAATAAACGGTCGGGAAGTCACGGCCAAGGAAGGCACGAGCGTTTTGGAAGCGGCCAGGTCCCTGGGGATAGATATCCCCACACTGTGCGCCTACGAGGAATTGGAGTCCGCGGGTGTTTGCCGGCTGTGCATGGTGGAAATCACCAGAGGCAAGAAAACCCGCCTGGTGACTTCCTGCGTCTACCCGGTCGAAAACGGCCTCGAGGTCCAAACCGAAACCGACAGGGTCAATAACATCCGGCGGATGCTGATCGAACTGCTCTTGCCCGTGGCCCCGTCGGGCCCGATAAACGCTCTTGCCAAACGCTTCGGAGTGGAAAAGTCGCGCTTCAAGCTGGAGGGGCCAAAAGAGGCGCCCACCAACTGCAGCCTGTGCGGTCTGTGCGTGCGCTATTGCGAGCAGGTGAAGGGGGAACACGCGGTCGGTTTTCTTGGCCGGGGTGTAAACCGGAAGGTGGCGCTCATGGCCGATAAGGGCGACGAGTGCGCTTTTTGCCGCCAGTGTTACAGCCTTTGCAACTCGGGTCGGTTTGTGGAAATGGCCGAGGTATTTCCCGACCAGCCCTGATCTTTTCTGCCGACAGGTATCGGCGCGGGGTGCGCGGGGCCTTTGGCCGGCGCACCCCGTTTTTTTATGTCTATCAGGGTCTGATATGCACCGGGGTGCCTACCGAAGCGATCTTGAAAAGCTCTTGGAGATCACTTCTGTAGAGTTCGATTCCGCCCTTGGCCTCGTTATCCGGCTTGTCTAAAGCGTAAATCGAGACTTGCCCGCCCAGGCTGGTATCCGGGGACGGCGGCGTTTTCAACTCGCCTGCCAAAAGTATCTTCTTGAACCGCATGGGGGATATGACCCCCGACAAAAGCGCCTGCTGCGCGTGCGCCTTGTCGGGGTAGTCGATCACAAGCGCTTTGGGGCCCGAGGGAGCTTTGCCGCAAATGAAAAAATCGCCCTCCGGGGTGCGACCGTCGCCCGCCTTGAGCTTGTCGCCCACCGGGTGAAGCCCGAGCGTTATCGGATAATCGCGGACCACCACGTTGGATTGCACGACGTAAAGACGCCGCTTTTCCTTGTAAATGTAAATCTCGGGACTGCTCAGTTCGGAGACGAGGGTGAGATAATCCACCCTGACGGGTTCCTTCGCCGGTGCGGCCGTTCGATGGGCTGAGGCTTCACTTTGTTTTTTCCCGTTCGATCTGGAGGAATCGAACGCCGCGTCCGGTCTTTGAACGGAACAACCTGAAATCACCGTAACGATCACGCAGAGGAAGATGAGCCTTCCCGGCAAAAAATCCCCCCGCATAGTTTCCCCCCTCTGTAGTCCAAAAGTATCGTAATTTGCGAATTTAACGATATTACACAGCCCTGAGGGTCGCAGCAAGACTAAAAACAGATTAAGAAGTTTTTGAAAAGGGCGTTGTCGGTTCAACAATTTTCGGGCTGATGAAAATCAGAAGTTCGTTTTTCCTGACGTCATTATCTTCTGTTTTAAACAGCCGCCCCAGGATCGGAATATCGGCAAAGCCCGGGGTCATGGTATTGCCATAGCTGGACTGGTTGTTGATGATGCCGCCGATAACAACCACATTTCCGTTGGCAACGAGCAGTTCGGTTTTGATCTTTCTGGTGGAAATGCCGGGTTCCTGGGCGCCGTTTCCGAGATTGTAAAGGGTTGCCTCAACGGTATCCTGCTTGGCGTCTATCTGCATCTTGATCTTGCGGTCCGGAGTGATATGAGGGGTGACATTGAGTTCGAGAGTGACGTCGTTGAAGGCCACGTTGGACACCCCGGTTTGCAGGCCGCTCACCTGCAGATAGGGGATCTCCTCACCCGAACTGATGGTGGCCTTGACGTTATCGAGGGTGAGAACCCTGGGTGCGGCGACGATTCGTGCCTCGGTCAGAGCCTGGAGCGCCTGGATTTGAAGATCTATCTGGACAAGCGAGGTGCCGATCAGCCGTTGGAGATTCAGACCGAACAGGTTCCCGGTGGCGTTTGGCAGGTTGAAGGCGAAATTTGTTCCTGTGGGATTGACGGCACTTGCCCCGCTTACCGGGGGATTGTTGAAGCTGAAATTGACTCCAAGCGTTCTGGTGGCTTCACTTTGGATCGTTATGATTCGCGCTTCTATCAGGACCTGGGGAGTCGGGCGGTCGAGCCTTTGCAGCATGCTCCGCGCGTTGGAGATCCGCGCCGGGTAATCGGTATAAATGATGAGGCTGGTCCTTTTGTCAACGGAGACCTTCCCCTTGCTGCTCTTGCAGGCGGTGATCTTGGCGGCCAAATCGTCGGGAACGCCGAAGTTTACGGGAAAATATACCGTCGTAAGCTCCCCCTCGTCTTTGTATGTGTCGGCCAGGGCTTGTTTCGCCTTCAAGGCGTCCATCCTCTGTTGATATTCCTGGCGCATCTTGGACTCTTTGCCTATGATAATGACGTTTTGGTTACGTTCCATCCCCAGGCCGTTCATGGAGAGTACCATGTCGAGAACCTGGTCCCACGGGACGTCTTTTACTTTGAGCGTTACCTTGCCGCTGACGTCTGGGTCCAGGACGATATTTTCGGAGGTGAGCTGGGAGATGAGCCGCAAGACATTCCTGATGTCGGCGTCCATAAGATCCAGGCTGATCTTTTTACCCGTATACTGTTTCTGCGTTCCATTGGAAACCGCTGGTCCCCCGGGCACGTTGGCCTGGAAATTCTGCATCGTGGCGTTGGAAGCTGATGAAAAACCAGCCTGGGAGCGCGCCGCCGTGGAGTGCAGAAAGCCGCCCAGGCAAAGCGTCAGTCCCAAAATGACAGGAAAAGTGCCGGTCCAATTGTTTGCCTGCTTTCGCATGCGTTCCCCCTGATGAACTATTTCAGTTCCATGATTGCAGGTTAAAAAATTACGAACCTGAATGCCTGACAAACGAAGCCGAACCATCTATCGTCTCCTTCCCGGCGGGCCCGGCTTCTTGACCGCGGGATGTCTCAAAAGCCGGTAAGTAACCATCTCACATGTTACCGAAAGCAGTTGGTCCTGATCATTGCCCTGGCGCACCAACTTGATGGAGCGAACTTTGAGGATTCTGTCGAGCTTGGAGACGCTGTCCAGGAAAACCCCGAGATTGTCGAAGGTGCCAACGAGATCGAGCCGGATCGGAATGGTTGCGTAGAAATCATGGCGCCTTTCGGCTTCGGGCTGAAAGAGAATGTTCTCAAGGCCTACATACGAGCCAAGCCGGGAAAGACTTTCCAGAAGGCCGGGGATTTCTTTTTCATTGGGAAGGAAGCCTTTTAGTTTATCCAGCTCAGCCTGCGACTTGGCAAGTTGTTCTTTAAAAGATTTAATTTTCAGCGAGGCGGCTTTGAGCGAGGCGAGCGTGTTTTGCTGGGCTGCGATTTGGCCGTCGAGAGAGGTAACGGTATCCAGTTGGCTGCTGAATTGGAAAAAGTAAAAGGCGAAGCCCATGAGAAACAGGGTGCATGCGAAGGCCAGAACCTTTTGAATATTGGGAAGTTCTGAAAATTTTTCCTGGTATTGTGCATAAATGTTTTTCATGGCGGCTGCATCTGCAATCATTTATGAGTTGCGGAATATGTGTGAAAACGGTACGCCAACTGAAACTTTCTGAGTTTCATGTCATTTAGTTGAAATTGCCTGGATAGCACCAGGTTCGTGCTTCCAGTATCGATGTAGGGGGAAGAGCGCAGGTTGCGCATGAATTTAACGATGGCTTCATTGCTTTCGGCCACCCCGTCGAGGGTGACTGTCTCACCGTTTTCCGTCAAACTTTCAAACCAAATTTTGCCGAGCGGCACCTTTATCGACAAGAGAGCGAGCATGCGGACCACCGCGTCGCGATCACCTTTGAGGGTTTCAATGACTTGACGCGTGTTGTCGATGGCATTCTTTGCCGCGGTCAGTTTCTGCAGTTGGACCTGATAGACCTGATATTTATTCACCTCGCTTTTGACCGCGGCCAATTTTGCCTGGCGGCTTGAGATCGCCCGACTGTAGGAAAGATCAAGTATCACAATGACGGCCAGGGCGATAAAAACGCTGATCAGGTAGGCCAAGGCGACAAGGTTGGTGCTGTCCTTTCGCTTCTGAACTCTTACGGGAAGCAGGTTTATCTGGATCATTTTTCTCTGCTCTTTCTTAAGGCGAGTCCAAATGAAACGGCCATCTGAGGCCCCATATGTTCAATATATGCCGGGTCGAACTGTTTGGGGTCGCAGTGGATCTGCGAGACAGGATTGAAGATCTCCACGGGAACCTCAAGATGTTCTTTGAAGACTTTGTCCAAGTCGGGAAGTTGGCACGACCCCCCGCTAAGGAAAACGGAGCTGATCTTATCGTCGGGGAAATTGTGGAGATAGAAATCCAGCGCCCGCTGGCACTGGGTTACCCAGCCTGCCACAGTGGATACGAAAACCTCTTGGAGGTCTTTGGCCGGGAAGCGGGTTTCCGACTGACCAAGCTTTACCAATTCGGCTTCCTCAAAGCTGAGATTGAAAGTATCCTTGATCGCATCGGTCAGTTGATTGCCCCCCACCGAGATGCTTCTCGTAAAGATCGGCACACCGTTATGGGCAATGTTTAAAAGGGTTTTGTTGGCGCCAAGGTCGAGCAGGGCCACTTTTTCTTCACCAAACCCGCGGGTGGCCTCAAGGGAGTTGCTAAGAGCGAAAAAGTCCACGTCCACCACAAGCGGATCAAAGCCCGCGAGTTTGAGTAGATTGTTGAAATCGGCGATCGATTCCTTCTTGGCGGCCACAAGCAGGACATCCATGAAATTGGGGCGGTCTTTGGAGGAACCGACCACCTCGTAGTCAACATCGACTTCATCGATGTTGTACGGGATATATTGTCCGAGTTCGGATTGCATCCTCGTGGCCAGTTCAGCCTCGGCCATGTTGGGAAGTTCAATTTTTTTTATCATCGCATCGTAGCCCGATATCGAAACGGCCACCGGTTTGCGCTTGATCTTGAGATGGCCGGCCAGCTTGCGGATCGTTGCGGCAACGGCCTCGGGTTCAGCCAGCCTGCCTTCGATAAAGGATTCGCGCGGCAGGGGGGCAATCCCCATGTTCACAAGGCTTAGAGCGTCATTGGCGCTGTTGAGCTGCAGTATTTTGACGCTGTGGGAGCCTATGTCGAGGCCGACGAGGTTTTCGGATTTCGAAAATAAGGAAATCATATCGAATCTTGTCCCCGGTTGTTTTGGTTTGCCCGGCCCTCTCGGGCATCTTGTCCTTGAAAATGGCGGCCAATGGGACCATAATGGGAAGTTGCGCCATTAAGTCGATTGAAGGAGTTCCCATTGAAATCAGCAACACGCGAGTATACCGAAGTATTAGTCATCGCCGCACTTCTCGCCCTGTTCATTCGTTTTTTTGTCGTTCAGGCCTTTCAAATCCCCTCGGGTTCCATGGAACCCACCCTGCTCGTCGGTGACCATATTCTTGTTAACAAGTTCATCTACGGCATAAAGGTACCTGTTGTCAACAATATGATTATTCCTGTCAAATCTCCGAAGCAGTTTGATGTAATCGTCTTCCAATATCCGAAAAACCCTTCGGTGGATTACATCAAAAGAGTCATCGGCCTTCCATTTCAAAAAGTTCAAATTATTGACAAGAAAATCTACATAAATGACAAGCTGTTAAAAGATCCGTTCGGCTACTACAGTGATCCCCGCATCGTCCCGGAGCGGCGGGACAACTTCGGTCCGGTCCTTGTTCCGGCCCACCAGTACTTCGTGATGGGCGACAACCGTGACAACAGTTACGACAGTCGTTTCTGGGGCTTCGTTCCAAGCAGATGCCTGGTCGGAGAAGCCTTCATGATCTATTGGTCCTGGAGGCGCGCCGGTTCGCCTACCCTAAACCCCTCCACGAGCCTTGTTCGTTGGGACAGGTTCGGCAAACTGCTCCTTCATGGATAGCCGCCCCTCTTTTCTTATTCGGGATAAA
The DNA here is from genome assembly GCA_021777755.1 of Deltaproteobacteria bacterium. GTDB lineage: Bacteria > Desulfobacterota > Syntrophobacteria > Syntrophobacterales > Syntrophobacteraceae > SbD1. The sequence goes on from JAJYDE010000033.1 coordinate 18,530, forward strand.
GCATGAATGATTCGCGCACTTGACGATAATTATCCAGATCAGTTTTCCAGTCGGACTGGACAGCCCCAATTTTTTCGCCTTGTTCGATCTTTTTTCTTATAGCTGCGCTGCCTATCAAAATGTCTATGGGCAGCTTTTCCATCTCGTATTCATAGGGGGGATCGAGCCATCGGAAATCATCCGAATGTGTCACGCAAAAAGCGCGCAAAACAGCAAGCCCGAATCTGTACGGTTTGAATGCGTCCCGGTCGGTTATATGGATTTGGAATCCAGAGCACGGGCGCCCCGTGTATTTATCGAAAGCCGGCTCGAAAGTAACCGGCCGTAGCGTTACTCCTTCCAAATCGTATTTCAATTCCGAAAGAAGCCTTTCCCTGTCGAGGAAAGGAGCGCCGAAAAGCTCGAATGGCATTGTGGTTCCTCTGCCTTCACTGATGTTGGTGCCTTCCAAGAGCACCATTCCGGGGTAGAGAAGCGCCGTTTGCCATCCGGGCATGTTGGGTGAGGGATAAACCCAGTGGAGGCCCAGTTCGTTGAAACTTTGTCTTCTGCTCCACCCCTTCATCGTGATCACATCCAGGTCGCAGTCGACCGCGGCGGTTGCGCGGACAAAGCGGGCAAATTCTCCCGCGGTCAATCCGTGTCTCATCGGAACCGGGTATCTTCCCACAAAGGAGCGGAAGTCCGGCTCGACCAAATTTCCTTCAATTTCCATACCATTTATCGGGTTTGGTCTGTCCAGGACCGCCACTCTTTTGCCGGTCCGTGCGCAAGCTTCGATGCAAAGGCCTATCGTGGTGGTATAGGTGTAGACGCGCGTCCCCACGTCCTGCAGATCGATCAAAAGAACGTCTATCGATTCGAGCGCCTCGGCGGCCGGTTCCCGGCTCTCGGAATAGAGGCTCACCACCGGAAGGCCGCTTTCGGGATCGCGGAAATCGGAGGACTCGATCATGTTGGCTTGTTTTTCAGAATAGAATCCGTGTTGGGGTGAAAAAAGCCTCGTGAGGTTTGCGCCCGACTCCAAAATCAATTTTTTGACACTTTTCAGAGCCTTGTTGACGGAAGCCTGATTGGCCAAAAGTCCCAGGCGCGCCGAGCGAAACCAGTCCGGGGGCGACTCCGGTAAAGTGTCGCATCCCAGGCAAAAATCTTCCTTCCTCCCGGGGCTTGTTCGGCTCATGTCATCCGGTTCCCGTCTCAGGTTAATGTCGCGCTGGTGCGGATCGATCGACCAGCCCCCATACGAGTGATATTCATAAATTGGATTAGTGTGGAAGAGATTATCAGATTAACGTTATGTTATCAAAATGAAATATCTTGACCCGTTCATTTTTATTCACCAAAATCCGGCGAAAACGGCAGATCCTTGAATTTTGCTTCCGCCTTATTAGAAAGGACTTTTATCCGGATGTCTCTTCCGTTTGCAATCCTTGAGGCCATAGTGGGCGGTGAAAACCTTTTGCGATCGCCCGAAGAGCTCTACTGCTACAGTTTTGACGCGAGCAAGATGCGCTCGGCGCCCGAAGGGGTGGTCTTTCCGGCCAACGCGGAGCAGATTTCCGCCATTGTCAAACTGGCCAATGAGCATCGTTTCGCCCTCTACCCCAGGGGGGCCGGGTCAGGAATGGTGGGGGCATGCATTCCGAAGGGGGGGCTGGTACTTGTTACAAACCGTCTCAAGAGCATTCTTGAGATCGACGGCGACAATATGATCGCCGTGGTCGAACCGGGAGTCATTACCGCGGATTTTCAGGAGGCGGTTTCAAAACAGGGTCTGTTTTATCCTCCCGATCCGGCAAGCCTTGCTTTTTCCACCATGGGCGGAAACGTGGCGATGTGTTCGGGCGGACCAAGAGCGGTCAAATACGGGGTCACCCGCGACTATCTGCTCGGGTTGGAAGTGGTCTTGCCAACCGGTGAACTGATAAGAACCGGGACCCGCACGATGAAAGGCGTGGTAGGCTACGATTTGACCCGCCTGATGGTCGGCTCGGAAGGCACGCTCGGGATTTTCACAAGGCTTGTCGTGCGACTACTGCCTGCGCCCCAGTCGGTGCGCACCCTGACCGCAGGTTTCGAAAAGCTGGAGTGCGCGGTCAACGCCGTTTGCCAAACACTGAAGGCGCGAATAATCCCCTCCACCATGGAACTGATGGATCAGGCGACCATATGCGCGGTGGAAAACCACCTTCATATAGGCCTTCCGACCCTGGCCGAGGCGATGGTGCTCATCGAGGTCGATGGACCCGACGCGGTTCTCGACGAAGAGGTGACCAGGATCGAGGAAATCTGCCGCGGGCAGGGCGCGATCATGACCCGGAAGGCCCGCTCGGAGGAGGAAAGAAAGCGTCTGTGGCTGGCTCGCAGGTCCATCTCGCCCGCGTTGGGACGAATAAGGAGCGGGAAAATTAACGAGGACGTCACGGTGCCCCGCACCAAAGTCCCCGAGCTTATCCGCTCCATCGGTTCGCTTGCCAAAAAGCATGAACTCGTCATTGTCTGTTTTGGTCATGCCGGGGACGGCAATATACACACCAATATCATGCTCGACCGCAAAAATGAGGGCGAGCGCACAAGGGCGGGCAGGGCGGTCGAGGAGTTGTTCTCAATCGTTCTCGGGTTGGGGGGCACGATTTCCGGCGAGCACGGGGTTGGAATGGCCAAATCGCCCTTTATCGAGCGTGAAGTGGGCTCGGAGGGGCTCGAAGCCATGCGAAGGATCAAAAAAGCCCTCGATCCGCTAAATATCATGAATCCGGGGAAGATGTTCGTGGCTGACCGTACCTTTATTGAGGGTGATTTCACATAGCTGGTGGCTCCGGAATGGTGAAAAGCCGAACTAATGGCAGAAATTCTCTTGCATTTTCGATTGCGTTTTATGAAAATCCCGATACCCTAGTTTCGACAGGGTCAAGCCAGGGGGCTGGGCGCATATCGATCTTCGAAAGCCGTTCAGGCTGGTTTTTCGTCCCGGAAGGGTTCCTTATCCCAATCGTATATCCGGCGTCTCATCGGGTTTTCCCCCGTGAACGCCATGCTGAAATTTTCATCGGACGTATTTGGGGAACTGATTGAGGGCCTCACCCCTTCGACAGAAGAATGGAGGATTTTTCCCTTTCCGCCAACTGCTCCAACCTGCGTCAGGAGAAGACATGGAAGTGAAATTGCTCAACATTGGTTTTGGCAATACAGTGATAGCCAATCGCGTGGTGGCGATCGTATCGCCGGCGTCCGCCCCGATGAAAAGGCTCAAGGAAGACGCAAAGCTCGGCAACAAGTTGATCGATGCGACCATGGGCCGCCGCACTCGTTCGATAATCGTTACCGACAGCGATCATGTGATCTTGTCCGGCGTTCAGGCTGAAACCATTGCCCAGCGGCTTCTTCTCGACGGTAACATTAAAGACGCCAATACCCTGAAGCAACCCCAGGACCTCAAGTTGTGAGGACGCCTTCATGCCCCCGCTAGAGCGTGCAGGAGAACTGTTCATCATTTCGGCGCCTTCAGGCGTAGGCAAATCAACCCTGATCGCAGAGCTGCTGCCGGTCTGCCCGAGGCTGCGCTTTTCGGTATCAAGCACCACCAGGGCTCCGCGTCCGGGGGAAATCGACGCAAAAGATTACCACTTCCTGTCTGTCGAGGATTTTGTCCAGGGGATCAATTCCGGCCGGTTCCTGGAATGGGCCAGGGTCCACGGCCACTTCTACGGCACCGATCGCCATATCGTTGAAGGCTGGCTCGATAAGGGCCAGGACGTGCTCCTCGATATCGACGTGCAGGGCACAAAGCTGGTTCGCTGCGCCCACCCGGGGGCCAGGACTATTTTTGTTCTGCCCCCCTCAATGGAGGTGCTCGAAAAGCGCCTTCGCGGCAGGGCAACCGAAGGCCCCGAGCAGTTGGCCATCCGGATTGCCGCCGCAAGCCGTGAGATACTCGAAGCCCCATGGTATGATTACCTTGTCGTAAACGACAATCTTGCCGAGGCTGTTGAAGATCTGAAGGCCATAGTGCGGGCCTGTCGTTTGGACCGCACGGTCAGCGCTCCGGCCCTGAAATCGCTTTTTATGTCGCTTATCGATCCTGCGCTAACTCCCCGCTCATGAAAAAGACCTTTTCCGCCCGGGAAGAAATCTGGATTTCTGGTATCAATCCCGTAAAGGAAGCGCTGCTGGGGGAGAAGACTCCCGGTAGCGAACTGCTACTTGCAAGAAACGATGCGCGGGGGCGGGAAATCGCCGAGCTTGCCGCGAAAAGATCCATCCCGGTGATCCCAAGCGCACGGGAGCGCTTGGATGCCCTGGCCGGACACTCTCACCACCAGGGCGTGGCGCTTAGAATCTCCGAGTTCCCTTATGCCCATCTCGAGGGGTTGCTGGCAAAACCGCTCGCCGAGCGCGACCCGCTGGTCGTCCTCGACTCCGTGCAGGATCCGCGCAATCTGGGAGCGATTCTACGTTCCGCCTGCTTTCTGGGGGCAAAGGGGGTCGTTATCCCCGCGGACAGGTCGGCCCCCGTGGGCGCTTCGGCCATCAAGGTCGCCGCGGGCGGCGCCGTTTATGTTCCCATCGTGCGGGTTACCAACGTGGTACGAACTTTGCTTCAGCTCAAGTCCGCCGGCTACTGGACCGCCGGCCTCGATGCCCATGGAGCCCTGGCCTCCTACGAGGCTGATTTGAGCGTGCCGCTTTGCCTGGTCATTGGAAACGAACAAAAGGGAATTAGACCCCTTGTTAGAAAAGAGTGCGATATGCTCGTAAAAATTCCCGCCGCCGGTCCCCTGGATTCTCTTAACGCCGCATCGGCGGCTTCGATCGCCCTCTACGAGATTTTGCGTCAAAGACTGACCGGGAAACGTTGAAGATGAGCGCGAGCAATCTGACTCCTGAACAGATCGAAGAGATGAATGCGCTGCAGCGCAGCTATTTCAATGAAAACGTCGAACTCTTCGAACCTCCTCTGCCCCCGGGGGTGCCCAAGCGTCTAGCGGTCACCGTCCGGGCGGGATGCATCGAGCGCGGGCAAATGGTCATCGATGTGGGAACCGGGACCGGCATTTTGATTCCTTACCTTCTCAAACGTGGTCCCTCGGAAATCCATGCCTGCGATTTGGCGGAAAAGATGCTTTGCAGAGTCAAGGAAAAATTTCCTCGCGTAAGAACTCATCTGTGCGGGGTCAAAGATTTACCGCTTGCCGACGATAGCCTCGACGCGGCTTTCATCAACGCCTGCTTTTCAAATATTTTGGACAAGGAGGGGTGTCTGCGAAAACTCCACCGGGTTTTGAAGCCTGAAGGCCGGTTGGTCATCAGCCATCCGATGGGAAAAGAGTTTATCGTGGAACTGAAGAAACACACACCCTTTTACCTCGATTTGTTGCCCGACGAGTTGGAGGCAAAAGAACTCCTTGGCCCTCACGGCTTTGAAATAGTGACTTTTCACGACGCCCCCCTGTTTTATCTCCTGGTGGCGCGCAATCGAAAGTCGGGCTGATGGATCGCAAATTTTCTCCCGGCGGTGTTGCCGGCAATGCGCATGAGGGGGTTCCGAAAAGGTGAACAAAACCGCGCTGCTGCTCTCCGTTTTCTTCGGCGCCATCGGCATGGCCTACCTCGCTTACGGGAAAAAGCAGGGCGAACCGACCCCCGCGTTGGTGGGCATAGGTCTTTGCGCTTTCCCATGGTTTGTAACCAACATCTGGGCGATGGTCCTGGTCGGTTTGGTTTTGACCGCCGTGCCATGGCTCCTCTGAGCGGGCGGCACGATCACTGTCAAAGAAACATTGAAGCTCGATTGAAAATATTCCGATTTAAAATCTCGGAGAAGTTTGGCTTCAATTGTTTCTCTCATGGAAGGTAAATGCATTGGGAGTCGATTCCGACTGTCTGCCGCGGATCAGCCAAATCGGGCAAGCCAAGGTCCGGCTGCCCCAGGCCGAGTCGCCTCCCAGGATTTTGATCCTGGACGACAGCCCCACCATCCGCTACACGCTAAAAAAAGATCTGCGACAGATGGGGGCCATCGTTTCCGAAGCCGCAAACGGGGTCGATGGTCTAAATATCGCGGAGGCCGAGGATTTCGATCTCATCATTACAGATGTGGAAATGCCGCTCATGGACGGCTTTACCTTCTGCGCGAAGCTGAAGAGCCATCCGACCAAGAATTCCATCCCGGTGGTGATCCTTAGTTCCAGGGAAAACGAAGCGGATATCGAATATGCTTTCAAGGTGGGCGCTTCCAATTATATTACCAAATCCAATGCCAGAAAGGATATCCGCGACCGCGTAAAGGAAATTCTCGACAGAAGGTCTCTGTTGAATGGCAGAACGGTCCTCGTGGTGGATGATTCGCCCTCCATACGCAACCTGATCGACAAGGCCCTGAAAAAGGCTGGGTTTCGCGTCCTCCTGGCCGAAAACGGGCAAATTGCCCTCGATTTGCTCGGGCGCTATTTACCCGATCTGATATTGAGTGATCTGCACATGCCAATGCTGGACGGGCTGGAGTTGTGCAAGATCGTTCACAACAACAGGGACCTTGCACAAATCCCCTTTATTATAATGAGTTCGGACGGCGACCGGGCGAAGATGCGCCAACTGCTCGAATACGGCGCCTCCTCCTATCTCGTCAAGCCTTTCAATATCGAACAGTTGGTGGTTACCACCGAGAGATTTCTCTCCGATTATTTCGGCCGGGTTTTGAGTGAGCGTAAGCATCTCGAAGCCGAGCGGCAAATGTTGATTGCCAGTATCAGCAGCCTGGTCCTGGCTCTTGAAGCGCGCGACCAGTACACACGCGGCCATTCGGAATCGGTCGCCTCGCTCGTGGTCGATATGGCCCGCGAGATGTCCATGAACGAGGGTCTTATCGAAAGGGCCAGAATCGCCGGCAAACTTCACGATCTGGGCAAGATTGGAATTCGTGACGACATTTTGCTAAAATCCGGTCCCCTAAATGACGAGGAATGGAAAATCCTGCAGCTTCACCCCATCATGGGGGCTGAAATCCTTAGTCCCATCGCAAGCCTTGCCGATATCATTCCCGCCATCCGCAGCCATCACGAAAGAATCGACGGAAAAGGCTACCCCGAAGGGTTGAAAGGGGAGCAAATCCCTCTTCTTGCCCGTATGGTCGCCGTGGCCGACACCTATGACGCCCTCACAAGCGACCGTCCCTACAGAAAGGGATTTTCCAACGAGGAGGCTTTGGCGATCATAAAAAAAGCCAAGGGCGAGCAGCTCTGCCCGGAATGCGTGGAGAGCTTTCTTAGATCTGTGGAAAAACACAGCCTGGATTGAATCGGCGCCTTGCCGAAGTCCTCTGCCGCCCCCCCCGATCGCTTATAATTGCAGACTCCCGCCGGTCCGATTGAAATCAATCGGGGAAAGAAGTAGTATCCGCGTTGAGCACGCGGAGTTTGCTCATGGAATTAGAAAGAATAGAGGTTTTTACCCGCGATGAGTACAAAGGGGTGCAGGAATCCTTTGCACAAGGGAGGTCTCGTGATTCGAATTGCCGTAATAGACGGTCAGGGCGGTGGAATCGGCGCCACCGTCATTAAGAAGATAAAGGAAGCTTTCGGAGAACGCGCAGAACTGTGGGCACTTGGGACAAATGCCATCGCCACGGCGCAAATGTTGAAAGCCGGGGCCAACCGCGGCGCCACGGGCGAAAACGCAATCCGCCACAGCACCGCCCGGGTTGATGTGATCATTGGCGCCATGGCCATCTTGGTCGCAAATGCCATGATGGGCGAAATGACCGCCGCCATGGTTTGCGCCATCGGAGAATCCAAGGCCGCCAAGTTGATCCTGCCCCTCACACAGGAACCCATCTCGGTTGTGGGAACCATCAGGGAACCTCTCCCACACATGGTCGACAGGCTCATAAACGAACATCTTTCGCACTATGTGGCCGCGATGGAGGACAATTGATGGGTGCCGCGGACCCGGTTGTCGGGACTCCTCTACTGGTTCTCGGGGGGGCAAGGAGCGGGAAGAGTTCCTTTGCCGAATCGGTTGTGGCCCGTTTCAGCCCCCCTTATGTCTATGTGGCCACAGCCCGGCCCCTCGATGATGAAATGAAAGAGCGCATACGAACGCACAGGGAACGCCGCAAGCAACTGTGGGACACTATTGAGGAGCCGCTCGAACTCTGTTCGGTCCTGGAGGGTCTGAAGTCTTCGGGAAAACCTGTGCTGGTCGATTGCATAACGCTGTGGCTGAGCAACATGCTCTGTTCGCGGTCCGATGACACCGAAGCCGCCCTTGAGCGGCTATGCGAGACCATCGGGTCTGTGGATTATCCCCTGGTGATCGTTTCCAACGAAACAGGATCGGGCATAGTGCCCGTCAACTCGCTCGCCCGAAGGTTCCGGGACCTTTCGGGCTTTGCCAACCAAAGACTGGCCGCGGCCTGCCAATCGGTTTTCCTGGTCACCGCGGGCCTGCCGATGCGCCTCAAGGGATAGGGAGATCTTCGCGGATGGCTTTGGCAAAATCCACTCATCTGGAAATCCTGAGGCTTCTCAAGCAAAACCAGGGCGCCTTTGTCTCCGGCGTCGTCCTGGCTGAGAAAGTCTCCATCAGCCGGCCCGCGGTCTGGAAGCATATCAAGCGGCTCAAGGCTTTGGGCTACGAGGTTCAAAGCCATCCGAGGCTGGGCTACATGCTGGTGGAGGTACCCGACTCTCTCGAGCGTGAGGAAATTTTTCCAAATCTTACCACCAGTTGGCTTGCCCGTTCATACCATTACCTCCCGACGACCGGATCGACAAACGATCACGGCTTGGTTCTGGCCGCCGGGGGCGCTCCGCACGGAAGCCTGGTGGTGGCCGAAGAGCAGACAAAAGGGCGGGGGCGCCTTAAGCGCCAATGGCTCTCCAGTGCCGGCCGGGGGATTTATCTTTCCATACTGCTGCGAGACCTTTTGCCCATCCGGGTGGCCCCCCAGTCCTCCTTTGTCGGCTCCCTCGCTCTGGTCAAAATGCTGCGAAAAGAATTCGATATACCCGCCTCCATCAAATGGCCCAACGATGTCTTGATAAATGGACGAAAGGTTGCCGGAATTTTGACCGAAACTCAGTCCGATCAGGATTTTTCCCGGTTCATCGTCTTGGGTATGGGCATAAACGTCAACCACACCAAAGAGGAATTGAGCGGCCCTTTTCGCTACCCGGCGACTTCCATCGCCATCGAAACCGGATATGCCGTGAAGAGGCAGGAAGTGCTCCTGCGGTTTCTCGAAGGCTTCGAGCGTGACTACGAGCGTTTTATCAAAAACGGTCTTGCGGCTCTTTTGCCCGAAATCGAACAATACACGACGATGATCGGCAAGACTGTTACGGTGGTGTTCGGAGAGCGTGAAATTACAGGGAAGGCCTGCGGGGTTTCCGATGAGGGGGCGCTTTTGCTCCTGGGCGAAGAGGGCTCCCGTGAATCGGTGTGGGCCGGAGATGTGGTGCGCATCGAGGGCGGTTTCTAAATAAAATGGGCGCCTGGTCAAAGGTGGTTTTGCGGAACTGAAGGAAACGGGGAGCGGGAAATTATCCCGCCCCCGTTTTTGCATCTTCTATCTAACGACCACCAGTTCGGTAGCCTTGGACCTGAGGCCGTTTTTGTCGGTAACGGTCAGGGTGAAACTCAAGACGTTGGAGTATGTGCCGGAGTATTTCGCGGCCTTAAACGATGGGGTGGGAGACGTCGGATCCGATAATTGCACCGGAATTCCTCCCGCCTGGCGCCATCGATAGGAGGCGATCCCGCTGGCGGCCGTCGATGTCGAGCCGTTTAGTTTTACGTATTGTCCGGAGCTAACGCTCTGCTCCGGGCCAACGGCGGCTTTGGGGGCCGATGCGGCGGAAGCCGCGGGGTTGACGTTGACAAAACAGAAGTCGGTCGCTTCAAGACCGAGCCTGTCGGTTACCGTCAGCATGAAACACAGGGACGCATAACCGTTGGCCGTGCGAGGCGCGGTGAATGTGGGAGTTGACGACGCCGGATTGGACAGAGTGACTTTAGGTCCGTCAAGTTGCTGCCAATAATAGGATTTGAGATAGTCATAAGAGTAATTCGAAGGACCTTGGGAAGCCGTTCCATTGAGTTCGGTCGCGGCCCCTTCCCCTACTGTCTGATTCGGGCCCGCGTTCGCGGTTGGGGCCGTGGTATAATAGTAAGACGAATTGACGATACAAGTTGATGTGGAACTGACCCCGTTTTTGTCGGTCGCGGTAAGCTGGAAGCCGAACTCGCCCGTACTGTCGGGAGTTTTGAATCCGGTCGTGATCGCGTTGGGAGACCCGATGGATACCGTCTGGCCGCTTGTTTGGACCCAATGGTAGGAGGCCAAGCCGGGGCCGCCCACATCGGTCGTGTTCAATGCGCTAAGAGTTGCGGCATTGTCCTCGCCGACCGTTTGATTCGGACCGGCGTCTGCGACAGGGCCTTGCGCCGCGGCGGTAAAGCTCGCCGAGATCGTATGGTTGGCCGAGACCTTGTAGAATGTGTAGCCGCCGGAGGCTCCGATCGATGTTCCATCCACCAGCACCGAGGATATTTGGAAGCCCGCGGCCGGGTTTATGCTGAAGGTCTGGTTTGCCCCCGCGCCCACCGATACGGTCCCCGCGGGTGATATGGAGCCGTTGGGGCCTGCCGAGGCGCTGATCGAATAGTTGGTCGGAGTGTCGGCGACAAAACTGGCCGAAATGGTATGGTTTGCCGTAACATTTGAAAATGTGTAGCCGGCCGTCGCGCCGACGGAGGCACCGTCAACCAGCACGCCGGCTATGCTGTATCCAGGGGTCGGGGTTATCGTAAATGTCTGGCTGCCTCCCGACCGCACACTGACCGAACCCGAAGGCGATATGACTCCGTTTGCCCCGGGGGTCGCACTGATCGTGTAGGAAATATTGGTCGGCGCAGTCGAGAATGTGGCCGTAATGGTGTGGCTGGCCGAAATGTTGGGAAAAGTGTAGCTGGCGACCGCCCCAACAGAGGTCCCGTCCACCTGCACGTTGGAGATGACATAACCCGAGGCGGGAATAATGGAAAATGACTGGCTTGAACCCCGGGTTTGGAAAAGATTTCCCGACGGTGAGATTGAGCCGCCCGATCCCGCCGAAGCGCTCAGTGAATCGATAACCAGCTCCGAGGACAGGGAACTCTGATTATTATTGCTGTCGTAAGCCGAAACTGCCAGATAATAGCTTTGGGAAGAAAGGTTTTGCATCGTCGCGGTCGTGGCGTCTCCCGCATTCAATGTACTCGTGTAATTTCCAGACGTTGTGCCGTAATGGACATCGTAGCCCGCCACCTGGCCGGAATCGGCGTTCCATCCTATAACCGCCTGCGAGGCTGAAGCCGCCTGTGGAAAAGATATTGGAAGCAATAACGAGATTGAAAAAATTGAGATGGCAGATAACCTGATTTTTCTGAAAATTGAACCTTTCGACATAACTTATCCTTGCTTGCAGTCTTGTGATAAACGAGGAGGGCACGGTCCGGGCCGCACATGGCAAGTCTGCGATATTCCACGGACCGCTTTGCCGTACCTCACCCTTGCAACCGCGGGGGCGGTTGTTCCATTCCGATTGGATTGGTAATCAGAGTGTTTTCCGGGATGGATATCCCTATGTCAGATATCAAGCAAGAATGGTACCAGCAGGGATGAATACGAGTCCCAACACGGATGACGATATATCGCTGGAAGCTGAAATGCGTTGATCTTTTAATGACTTGAAGATATTGATGTATTCAGATGCAGTTTAGGAAAAAATATTCTGGCACAATTGGTGACTGCGGAAATATCTACTTTAAAACCACGGATATAGTGGATCTTCACCGTTTCTGGAAGTGAAGTCGAAGTGGCTGACGCCATACTCAAATTGCAGTAGATCTGAAGGAATTTTCATACAGGCCTGTAGGCGTGAAGCCACAATTCTCAAAATCGAAATTCGGATTTCATATCAGGAAAAGAGGATTACATATCAAGTGGGTGCTGATTCGCTCTTCGGTTGGCCCTCTCATATCCATTTCGTCATCAGTTCTTGAACGATATCGGAAACAAGCCCGGCCCAGTCTCCGGGAACCTTTTGGCGGAATATTCGCGCGGTGGGATACCACGGGCAATCATTGCGACTCAGGCGCCATCGCCACTCCCCGGAGTAGCGCAGCATGATCCAGACCGGCTTTCCAAGGGCTCCTGCCAGGTGTGCGACGGCCGAATCGACGCTGATCACCATGTCGAGATTTTCCATCAGGGCGGCGGTTTCGGCGAAGTCGCGGAATTCTTCAGCCGGGCGGGAAATTTGCCCCATCGACTCGATTAGCGGTCTGTCTTGCGCGGGAACTTCCTTTTGCAGACTGATGAAGTCGGCGTCCAGATCGAGCAGCGGCCGTAACATTTCAAGGCGCATATCGCGCGTGTGGTTCAGCGGCTCTTTTCTTCTTCCGGCCCAGGCAAGGCCGATCCTTGGCCGTGCCCGCGAGCCGAACCCGCCGTGAAAATTTTGGACCTCCAGGCTCTGCGCCCCGAGGTAGGGAATCGCGGCAGGGATGCAACCCGGTGTTGTATCCAAGGCCAGAGGCAGGCTCATGAGCGGGCAATGGAAGTCATGGGGGGGTAATGGCTCCGCGTTGGTTATAATCGACACGCGGCACTCGAGGGATTTGGCCAGCCTTTGCAACACGGCTGGAACCCTTAGGACGGTTGTCCCGGCAAATTGCGCAACAAGCGGCACATAACGCAAAAACTGGATGGTGTCTCCGTAGCCCTGTTCGGCCCATAAAAGAATTGTTTTCCGGCGAAGATCCTCTTTCCCAAGCCAACGCGGTTGGGAGGAGCCGCAATTGACTTGCCGCAATTGAGCGGTTTGCCACCTCGATTCATATTCGCGAAACCCTCGTTGGAAGTCCCCCATGGAAAGGCGGCAATGGCTTCGTTCCATTTTGGCTTCCGCCAGATCGGGCCTGAGTTCGAGCGCCCGGTCGTAGCCGGCGATGGCTTCATCCATGAGGCCGAGCTTTTGGAGCACATTCGCCCGGTTGAACAAAAGGGCCGCATTGGCCGGCGCCAGTTCCAGCGCTCGATTATAACCATCGAGAGCCTCCTCGGGCCTGTCCAGGTCAAGCAGAGCGTTGGCGCGCCTGTTCAATATGGTCGCCATCTCGTTCATCCGCATGCCCAGGGCCGCGTTATAGTCACGAATCGCATCCTCATGGCGGCGAAGGCGTTGCAAGATCTCGGCACGTTTTAGAAGCGCCTCGACGTTTTCGCGATTTTCCACGAGGCCGCGGTCGCAGTTCGCCAGAAGGTATTGAAGACACGTGTCGCGCAGTTCGCCTACTTTGGCATTGCCCTCGGTCTTCAAGAATTGATCGAAACAGTCGACCGCTTCCTCGGGCCTGCCCGATTCGAACAGAACAATGCCTTTTTCAACCAGGAGGGGAAGGAAGCCAGGATAAAGGGCGGAAGCTTCCCCCAGCTTTCCAAGAGCTTCTTCATAGTGCTTTTCACGCCGCAGGGAAGTGCTTTCGGCTATCAGATCGAGCGCCTGTTGAGCGCGGGAATTTTTCTGCATCAATTGTCCGTAATCCGCAGGATTTGCAGGATCGAGCCCGATCCTGCAAATTACAAGGTGGCCAACTGGGCACTCAGATAGCTCTGCATCTGGTCAAGCTGGGCCACACTGGCGTTCATGTTCTGGTATTCCTGCGTAAGCGATTGCATCTGCTGGTTGATGTTGGCCTGCATGCTGGTTATCTGCTGCTGGAGACCGGTTACGGAATTGTTGATTCCGCTGTCCTGGTAGGTGATGATACCGCTTACGGAATTCGTGTAGCTGTTGACCAGGTCATTTAAAAGGCTGCCGATCCCACGATTTACGGTAATTGTCGAGTTGGCGGGAAAGCTGGTCCCGGTATAGCTTACATCGAGTCCGTTGGCTCCGCTGGTCGTGCCGCTGAGGCTCCACAGATCCCCGCTCACGTTGGCTGTTTGGCCGTCAATGGTTCCCGAGGAACCCGAAGACAGATTGATGTTGTAGGTGCCTGATTGTGTCGAACTGGTGTTGGCAACGTATTGGAAAAGGCTGTTGCTGGTGGAGCCGGAATCTTGAAAAATATTTGAAACGGCCTGGAAATTGTTTGAGAGCGCACTCTCGAATGTCGAGTTGGCCATACTGAGGGTACCGTCCGAGCCGAGGGTCAACCCTATGGATGGAAGGCTGTTGTATGTCGCTGAACCTATTTGACCTAAAACGGTATTTTCAAGTTGCGATTTCAAACCCTCCAGCACCGGATCGCCGAAAAGGGGCCCTCCTGTGGTATTGGTTGCGGAATTATATTGGTTTTGTGTGTTGATGTCCGATATGACAGTATTAAAAGCTGAAATCATGCTGTTGACTTTGGTTTCAATCCCGCTTGTGTCATGATTGACATTGACTGTTAGAGTCGTGCCGGGACTTGCTGCCAGCAGGTTGAGCGTTACACCCGTGATTGCGTTGGCAACCGTGTTGGAGGAACTGTTTATATTCATTCCGTCAACGCTCACAGAGGCGTCGGTGCCTTGCTGGAGCACATACTGGCGCACTGTGCCCACGGTTCCAAAAGAGCCGAAGCTTAGAGTCGAATTTCCGTTCTGTATTGTGGGCGCAAGATTTACCGAAAGATTGCTCGTGCCCGTTGCGTTGTCCACCACCTGGATATTTCCGCTGGAGGTAACGGAAGCCGTGACCGTGTTGGGGCCTGAAGAAAAAGTTGTGCCGATTGCGTTCAGAAGATCCTGAACGGTGTATAGGGTGCCGGGGACTCCACTGGTGTTGCTTATCTGGTATGTGTTGGACACCGGCGTGCCGCTGTGATTGGCCCCGGAAATGGTGATCGAGTCTCCGGAGGTGAAGCTGTTGTATCCATAAATGCTGGTAAGCGGAGTCGATGCGGTGATCGGGGTGGTGCCATCGGTGGTGTTCGCCGTGCTCCCTGTTACGCCGGATTGACTGGTCCGGTTGCCCTGGATGAATCCGAGACTCTGCAGCACGTTGTTGCTGTCGGTAAAGGAGTTGATCCCGCCGGCGATTTGGATACTGTAGTTGGTGGTTGAACCGCTGGTGGAGGAAACCACCGAGGTGTTAAGGCCCGCCGTGTTCATTGCCGCCGATATCGTCTGAAGGCTTTGCGAGGTATCGATCGAGACTGATTTGCCGTTTATCGTTACGAGCCCGGTCTGCGAGGAAATCCCCAGAAGAGTGTTGACGGCGGAGGTGTTGCTGGACAAAGCGTCGCTTTGGGCGCCGCCGCTTACCAGATTTTTGACCGTGGCTGAGCCGCTGCCGTTAAAACCCAGGGCTTCGAGCGCATTGTTGCCGTCGCCATTTAGAAGGCTTATGCCCGAGGCGCCCGTGGTGTTGCTCGAAAGCACCAGGCGATAGGTTTGCGCGCTGTCCTGCACGATGGAAGCGGTCACCCCGGTGGGATTGGTCCCCGAGTTGAGGGCGTTGATTTTATCCTGCAGGTTTTGCAGGGTGTCGGTTGAAGAAATCGAAACCCCCTGGTCGTTTACCAGGATCTGGCCCGAAACATTAAGCGCGTTGGTCTCGGAGGAAAAGTCGCTCGAACCGAGTTGCTCGCCCTGTGCAACGGAGTTTATCACCACGTTGTAAGTCCCGGGGTTTGCCGAAGAAGAGGCGGTGGCCGAAAGCAGCGACGAGGCGCTGGTGCTTGAATTCGACGACACGTTTGCCGTGTAGAGGGCAAGGGATGTCGGACTCGACAGGGCGTTGGCGGCTGTCTGGAGGGAGTTGAGGTCGCTTGAAATCGTCCCCCAGGTCGAGAGCTGAGTGTTATAGGCGCTGACCTCATTGTTGTAAGGCGTCAGTTCCTGTTGCGAAGCCTGGGTCAGTTGACTCACTATGCTCTGCCAGTCTATGCCGGTCCCGACCCCGGTAAAGCTGATGGTGGGAGACGTACTGACGCCCGAAGAACTGGTTGAAGACACTGTCGACACTGTGGACTCCTTTCGGACCTGTGCTTGCAAAACGGGCAAGGCCGCCACACCAAATCGCACCGCCCGCAAAGACGGCTCGCGGACCCGCCCGATCCGCAGACCCTTTTAAATGAAACCGCACGTCTGTTTAATCGGAAAATTTCATCCGGGACTTGAGAAAAAAATTGCCCGGTCGCGGATTTTGTTTGCAGATTTGACACAGGCCGAGGTTTAGGAGGTCTTTGTAAGTTTTTTATAGGCGAGAATGATCTGCTTGCTCTTTTCCTCGGCAAGTTTCCTGAATTCCGGACTAAAGCCGCCAAACTTATCGGGATGGTATTGCTTTATGGCCGAAAGATACGCATTGTGAATCTGATCCGTGCTTGCGCCGGAGGAAAGGTTCAGGATCTCCAGGTTGTAATCGGTCTGCCGGCTTGATTCGACGCTTTGGGAGGCTACATCGGACTTTGAAGACGCTCCACTCTCCAGCCCGGACAATAACTCTTTGGATTTCTGGAGTCCTTCGCTGGAAATCAGCACAACATCGCGGCCCGTTTGCCCGACCGATCCGCGCGGTTTGTATTCGGATCGCGCACCGAGCGTGTAGGCTTTCAGAACGTTGGTTATGCGATCGGGCCCTGTCATTGACGAATCCCGGGTTGGCGGTCTTCCACGAAAAAGGGATCGAATCTTTTCGTCAGCCAAGTTCCAGGCAACCCGGCCGTCTCTTGCGAGACCCGTTGGCTTTCCGTCCCCGGCTCACGCCGAGTTTGGCTTTGACAGGAATCACGGTAATTTTAAAAGAACAAAACTTTTCTGTCAATCGCACTGTAAGGAAATCGCACTCCAGGCACCGGGGTGGGATCACCCCGAACAACTTTACAAAACTTAACCGGCGGTTAACTAATATTAACTCGATCTTCATCCGGGCTTCTTATATTTAGTGTCGTATCTAAACAACCTCAAACCACAAGGAGAAAACAAGGATGAAAAAGACATTGACTGGATTTACCATAGTTTTGGTGGCGGCGCTGTGGATGGCCGGATCATGGGTGTTCTTCAATTCCATGGCGCTCGGGGCGGATCAGGCTCCCCCTTCGGCCCCGCCGGCCGGTCAAAACCAAGCCCCGCCGCCCGCCCCCCCAGCCATGAACAATCACTGCATGGGACCTCACGGCCATGCGGGTTTTTGGAAGCAACTCAACCTGAGCGCAACTCAAAAAAAGGAAATCAAGAACATAAGAGCCCAGGAGCGTCCGAAAATGGAGCCGCTGATCAAACAAATGAAGGCCGGGCGCGACGAACTGGTGGCTCTGCGCAAGTCGGGCCGGTTTGACGAGGCCAAAGTGCGCGCCATTGCCGAAAAACAGGCCAAAACGCTGCAAAATATTATCGTCGAAAGAGAGAGCGTGCTCTACAAGATACGAGCGGTGCTGACCCCGGAGCAGCGGGCGAAACTGGACCGCATGGGCGAGTCATGGAGGGGAAGACACGGGCACTGGAAAAAAAGCCAGCCGCCAAAAGAGTAACCGCAGGAGCTGCGAGAATTACAAGTCATTTTCGGCATGAACCGTTTCGTGAATTCCAGACCGGGATCTTCGGCAAAATCGGTAAGCTGCGGGTCCCGGTTCGCGGAAGGATCGATAGCGGTTGCCCAGGATCGACGGTGTCAGAAAGTCGCCCCCGAACCGGGAAGCTCGATGGTAACGATAAGGCCGCCCCCGGGAGCGTTTTTCGCCCACACCCCGCCTCCATACAGCGTTACCGCCCGCTCCGTGATGGCCAGCCCCAGTCCCGTGCCGCCCTGTCTTCTGTCCCTTGCGTCCCCGACTCGGTAAAAGGGAGAAAAGAGTTGGGCAAGCGAGCCTTCGGGCACGCCCGGTCCCCGGTCGCACACCTCGATTGCCAGGCAGGAGGAGCCGTCGCTTTTAGGCAGGCAGTGCAGGGTGACGGCGACCTCGCTGCCTTCGGCCGTATGGCGGACCGCATTGCGCAGCACGTTTTCCACCGCGCTTCTCAATAGTTCCCTGTTGCCCGTGACAAAACCGCCGCGGGTCGAAAGGATTCGAACCCGGCAGTTGCGGCCCCGGGCTTCGAAGTCCGCGTCGGCCACCAATTCCTCCAGCAGTTCT
The DNA here is from genome assembly GCA_021777755.1 of Deltaproteobacteria bacterium. GTDB lineage: Bacteria > Desulfobacterota > Syntrophobacteria > Syntrophobacterales > Syntrophobacteraceae > SbD1. The sequence goes on from JAJYDE010000033.1 coordinate 36,641, forward strand.
GACAGGCTGAAGGGTTCTTTGTCCATTTCGTCCATGCCGCTTTCCAGACGTGCCAGCATAAGCAATTTACCGATAAGCGCATTGAGCCTTTCAGCCTCAAGCCCTATGCGGTCGAGCGCGTTCGCGGTCTGCGGCCCGCTACCCCCGCGCGCTATTTCGAGCGCCACACTCAGTCTTGCCAGAGGCGAGCGGAATTCGTGCGATATATCCCGCAACAACCGCTTCTTTGAGCCAATAAGGGCTTCGAGCCGCTCCGCCATAACATCGAAATCTCTTCCGAGTTCGGCAATCTCATCGCGCCGCCTGCCCAAAACCGAGCCGACCCGAGCTTTCAGGTTCCCGTCGGCAAGGCCTCTGGCGGCCGCTCCAAGTCTGCTGATGGGCATCGAAATGTAGCGCGCAAGCCAATAACAAACCCCTCCAGCAGTCAGGAAGATGATGAAAAGGTTTAGTGGCCAGAAGCCGTGATCGAATGGCTGGAAATGGTGGGCCGGGATCCTGGTGATCAGTGAGTAATCTTTGCCGCTTGGCCCCGTTATCCTCTGGGCCAGGAAAATGGCCCTGCCTGTCCTTCTGAAATCAAGCCCCTCTTTGCCGTGATGCAGGCAAAGCCGCCTTGCGGCCGGCGGCAAGGCCGCCTCGGTGAGTCTGCGGTTGTGCTCATCAAAGACGAAGAACTCCATGCCTACCGCTTTTTCCAGCTCGCGCAGGTAGCGCAAAAACGGCCCCTTTCCTTCATGCTCGTAGATCTGTACAGCGCTTTCGCCCGCAAGCCTGAGGGAATTTCCCGCCACGCTGCTCCATCTGTGGCCGTAGGGACCCGGCTTCATGTCCAGGTGGCCTTCCCGGGGCGGATGAATGATAAGTCTTGCAAGCCAGGGGACGGCAAAGAAAGGATGGCTCTCGGTTGCAACCGCTGAAAGAAAGGAGGCGAAGCTTATTAGCGCCATCGCAACCCAGAACCACAGGAAGATCTTTATAAAAAGGCTTCTCACGGGGTGATCTCGCTCCCGGTCCGTGAACTCATTTCACGCCCTGGTCATTGTCTGATAGAGATGGATTGACATAGATATAGCCGGCCCCCCTTACCGTCTTGATCCTTTCGAATTGGCCCGAGGTGTGTCCGAGTTTCTTTCTGAGGCTGCTCACATGCACGTCCACGCTACGATCGAAGGCGGTCAGGGGGCGGCCGAGAACCCCCTCGGCGAGCTGCTCGCGCGTTACGACGTGGCCGGCCGCGCGAAGCAACATCTCCAGGCATCCGAACTCAACCGAGGTCAGCCCGACTTGTTGCCCATTGCGACGCACTATCCGGCTTCCCGTGTCCATCTGGATATCCCCCAGGCAAATGGATTCGGGCGTTGCCGGGTAAGCGCCCCTGTCATGGTGGTTCCTGGTCCGACGCAGAATGGCACGGGCGCGCGCAATCAGTTCCCGCGGGTTGAAAGGTTTTGGCAGGTAGTCGTCGGCGCCCATCTCGAGGCCGACGATGCGGTCGACTTCTTCATCCCGGGCGGTCAACATGAGTACTGGCGTATCCAGAAGGGAGCGCAGCCGCCGGAGCACTTCGAAACCATTCATCCCCGGCAGCATGATATCGAGCACTATCAGGTCGTATGCGCCGGCCTCTGATAAAGCCTTTTGCAGTCCCTGTTCACCGTCGTGGACCGCGGTGATCCGGAACCCCTGCGGTTCGAGATAGTCCGCGAGCAGTTCGCACAGCTCGTTATCGTCGTCTATGATCAAAATGCGGTTCATCGGTCCTCCCCGGCGGAAAGAACTTTATTTTATCAAATGTGCTCTGTAGCCCTGAAGAAATCGTAAAGACCGGCCGATATATTTGCAGGCCGTTTATTATAATCGCTAACCGTCACTGGGGTAGTCATGGCTTACGAATCGGGTGTTTTGCTCAAAAGCGGCTCAAACGAAATGGAGATAGTGGAATTCTATCTCGATGAAGCCCGGGCCGGCGACTCGGGGGATGAAGTCTTCAGGGTCTCTTACGGCATCAATGTGGCCAAAGTTCTGGAAATCATCTCCAAGCCCCCGATCAACAAAATCCCGATGTCTCACCCGTCTGTGATCGGCACCTTCAGTTTACGGAAAAAAGTCATCCCGCTCGTCGATTTGGTCGTACAACTCGGTAAACGAAAACCCGGGGGTGATGGCAATCCTCTGGCCATCATTACCGAGTTCAACAAGATCACCATGGCCTTCGAGGTCTCAGGGGTCAATCGCATCCACCGCCTTGCCTGGTCTGAAATAGAGCCGGCCGAAGCCGTGCTCGGGCACTTTGCCGCCTCCGTCACCGGGATTGTCAAATTCGAGGATCGAAACGTTTTGATCCTTGACCTGGAAAAAATCCTGGCCGAACTCAATGCCAGTTATTGCCTGGAGAGCCTGGGAGATGCGCTGCAAAACGCAACACTCCCGGTTGGCCGGGAAGGTCTTGCCGAGTTGGAGCCCCCCGGGGGCGCCCAGCCTCTAAAAGTCCTCCTGGCCGACGACTCGTCCTCCATAAGGGCCCTTCTTTGCCGCAGGCTCGAGCGGGAGGGCTTTAAAGTGACGAGCGTCTACGACGGAGAAAAGGCGCTCGCAATTCTCATGGAGCTCAAAAAACGAAGCCGGGAAGAAAACCGCCCGATTTTCGACTACATCGAGATCCTCATCTCCGACATCGAAATGCCGGTGATGGACGGCTACAGTCTTTGCAGCGCGGTCAAAAAAGACCCGGTCCTCGGGTTTTTGCCCGTCATCCTGTTTTCTTCACTCATAAATGACCGGCAGCTTCACAAGGGCAAATCGGTTGGAGCCGACGAACAGATTGCCAAACCCGAGGCCGCCAATCTTGCGGAAAGTGCTCGGCGCCTGATCGCGCAAAGCAAGGCCAGGATGGAGGAGGCAGTGAGCGGTTCCCCTCCGTCGCCATGAAGCGCCGGGGTGCAAATACCGAAATGCGACCTCTTCGGTCGAGGCAAAACCCCGTTAAAGAACCCTGCCCGCACACGGCCGTGCTTCCTCCTCTTCTGTCAGTGAAGCCTTCCGGTCGTCAATGATATGCAAATCCCGCTGAGGAAATGGAATTTCGATCCCCTTGTCCCGGAAAGCCTCGAAAATAGCCGTGTTGATCTCATGGGTAACCGGGGAGCGCTCGCTCGGCTTACGCACGAACACCCGGATGCTGAAATCAAGGGAACTGTCGCCGTAGGCCTCGAAAAAGATCTGAGGCGGAGGATCCTTTAAAACCCTGGAATTGGCCGTGCATATCTCATGGAGCAGCCGGGTCACCATCGTAACATCCGAACTGTATGAGACGCCCACCGTGAGGGTCAGACGATTGAGCCCGATTCCATCATGGCTCCAGTTGACGATCTTTCCCGACAGCAGGTCGGAATTGGGTATGATCAGGATGGAGCGGTCGAGGGTCTGGAAAACCGTGCTCCTCATTTTGATCGCTTTCACCTCGCCCCAATGGCCGTCCACAATGAGGGTGTCGCCCACCTTTACGGGGCGCTCGAACAGGAGCACAAGGCCGCTTACGAAGTTGGCGATAACGTTTTGCAAACCAAGTCCGGCGCCGATGCCCATGGCGCCTGCCAAAAGGGTCAGGCTGGCCAGCGGAAACCCCAGAATGTTCATGGCAAGCAAAACACCGGCAATAATGATCGTATACTGCAGGATGGTGGCTATCGAATACTGGACCCCGAGGTCCCAGCCGGTGCGGGGGAAAACCTTGCCGCGCAAAAATTTCCTGAAGACCCCCGAACCGCGGAAGCCGACGAACAAAACGAATCCGGAGGCCAAAATCGTAAGAGGACTAAGGTGCAAACACCCCAGATTGACCCCCTGGCCCAAGCGGCCCGCAAAGGCCAGCAAGGATGTGACGCCTATTCCCCATGCCAGGAGAAGGCCGGAGATAAATGCGGCTATGAGAAGCGCGGAAAGCAGCAGGCGCGCGGGAAAATACAACTGGCGCATTTGCAGGCCCACTTCGCCGAAAAGTCTCAGCAGGACATGCTCCCGTTCAAAAATTTCCCTTAAAACCCCTATGCCCGTAACGGCCAGCAGGAGCACGCAGGCCACTAAAGCTTCCGTCAAAACCGCTGCGCGAATCGTATAGATCGAAAACGACTGAAATCCCAGCAGTTCCATAAGGCATATAACGATCAGAAGGGATAGCAAACAGTACCATAAGACTCGAAGCCATTGACTGCATTTGGGGGAAATCGGACCGTCGATGATTCGTCGAACATAGCCCGGGCGCAGCAGAGCGCATGTGCCGGAAAGTACGCCTATGTCGTAGATTTGGGTCACAAGCAGCTTCAATGTGATGGGAAAACTGTCCAGCCCCAGGATCTCAACGAAGACGAACCCCATGGTCACAAAGGCGGCAAACAGTTGCAGGCGGCGGCAAAGCGACGGGGCCGCGCCGGGGTTTAAGCGGGGAATCAAACCCTTTTCTTTTCCGTTTCCACAACAGAGGACTTTAATGGCCCGGAGGAATACGGCAAGAACGGTCAGGCCGGCAAGGCTGTAGAGGATGATGAGCGCGGAGTCGATCTTGAACAGCCACAGGACGGCGTAGACCGTTGCGAGCCATAGCATGAAAAGGATGGGGTAGGCCGTGGCGATCACCGCGCCGGCTAAACCGATGAGCACTCGCACCCCTGTTTCCGTAGTGTGGGGATGCACTTTATCCAAAAGAGATTGCAGACTGCGTTTCAAACGGCCTGCGCCCCAGCAAAGAAAACCGATGAAAAGAAAAAGACCCAGAAGAGGGGGCCATTTCTTGCCAAGATAGGTCTTGATTGGCGCCGAACGGGCAAGGCCGCGCAGCCAGGCCGCTGCCTGACCGGGTAGAACGGCAAGTCTGTGCCACAGCATGTCCAGTTGCTGCAAAAACGGCTTGGATCTGCCGTGTTGGAGCAGGCCTGGCATGAAAGCTTGCTGCCGGGCTTTTAAAACAGGCAGCAGACCGTCGATCAACCCTTTTTCCTGCTTCAGTATATCGGCTTTTCCGCTCATCGCTTTGACGAGTCCGTCGGAGGCTTGGGCAAATACGGCGCAGGCCGCCGTGTATTTCTCATAGGAAGACTCGATGTCGTCGCACCATGCGCCGGGCTGCTTGAGGCCTTTAAGAGTCTTGATCTGCGTATCGATGATTACCCGGGAGGCTTCGGTTTTTGCCATCCGTTGCCCGGCCTCCTGGATCTGGTCGCTCAACTGGTCGATTTGCGAGGATAATACATTCGCCCGAGCAGAAAAAGTTCCTAGAATTCCAGTAACCACGGGGCCCGAGAGCGCATCGAGTTCCATGCCGGATTTTATCATGGCGACCTTCATCTGCATTTCCCGCAGCTTGGAGGTCGCTTCCGCCATGCCGGTCTGCTCGTCAGCGGTGCTTTGCGTTGCTTCCTTCGCATCCCTGGCTAAAGATTCGGCGCCGGAGTCCAGTGCTCCCGTCAGCCATTTAGCGGGGGCCGACGGCGCCGGGGAGTTGGTTGCCGGTTGAGCCGAAGCGCTCGAAAACGCGGGTGGAAGCAATAACCAGAAAAGCATAATACAAATCGAAGTTTTTTTGTGGTGCACAAACAATTGAGAACCTCCGCAATTCCGATGAGCAGGCGCCGGGTGAGACCGGGTATTGAAAAATTTTCGTGCAGCCTACAAAAATCCGGGGCGGGAATCAATGAGAAAGCTTCGGGCGGGGTGCGATTAGAACCCATCGGACATCAGGCCGCCTTTTCCCTCCAATGCGGCCCCGGAATCCGAAGGAATTCATCTCGACATCGGTAATAATTGCGAGGCAATGGGACAACGGAAATTGGTTTGTCAAATCTCCAGAGGGGATGATTTATACGGTCCATCCTGAGGATGCCGGTCACTGGCGTTATTGGGAGGAACAGGTGCCTGGCAGCAAAGGTGGCAAGCAGTGTCCTCCAAATTCCGGCAAACAACCGGATCAATACCGGCGATGGGGATGCGATAGAAAAATAGCGGCCGCAAAAGATTTTGTCCTCTCTTTAGCGACTTTGAGGCCAGCAACCGGAGCGAGATGGCCGCTCTTCATCGAGACGTCGCGGCAAAGGAGCGAAGCCTTCTTCGCGCAAGATGTCGCGAATGGCTACGGTGGTCAACTTTTTACCGCGCTCCGCAAATGAGTCGCAAATGTTATAAACGGAGTAGTTTTTCTTACGCAAGGCGATAACCTCTTGGCGCACGGGATCATGATGCCTCACGCCGGGGGGCGGCCAACGGAAGTCAGCAAGCAGAATCCCCTCGCCCGGGGATTATTGCGAAAGTGGGAGCAAAGCACCCGGAAGGCGCCAGGAGAGTAACCGAAAGCCCGGGCAGCCTCTTGGGAGGACTTGCCCTCAACGAAGTAGGCGCGGAGCGCCTCGTACTGGCGCTGACGGGGGGAGCCCGGCTTCAGAAAGAAAGACGCAGGATTTGTTAGTGTATTATCGTCCCGTGGAAATCCAGGCTAGAGACAAGGTGGTACGGATAAAGGAGCTGGAAACCCAGCGTAACGAGCATGTTGCCGCTGGTCGCCTGTATCGACGGACGTGGATTCAGGCAAAGAGGTGAAGATATGAGACAATTACTGTTGCGGCTAAATGGCAGGGTCTTTACGACGGCTGCCCTCGATTATCTGATTTCTCACACACGCATTGGGGAATTCGTCGGCTGTTCCAGGACTGACCGACGCAATGATGTCCATTTATGATCGAATCCGACCATAACCGGGCGGCGGCGGCACGGTGGCAGGAGTCTGGCGAGTCGCTATTCATGGCGAATCGAAGCTCGGCTACCTTTGACGAAATCCGATCGTCCGTTCAAAGGCTGAAAATGAAAATTCCGATTTTCCAGGTGGATGCATTTACCTCAAAGGTTTTTTCAGGAAATCCCGCCGCCGTATGTTTGCTGGATGAATGGATTTCCGATTCGGCGCTCCTGGCCATAGCGGCTGAAAACAATCTCTCGGAGACCGCTTTCGTCGTGCAAAGCGGCGCGGGCGTCGAGTTGAGATGGTTTACGCCCCGGGTCGAGGTGGCCCTTTGCGGACACGCTACCCTTGCGGCCGCCTCTGTACTCTTTGAACTCCAGGGGTGGCCCGAGGGAAGAATTTGTTTCGAGACGCGAAGCAGTGGGCAACTCATTGTGGAAAAAAAGGACAAACTCTTCGAGATGGACTTTCCGGCACGACCGCCCGATCGTGAAATCGCTATTGCCGGGTTTAACGAGATGATCGGTACGGTGCCTGCGAAAGTGCTGGGCTCGCAAGAAGATGTTTTCGTGGTGCTTGACGAGGAAAAATCTGTCCGGGAGTTGAGGCCGGACATCGCGGCCCTTGCGGGTCTGAAGTGCCGGGGAATCATCGTAACGGCCAAGGGAGAGTGTGGCGATTTTGTCTCACGGTTTTTCGCTCCCTCGGTTGGCGTTGATGAAGATCCGGTTTGTGGATCGGCTCACTGTGTCCTCATACCATATTGGGCCGAACAGCTTCAGAAGAAAACCCTCCATGCGCTTCAGGTTTCCATGAGGGGAGGAGAGATCTTTTGCGAAGATCGTGGAGAGCGCGTTGGCATTGCCGGCGAGGCCGCCCTGTACATGCGGGGGATTATTACGATCTGAACAGGGAAGGAAAATCTGGCAAGCCGGTACCTTGGGGCAAGCCGACGGTGCCGGAACGGGATTTAATTTTATTGCCCGCGATGATCTTTGTTTTTGAAAACCGCGGGTAATTTGTTAACATTAAAAATGGGGTCAGAATCGGGGAAAATTTTACTTTGATAGTTCGAATCGGCAACCGGGCCGGTTCTATAACTCCCCACCCGGCGGAGGGGTTGTGCCATGTCTTTATACATAAAAACCGACGATTATCGAAAACACGGAATCAGCAAATATTCCGATCCCGCCCTGATCAGGGCGGTGGTGCAAAAGGAACTCAATATCGAGAGGGTTTTCGTCTCTTTTGTCAACAAGCACGAGTATATCAGGGTGGATTTTCTTCGGCCGAGGCCGCACCGAAGGCTAAACAGAAGGCCACCCCGCCAGGTATCTTCCAGCTAACGCGGGGGGCGCCTTTCGGGCGCCCCTTTTTTATCCGCACCGGGGCGCTCTTGCTTGTCAGCGCCTTTTTTTTATCGCGTAGTTTCGCGGGACATCGAACAGGGCGGGGGAGAGGCGGGTCTGCATGATCCTGGTAAGAGTGCTTGTGACCGTGCCTCCCATGACGTGATTGACGGTACGCACGGGAAAGCCGTCGAGTTCTCTGACAAGGCCCGCGATATCGAACTGCCTGAACAGCGGGTTATACTCAGCGATTTTTTGCCCCGCGTCTCCGAGCGCCTTCAGTTGCCGGTAGCCGGTAACATCCTTGGAAACCCAATATTCTCCATTCACTATGGCGACACGCACAAAGTACTCGCGGCACCGATAGCCGGCGATAGTTCTGATTTTGTCTGTAGGGGTGGCCTGGGTCCACAGCATCGTCGACATCAACCGCGCCATCTTCTTTTGATCGTGGCCCGACAGACCCGGAACGGCGGAGAGCTTGGCCAGGTTGACTTCCTTATAAGTCTTTTTCCTCCTGTCGAGCGAGTAGAGCTTCATGGTGTCATAGCGAATAATTACGATGTGACCCGCGCCGAGTTCGGCTCTCAAGGCGAAAGGCGAGGAATAATATCTCTGAGTCGAGTTGCCGTTGGATTGTCCGGGAATGCCGACCGAGACGCTGCTGGTTTCCCAGTAAAGGTCCGCTTTGGCCGACCCGGCGAAAAGCAAAATTGCAAAGGCTGTCATCCACAGGTACATGAAATATTTTACGGGCTTCATCGTCTTCCTCCGATGCCAGTATCCACTATCCTCGGCGCGGAATCAAGGGCCGCGGTCAGGGTTGATTTGTTCTCCTTCACAGACTGAGAACACCGCACGAATTTTTCGTCATCCGCAAGTAGTCGAAAACCAGGCGGCCATTGCGTGTGAGTTGGCGCATTTTTTGTGCAACGCTCGGCACC
>JAJYDE010000034.1 GCA_021777755.1 Deltaproteobacteria bacterium
GAGGCGGCAACAACCGGGGGGGGAAACCTCAAGGCGAAGTATGTGATTCACGCCGTGGGCCCGGTTTACGGCGAGGGCGAAGAGGACGAAAAGCTGCGGCGGGCAACTCTTAACAGCCTTGAGCGCGCAACGGAGAAAAAAATCAAATCCCTTGCTTTTCCCGCCATCAGCACGGGGATCTTCGGCTTTCCCAAGGACAGGTGCGCCCGCATCATGCTCAAGACCGTTTCGGAATTTCTCGCCGGCCGGCACACAAGCCTTGAAACGGTGATCTTTTGCCTCTGGTCGGCGCAAGATCTGGAGCTGTTCGAGAAAACCCTGCTCGATCAAAGGGCTGGGCAATGAGGGGCGCGGGGCCGTTGGGTCCCCGCATCCAACCATGCTCCCCTTTCAGGGCAGTTTCAGCAGTGTGGGCAAGATGGAAGCGTTATGAAGGCTTTGCACCACCTCCAGGGCGCCGTAGATCCACAAAAAGTAGCCGGCGTCGAGGATGGCTTTTCTCAGTTGCCGGGTATTGACCTGACAGACCTCGGGTTCCGAGTAGAGCGACATCTTGGGGATGAACCTGGGAACCTTTGTGGCGTAAGCCTCGAAGGCCTCCCCGTGGATTTTGCGCAGGCTTTCTTCTTCGCGCAGGATCACGAAGGGGTAGTAGAGGCCGAAGGAGATGGTCAGCAGGGCCAGAATGACTAGGCTTCCCGAAGCGAGCCCGAGCCCGGCGGCCCCGATGAGGCTGAAAAGATAGAGAGGATTCCGGGTGGTGGAATAAGGTCCGGATGCCACCAGGGTGGAGGTCTTGCGTCCGGCGATGTAGACCGAACTCCACACCCTGCCAAGGGCGGCGATAATGACGCAGGCAAGGCCGGCAAAGGCGCTCAGATCCCGCGCAAGACCCCGGCCCAGCCTGTTTCCGCACACCAGGAGCAAGAAAAGTACAACCAGGGCCAGGAAACGGGAGTGAACGATGCGGATTTTGGGGTGTTTGCCGACAGTTAAAAATTTCATGTGTCATCCCGGGATAGTCAGAACCTGACTATATCTTCTGTGCCCTGCGGGGCGATGTTGTCGGGTGATGATTTCCTTGTGACCGTTGGCTCCCCCGACCCCACCGGGTCGCCGGTTTGCGCGGGGCCCGCGGTCAAGCCATGAAAACCGCTGTGTATAGAAAACAGGATGTAAAAACAAGCAAATTCCGCAAATTCCTCCCTCCGGGTTGCGATCCGTAAATCCGGGGGGGAGGACAATCTTCATCGTCCACCGTTCTACTTGGTTTGTAGGAAAATTGTTGACATTTTAATGTAATCCTTTTATGAAGCGTTGGTTCCACTACCCGAGAAGGGGGACGGGGATGAAGGAAATTTCTCCCCTGGCTTTTGGCCTCTCGGACGCTTCGTCCCCCCCCGGTTTTATCGCCTCTCGGGCTCTCCTCATTTTAATCTGTATAAACTATCGGTGGAACCGAGCGTTTAACCCTGAGAGCTTTTCAGGCAACCCCGAAGGAAGACGCTTTCGGTCCGGCATGAAAGAATCCCAAGGTTTTAGCTCTAAGACGGCAATGGCCTTTCAAGACGTGTATTCCGCTGATTCAGGTAAGGCTCGAAGCCTGATCGGCTCGCGGACTAACATGGAATCGACTCTCAAGAAGGAGGCTGACCTTGACATTTCAACCATCAAAGCAGGTGTATTCGGGAAAAATCAGAGAAGTAACCCTGGGTAGCGGAGACAAGGCGGTTACGATCGGCGGCAGAGGGGTGTTTGCTTTTCATTCATTCGAGGGGCCTGTGCCACACGCTCCGAGAATCGCAATGGAGGTATGGGACAAGGACCCGAGTGCCGACTGGTCGGAGGCGGCGAAGGCGCCGTTTGCCGGCGTATTGAACGATCCGGCGGCGTGGGCGAAAAAGTGCGTTGGCGACTACGGGGCCGACATGATCGTGGTCCAGACCAAGAGTGCCGATCCCAATGGCGACAACCGGGCGGCCGGCGACGTGGCCGAAACGGTGAAAAAGGTTGTTGGGGCTGTTGATGTGCCGGTGATCGTGTGGGGAGTTGCCAACCACGATAAGGACACCGAGGTCATGAAGTTGGTGGCTGAAGGCTGCGCGGGGCGAAGGATCGCGCTTTCCCCGGTGGAAGAAGGCGACTACAAGCAGATCGGGGCGGCTTCCCTTGGATATCAGCAACTGGTTGTGGCCTCTTCGCCAATCGACGTCAATCTGGCCAAACAGCTCAATATTTTGCTTGGAAACCTGGGGGTAAACCCGGATAACCTGTTGATCGATCCCACCACGGGCGGACTCGGCTACGGTCTGGAGTACACCTACTCGGTCATGGAGCGTATCGAGCAGGCGGCTCTCACCCAGGAAGACGATAAACTCCAGCAGCCCATCATAGCCAATGTGGCCAATGAGACTTGGAAATGCAAAGAGTCCAACCTTAGCACCGAGGACGCTCCGGAACTCGGCGACGCGGCCCAGCGCGGGATTATGATGGAAGCGATTACCGCCGTCGACCTTTTGATCGCCGGGGCGGACGTGGTGGTCATGCGCCATCCGGAAGCCGTAAAGCTGGTGAGGAACTATATCGCAAAGATGATGTAATCCTTGCTGAGAATCCAAAAGCGAGTGTTTTCGGTAAAACGAACCTCCCCAGGAAGGGGAAAAGAGGTGCTATATGGCTGAAGAAAAGAAACCGGTTGCGATTGTGGAAGAAAAGAAGGCGAAGAAAGTGGATTATCGTGACATGACGACTTGCGAGACCACTCTCCAGATGCTCAGAAAGATGGAGGCGGACGGACAAGACAACTGTTTTACAAGGGCCGCGGAAATGAAGCCCTGCCCGATAGGCGCCGATTCGGCCTGCTGCAAGCATTGCTTCATGGGCCCGTGCCGGTTGAACGCAAAAGATCCCTACTCGAAGGTCGGGGTTTGCGGCGCGACCATCGACACCATAGCGGCCAGAAACTTCGCCCGCAACGTGGCGGCGGGTTGTGCCGCCCATACGGACCACGGCATGGGGATGCTTGATACGTTCCGGGAAGTGGTCAATGGCAAGATAGAGCATTTCAAGATCCAGGATGAAAAAAAGCTCAAAAGCGTGGCCGAAAGCATCGGCATCGCCACCGAGGACAGAGAGGTCATGGACATAGCCAAAGACCTCTATGCCGAACTCGAGCGCACATACACCCAGGTTGAGGGAGAAATTCCTTTCGCAAAGCGTGTTCCGCCCAAGACCCTGGAGACATGGCGAAAAGAGGGAATCGTTCCGCGCGGGTCGATGCGCGAGATCATGGAAATAATGCACCGCTCGCACATGGGCGTTGACCAGGACTATGAGAACATAGTCAAACAGTGCTCGCGCACGGCGCTGGCCGACGGCTGGGGCGGCTCGATGGTTGCCACCGAGATCTCCGACATCCTGTTCGGCACCCCCTCGCCCAAGGTCGCGGGCGTCAATATGGGGTTTTTGAAGGAAGACCAGGTCAACATCATCATTCACGGCCACGAGCCGCTGATGTTCGAGGCCATGGTGGTTGCGGTAAACGATCCGGCAAACGTTGAGAAGGCCAAGGCCGTGGGCGCCAAGGGCATCAACCTGCTGGGCATGTGCTGTTCGGGCGCCGAGGTGCTGGGACGCCACGGGATTCCTCACGCCGGCAACTTCATGTCGGTCGAGCCGGTTATCGCCACCGGGGCGGTCGATGCGATGGGCGTCGACGTCCAGTGCATCATGCAGTCCCTGGTGAGGGTGGCCGATTGCTACGGGACCAAGTTTTTCACGACCAACCCCAGGGCTCACATCGAAGGCGCGGTGCACGTCGAATTTCACGAACACGCTCCTTTCGACGCCCCCAACCAGATCATCGCGATGGCCGTCGAGCGCTACTCGAAGCGGACCGCGAAAATCGTCATCCCCTCCCGCAAGGACTGGGGCGTACACGGTTTTTCGCACGAGTATGTCAACTACATGTTGGGAGGCGAGTACCGCGAGTCCTATACGCCGCTTAATGCCAACATCATAAACGGCAAGATCCGGGGTGTTGCGGCCGTGGTTGGCTGTACCAACCCGCGCGTAAAGCATGACTATCTGCACGTCGAACTGGTTAAGGAACTGATCAAGAACAACGTCCTGGTCGTCCAGACCGGATGTTCGCAGATATCGCTTGCCAAGGCCGGTTTGATGCGGCCGGATGCGGCGGTGCTTGCCGGCGAAGGGCTCCAGGAAGTATGTGAAACGGTCGGTATCCCGCCGGTTTTGAGCCTTGGGTCCTGCGTTGACAACAGCCGCATTCTCATGGCAGTTGCCGAGATGGTGAAAATCGGCGGTCTTGGCGACAAGATCTCCGATCTTCCGGTCGCGGGCGCCGCCCCCGAGTACATGAGCGAGAAGGCGATCTGCATCGGCCAGTACGTTGTGGCTTCGGGCATCTATACCGTGTTCGGCGTCACCTTCCCGACGGTTGAGGGCACAAAGTTCCACGACCTGCTCTTTAACGGCCTGGAGGAAAAGGGCTTCGGAAAATGGGGCTTCTCCAATGATCCGATAGAGATGGCCTACATGATGATTGACCATATCGACAAGAAAAGGGCCGCCCTCGGCATTTCCGAGAAACGCGAACGCAAACTCTTCAGCATGGACGACCGCAGAACGGCTGAAGGTTGAGCCGACTGTTGGAGCTGTTAAGTTTGACCGTATCTTAATTCCGGCTTGAAGCCGGTTCGCGTTGCAGGGATAAAGACAAAAGGAGTCAAGTTATGTCCAGGTTAGTCGCTTTTGCAGCGATCCAGGGAGCTTACAATATAGTTTCCAAGGCCGAAGGCAAGTTCAATCAGGCCATGGATAAATATGGGCCCAATCAGCCGCTGGCTTTCCCCAACACGGCCTATTACCTGCCGGTCATCTATTCGATTCTTGGCGTAAAGGTCGAAAAGCTGGCCGACGCCGAAGCGGTATTGAAGAAGTGCCGCGAGCTTCTGCCCAAACACATCAAGCCCGAGCACAACATCCACCTGCCCTATCTGGGCGGAACCCTTGATTCGGGTATGGCCGCGATAATGGCCGAAGAAGTCGTCGAAGCGATTCGCTATGTCGATGAGCCCGAGTTCTACACGCTCGGTGAAGACTGCGATCCGGCCAACGGAAAAGTCTGGCTGGGCGCGGCCGACGATGTCATCATGAGGAAGCGCGGCGTGGAGTTTGTCGACGGTTCGGCGCCCGGTTTTGCCGCCATCGTCGGCGCGGCTCCGAGCCCGGAGATCGCCAAGCTTATCGCTGAAGAATACCAGAAAAAGAACCTTTATATCTTCATGTGCGCCAACCAGAACGGCACCTCCTTTGCCGAGCAACTGGTCGAGGCGGGCGTCGAGATCGGCTGGGGCACGCGCCTTGTGCCCTTCGGTCCCGACATCTCCGGGGCGGTGTTCGCTCTCGGTTTTGCCAACCGCGCCGCCATGGCCTTCGGCGGTGTCAAGCCCGGCGATTACAAAACGATTTTGAAATACAACAAGGAGCGCATCTTCGCCTTTGTCAACGCCTTGGGCGAAGTCAACGCGGAGTGGGCCGCAAACGCCGCCGGTTGTATCAACTGGGGTTTCCCGACCATCGCCGATAGCGATATTCCCGAAATCCTTCCCTACGGCGTGTGCACCTACGAACACGTGGTTTCCAGCGTTCCTTACGACAAGATGACCTCAAGGTCGATCGAAGTCCGCGGCCTCAAGGTCAACATCACCGAGATTGCCATTCCTCTTGCCTACGGCCCGGCTTTCGAAGGCGAGCGGGTTCGCAAGGACGACGTCTACCTGGAGTGCGGCGGCGGCAAGACCCACTGCTGCGAGCTGGTCAGAATCGCCTCCATGGACGCGGTGGAAGACGGTAAAGTCGAAGTCATCGGCCCCGACATCAAGGATATCAAACAGGGCTCGAGGCTTCCGATGGCCGTGCTCGTCGAGGTTGCAGGCCGTAAGATGCAGGAAGACTATGAGCCGATTCTCGAGCGCCAGGTTCACCACCTTGTGAACTACGCCCAGGGGATCATGCACATAGGCCAGCGCGACATTGCCTGGTACCGGATCGGCAAGCAGGCCGTGGAAAAAGGGTTCACCCTGGGAGACATCGGCAAAATCCTGCACGCCAAGTACCACCAGGATTTCGGCGCTATTTTCGACAAGTGCCAGGTCAAGATTTACACCGACGAAGCCAAGGTCGCGGAGATGCTCGATGTTGCGCGCAAGGCCTACAAGGTTCGCGATGCGCGCGTCGAAAACATGACCGACGAGACCTGCGAGACCTACTACTCCTGTACGCTCTGCCAGTCTTTCGCGCCGACCCACGTCTGCGTGATAAGCCCGGAGCGCACCGGCCTTTGCGGCGCATACAACTGGCTCGACTGCAAGGCTTCAAACGAAATCAACCCCACAGGCCCCAACCAGCCGGTCCAGAAGGGCGAGACCCTGGATGCAAAGCTTGGCAACTGGCAGGGTGTTAATGATTTCGTCTTCAAGGCTTCTCGCCAGGCGGTGGAAAAGTACAACTTCTACAGCCTGGTCTACGACCCGATGACCACCTGCGGTTGCTGCGAGTGTATCGCGGCTGTCCTGCCGATGTGCAACGGGATCATGACGGTAAACCGCGACTACGCCGGCATGACGCCCAGCGGGATGAAGTTCACCACCCTTGCCGGAACCATCGGCGGCGGTCTGGTGACCCCCGGATTCGTGGGCCACAGCAAGTACAACATCACCCAGCGCAAGTTCATCGTCGGCGACGGCGGTTTGAAGCGCGTCGTATGGATGCCCAAGATCTTGAAAGAGGAACTGCGCGATAGACTCCTCAAACGTGGTGAGGAAATCGGTATCCCGAACTTCATCGACCTTATCGCCACCGAGGAAAACGGCGTTACGGAAGACGAAGTTTATGCCTTCCTTGAAAGTGTGGGACATCCGGCCCTCACGATGGAAAGCATTCTTGGCTGATCGAACGTCCGGGCGCGGTCGATACCGTCCGCGCCCGGCCTCAATATGTGAAATCGAACCTTTAGCGGGAGAAAACGCACATGGGCCTTACCGGGATTCAAATATTCAAATTGCTGCCCAAAACAAACTGTGGTGAGTGTGGGGTTCCTACCTGCCTGGCCTTCGCGATGAACCTTGCCGCCGGCAAGGCCGAGCTTGACAAGTGTCCGTACGTATCGGCCGAGGCGAAGGAAAAGCTGGCTTCCGAATCTGCGCCTCCCATCCGTCCTCTTACGATCGGAACGGGTGAATACGCGGTTAAAGTCGGTGGCGAGACGGTTCTTTTCAGACATGAGAAGACCTTTGTCAATCCTCCGGGGCTGGCCGTTATGGTGTCAACGGCTGAGGACGCCGCTACGGTTGACGGTAAGATCGGCCGGTTCCAAAAAGCTCAGTACGACCGTGTCGGTCTCAAGCTTCGCGCCGAGATGATCGCGGTAAAAGATGCGGGCGGCGGCGCCGATGCGTTTTGCGCGCTTGCGGGGAAGGTTGCCGCAACGGGTGCGGCCATGATTTTCATCTCCGAATCCGCCGATGTTCTGACGGCCGCGGCCGACAAGTTCAAGGACAAAAAGCCGCTCCTTTATGCGGCGACCGCGGGCAACGTCGAAGCGATGGGAAATCTTGCCAAGGCTTCCGAGTGTCCGGTGGCCGTAAAGGGTGACGGAACGATCGAGAGTGTGATCGCTCTTAGCGAAAAACTGAGCGGGATGGGCGTCAAGGACATCGTTTTGGACAGCGGAACGCGCGATCTGAAGAAGGCTTTCAGCGAGCAGATCATGATTCGCCGCTCCGCGCTAAAAGACAGGTTCCGTCCCCTGGGTTTTCCCACCATCGTTATGGCCAATGAAATGGGCGACGGGCTCATGGAAGAAGCCCTGGTGGCCGCCACTTTCATCGCCAAATACGGCGCGCTGATCGTGATGAGCGATCTGCAGCCCCACGTGCTTTTCCCGCTTCTGCTGGAAAGGCTCAACATCTATACCGATCCTCAGCGCCCGATGACCGCCGAGCAGGGAATCTATCCGATCAACAACCCGGATGAGAATTCCCCGGTAATGGTTACCTGCAACTTCTCGCTTACCTACTTCATCGTTTCGGGCGAAGTGGAAGGCAGCAGGGTCCCCTCGTGGTTGCTGGTGCAGGACACCGAGGGCCTTTCGGTCATGACCGCCTGGGCGGCCGGGAAGTTCTCGGGCGAAACGGTGGGCACCTTCATCAACAAGTGCGGGATAAAGGACAAGGTCAAGCACAAGAACATCATCATCCCCGGATATGCGGCGGGCATCAGCGGCGAGTTGGAAGAAGAACTCGGGGCCGGCTGGACTGTGTCGGTTGGTCCGAGGGAGGCAAGCCAGATTCCTAAATTTCTGAAGTCCTTTAAGGCGTAGACGGGAGGCCAAATCAATGAAACTTATCGGTGAAAACCTGAACATAATGAGCAAAAAATACGGTGCGGCTCTAAAGGCCAAGGAGGCCAAGCCGCTTCAGGAACTGGCCATAGAGCAGGCCAAGGCCGGGATGGATTATGTGGACCTCAACATCGGGCCCGCCGGAAAGACCGGCGTTGAGCTGATGACCTGGCTGGTCCCCGTGATCGAAGAAGTCGTCGATATTCCTCTCGCCCTCGACACTTCCAACGTCAAAGCCATCGAAGCCGGGTTGCAGGCCTGCAAGAAACATCGGCCTCTTATCAACTCGATCATGGTTCGCCCAGAGAGAATGGAAGCTCTGCTGCCGCTGGCCGCCAAGTTCGACGCCGAGTTCGTCGGACTTCTGTGGGGACCCGAAGGCATGCCCAGGGACGAAAACGAGCGCGGCGCGCTTTGCGCCGAGCTGGTGTTCAAGGCCACGGGCGAATTTGGCGTAAAGCCCGAGCGGATCTATATCGATCCCATCCAGACGCCGGTTAACGTTCAGCAGATGCAGATCATGAGCGTTATAGAGTTCATGAAAATGTTGGGCGACATAGCCCCCGGGTGCAGAAGCACCGTGGGTCTTTCCAACGTCTCCAATGGTCCTCCCGATCACCTGCGTCCGATTCTGAACCAGGTAATGCTTATCATTTATAAACGGCATGGAATGTATTCGGCCATTGTGGACTGCTACGACACCAAGCTCCATGAGATCGCCCGGGGCAAGTACCCCAACCTCGAGGCGCTTGTCAACAGAGTCGAGGACGGAGAATCGATCGATATGGGTCCCCTGTCCGATGAAGAGCGTAGCTTCGTAAAGACCGCCAAGGTTATCTTCGGCCAGGCGCTCTATTCAGACTCGTGGCTTGAAATCTGATTTGTCTATGGCCCGCCAGTTCCCGGTCGAACGGGCGGGCCTTGTTTTTCAATCGGAAACTCTCCCCCCTTCCCCGTTCCATCTCACGACCGTGCCCGCAGCCCCGATTCCTCTTTGCCGTCCTTGACTCGAATGGTGTGTAGCCGGACAACTGGAGGTTGTTGTGAAAGAAGCTTTTGGTCCCCGGTCCGATCGGAGTGGCAGGCTTTGTCGTTCCATAATTTCGGTTCCCTCCCATCGGGAGAAAATGGTCAATAAGGCTTTGAGCCTCGGAGCCGACGTGATTATGCTCGACCTGGAGGATTCGGTTCCCGTGGAGCAAAAGGATGAGGCGCGGGAGCGCGCCCTATCGATTCTCAGGGCGCTCGAACCGGGAAGCAGGCTCCTCTCGTGTCGTATCAACGCGATGGACAGCCCCTTTGCCTACCGGGATATCGTTGAGATAGCCGAAAAGGCCGGCGAATTTGTCGATACGCTGGTTATTCCGAAGGTAAACGATCCGGCCGAGGTTAAGGCCCTCGATTATTTCTTGACGCAAATAGAGCTGAGGATGGGCTTCAAGAGGCGCATCGGCCTCGAAGCCTCCATAGAGACCGCGGCCGGCATGATGCGGGTTTCTCAAATCGCCTTCAGCTCGCCGCGCTTGCAGGCCCTGGTATTCGGAATCGCCGACTACTCCGCCTCGCTCACCATGCCGGGGGGCGGAATCAGCGGCCACGGTGAGAGAATGGATCGCTACCCGGCCGAGAGGTTTTATTTTCCGCTAAGCCGGATGGCGATGGCCGCCAAGGCCGCCGGGATTGCGGCAATCGACGCCCCTTACGGCGATTACAAGGACCCCGAAGGACTCAGGGACTCGTGTCTGACGAGCGCCGGCCTCGGATATGACGGCAAATGGGTTATCCATCCCGATCAGATATCCGTTGTCAACGAGACCTTTACACCCCTGGAGGAAGATTACCGGCGCTCCATGAGGATTTTGGAAGCCTACGAGCAGGGCAGGGCCGCCGGGGTGGGCGCGATCGCCCTTGACGGTAAGATGGTCGATGCGGCTTCCATTAGGGTGGCCCGGGTTGTGCGGCAAAGGTGGGAGGCAATCGAGAGGAAAGCCGAAAAGGGCTGATGCGGCCGTCTCGAAAGATAGCGGGGAAGAATAGCCGAACCGCTTCCTGAAGGTTTTAATTTATTCGGATGTTCCGAGGTAATCGGAGGGGCCGGAAAGGAACAGATGAACAACACCAAGTTGGCGGATATTAGTCAGGAAGGCCTGGCCGGGCATCTTGAACTCCAGATTCTCTACGATATTTTCTCCGTCCTCCACAGTTCGCCCTATCATCTTCAGGATGTGCTGGAACGCGCGCTCGCAAATATTCTCGGTACGCTCAGATGCAAGATGGGGGCCTTGTACCTGGTAAGGGAGAGTTCCGGGGATAAATGGGTGCTCGAGCTTTCGGCCCACCATGGATTTTCGCGCAGGCTGAACACCGTTCAGTTTCTCCGGATACCTTCGGAAATGATGGAGAAATACTGGCAGAAAGACCCTATACTGTGGTTTCCGATATCCAAACTCCACTTTGCCGCTCTGCGCGAACGCATGAAGGAAAAGGGGGTGGAGGAAATCATCTGCATCCCTCTCATGTCGCAGGCCAAGGTGGTGGGGTTGCTCTATGTGACAAACGACGGCGCCTATCGGGTGGGGCAGGGACAAATCGAACTCCTGAGGGCAATCGGCAACCAACTGGGGGTCTCGGTCGAAAACGCAAGGCTTTTCGATTCCGTGGAACGGGCCAAACGAGAGTTGGAAATCAGCTTCGACGCCATCGGCCACGCGATCTTTCTGGTTGACAGAAAAATGCGGGTCTACCGGGTGAATCGTAAAAGCGAAGTGGTCTACGGGGAAAACCTCGTCGGGCAAAAATACGCCCCTATAATTTACGGGACCAGGGAGCCTCATGACGAATGTCCCATCCGGGCGGGACTGGTGAGCGCGCAGCCCTTGCGAACAGAGGGGCCTCATCCACGCTGGGGCGGTTATTACCACTACTATGTTTTCCCGGTTTTTAACGTATCTTCGGGGGACCTGGAACGGGTTCTCTACTATGAAAAGGACGCCACGGAGGCGAGAAAACTCGAACAACGCCTGCAGCAGTCCGAGCGGCTCAAGGCCCTGGGTACCCTCGCCGCGGGGATAGCCCACGAGATTCGTAATCCCCTGGCGACGATCAATTTCAACACCCAGATGCTGAAGCGTGAACTGGCTCTCGAGCCGGCCCAGGAGGAGATGTTCGAAGATGTTTTCGATCAGATCCGCCGGATGGACCGCATTATTCAGCAGGTGCTCCAGTTCGCCCGTCCCAGCGATCCGCAGTTTCTTCCCGCCGAACTCAACGACGCGGTGCGCCGTTGCCTGGACATGGCGAAGATGTACTTGAGAAAAGCCGGCGTGGAACCCTCTGTGGAACTGCAGCCCGATCTGCCCGCGATCGTGATGGATTTCAATCAGATCTGCCAGGTATTGATGAACCTTATCATCAATGCCATCGAATCTATGCCCTCGGGCGGGAAGTTGTGGATTGCCACTTTTTCCAAGGCCGAGCAGGGGCAGGTTTTCGAGATTCGCGACTCGGGAACAGGGGTTATGGAAGAAGACAAAGCCCGGATATTCGATCCCTTCTTTACAAGAAAACCCGAGGGTACCGGAATGGGTCTGAGCATATCCCGGCAGATAGCAGAAAAGCACGGGGCGATGATGGAACTCGATTCCGCGCCCGGGGAAGGGACCACTTTCAGGCTAATATTTCCCCCGAAGTAGTGAGCGATCACTTGCCCGTGGCAAGTTTGCGATAATCGATCCAGGCCGGATCGTCGGGGTCGTAGCTCTCCAGCATCAGCTTGATCGGTGGGCTGTCGGCTTTGTGCTTTTCTATTGCGCTCAGGATTTGTCTGTAGAGTTCCCTGGTTTTGGAAGACCCCCCGGTCTCGCCGGCGGCCAGTTTGGCCAGATCTGTCAGCATCTCCATGGCATCACAGAGCCTGGTCTTGGGGGAGAGGTTTTTAATGTGAATTGCCTGGGCCATTTTGAGGGCCGTTTCCGGGAGGACTTTGTTTTTCTTGTCAATCCATGATGTTATATTGTTCTTGCCTTTTGCGCCCCAATCGCCGGTAAGAACAAGGATTTCGATTTCATCAATCAGGCGGGAGATCACGGTTTTATTCGTCTTCAGCCGTTCCCCCGCGTGGCAAATCTTTTTGAGTTCATCTACGTCGATGGGTCTGATACCTGCGATGTCCTTGTAGCGCTCGCTCAAAACATCCTGTTTGCCTTCGCTTTTCTTATGAGTCATTCTATATAACGATGCCTTTATTTCCGCAGTAATTGCCTCCTTTTCCTCGTAGCAATATACGCAAAAATCGGGGCTGGTTGCGGCTACCGACTGGAAGGTCTCTTTGTTCTGAAGGATGCGCGCGATGACCTTGTCCTGTACATCATGGAGTTCGGTGTGAGCCGCCCGGTTCCCGATGCCACGCACGACGTCATCGGAGGTGAAAATGATTTTCGCCATGATGGCGAATTTACCGAGTTCGAACAGGTCGTATTTGTCCTTGATCTTCGAAAAAAAAGTAAGAAGCCTCCCGTCATAGAGTGGAAGAGCGCTCGGCTGGTATTCGTTCATACCCTTGATGTATTGTAAGTCGATCCGTCCCATCAGAAAATCGAATACGCCCCAGGTAATGAAATAGGGATCGATGTTGTAATGTCTTTTTTGAAATAGTCTTAAACAGGTTTTGCGATAGTTCCTTGTTTTGTCGTCTTTATCGTAGATTCGCGTGTCGATGTCGTACTCATCCTTGGGAGTGTCTTTGGACGGGGGGGGAAAGTACTTGATGGGGGCAAGCCCCAAAACCGGGTTCTTACTCTTGGCGATCCGCAGGGTATTGAGCGATTGGCCGTGATCGATCTTGACAAAATCCTGGTAGGTCGCCTCGGGCAATTTGCCCTTGTAGGAAAGACCGAAGTTGGCGTCGGAAAGATCGTTTTCCTCCATCAGGATCGAGGAAAAAAGAACGCGCATGAAGCCGTCGATATGTTGGTTGAAGGTCTGCACGATGGTGGGGCGCAGAGCCTTGATTTTTTCCTTGTTGAAAAAATCGCGAAGCGAGGTGAATGCGACCACCTCGGAAAGAATCGTCGTTTGATTGGCGGTGCGGATTTTGGGTTGCTCTCCTCCTATGAGATAGCGGTAGAGCTCGCCTGTGATGCATTCGACGATCACCTCCTGAGTGCTCGACAGAAGTTTTTGAACCCAGGGCTTCTCGGTTGTTTTGTCCCTGCGCAGCATCGTTCCCATCTTGGTCAGGTTGGCGGTCCGGGGTCTATCGGGATCGAGAGGCGCTTCTTGGAATAAACCTGCTTTGTTGCCCTTGAAGACCTGTTGAGACTGCAATTGTTGGGAACCTGTCACAATAGTCCGGCATCTTTGCCGCAGCGCCTTTCCGCCCAGGTGGTTCAAGTAGTATTTTATATGGGAGCGGCAATCCTCGAAAATTCTAACAGAGCAGAATTCCGTGCTGGCCATGTATTTTGACACCTTGGAATCGGCATAGGCTTCGATCAGGTGCAGGCAAGGTTGCAAAAGGGAAGACTCTACAAAATATTCCTGGATTAAAGCATAGGAAAAAATGGTCCTGAATAATCCATCTTTGCGGCTTGTACCTTTGAAGGAAACGACCTTGAGATCCCGATTAAGGCCATTGATAAAATTTTCCTTATCGCCATCCGAACGATAAAAAAAATTTTGAATATATTGGGTCACTATATATGGCAGTATTTCCTTCTGAGGAATATTATTGTAGCTGAGAGTAAAATCCTCAATATATTCCCGGATTTGGGTGCTGATGATGTCGAGTAGCTCCTGCTCTGCGGACATAGCTCTTCCCTTCCTCGCTGGAATGAAGCGGCCAACGTCTTGATCGGGCGAGAATTTTTAGGAGATTCGCCCCGCTGCGGGTGTTCCGCACAATGAATGTCGAGAAACGATATGAGAATCGCCTCCCCCCATCTCGATGCCGGGAACAAAATGCCGGCAGTGGTTACGATTCACCCAAACATAGAAGAATCTTCCTCCGGCGACTCCGATTCTACCAGAATTCTCCATTCTCTGCAAACTGCGACTCAACCCGGACCACGGTGAGCAAAATCAGGATCGGCAAGCCCTTGAAGGAATCCCGGCTTCGGCTGGCGCCATTAGATCAGGGCTCTGGCCGAAAAGCCGTTGTTTTGTTCGGATTTGTCCTTCCTGAGCGCCAACCGAGGTATTAGGTTTAAATTGTGAGTTTTAGTTGCATGCCTGATTTTTTCAGGAAGGAGGGACTGTTGGATGAGTTTTGAAATGTTGGAGAAAATCGGCGACCATATCGCGGAAAAAGAAGGCTACGTCGGACTTCGTGGAATGCAGGCCGTCCAAAGATACCTGGTCGACAGGTATGGCTGGCAGCCCGAACATGTGCGCAAACTCGGCACTGAAGATCTGAGGCTCCTTTTGGCCGGCTATGAAGAAAAAGCCACAAACGACTGGAATTAAACCATAAGCAAGAGGGAAAAGATTTCGCGGCGCCCGCACAAGCCCTGTGCGGGCGACTTTTTTCGCTTGCGGAAGGGCGCATGCCTTACATCGTTGCGTGGCTCTTTATTTCAGCTCGCCTCCTGCCGACCGCTTCCTCGACCTCACCGGGATTGAATTCATAGTTGCAGAACCGGCATTTTAAAGCGGCCAATTTAATGATCTCCGCGCATTGAGGACATCTCTTGGTCTGGGTATCGACAGAAATATCCGATTCTTTGGACTTGGATATCCGAATCAGTTCGGCCATGCCAAAGCATCCCCGAACGCCTTGAAAATACATGAAAACAAAAAATACGACCAGAACCGATGGTGGCTTACCAAACTTTATCGCCATGGCAGCCTTTTCGAAAATGTAAAAAATCAGAGCTATTACAGACCAGGGTTGTGAAAACTTGTAAACTCGCCAAGCTATCACGGCGAGCAAAATCATATCGAAATAGGCCAGCGGGGTGATGTTAAAAAAAGGCGATCTTCTAAGCAGCGCTATAGTGGCGTAGAGGCCGGTTATTGCAACTCCCGCCACTGCGACCCAAAAACCGTAGCGGGCCGCAAGTCTGGCACCTTCAAACGTTTTGACATCCGGCCAAAACCAATTGCTATTTTGCCCCTTTGCGCTTTGCAGAGCTTCATTGCCGGACATAAACCGCCTCCGTTTCTTTGGAAGAACCCTGTTTTTGCAATCATCATGAGCCCGCGGGATTGAAAAAGTATATAGTTTTTCCTTTCCACGAGCAAGTTGGACATGGAAGTGATCGGTCTGTATCAGGCAAAAAGGGGCCTCAGTTCCGCGAAACGGAATCAAACAGGGTGTTGACCGTTTTCAACATAAGGGCTTCGTCGACTATGAGTGGAAGCATCAAATAAAGCGTCGGTCCAAGGGGACGAACGAGAATGCCTTTTTCAACCATATCGGAGCAGACGGCCCTTGCACGTTCGGCACCCGTACACCCCTCTTTTTCAGTCAACTCGAATGCGCCGATCATTCCAAGGCTGCGGACGCAGGCGAGGCCCGAGATGCCCTTGAACTGTTCCAATGCCCCGGCCAGGGCCATCCCGGTGCGCTCGGCCTTCTCCACTATTTTGTCTTCCCTGTAGATATCGAGGCATTCGACGGCCACGGCGGCCGCGACGGGATTTCCGGCAAAAGTGTGGCCGTGGTAAAACGTGTTGTCGCGGGGTTGATCGCCGAAGGTTTCAAAGATCTCTTCCCTGACCACCGCCGCGCTTATGGGCAGATAGCCCCCGGAAAGCCCCTTGCCGATACAGACGATATCGGGATTTATGCCAGCGTGTTCGAAGGCGAACATCCTGCCGGTGCGGCCAAATCCCATGGCGATTTCATCGACGATGAGAAGAACGCGCTTTTCGCGGCACAGGTCGCCAAGTTTTCGGAAAACTTCGGCCGGATACATTTTCATGCCGGCCGCGCCCAGGCACATCGATTCGACGATGACGGCGGCAAGCTCGCCGGCGTGCCGCTCAAGAGTGGCCTCGATCGGTGCAAAGCACTCCAAGGCGCAGGCCGTGCGGGATTTCCCGGCGGGACAGTTGAAACAGTCGGGGGTTTTCAACTTGTGGACCGGAAACAGAACCGGGCTGTAAGGAGCGTGGAAATCGGGAAGATAGCCAACCGACATCGCCCCGATGGTGTCGCCGTGATAGGCCTCTTCGAAGGCGGCAAACCGGGTTCGTCCGCGCTCGCCTCTATTGTGCCAGTATTGAAGGGCGATTCGAAGGGCCGCTTCGACGGCGCTGGCCCCGTCGCTTGCGAAAAGCGTTCTTCTGCCCTTGTCCGGGAAAAGCTCGGCCAGCCCCGAAGCAAGTTCGACGGCTCGCGGATGGGTGAGGTTGCCCAGAATGCTGTGCTGAAGCTCTCGCGCCTGGCTTGTGAGCGCCCGGATAAGTCTTGGATTTCCGTGACCCAGGTTGCATGCCCACCAGGAAGAGATGGCATCCAGGTACCGTTTGCCCTCCGAGTCGAAAAGATATGGCCCTTCGCCTTTGACGATCACGGGAAAGCCTTTTCGGGCCGCGGAGTGTTTGGTGTAAGGATGCCACAGGCTTGCCCGGTCCATCTCCCGATAGCCGGAAGGCGATTTCGGGATATCGAGCCTCCGAGCGTTGAAAAGCTCCGGGGGCAAGACCGAGCGGAGCAGGGCGGGGGGCGGACCTTGCGCGTCGAGATCGGTCATGTGGGGAATTCGCCCCAATACACGGGCCTTCGACATCCTGGAGATGGTTTGCACATTGTCCTGCTCTATTTCTCCCCAGCCCGCTTTGGTTTCACAAAAGATGATCCCGTGCGGGGCGAGTCCGGCTCGCTCCAACTCGCGCACGGATAGAAGGGTGTGATTTATCGTCCCGAGGCCTGGCCTTGCGACCAGGATCACGGGAAGACCCAGGGCGGCGATGAGATCGATCATCGTCACCGTTTGCGAAATCGGGGCCAGAAGCCCCCCGGCACCCTCCACCACCACGCAATCATGTTTTTTCAGCAGGTTGGCGAAGGCTTCCACAATGCGATCAAGCGAGATTTCACGGTTTGAAACTTCGGCCGCCAAATGTGGTGAACAGGCGGGATCGAAGATGTAGGGGGCCATATCCTGAAGTTCGTCGCCAGGGGGGGTGAGATCGGCCATGCGCAGGCAAAAGTCGAGATCCGGGCTGCGCCTTCCGCCTTCGGTCTTGACTCCTCCCGTCTGGACCGGTTTCATCGGGACCGCATCGAGGCCCGAGGCTCGAAGTGAGAGCAGAACCGCCGCGGCCGCAATGGTTTTGCCCGCGTCGGTGTCCGTGCCAGTAATGAAAAACCCCCTCGTAGCGTTCATGATCATTTCCTCGCTGTAACGTAAAGAACTCGCCAGGTCACCGTCACTCCCCCTTGGGGAGCGCAAAACTGCCGGTCGTAGTAGTCGATGAGTTCATGAAGTTCGGTTCTGTTAAGAAGGGCGCAACGGGTATCGGACCTTCCGGTAACCCCTTGCCTGTTGAGGCTGCGCAGCAATTCGCGCGTTGAACCGCAGGTTTTTTGGAGCGTCTCGCACCGGGATTTCACGACATCCAGTCCGGCCGCTTCGACTGCTTTCAGGATTTCTCCTTCCGCGGGCAGGAGCACCGGCAGAGCTTTTTGAGGAAAAAGGCGCGTTCGCGCGGCGAAAAGCTCCCCGAGGGTCCCTTGGACCATCAGGGCCGCGGCCACGCTGCCGCAAGGTTCGAGCAGCGCCGCGATCCGTTTCATGATCACATCCGCGGGAGTGATCCAGTGGAGAGCCGAACTGCTGGCGATAAGCGAAAATTGCCTTCCAGGGCAAAACGTTCGCGCATCGGCCGTGTGCCAGCAAATATTTGCACTCTCTGCGATGCGCTTTCTTGCCGAATCTATCATGGGAGCCGATATGTCCAGGGCGTCAATGGTAGCCGGCGGGAAGCGTTTTGCCAGAATTTCTGTAAAATAGCCGGTTCCGCATCCGATTTCGAGGACGCTTCCGATGGTCTCGGAAAGTGGCAGGAAAGCGGAGAGATTTTCGGCTACCGACATCTGCACGCCGGACTCCAGGTCATAGGTCCGGGCGGCGGCGGCAAAGCGAGCCGAAATCGAGGTGGCGGCCAAAGAGTTTTTCACAGCTCCTCCCAAAATTGTGCGATCAGGCGGACAAGCCGAGCCCCCCCGCATTGATCCATGAGGCAATGGCCGGTTGAAGGCAGCAGTTCGATCCGGGAGTGCGCAAGGTTGGATGCCAGGTAACGGCCGGCTTCCCACGGTACGATCATGTCCTTCATGCCGTGAATTATCAGGCAGGGCAAAAAGATCGAAGAAAGGTCCGGGCGAAGATCCGCCGCGGCCAGATATTGGAGGCCGCGAAGAAGCGAGGCGGGTCCTTCTGAAAGCGCCTCTTGAGTTCTTCGGGCCAATACCTCGGGGCCGACCTCGAGAGGATGAAGCGCCCTGGAGATAAAATCCGAGATCACCGCCCCGGGGTTTTTCATGAGCCCCCTGATCATGGCCCGCAAAAGCCCCGGTTTTACTCCCGAAGGGTACCCGTCGGCAGAGCAAAATCTTGCGGTGGCGCTCAAAAGAACGAGACCGGCGACCTTTTCCGGGTAGCGGGCCGCGGTCTCCAGTGCCACAACCCCCCCGGTCGACCAGCCGATCAACCACCCCGGCTCGCCCCACCTGTCGAGATGATTCGAAACGGTTAGCGCATAGGTCGAGACCCCTTCAGCCTCCACCCCGACATCGCTGGAGGCGAGGGAAAGGCAGACGATCGGCCCCGGCGTCCCCAGTTCGGTCAGCGGGCCAAGGGCTTGCTCGCCGTGCGCCCAGCCGGAGAGAAGAACTATCGGAGCGCTTTTCATCGGCACGCTCCGGCAATTTCCTCCGCGGCCCACTCCAGGTCATGGTCTGTGTGGTCGAGAGTTAGCGAAAGCCTCAGCCTCGCGGTTCCTTCGGGTACTGTCGGCGGGCGGATGGCAACCGCCAGTATGCCCCTGGTTTTAAGCCTTTGGGCAGCTGCAAGAGCCGCCACATTATCACCGATGAGCACGGGAACGATCTGGCTCTGCGAACCGAGAACATCGAGCCCGCGGTCCCGCAGCCGTTTTCTGAATACCGTGGCGCGCCCGAGAAGTTCGGCCCCCAGATCGCCCGCTTTCTCCACGACCCCAAGAGCGCCAAGAGCGCTTCCGATCACCGAGGGGGGAAGTGCCGTGGTGTAGATGAAGGCCCTTGCGCGATTTACGAGCAGGTCGCGCATGCGGCGAGAACATGCCACGAAGCCCCCGTAGCCGCCCAGAGCCTTGCTTAGCGTACCCATGGAGAGGTTGATCGCACCCTCCAGGCCGCATTCGCGGATCAAACCCCTTCCGCGCGGGCCGAAAACTCCGGTCGCATGGGCTTCATCGACCAGGGTCATGGCGCCGTAACGGTTGGAAAGGGAGGCGATTTCCGCAAGGGGGGCGATATCTCCGTCCATACTGAAGACCGACTCGGTCACAATGAGCCGGCGTCCCGACGCGGGACATCCTCTCAGAAGGGACTCGAGATGATCGGGGTCGTTGTGGCGAAACCGCTTGAGATTTGCGCGGCTTAGCGAAATGCCGTCGATTATGCTGGCATGAACCAGCTTGTCCGCGAAAATGTGATCATTTCGCCCCGCGAGTGAGGCTATGATGCCCACGTTTGCAAGAAATCCGCTGCCAAAAACCAGCGCGGCCTCATAGCCCTTGATCGCCGCAAGCTTTTCTTCGAGTTCCACGTGCGGGTGAAGCGTCCCGCTGACAAGCCTTGAGGCCGTGGCTCCGCAGCCGTAAGATTCGAGGTGGCGGCGGCTTGCCCAAACGACCTCCGGGTGGCCCGAAAGCCCGAGGTAGTCGTTCGAGGAAAAGTTTAGAAAAATCCTGCCGTCGATGCTTATCTTGCCGCCCGCTTCGCCGTAGGCGGTAAGGCGCCGCTCGAGACTCTTTTGTCCCAACCGGGTCAACTCCTCGTCAATCCACTTCTCAGAAAAGATCATATTCGACCTCGAGGTCGGCGAGCATCTTGAGGTCCCGGTCCACCTCGCGGCCCGCAACCGTCAGGAGCCGCCCGGTCATCATCGAGTTAGCCCCGGCAAGAAATATCATGGACTGAAGATCGCCAAGGTGAACGCGGCCCGCGCAAACCTTCACCTCCGCCCCCGGATTGGTAAGCCTGAACATGCTGATTATGCGCAAGATGTCCAGAGGTCGCAGCGGCTCCATCTTTTCGAGCTTTGTGCCCGCAATGGGAATCAGAAAATTGAGGGGGATGGATTGGACCTCTTCACGAGCCAGGACCGAGGCGAACTCGACCCGCTGTTCATCGGTTTCTCCAAGGCCCAGAATCCCGCCGCAACAGACCTCGAGGCCCGCCGCTTTGGCATTTCTCACCGTTTCAAGACGGATATCGTAGCTGTGCGTGGTGCAGATTCGAGGGAAAAAGCCCGGGGCGGTCTCAAGGTTGTGATGATATCGTTTCATCCCGGAGGCCTTCAGGCGGCAGAGCTTTTCATAGTCGAGGCAGCCAAGAGAGCCGCACCAATCAATGCGCGAATGGCGCTTGCCCTCCATTAGCGCGCAGAGCCTTTCGACCCCTTCCTCCGATAGCGCGCAACCGCTGGTGACAACTCCGAAATGAGTGATGGGGAGTTTGGCCGCCTCATCGAAGCCTCTCGCCAGTTCCTCCGCGGAGCAAAGCCGTTGGACCTCGACCCGCGTATCGTGGCAGGAAGCCTGGGCGCAAAAGGCGCAATCCTCCGAACAGGCCCCGCTTTGAGCGCTAAAGATGGAACAAAGCCCCACTTTGTTTTTGAAATGGCGGTGACGCACCTTGCTTGCGGCTGCGAATATATCGGGCAGCTCGGCGGAAGGGGAGCGCAACACATATAGGGCCGCCTCCCGCGAAATCGCCTCTCCCTGTTCGGCGGCCCGGCGAATGGCCTTCAATTCGGCATTTACCATAAAATGAGTTCCTTTCACGGCATGGGTGGCGATGGTTAACCCGCGGCGCCGGGCGGGGTTAACCATCGGTTTGCACCTTTTATCACAGTCTGAAAACAAAGGTAACAAATTTCAGTGGAGAGTCGGCCTGAGGATGAACACTATTTATTTTCTCAGGATTTGTTATACTCCGGCCCCTGAGGAAAAGAACCCATGAAAGAAATGATACGAGTAGCCATTATTCAGCCTAAACCTTACCCGTCGCCTGAAGATCCGCGAAATATCGGACATGCGCTTCAACTGATGGAAAAATGCCGTGGCGAGCAACTCGATGTGGTCTGTTTGCCGGAGTATTTCCCCGCCATGGGGGAGCGCGAGATCGGTGCGGCGGCCCGCAGGCTGAATTGTTATGTGATTGCGGGCGTTATCGAAGAAGATGAGGGAAAGCGCTATGACACGGCTGTGCTTTTCAACAGGTCCGGGCGGCCTGTGGGAACGCAGCGCAAGTTCAGCGTCGGGGCGCTTGAGCGCGAAAGGCTCGGAGTCTTGGCCGGAGACGGGGTCTTCCGGGGCTTTGAGACCGACTTCGGAAAGGTTGGCATTCCTGTTGGAATCGATTTCTGGGGACAGCCCGAAGCCGCGCGGCAGCTTTCCTACCAGGGGGTCGATATCGTTTTCAACCCGAGCGTTTTTACCTCTCTGCGCGGCCATTGGAAAACGGGGTCTCTGGTCAGGGCTTTCGACAATTTCATCCCTGTGGTGGGTATAAACACGGCCGATTACAACGCCATGTTCGGTGAAAAACGGATCCATCAGCATGGCGGGGGTAGCTTCGTTTTGCAGCCTCCCAAAATGCTCGACCGGGACGATTTCAATCGTTGGGCCAGATCGGTCGATAATATTCAAAGTTGGGCTGTTACGGAACTTGACGAACTCGAACAGGTCCATGTGGCCGATGTGAGCCTGGCAAGCGGAGCGCGTTTCAGAGGCGAGTTTTACAACCGGTTTGGCTTCAAGAGGCTATGAGGGGCCGATCCCCTGGCTACCTTGAGCTTTTGGAAAGCGCAGAGCTTTTGCGCCGGGCGCAAGCTCTGGAAGCCAGGCTGGAAAAATGCGATCTGTGTCCGCGCAAGTGCGGAGTAGACCGGAGAAGCTCTCCCTCGGGCTATTGTGGTGGAGGCGCCCTGCCCAAGGTGGCCTCGATAAACCTTCATCACTGGGAGGAGCCCCCTATCTCGGGCTCCGGGGGATCGGGCACGATTTTCTTTTCCGGCTGCACTCTGAGGTGCATTTTTTGCCAGAACTACCCCATCAGCCAAATGGGGGTCGGCCGGCAGATCGGCATCGAGGAACTGGCCTGCGGGATGCTCGAACTCCAAAACAAGGGCGCCCACAACATAAACCTTGTCAGTTCCACTCACCAGTTGCCAGCGGTTGTTCGGGCTCTTCTTCGGGCGGCACAAAAGGGGCTGCGAATCCCGCTGGTCCATAATTGCGGCGGCTACGAGTCGGTGGAGACTCTCAGGCTGCTCGATCAGGTCATCGATATTTACCTTCCGGACATCAAATACTCGGACCCGCGGAGCGCGGGGAAATATTCGGGTGCTTCGGATTATGTCGCACATAACCGGGAAGCACTCTGTGAAATGTGGAGGCAGACGGGGCCCCTTGAAATCGATGATGCGGGGATCGCCGTAAGAGGAATGATGGTGCGCCACCTGGTGCTGCCCGAAAATCTCGCCGGTTCGGCCGAAGCTTTTTCATTTCTTGCCCAGCGGCTGGGGCCCCGAGTCTGGGTAAGTCTTATGAACCAGTATTTCCCGGCCCACAAGGGGCTGTCCACTCCGCCTCTCGACCGCAAAACGACCGAAGAAGAATATGAGGCCGCCTTCGCCGCCATGACGGAAGCGGGGATAGTGAACGGCTACGTTCAAGAGTGCTGACAGACCCCGAGACCCGGTTGTCCTGAAAGCCTAAAGTTATTGATCCGGCCTGCCGATAGTGTTTCCAAACGCATCACAGCATACGCATGACTTTTGGATGGCTGCAAGGTGTTCGCCTTGGCGGCGGGAGATTCTTTTATGAAATTGATCGCCCTTGCGGATGAAAGGCTGTGGGTGAAGCTTACCTTGCCCCTTTTGATGATGGTTATGGCCATTATGGGGCTCACCATATGGGGAAGCATTCGGACTACCCAGACTCGGCTTACGCGCATCCAGATCCGAAACGACGGGGAATTGCTCCTCCAGACGATTGAGGAGGGGATGTTTCAAAACCTGGCCAAAGGGGATAATCGCAGCGTTGAAGATCAACTCCGCCGACTCGGGAAGAAGGCGAATGGGCTTGAGGTCGCGGTTTTCGACTTTGCAGGCCATATCACCTTCGCCGGGCAGGCGGGCATGGCGGGCAAAAATCTCGATGCGGTGATTTCCAATAAAGGCGTTTTGGGTGATTTGCAAGCCATGCTCCAAAGCGGGAATCCCTCGGGAGGTATGGCTGAGGAGATAATCGGTGGAAAACCTGCGATCACGATGTATAAGCCCATCCTAAACGCTCCCGACTGCACCCATTGTCATGGAAGGTCGAGAAAAATCATCGGGGGCGTTCTGGTGCGCCAATCGATGGAGAAAGTCACCGAGGCCGCATCGCGAGCCCGCGACAGGAGTATCGCCTTTGGCATCCTCGGGGTCTTCGGTCTGGCGGTCATGATGTACCTTTTGGTGAGGAAGGTGGTCGATCGGCCGGTTCGAAGACTCCTCGAGGTCGGGGCGCGGATGAGACAGGGAGACCTCACGGTCGAAATCGAGGTGAAGGGCCGGGACGAAATCGCGCATATGTGCGCCAGGATGAATCTTGTCAATGAGGCTCTGCGCAAAATGATAAGCGAAACAATCTCGGCCGCCAGGGATCTGTCGCGGGTAACAGGCGATCAGGCCGCATCGATTGAAGAAACGAGCGCCTCTCTTGAAGAGATTGCCTCTATGACCAGGCAAAATGCCGAAAACACCGGGAACGCCAACTCCATTGCCGGGGCGGTGGAGCTCGCGGTAAAGCGGGCGCAGCAATCCATGAGCGGCCTTACCGCTTCGATGCGCGAAATTCTCAAGGCAAGCCATGCGACTTCGAAGATAATCAAGAGCATCGATGCAATTGCCTTTCAGACCAACCTGCTGGCCCTGAACGCCGCCGTTGAGGCTGCAAGGGCGGGTGAGGTGGGCGCCGGATTTGCGGTCGTGGCCGAAGAGGTCCGCAACCTTGCCGGAAGGGCTGCCGAGGCGGCGAAAAACTCCACGGTGCTGCTGCAAAACACTCTGAAGGAAGTGGACAACGGGGTTTCGCTGGTGGATAAAACCGAGGCCGATTTTACCGAGGCGGCCAAAGGCATGGTCGAAATCGCGCGGTTGATCGAAAATATCGCCACTGCTTCCAATGAGCAGGCAAACGGGATTGGACAGGTAAACAGCGCATTTTCCCAAATTGATCAAACCGTTCAGCATAACGCCTCCAGCGCGGAAGGACTTCTTAAGTCCGTAAGCCGTTTCAATGTGGGCGAGCCGGGCGATACCGGGTTAAGCGAGTAATTCGCTAATCGGGGTGATCTTTTTTGAAGGTTTTCGAATCCAGCCTGGTCTCGCGCATGAGCCTGTGGAGGTATTGGCGCTTTAGTCCCGACTCGCGGGCGGCCTTGGAGACATTGCCCGCATTGCGGCTCAAGACTCTCGAAATATATTCGGAATGGAAACGGTCTATCAGCGTGTCCTTTGCCTCCTTGAAGGGCATGGAAAAAAGTTCGGAGCTTTCGCCGATTTCCTGGCGGGAGGAATTGACGTCCAGTCCGGAGGACGTTACATCCTCTATTTCCAGGCACTCTCCCGAGGACATTATCACCCCTCTTTCTATCGAGTTCTCCAGTTCGCGCACGTTGCCGGGCCACTGTCTGCCGAGCAGGTTGCGCATGAGATCCTCGGAGATTTTCTTGACGCTTTTGCCGTAGAGTTTGTTGTACTTGGCGAGAAAATGGCCCGCAAGAAGCGGGATGTCCTCTCTTCTCTCGGCCAGGCCCGGAAGCCGGATATTGATCACGTTCAGTCGATAGAAAAGGTCCTGTCTGAATTCGCCGGTTTTGATCCTTTCGGGCAGGTTCCGATTGGTGGCCGCAATGAAGCGTATGTCGGCCCGGGAGATGGAATTGGAACCTACGGCCTTGTACTCGCCTTCCTGGAGGAGGCGCAGGAGTTTGACCTGCATTGAAGGATTGAGGTCGGCTATTTCGTCGAGGAAAAGGGTGCCGCGGTCGGCCTCCTCGACCAGCCCTTTTTTGTTGCGAATCGCGCCGGTGAAGGCCCCTTTCATGTGGCCGAAGAGTTCGCTTTCGATAATCGACTCGGGGATAGTGCTGCAGTCGATGGGGATGAACTGCTGGGCGCTCCTTGTGCTTTGAGAATGAAGGGCTCGCGCCACCAGTTCCTTGCCGGTGCCGCTGTCGCCTGTAATGAGCACGGTGGCCGAGGTTTTCGCCACTTTTTGAATTTGTTCGAATAAAATCTGCATGACGTGCGTTACACCCACCAGGGTGGGCAGACTCGTTTTTTCTTCCAGCTTTTGGCGAAGGTAGATATTTTCCTGCTGGAGTTGCTGCCAGTTGAGGGCCTGCTCGATGACCCGAAGAAGCCTCTCTTTTCGAAAGGGCTTGGTAATGTAGTCGAAGGCTCCCTTGCGTGTGGCTTCAAGGGCCGATTCGATCGTCCCGTAGGCGGTCATGATGATAACCGCCGTCCCGGGGCTTTTCTGCTTTATCTCCTCGAGCACCTGAATGCCGTTTTTACCCGGCATTTTGAGATCGGTAAGCACCACGTCGAAGCTCTTTTGTTCCAGAAGCGAGGTCAACTGCCGGGGATCGCTCAACGTGGTCAACTCGTTGGAACTTTTTTCCGAGATGATCCTGCTCATAAGAGCCAACATGTCGTGTTCATCGTCCAGTGCGAGAATGGAAGACATCTTTGCGACCTTTTCGTTTTGGGCAAGTGGAAACCAAGCCTGAAAGCGGCAATTTAAACTAAATTTTCGCTCCACTTCCGTAGCGGAGTCAAATAAAATGTCAATAAAAAGTTACACCCGGGTTTTAATCGACTCCTTGCAGGGAAAATACGATGAAACAAAAACTGCGTCCCCACCGTCTCAAATTTTTAAGAGTCCTTATCGTGGCGGCAACCCTGCTGGTGATCGCGGCTTCATGGCTGGCCATCTCGACGGCGGCCTACATGAAAGATACCGTAAGAAGCGAGTTCAACCAGCAGCAACTGGCCCTTGCCAGGTTTGCCGCCCAGCGCATCGAAGCGCACATGGACGCGGCCATAGGCGATTTGCAGCTTCTAAACTCTCTTCCCGCCATACAGTACTTCGATCCCGTGCGCTACGAAGCCCTGCTTTTGTCCATTCTGCCGGTATTCAACGAAAGCTCGATTGTGACGATTTACCGCCTGGATTCGGCGGGAAAGCTGATTTTCAGCGCGAGCGAGCAGGGCATCGTGACGGGCAATCTCGGGCCGGCCTGGAAGGAGCCCGCGTCCTATCTCGCCTGGGCAAGGGACCCGGCGAACAGGGGTAAAGTCCTGGGGACCTCTCTAAGTCTTAAGGAGGGGGAAAAGGACAGGGGAGATCTCGTCCTGGAGCTGATTACTCCAACTTACGACAATGCCGCCGACGCCTCCCATCTGGCGCCCTCCGGAGCTTTTGCCGGTTATATGAGGCTAACCGTTGACGTCTCATACCTCATCGGCGAGATCATGCCCGAGATCCGTTCGGGAAAGACCGGCTACGCCTGGGCTATCGACTCCCGCGGCCGCTTCATCTGGCATCCGCACAAACCCTTTATCGGACAAAGCGCGTTTTTTGCCCGGCATAACAGAAACCCGCAGCTTGTGTTCGCCACTATCGACAAAATCCAGCGGGACAAAATGATGCAGGGCAAGGAAGGCTCGGGCGCCTACGTATCCGGTTGGCACAGAGGGATCTCGGGGCCCATGGAAAAACTGATCGCTTTTGCTCCGGTGCACATCGAAGGACCCTTCATGAATTACCTGTGGTCGGTTGCCGTCGCCGCGCCAGTAAATGAAGTCGAGTCCATGGTCTATTCGGTGTACATGAGGCAGTTTCTGCTCCAGGCGCTTATAGTATTCGTAATAGGCCTTGGCTGTCTTCTTTTCGTGCTGTACGAACGAAGGTGGTCCGTCCTGCTCGAACATCAAGTCGAGGAAAAGACTCGCGACATAAGAAAATACGCCGAAGAGCTGAAAAGTTCCGAGGCCAAATACAGGTCATTGGTGGAAAATGCCGAGGACGTGATTTGCACCATAGACCGAAACGGACAAATCAGGACTGCCAATCAGCACCTCTCGCGTGTTTTCGGAATCGAGGTCGGGGATATTGCCGGCCAGAGTCTCTATCGATTTTTGCCCGCCGAGCAGGTGGATAAAATTTTGAACTCCATTCGGGAGGTTTTGGCTTCGGGAAAGGGAAAAGCGATCGAAGGGCGCCTGAACCTTCCCGCCGGTAATTTCTGGTTCGATTTCAAGTATATTCCGATAACCGCCGAGGAAAGCGACCAATATGTGCTGGCCATCGGCAGGGACATTACCGAAAGCAAGGAAATCGAACAGCAGCTCATCAACACCGAAAAGCTTGCTTCGCTGGGGACCATGGCCGCCGGTGTGGCTCACGAAATCAACAACCCGATCGGCATCATGCTCGGCTTCTGCGATCTGCTCCTGGAGAAGATGGACCCCGCTTCGGTGGAGTATGGCGATCTCAAGACAATCGAAAGACATGGCCTGCATTGCAAAAGCATTGTTGAAAGGCTTTTGAGCTTCGCCAGAATGAGAGATCAACAGGAACAGTGCTGCGATCTCAACGAAAGTATCGAATCCATCGTTTCCATCGTCAAGCACAACCTGGAGATCAACAGGGTGGAACTCGAGCTTTGCCTCGCCGGCGATCTGCCCTATGTGAGGGCGGATTCGACCGGCCTTCAGCAGGTCTTCCTAAACCTCATTAACAACGCCCTGCAGGCAATGGAAGGGCAGGGGGCGCTAAGGATCGAGACCCGCCCGGTTGGAAACGAACAAATGGTCCAGGCAACAATCACCGATACCGGTAACGGTATAGGCAAGGAAAACCTGGACAAGATTTTCGACCCCTTTTTCACAACCAAAAAAGTTGGCGAGGGGACCGGTTTGGGGCTTTCGGTGAGCTATGGAATCATTTCCCGGTGCGGGGGGCGGATCAAGTGCAAAAGCATTACAAAAGAAGAAGCCCCTGGAGCATCCGGGACGACCTTCGAAATACTTCTGCCCGTCTGTAACTGAGAACGAAATTCTGGCACGAAGGTTGTATCCGCCCTGTGGAGGGATGGAGGCCAACTGTTGGCGCACCTCGCGCACTGGCTTCCACCAAAGAGCAATCTTCGTTTCGGGTATACACCGATGGCCGGAAAAGGTCGAAAGCACATCCTCATACTGGACCCGGAAAAAGACACGGCGGCACTGTTTTCCAGGGCGCTCGAAAACTACCGCGGGGGCTTCAGATGCCATTGGGCCAACGATTGTCCCCAGGCCCGAAGCCTGCTTTGCGAGATCGTTTTCACCTTTGTTCTCGCCGATGTTTCCATTCTGCAAAGAGACCGCTTTTTCCTGCTCGATTCCATCAAGGGGCTGCCTTCCCCTGCAATCGTCTTTGCAACCGCCTACATCAACGAAAATAAGGCTATACGGACCGCCATGGCAAAGGGCGCGGCCGGATATCTCATAAAACCGGTCATGGTTTGTACGCTGAGAAAACTGATAGACGATTTTTCGGGCCGGTGAGCAAATGAATGGTGTCAACCGATGGTTTCACATTGGTCTCACTTTAGTTTCAGCAAGAGGGGCGGCCGTGTAATCTAAACTGAATAATTTTGCGGCGGGGTCGAATGGTCGGCTTCGTAGCGCTACGCGGCCTGTTTTACGGCTTCTTTAACCTTCACGACATCCTCGGTTTCAAGAGCCATATCGCTGTTTTTCTCGATGCCCGGCTCGGTCAGCACGAGGTAGATCTTCATCGGCACATCGGCCTTCTCGAAACAGGCCCTGGCGCACCCTGTCCCGCAGCCGTCGATCACCACCACAACCGGTGTGGTCATTGCCGATGGATAAAGCCCATCAGTTCGCCGCCGATGCCCGCAAGGCAAGACCTCTTCCCGAAACCTTCCCGCGTGAGTTCGACGGCGGCCTGATTGGATAACTGGCCAACGTTGGAAGCGCCCGAACAAGCGAGGATCATAACCTTCTCACCCCGATTGCCGCTTGCCATGGCCAGCATGATTTCCTCCCGGCCGGGCCCCCGTGAAGGCAGGGTCCGGCCGATTGCCGAAGCAGTTTTAGTTGGTCGAATTCTCCGGACGTCTTGCCGGTTTGCGAGCCGCCGAACGGTTCCTGGAACCTCCGAATTTGGGCTTTGCGCTCTTTGGGGAAGCCGGTTTGATTCCCCTGCTTCCGATGGAACTGGAAGGCTCGAGGCCGGGGATGACGTGAATGTTCAAATTCTGCCCGATGTAGCGCTCGATTCGGTCCAGATAGCGAAAGTCGGCCCGCGAGACAAGAGAGATGGCAACACCCGATTGCGAGGCCCGCCCGGTGCGGCCTATCCGGTTGACGTAATC
This sequence comes from Deltaproteobacteria bacterium, assembly GCA_021777755.1. Taxonomy (GTDB): domain Bacteria; phylum Desulfobacterota; class Syntrophobacteria; order Syntrophobacterales; family Syntrophobacteraceae; genus SbD1. The sequence continues at coordinate 30,081 of JAJYDE010000034.1, forward strand.
CTCGGCCGATCTGGGCAGGTCGAAATTGATGACATGACTGACGCCTGTAATGTCTATGCCGCGCGCGGCCACGTCGGTTGCCACCAAAATCCTGATCTTGCCCCGTCGCATGTTCTCCATGGTGCGGTTGCGAATAGTCTGCGTCATGTCGCCGTGCAGAGCCGCCACGCCGAAGCCTTCGTTGCGCAATTCCCGCGCCAGGGTGTCGGCCTCCCTTTTTGTGGAGGAAAAGACGATCGCCCGGCTCAAATCCGTGCCCGCACACAGGTGTCGCAGAATCCGGCCCTTGTGCTGGATGTTGTCGGTCATATGCAAACGCTGTTCGATCTTATCGTGAGTGACTTTGCCGCTTGAGGCCAATTCCACGCGATCGGGGTTCTTCATGAATTTTTCGGCAAACTTTGTCGCCTCCTGGCTCATCGTGGCCGCGAACAGGAGAGTCTGGCACTCTTCGGGCATCGCCTCGGCCACAAACTCCACATCGTCTATGAAACCCATATCCAACATGCGATCGGCTTCATCCAAAATGAAGAGTTCAATATTGGACAAATTTATACGACCTCGCCAGATGTGGTCGATAAACCTGCCCGGAGTTGCGATTATCATTTCCGGCGATTGGGCCAGTGCCCTTATCTGGTCGCCGAAGGGCATCCCGCCATAGATGGCCACGTTGTGAATATTCATGTACCTTCCATATTTGGAAGTCGCCTTGGCGATTTGATCGGCAAGTTCGCGGGTGGGTGTAAGGACCAGCACGCGCAAACCTTTTTTGGACGGATCGTCCAGGAGCCTCTGGAGGGCCGGCAACACGAAGGCCGCCGTCTTTCCCGTACCGGTTTTGGCCGAAGCGATCAGGTCCCTGCCCGAAAGCGCTTTGGGAATTGCCTCGCTTTGGATGGGAGTGGGCGCATCATAGCCGTACTTGGTCAAACCTTTAAGAATCGCCGGTGCAAGCTTGAGTGCTTCGAATGACATAAATTTTTTATTCCTCGGGTAATTGTGCAGTGATCCGAACAATATGGGCGTCCGGTCGAAAGGGCGGGCCTGAAGCTGCGGTTGTAGCCTGCAACCCTTTCAGAAATTTCCATGACCGTTTGGTGGCACAAAAATGAATTAGCAGCATAAACGCATTCGTGTGCGGTAGGCGCAAAAAACATCGTCGCCAACCGGTATGCGATGCAACATAAATTTGCGGGGTGCAAGGAGGTCAGTGATCGATGGAGTTCGACGGCGCTTATGTAACAAATCATCCGTCGAAATACCCAAACAGCTTGACCCATTATATAGCATAAATCAGGAATAGCAAGCTTTTGATTATAAAGTCTTAAACCTGCTCGAGCGCCTTTGCGGGACTCGTTGATTTGAGTCTGCCGAATACAAGCAGCAGCATCAAATTAATAAAAATAAATCCACCGCAAAGACTGAAAAGGAAGGCAAAAGAGCGGCCGCCGGCAATCAGGCGCCCCCCGAGCCACGGGCTCAAGAAAAACCCCGCGTCCATGGCGAAAAGGGCCAGGTTGACGTTTACTCCCCGAAGTTCGGGCCTGGATACGTCGAAGAGCAGCGCGTTAAGCAGGGGCATGATAAAACCGATGCAAAGCCCGTAGTAGCAGGCCATGAGATAGAGCATGGAATTGCCGCTCGTGTGTCCAAGGAGCAGGAAGCACGGGACCAGCAAAAACATGGCCGACTCGATCAGCCGGGTCTTGTCGAACCGGTCGAAAAACAGTCCCCCGGCCAGCCGCAAAGCGATCATGACAAGGGTTGCGATCGTGAAAAACCAGCCCACTTCGGTAATCGAGTTCGCCGTCGCGTATCCCTTCATAAAGTAAAAGACCGTGGCGTAGCAGATATAGACGAAGAGGTTCACGCCCAGTAAAATGCAAATCCGGGGGTCTTTGAGATTGTTTCGGATTTCATCCATTTGCGGGCGCCTGACAAGGACGCCTTCCACTTTGCCAAGCGCGGTTTTCAGCCTCTTTTGCAGCACCACCAGCAAAACCAGGGCGGGAATCGCCAGAATTGTTACCGCGCGATAGATCGTGGCTTCATTTTGGACGTATCCCTTCAGCCATTCGGTGGCCAGAGGCATGAGCGCATAGGGGACGAGCACCGAAACGGATATGAACCCGAAGCCTTGTCCGCTTTTTCCCTTGGGAATGAAATGGACCACCAGGGCCATGGCCGCGGAAACGAGCAACACGAAGGCGGCCCCGTGGATGATCCGAAGCACGATGAGTCCCTCCACGCTCACCACCCGGCCGTAGGAGCAAAGAACGATCATGATTGCGCAAAGAGCCGCGATCATGGCCCCGACGGCGTTTTTGGCGTGAAGCAGTGGCACCGCGCCAAGGCGCAGAACAAAAGCGCTCATCGGCTCAAGCCCGACCAGAAAGCCCCTCCAGTGGGCCGCAATGCCGATCCTTGCCAGATAGTCGAAAAAACTGTAGAACACCGCCATATTGCAAAACGAAAAGAATATCACGAGGTTCAGCAGTATGAATTCAATGGAAAAGAGCTTATCGCGCCCGTCCATCAAACGCTCCTCAACTGACACAGGGTTTTCGAAAGGGCCTGAAAATCCCTGCCTTCCCGCTGGATTTTCGACCAGGCATCAACGAAGGCTTCCAGGGCTTCCATGTGTGATACGGTAATCCTTATCCAGTTGGGGAAGCGAAAGCCGGTCATTGCGCGCACCATAACGCCGCGGGTCATCAGCTTTCTGTAGGCAAGACTGTCGCTTATCGGCAGCCGAACCATCACGAAATTGCCTTCCCCGTTGACGAAGGGAAGCCCCATCAGGTCGAGTTCCTTTAGCAGAAACCGCTTGCCCGTCTTGACGACCTCGCGCGTGCGCGCCACATGCCCGGTGTCGTCGAGGGCCGTGAGGGCCGCCGCCTGGGCCATGGTGTTTACCGAGTAGACGACGCAGGTGCGCCGGATGATATCGACGACCTCATTGCCCGCGGCCAGATAGCCGATGCGAAGTCCCGCAAGACCGTACATTTTGGAAAAGGTCCTGAAGACCACCAGGTTTGGATAGTCGGCGATTAATTTCATGGAATCGGGGAACTCGGGGTCTTCGACAAATTCCCGGTAGGCCTCATCGACCACCACGATGCACCGGCCCTCTATCCGGTCGAGAAATGAGCGCAGGGCCGCCTGGTCCCACCAGGACCCGGTGGGATTGTTGGGGTTGCAGATAAAGACGATCCTGGTGCGCTCGTCGATTCTTTCGAGCATCCCGTCGGCGTCGAAGCCGTAGTTCACAAGGGGAATCAGTCGCGCCTCGAAGCCTGAGAAGCGCGCCACCCATTCGTAGACCGCGAAGGTCTTGTCCGCGGTGATGATATTGTCGCCCTGCTGGCAGAAAGCCTTGATGACAAAGGCGATGACCTCGTTTGCACCGTTTCCCGCAAGGAACTGGTCGGGGTGCATTCCGAAAATATCGGCCAGTTTGCTCCTTAGGTGGTAACAATCCCCGCTGGGATATAGAGAGGCACGGGCGGGCTCGAAGGCCTCAAGCACCCTGCGGGCCGTCTCCGGGGGGCCGAGCGGGTTTTCGTTATTGTTGAGTCGATAGAGCCTGGAGCAGCCGTAGAGTTTTTTCAGCTCGTCATCGGGCTTGCTGGGGATGTAGGCTTCAAAATTCTTTATATAATCGGGAACGAGCCTTTCGAGCCCGGAGAAAGACTTCACTGTCTTTCCCCCCCGTACTGGAACATGACCACATCGCCTTTTCCCGCATAAGGAAGCACAATGCGCGGCTCGAAGCCCGCTTCGAGAAGTCCGGGGATGAAGATGCTCTGCCAGGCCTGGCCGAGGTCTACGGCGAAATGAATGTTGGCGATGTTTTCGTTTTTCATAAGCGTCAAATGGCGGGCGATGTTATCGGCCGCATCCGCGCCCGGCCACATGGGGCGAAGCGTTACACGCCCCCTGGGGCGATCGAATTCCGCGCAAAGAACCGAGTGGGGCGCCACTGTTTCCCCGGAGGGCTGGTCCACCCGGATCTCTCTTGGAAGAACAAGCTTTGCATATTGGCGGCAGATAAAGGCCTCCAGTTCCGGATAGACCCATACGGTCACGCCCATGTCCTCGGCAAGCATTCGGAACCAGGCCTCGATGAGCGTCGAAGACCCGTGCGGACCATGGGAGTCGAAAGTCCCCAGAAGTTCGAACTGATCCGCCGGAAACCCCGGAGGCGGACCGATGTTCATAATCCCTACGGCGCCGCTTCTTGCAACCGCGCTGATGCAGCCTTCCAGAAGGTTTTCCGACATGGCGCACGATTCCGGCTGGTTGAAGATATAGGGGCCGAAGCATTCGACCATCTTTTCCCCCAGCCTGCGCCAGAAAATCGCACCGCCGATTTCCCCGGCCGCTCCCACCGCGGCCAGACACTCATATTCCCCCGCGGTCATCATGTCCGAGAGTTTGCCCGGATGCAGCAGGATATCCGAGAGTGCGCTCCTGTCATAGTAGGACATGGCCAGCCGGGAGATGAACTTGAGTTCTGCCGGCGATGGAGACCTCAGAGCCGTTTTTGAAAGCGTGCTCGCGGCAACGGGTTCAAGCGGGGGCAGCGGCGGATAGGCCTTTTCCTTTATGAGCGTTAGCCGCAACTGCCCGCCCTTTTCGCGCTCCAACACGAAACGGTCAACCGATCGGGACGCTATCACCAGCCCCATCGATTCGAGTTCGGCCTCATCGTCGAGCGATATGGAGGCTGTCACGTTAAAGGCCTTCAAATCGAATGCATCGCAGGGAAGTGAAAAAACCACCCGTGCGAAGTAGCCCCCATTCGAGCAGGCGATCTCCAGAGGGCCGCCAGGGCGAGTGGCTTTGCGGCACAGGTGCATGAAGACTTCTTCGGCCGCAAGGGTCAGCATGAGTGCTTCCCCCTCTGCCAGTCCGAAGCAGGAGGCGGCCTTTTCCACAAAAGCGGTCACAACCGGCAGGAAAATTTCGTCGGCTTCGAAAGACAAAAGAAGATTCGCACTTTTTCGGTTCATTTCAAACCCTCGGGTCACAAAAAGAAGCGGAAAACAATCAGCGAAGACCGCGGAGCAACAAGAACCTGGTCCCGAAGCTTTTCATCGATTTCGTTGCGAGCCAACCTGAAAGGCCTCGGTCAGAAAACTTCCGCGTCCTCTTGCTCCGTAACGGGCGCAAACCCGCGCCTCAGCGTGTTTTCAACGACATTGCGGCAAACCATGAAGTGCAAAAGATAATCGGGACCGCCCGCCTTGGTCCCGAGCCCCGACATCTTGAAACCGCCAAAGGGATGGCGACCGACAATCGCCCCGGTGCACCCCCGGTTTATGTAGAGATTACCGGTCCTGAAATCTTGACAGCCCTTCGCGATATTGGCCGGGCTTCTGGAAAAAAGCCCTCCGGTCAAGGCGTACCTTGTCCCGTTGGCCACCCCAAGCGCCTCCTCGAAATCCCGCACCTTGATGACGGCAAGCACGGGCCCGAAAATCTCCTCCTGCGCCAGAGGATCTTGTGGGCGAACGTCTCTAAAGATGCAAAGGGGTGCGAACCAGCCATCCTCCAAGGGGATTTGACGCTCCCAGACAGGGTATCCGGCCTCCTTGCCCATTTCAATATATCTTGAGATCTTCTCGCGCGCCGCCCGGTCTATCACCGCGCCCATGAAGTTTTCAGGACATTCCACCGGGCCAACGCCAAGGCTTTCCGCCGCCGCTTCCAGCCTTTCCAGGAACCGGTCGTAAACCTTTTCGCCAACTATCAGCCGGGAACAGGCGGAACACTTCTGCCCCTGGTAGCCGAATGCCGAGCGTAAGACATGGACCACGGCTTCATCCAAATCGGCGTCCGAATCGATGATAATGGCGTTTTTGCCTCCCATTTCAACGACGACATTTTTTATACTCGTCGATTCGGCCCTCACCTGGCTGGCTCTTGAAATAATTCGAACCCCCACTTCCATGCTGCCCGTAAAGGCCACCAGGGCCACATCCGGATGTTCTGTGAGCAGGTCCCCGATCACCCCGCCCGCACCGGGAAGAAAATTGAACACCCCCGGCGGAAGCCCCGCTTCCTCGTAGATGCTGTTTAGCATATAACCGTTTACCGCTGAAAGCGACGCGGGCTTATATACAACCGTATTGCCCGCCACGATCGCCGCCGAACTCATCCCCGCCGATATGGCCAGGGGGAAATTCCATGGCGCTATAACAGCCACAACGCCCCGGGGTTCATAGAGCAACCGGCTGGTCTCACCCGGCGTGTGGGCGATTTCCCTCGGCCTGCCGTACCGCAGCATTTCCCGCCCGTAGTATTCGAAGTAATCGATTGCCTCGCACACCTCGGCGTCCGATTCGCTCCACGCCTTGCCAACCTCCAGGACCTGCAGAGCCGCCAGTTCAAATCTTTTGCGCCGCGCACAGGCCGCAGCCTGGAACAGGTATTCGGCCCTCTTTTCGGCCGGGATGCCGCGCCAAAAGCCGAAAGCGGCTTTTGCCGCCGCAATCGCCGAATCGGCTTCCGCCGTTTCAGCCGAAGAAATAATCCCGACGGTCTCGGTGTTACGATTTGGATTGACAGTCTCGAAAGAAGTTCGGGTGCGAATTATCTTGCCCCCTATCTGCGGGGGTACTTTTATCGGAAGGCTTTGCCGCACTTTCTTAAGCTCGTCGTAAAACCGCTCGCGATTGTCGCGCAAAGACCAGTCCAAAACCGGCTCGTTTGTGAAAGGGTCGTAAGGGGCGCCCTTGCGGGCTGCGCCTGGTCTTGCCCGCCCATTGTGCGCGGCAAGCTTTTCCAAGGGGTTTTTGAGCAGTTCCGCCCTGGCCAGCCCCTCGGAAAATGTCTGCCTCAGAAACGATTCGTTGGCGGTATTTTCGAGCAGCCTTCTTACCAGATACGACATCCCCTGGAGCATCTCGCCCACCGGGCAATAGACGCGCACATGCAACCCGGCCTTCCTCAGGGCGTTTCGAACCGGCCTGCCCATGCCGTAGAGCACCTGAAATTCGACGTGCTCCGCTTCCAGCTCCTTTGCCGCTTCGGCAACCGCCGAAATCGACCTGATATTGTGGGATGCGCACCCAAGCTTGACGCGGTGTCCGCTTTCCAAAACGATTCTCGCAAGCCGCTCGAAATTGGCGTCAGTTTCCGCCTTGTCGGTAAATACCGGCACCGGCCAGTTGTTTTGCTTGGCGCCGATCACCTCCTGGTCCCAGTAAGCCCCTTTTACCAGCCGGACGGTAAAGCGGAAATCGCCCGACTCCGCCCACCTTATCATCTCCCGAAGATCGGCTTCGCTCTCCCGCAGATAAGCCTGGATAACAATGCCCGTGTGAGGATAGCGGCGGAATTGCTCCTCTTCCATGAGGCTTCGATACAGGCACAGCGTCAGATCCTTTATCCCGCGATGTTCCATGTCAAAATGAACGAAGGCCTCGGCTTCCATGGCTCTGCGCAAAATGGGGCGCAAACGCTCCTTGGCCTTTTCGATGCAGTGGTTGAAGGCGCAACTGCTCATCTGGGAGTACATGGCCGAGATTTTGAGCGAAACGTTGATTCTCGGGCTGTGGCACCAGTCCCTGGAGCAGGCGACCGGCACCGGGGAGGCTAAATCTTTGGAACCAGGGCCAAGGGGACCCAGTCTTTCCCGCGCGCCGTCCAGAAAATCGAATAACTCCAGATACCTATGCAGGTATTCATCGGCCTCCCGCTCGGACACCACCGCCTCGCCCAGAAGATCGATGGAGAAGGCAAAACCCGAAGAGCGAAGCTCCATAAGAGTTGCAAGGGCATCTTTGGCCGAGATCCCGGCAATAAACTGGGTGGCCACTTTCCGTATGTTTCTGCCGATGGCCCTGGCAACTATCCGTGAAGTCATCCAGGAGGGCGCCACATATTTGATCCCCCAGTTGAGAGCCGAGGGGAAATTGAGTCCGGGGTCCGAAAAATACTGCTGAAGATGGCCTATGATCTCATTTGTGTCCTTGAGGCAGGGGAAAACGTCGATGAAGCGAAACATCTGGAGCTTGAAGGCTTCGTTTCTCATGCACCAGTCGAAAAGCTTGCCCGCCCAGTAATCCTTGCCCAAAATGGAACCGTCTTCGCTTCCCATCAAATCGTAGAGGCGATAACCCGTCTGGCGAATCCTGCCTTCGATCTCAGGCATCTCTTTTATGTCTTTCTTTGCGGCCCGACCTTTTCCATCCCGCTTTGCTCTCCTTGTTCGCCCCCCTGGCCCCGGGTATTCCGAGATGATGAGGCTCGAGGACGAAAGAACCGGGAGTTGCGGGCGAGGGCGGGGCGGCCTTGGGCTTGCGGACAGGTTGGGTGAGTCTTTCGGCCGAGTCCTGCCGGAGCATGGGAAAGATGATGAATTTGGCGGGAATCATTTCAGCCAGATACAGCTCCCCGCCGGCGGCAAGGATGGAAAGGCCGCTGCCGGCGGCTTCCCTGGCTGAAATTTCAACCAGTATGGGCGACTGTTCGGTCCTTTTTGCGATTCGAAGGGCCAGTTCCTTATCGGCGCAAACAGGCACGAAGCGGCGGCGAGTGGGGCGAACCCCGTATTCCCGTGCCGAAGGCAACTGTTTGGGCTTGAGGCCAAAATAGAGCCTTCTCGGCACCTCCCCGGCGGGCGAGTAGACCACGGGGTCCGCTTCGGGCCGAAGGCGCAACAAATTGCCCTCAAAAAAAAAGGGAAGCTCCAGACCCAAAAGACCCAGTTCGCGAATGGTTGCTTCACGGACAAAGCGCAAGGAAGCATCCTCCAGAAGCGCCCGATGGAATTCCTTCCAGGGCATTGTGCCGTCAGGATCCCAAAAGAGCCCGTATTCACCGGGAGAATGCCTGCCAATGTAATCGAGGGTCTTGGCTAGTGTGGCTGGCTGATGTTTCAGCATTTGCGGCTCTGGAATCGAAGATTTTTTTGATTATAAGCCATCCTCCCGATAGTGCAATCGGCAATTTGCCTCGGAGGCTTTATGGAAAACCGAACAGGTCGCAAAAAAAAACGGGGAGCGCGTGCTCCCCGCCTCAGTCAAGTATTCTCCCTCCGCAAACCGGGCCGGCCTACTTATTGGCCGAACAACTCTGGGAGGTTCCTCCGTTTGATCCGGCGCAAGCCCAATTCCACGGTCCGCCGCCTGTAACCCTGGAAGCCTTGCCGCTGACGCACAGGTTTGTTTTGGGAGCCTTGGTAAGAGTCTGTCCGTTTGCCGACCCGCATACGCCGTTTACCTCCAGGTTGGCTGAACAGCGTGCCTTCATTCCCCCGTTTAATCCCGCGCAGCTCCACTTCCATGGACCTTTGCCCGTGACGGCCGAAGCGCTGCCGGCACTGCAAAGCAGGCTGGAACCGGGTTGGGTGAAGAAATTGCCCTTGTTGGCCGAACCGCAGCTGCCGTTTACCTTGAGTTTTGCCGTGCAACTTGCGCTGGTTCCCCCGTTTGCCCCCGCGCAAGTCCAGTTCCATGGCCCGGTCCCGCTGAGAACGGAGGCCGTACCGGATTTACACAGGTTGGATGTGGGGGTTGAGAGAAAACTCTTCCCGTTCGAGGTGCCACAAAAGCCGTTTACCTGCAGGCTTGCCGAACAGTTAACCGTGACCCCACCCTTTGATCCCGCGCAGCTCCAGCTCCAGGGGCCTTTGCCTGAAAGCCTGGAGGCCTTGCCGGCGCTGCACAGCAAGGTCGTCTTGGGGACCTTCAGGAAACTCTGTCCGTTCGCCGAGCCGCACAATCCGCTGCCGGCGGGCGCAAAATTGGCATTTACGCTCATGTCTTGCCCCATCGTTACGGTGCATACGTTATTTGAGACCTGGGTACAGCCGCTCCAGCCCTCGAAGACGCCGCCCGAGGTCGCTTGTTCGGTCAACTGGACCGAAGAGCCTATGGTGAAAGGTGCGCTGCACGTGCTCCCGCAGTCTATCCCCGTTGGCGTCGAGGAAACATCTCCACTGCCTTGTCCGGATTTGGTCACACTGAGAGTGAAGTTCGGATTTTTAACCGTGATCTGGTTTCCGGTACCCGCGACACTGCTGGCCGACCCGCCGGGCGTCGTCACGATGACGGTACGACCACCAGGGGTATCCGAGGCATCGACATTGAGAGTTGTCGTCAATGTTTGTCCCGCGGCGTCAACCTGGAGTGCCCCGGTTGTCATGAGGCTGTCCTGCTGACTTCCGTTCATGAAGACGATCCCGGTTGCGCCCCCAAGGTAAAGCCCCTGGATGGTGAGCGTCGCCCCGGTTGCCCCGGGTGCCACCGTTGCGGGACTTACTGCAAGCACCTGGGGCGTTTGAAGCGATACCTGCCCGACAATCTGGGTGTTGACCGACCCGTTGCTGACATGGAGCAGCGTATTTCCGGCCGACTGCGCCGTGGCGAGTCCGGTGTTGCTCACATTGACTATGGTGGAGTCGTCGGCTGAATAGTAGGTGTTCATGGCCGCGGCAGTAACGTCGCGCTGGACACCGTCGGAATAGCTGCCCATCACCTGGAGCTGCTGCGTCTGGCCGATGCTCGAAAATACAACGGGCGAAGGAGAAACCGTGATCGACTGCAACGTCGCGGTGGTCTGCACCGTGGCCGTGCCGTTTGTCATGGACACATTGCCCGCGTTGTCACGAGCAACCGCGCTGAAGGTCAAAGTCCCCACGAAATTGTTGGCAATGGTGAACGTGGCGGTAAAAGGCGCCTGCTGAACCAGCACGGAATTGCCCGACCCATCGCTGATTGTGAACAGCACGGCCTGCACATTGGCGCCGCTGACGGGAGTCGCGGTGATGGTGACTTGATCGCCGGAGTTGAAAGTGGAGTTGGCCGCGGGCGAGGTTATGGTGATCAACGGTGTGCTCGAAAGAGCGCGGAAATTGCTGCATTTTCCCTGTTCAAGACCGGCCGCGTGTCCGGCGCCCACCGGGGTGATTGCCGGAAAACCGGCGGCAAAGGCGCTGACTGGTCCGCTCAGTAAAGTCGTCGCTTCCGTGCCCATGGCTGAAGAACCGGGCTCCTGAGTGTGAAAGACACCCTCGAAAAGTTGGGTGTACTGGCTGCTCAAACCGCCGGCCTGGCTTGGCCCGGTTACAATCCCGTCGTTTGCCTGATTGTTCATGATCGAATTTATGAAAGCCACCGCCGAGGAAGTATCCACACCGACCGGCTGGTATCCCATAAAAACACATACCTGGTAGATGAAGTTGATGAGGGTTGTCGATGTAATGTTCGTTGGATCGATATCGCCTATGAGCGCAAAGCTTGAAGCGTTTGTCGCTCCCATGTTCAGCAGGGCCGTGCTGCCCTGCTGCAGATCCTCAACCGCCCCCTGGTCTATGGGATAGCCGACGGAACTGGCCAGATAATCCACCACGGGACCACCTTCGGGCAGATTGTGCAGCCCCCACAACAAGTTCGCCCACGGGCTTCCATAATGCGGAGTGCCCAGGGTCACGAAACGGTGGATCAGACCCATGCCGAACGTATTGCTCATATAGGCGGGCTGCCGGGCCACCATGGTCCGGGTTATGTCTCCGCCCATGCTGTGGCACACGATGTCCGCCCGGGCCACGGCGGTCTGGGCGTTTCGCAGTGTCGAAAGGACCTGAACGATGTAGTTGGTCAACAGTTGCGCGTTGGTGCCGAAATGAGAGGCGTTGGTGTAAGAATAGTCGAAGGTATAAACATGAAAGCCTGCCGTGGTCAGCATCCCCATGGCGCCAGCCGCCGACCAGGTGTCGCCGCTGCTCCACAGTCCGTGCACCAGGATTACGGGCGGGCGCTGCAACTGAAGTGTCTGGGATTCGAGCGTATCGGGCTGACCGCCGCTGGGCGTAAAGCTTCCGCCGAAAGAGATGTCGTGGGTGGTCTCATTGACAAGGCCTTCGGGGACGGTATAAATCGCATCGGCATAATAGTTATTGCCAACCTGCTGGACGGTCATGTTGGTGAGATCGTTTCCGAAACCGGGCGCGGGAACGAAGGTCCCGGAGGGTGTCTGACTCGATACTCCGTTGTTCAAGGCGAGCGAAACCACTCCCGGTCCACCGACCTGGCAACGCACGCGCACCTCCGTGGCCCCGTCGGCGGCGGCTGAAGACACGGTCGAGCCATACCTTGCGGGATTTTCGTCGAGCAAGGTGATACCTTCGTTTCTGAAATGGAAAACATAACGACCGGCTACTCCGCCGCTGTCCAGGCTGCCCGCCACCAAAGAGTCCGGGCCGCCGTCGAGCATCGCTCCGCTTATGCCCGAGCCGGCCAGTTCGAGCCACCCGTTGGCAGTGGTGGTCCCATCCGTATAACCGGCGCGCACCGGAGTCCCGCCGAACCCGTCCTGGCCTCCGCTCGCATCGCCCGTTTCCCAAAGGATCGTATTGTAATTGAACTCCGTGTCAAAATCGCCAGGCCCGATATCCGACCGGTCGATAAGAACCATCTGGAAACTGTTGAGCTTATCGACGTGTTGGTTATAGTAGCCCACGTTGATCCAGTTGACGCCGAAGGCGTTGTGGCCGTCGACCGTGTCGTTGCCGTAGGTCACCACATTGGAGCCGGTGCCGCGTGTGTCCACATCGGCAAAAAACGGGGCTATCATCGGAATGGTGGAAGAAGCCAGGCTGAAGGGAGTGTAGGTGGAAAGACCGTAATTGAAAGTGACGTTGCCGTTATTGTTTACGTAAAGATTCTGCCAGGTCTGCCCGGCGAAGTTTATCCCGAATCCTATGGGAACCAAGCCTGTATAGCCGTCGTCGTTTGCAGGCAAAGTGTTTGTGTTGAATCCCGCATTGGTTCTGATGGCCGCGCCGGTGGACGCCGGCGCCGCGACTCGATTGCGAACCCCGGGGTGCAGCAAGGGTTTGCCAGGGGGCTTCGCCTGGACTGTTGCGAACTGCATGGCAACAAAACACATGCACAGAGTCAGCATGTACAATAGCCGCGAAGATCTCGGTCGGGAAAGCCGGGTCGTAGCCATACGAACTCGTTCGCTCAGCATAAGCTCATCTCCTGTTCGAAATTTGCACTGGTGAGGATGGATAAGTGTACATTCACTTTCGCTGAATACTTTGGTCTTCTCAAACCTGAATAAATGCGGGAACATGCCAGGTCCGAGCCCAATCGAGGCCGTTGCATCATACTTTACACGGGCACACCGTGCAATAAAATTTTAAACAGGGCGAAAATAATCGGCAACGACGGAAGTGAACGCGAAATTTCCAGTGGCCCGAGGATAAAGCGGGGTGAGCGCTAACAACCTCCAAACGAGCGGTGCTGATTTTCACCACATCCTCTGCCTTAGGCCAGGTTTTTGGCGGTTTGCGAATGACAACTGATTGGCGACGGCCTTCGAGGCGGTTTCTCTTCTGAAAATAGAGATTGACAGAAGACCGGGTTCCGGTAAAGGTTAACGCTGGTGAGGCCGCGAAAAACGGCGCGGTCGGATGAACACTTTTCCCATTTCCATAATTGCGGATGATAATTTCTATGGTCAAGGTACACTTTAGAGGTTCGGAAATTGAAACTCCGGGGAAAATGACCGTTCGGGAATTGATGAAAAGCCTCGGGCTCAATCCTCAGAGCGTTCTGGCGGTAGTGGACGGAAATCTGGTAAGCAACGAAACCAGGCTTTCGGATCAGGGCGAAATCAAGCTGATTTCGGTAATATCGGGCGGATGAGGTCTTGCGGCCTTGAATTTCGAAGACGGAGTCATCTGTGGGAGTGCATCGTTGCCGCAAATGCGCGGCCCAAAGCGTCATCTACATGCCCCAGCACAGGCTGGCCCTGTGCGCGGAACACTTTCTGGCCTGGGTCGAAAAATCGACTCTTGATTTTATCGCCAAACATCATATGTTCGAGCCCCTAGACCGTGTGCTGGTGGCCGTATCGGGGGGCAAGGACAGCCTGTCTCTTTGGCGTATTCTGCTCAAATCGGGCTTTCAGGCCGACGGCTTGTACATAGACCTGGGAATAGACGCCGGTGGCGCTTACTCCAAGAGGTCGGGAGAATATGTGCGCAAATTTTGGCGGACCTTCGCGCCCGAATCGCAGCTGCACGTGCTGGATTTGGCCTCCCTCTACGGCAAGACCGTGCCCGAGATGGCAGGCAGAAGGGCGGGGGGGAGAAAAAAACTCTGCTCGATTTGCGGTCTGGTAAAACGCCACGAGATGAACCGGGTTGCCCGTGAACTCGGCTACCAGGTCATGGTGACCGGCCATAACCTTGACGACGAGGCCGCGGTGCTGTTTGGAAACACCCTGCGCTGGGACGTCGAATATCTGCTCAGGCAGGCGCCCGTGCTGCCCGCCGAAGAGTCCGGGCTGGCCGGAAAGGCAAAGCCTCTTGCCAGGTTCTATGAGCGGGAGACCGCGGCTTATGCGATTGTCTCAAATATTGATTATATTGAGGACGAATGCCCGTTTTCAAAGGGAGCGACAAGCCTTAGACATAAGGAAGTGCTTAATTCCATGGAGAATGGCTCCCCGGGGACCAAGCTGCAATTCTACCACAGTTTTTTGCGGGCGAGGAAGAAGGGTATTTTCCCCGGCTACGAGCGACCCGTGCTCCAGGCTTGTCCAAAGTGCGCTCAGGCGACAGGAATTCCAGGGCTGTGCGCTTTTTGCCGGCTGACAACGGATGCCGAAAAAAGTATTGGAGAGGAAATCCTCTGAGAGCGGAGGGGGCCTTGTGAAACCCGTCTATCTGGATTATAACGCCACCACCCCTGTTGACCCGGAAGCGGTCGAAGAATTGCTGCCCTATCTTGCCGGGCAGTTCGGCAATCCTTCGAGTGCCCACCCTTACGGTGTGAAGGCCAAAGAGGCGGTGGAGCTTGCGCGCTCAAGGGTGGCGGCGCTGCTCGGCTGCGACCCCTCGGAGGTGATTTTTACCGGCGGAGGCACCGAGTCCAACAACCAGGCGCTCATCGGCGCCGCCCTGGCCAATCGTGAGCGTG
>JAJYDE010000004.1 GCA_021777755.1 Deltaproteobacteria bacterium
CATCTCCAATCAACCAAAAAATCGGAATGCTGTGGCACCACATTTTTGAGCGTTAAAAAAACCGATCAAGCATTCATGCGGGTTTGCGGCCCATGACCGTATGGTCACTGTAAAAGAAAAGTTTGGGGTTGCTATGATAACCTTGCCAGCGGTTGAGGCTTTCTTAGCACGAAGTAAAGCGCGGATTGGGGAAAAAGAATGGACTAGAGATGAACTCCACGAAAGAGGTTTTACGAATTGGCAAGATATGCCTACTCTTTAGAGGAGTGCGCCGCCGGAGAAGGGTTCTGAAATGTTTATCATATTTTATGCTCCCTCCTCGCCCGGTCAGAATTAAGGATTCTGAACCGCTCCCGCTCAATTCGGGCCGATCGGATTAATCATCCCGCCTCAGTTCGCCCCGCCGGGGCAAATGCCATCCGCTCCGGCCGCAGTGCCCCCCGGGACCACGATAGATGTTACCGCTTTTCATGACGAAGTCCACCTTGGCCGTGACGCCGATGTCGGCAATCGGGTCGCCCGGCATGGCAACGAGATCCGCATGCTTGCCGGGCGCAAGCACGCCAATATCGTCCTGTTCGAGCAATTCAGCGGCGACGCTGGTCGCGGCCTTAAGCACTCGCACCGGCTCAAGGCCCGCCGCCACCATAGCCTGGAATTCGAGAATGCCGTGACTGAAAGGAAACATGCCGCAATCCGTGCCATAAGCGATTTTCACATCACTTCGCGCGATAAGTCGCTGTGATTCAATGATCTTGCCGTTATCGCGGCTGAATTTCCACACCGCCTGGCACGGCAGAGTGCGGGCGTGCAAGGCGTGCAGGTCTTCTTGAGTCATCTGCATCGTGGGGACCACAAAGGTGCCCGCCTGTTTGGCCATTTCAAGGGCCTCCTGGTCGATAAGATAGGCGTGCTCCAGGCTGCGCGCCCCGGCGCGAAGGGCCTGCTTGCAGCCCTCGGCGGCACCCGTATGCACCGCTACCGGCATGCCCAATTGACTTGCAGTGGCGGCAAGGACATTCATCTCGTCATCGAACCACGTCACGCGGGCCGGATCGTCACCCGGGCTGAAATAGCCACCCGTGTTGGTTGTCTTGATCCAGTCGCCGCCGAAGGTATGCTCGCGGCGCACAAGCGCCTTGATCGCGCCCGCATCGTCGGCGATGGCGGAGACCGGGATGTCCCAGCGGGATGCGTAGAACCCGCGCAAATCACCGTGCCCGGCAGACGAACTGATGATATGTGCGGCCACGAGGAGTCGCGGACCATCCACCAGGCCACTATCAATTGCATTACGCAGATCCACGGTCGGAAATGCCGGGTCGACACAACCCATGTCGCGCAAGGTCGTAAAGCCGTAACGCATGTATTCTCGGGCGATGTTCAGACCTTTCAGCGCCTTGGCCGCGGATGATTTCAGCGTTTGTTGGGCCAGATCGGCGGCCTCCATTGTCAGATGCACATGCGTGTCAATGAACCCGGGGCTCACGGTGCGCTCCGAAAGATCAATGGTCCGCGCATCTTGCGGCCGGCGCACGGAGGGGCCGATCTCTGTGATGCGATCGCCTTCGACGAGAATCTCGACAGGCCCCGTCAACCGGTCGGACACACCATCAAACAGCTTGCCACACAGTAGCACAAAGGCACCCATATCAAGCTCCCCTGCCCTCTCGCCGACTATCCGGCACGTTCGGTTCACTGGGTTAGTCTCGCGGGGGCGAAACCGTGGGCAGATGCCAGCCATGGTTGATGGCCATATAGCGCAACCCGAAGCACAGAACGAAGCCGGCAATCGCCGCGGCAATGGGCGAAAGGTGTAGCACGTGCCCCGTTGTCACAACGCTTGCCGCGGCAAGCGCCGCCAGCGCATACAAGTCGGAGCGCAAGACGATGGGAATCTCCAAGACGAGAACGTCGCGCAGCATGCCACCGCCGATACCGGTCAACATGCCGAGCAGTGCCGCCATCATAGGCTCGACTCCATAGGCCAGCGCCTTCTGGGTGCCTGCGACCGCGAAGAACCCCAGGCCCACGGCATCGGACCATAGCACCGGATGGTTCAGGCGCGCGATAATCGGATACCAGAAAAAAACCGCAAAGCCCGCCAGGATGGAAACCCCGACATAGCTCAGGTTCGCGATGGCCGCAGGCGGCACCGCGCCAATCAGCAGGTCGCGGGTCATGCCGCCGACATTGCCGGCGGCGAAGGCGAGCACCATCACACCGAAGACATCCAGCCGGTGTTTGACTCCCGCCGCCGCGCCGCTAATCGCAAACACAAACGTACCCCCGAGGTCCAGTATCGTCACCAGAATATGAATCATGCGTTCACCCGCGCAAACCAATCTATTCGATGTTGTTCAAATCAAGGCGGCCTCAAACTGAGAGCCAGGTCCGCGCCGCCACCACCAGCGCCTCGACCCCGGTTTCCAAAGTCGGGTGAATGGCCGGGGCAAAACGCGGGTTGTGGTTGGTGGGAATTTCACCCAGGCGACCCGACTTGCGCGCCTGTTCAAACAAGGCTTGGTCAATGCCGCCCACAAACCAGAAAACGGAAGGCACATGCCAAGCGGTTCCGAAGCAGCCGAAGTCTTCGCTCGCACTGGTCGGCAATGTTTCCCTAACCCGCCCGGGAAAATACCCCGTGAATGCGGAAACCACGCGCTGTTCGGCGTCGGGATCGTTGCTAACGGCGGCGTAGCGATCCAGCGGCCTGATCTCGGGTTCCCTGGGCGCGCCCGAAGCGGCCGCCTCGGCCTTGACAATTCGCTCAATCGCGGCCAGCACGCGTTTGCGCACGCCTTCATCATAGGTGCGTACGTTGATTTTCAGGATCGCTTCGTCGGGGATGACGTTCTCTTTTGTTCCCGCCTGCAGCGCGCCGATAGTTAGGACGGCGGATTCGGCAGCCGCAATTTCTCGGGAAACGACAGTCTGCAACCTCAGCACCGTCGAGGCGGCCATGACCACCGGGTCGACGCTGGCTTCCGGCATCGAGCCGTGTGCGCCGCGCCCAAACATGCGGATCTCAAAACTATCGCCCGCGGAGGTGATGACGCCGGGGCGGCAAGCCAGCAGGCCCGCCGGCATGCTCATCACGTGTTGTGCCAGAATAACATCCGGTTTGGCAAACAGGTCAAACAGGTGGTCCTTAATCATGGCCTGCGCGCCCTCGCCCGTTTCTTCAGAGGGCTGGAAAAGCGCCATCAGAGTTCCGCGCCAGAGATCACGCGCTTTCGCCATGAATGTTGCCGCGCCAATCAGCCAGGCGACGTGCATGTCATGCCCGCAAGCGTGCATGACGGGAACGCTGTTGCCCGCGCGATCCACCGCCGTCACCTTGCTCGCATACTCCAAACCGGTTGCTTCCTGGACCGGCAGCGCGTCCATGTCGGCGCGCAGCATTACGGTCGGGCCGGGTCCATTTCGCAACACGCCCACCACCCCGGTTTTTCCAACTTCCGATGTGACCTCGTATCCGGCCGCGCGCATTCTTTCGGCTGCGATGGCGGCGGTGCGCGTTTCCTGCAGAGACAATTCGGGATGCGAATGAATATCTTTGTAAAGCGTTTCGAGGTCCGGCACTAAACTCGCCACCTTTGACGCGAGGCTACCCGGCTTTGCGGAGTCATCTATTTTCATGGCGTGTGAGTCTCCTTTGCATAACGTTCTGGCAAATCATCCCGCTTTTTTGACTGGTGATTTTTCGGATCGTTCCAAAGTCGAGCCACGCCGATGGGCCAGTGGCTCCTAAAACTCGATAACCATCATAACAGCTTAAATCAAAAAACATAAGTCCAAAGGATTTATTACCAAACCGACCCAGCCCGTTTTCGGGTTCCGGGAGCGGATCTAACAGGAATTAAATGAGTTTTCGGCAAGCCGGAATGAGAGAACCGATAAGGGGCGACAACCTTTTCCGGGGCTAATTTCAAAACGTCACCGCCCCGCATCCCTCCCCTCGCCATCAGTTCCAGGAACAGACGGTTTCGCGTTTTAACTGTTCTGAACACTATTTAGTCTATTGTCTCTTTCTCAAAAAAGTTTCAGTGGTTGGCCTTGCCAGGCAGATAGAGTTTCAGGAGCATCGGCGTGTCGCAGGGATTTTGCAGAGTCGAATCCATGTTGCCCCTGATGAAGTTGAAAAATGCTTTCAGGTGGGAGAAAAGATTTTTCAAGCCGTAAGTTGAAAGGCGAACGCGGGGGCTGGCAACGCAGATTTTGGGAAGGTCGCAATCAGCGGTTTGACATGCCGTCAATAGGACAAACGCGAAAGCCCCTCAAAATTGAGGGGCCGAAAAAAACAGACAAGGCTAAACAGGCGCTGAAAAGCAGTTTTTCTATCTGTGCACCTGGTCGATCACGGCGCCTCCCACAACACCCGCAGCCGCACCGGCGGCAGCCCCCACGATCAGGGGTGCGCCAATAATTGCGGCCGCTCCCAAACCGGCCGCCGAGCCTATGGCGCCGCCGCTTAGAATTCTTTGATCGGTGGCATTCATCCCCGCACAGCCACAGGTGCAGGAGATAAAAGCCAGAATCACCGCCCACTTGATTACCCTCATATATTCCCCCCCTCTTTTGTGACTTCCCTTTTAAAACACCCCCTCTTTCAGGTCGCCGACATCTCGATTCCAGTCCCCCCGGCCGTTGCCCCCGTTTCGCCCTGGATCTCGAATCCCCCCGGATTTATTATCATCCGCTTCAAAACACTCAGCTCGAAGGGCTTTTCGAGAAAACGGCAGATGCCCATTCGCAACGCTTCCCGCCTCACTCGTGAGGTCATGCCGCCACTCATCAACACGAATGGCAGTTTCGGACGTCTGAACGACAGGTAACGGAAAAGTTCCAAACCGGATTCCCCCGGCATCTGCAGGTCGGAGATCACCATGTCATAGTCGCAATGGATGAACCGTTTTCGTGCCAAGGAAACACTCGTTGCCGTATGGCATTCAATGCCGTTCATATTGAGGTATTCCGAGATAATGAACAGAAGGTCTTCATCATCGTCCACAACCAGCACGTTTCGCATACCCGATCCTTTAGCTCTGTGATGAGTATCCATCCGGAAACCCCGACGGGCGCCATGGAGCTTGGAGCCAATCGCAAAACCGGGTCCCCGGATGAATACCACTTGAGAAAATCAACCACGTCTGCATCTGTAATATGCATACAGGATGCCAAGAGGGCGATGAATGCCCGAAGCGGATCGGCGAGGCTCCCAAGGTGAAAATTGCAGGCTTTGGACTACAGGATAGAAGGAAATAAGCGACAGGCTCAGTTGTTTTTAAAATCGGAGGGATTGATGCCGTGTTTACGCATCATCTTGTATAACTCGGCACGATATCTTCCAGCCAGGACCGCAGCCCGGGAGACATTGCCTCCGGTCTCGCTGAGCACCTGGGTAAGGTAGGCTTTGTCGTGTTCCTCCCTTGCCTCATCAAGGGGCATAAGTCTTTTGGGGATAAGGGTTTCAGTACCTCCAAGGAACAGTGAGTCCGCATTTATGAGTTCATTGCTCGACAGTGCCACCGCCCTTTCCACCACATTGGCCAGTTCCCGAACGTTACCGGGCCAGCCGTGAAGCATGAGTCTTTGCATCACCTCGGGGGAAAACCCGTGGACTTTTTTGTTCATCTCCCGGTTGAAGTGGTTGAGAAAGTGGTTGGCCAGAAGCGGCACATCTTCTATCCGCTCCCGCAGAGGAGGCAGGAAGATGGGGATAACATGGATGCGGTAATAGAGGTCCTCGCGGAATTTGCCTTCCTGGATGGCCTTCCAGAGATCACGATTGGTGGCCGTGACAAGGCGAATATCGATTCTTATGGGCTTTACCCCGCCGACCGAAAAAAACTCGCGGTCCTGGAAAACCCGCAACAACTTAACCTGGAGGGGGGGAGAAAGCTCGGCAATCTCATCCATGAAGAGCGTGCCGCCGTCGGCCATCTGCAGCAGCCCCTTTTTGGGTCCGTCGGCGCTTGTGAACGCGCCCTTGACATGCCCGAACAGTTCGCTTTCCAAAAGACCTTCGGGGATTGCCCCGCAGTTTATGGCCACAAAGGGCCCTTTGACCCGCGGGCTGCTGAGGTGAATGGCTTTGGCCATCAATTCCTTGCCGGTGCCGCTTTCCCCGTAGAGGCAGACGGTTGAATCGGTCGAGGCTATCTGTGCGACCTGGTTAAGTATGTTCTGCATCTTTTCGCTGGACGCGATGATATTGTCGAAGCGGTATCTTTGCTTGACCATGTGGCGGAGCCGCTCGACCTCCACTTTCAACCGGCCCACTTCCAGGGCCTTTTCTATTCGGTACAAGAGGTCCTTGGCTTCGAAGGGTTTGGTCAAAAAGTCGTAGGCGCCCTTCTTGGTGGCCTCCACCGCGCGCTCGATGGTGGCGTAGGCGGTGAGAATGATTACGGGCAAATAGGGCTGAATCTTTAAAAGCCGCTCCATGAGCGCGATGCCGTCCATGTCCTCCATCTTAAAGTCCAGAATGGCGGCGCTGAATACATTCTCGCTTGCGCAGGCAAGGGCTTCCTCGCCCCCGCAGGCTATGGTGACATCGTATTTGGCCGCTTCGAGGCGCGCCTTCATCAAGGTCAAAAGCCCTGGATCGTCATCAACTGCAAGAATCTTTTCTTTAGCCATTTGCCCCTGTCCTGTAGCCGCATGGAAGCGGGAGTGATTCCCCAAAATGCAACTCGATCAATGTTGAAGCCTTTTTTCCTTCTTTTCCATCTCAATGTCGATTTTCCGTGAACCCTTGAGTTGTCTGTCAAGCTCCTTGATGATCTGGTCTTTGGAGTTGATTTCGTCTTGCAAAACCTGCCGGTCCACCTGCCAGTTTTTTTCCATGGAGGCTTTGTTCTGCAAATCGGCTTGCTTCGTCTTGAGATTTTGACTGGCAATCCGGCGAAACCGGCTCTTTTCCTTCATTTCCTTCAGGACCAATTCCCGCCAGACCATGGCCTCGGCGGCCCACGAACTCTTTGGCGCCCTGGCGATAAGGGCGGATAGAAACCTCAGGGCTCTTGGCGGATCGTAGTATGGACTGCGTGGGTAGCAGTAAAGAAAAGCCAGATTGAAAAGGGGCACGGCGCATTCGTCGGTTGCCGAACACGATTTGAGGGCGGCCGAATTTCGGGTCAAAAAGCCCTTGTAATCGCCCGATTGCATCGCCGCCTGAGGAGGAAAGTCAAGCGGCGCCCTGGACTCGGACTTGAAATGCAAAGGCATGCAGCCCGAGATAAGAGCAAGGAAGCAAAAAGCCGCCGCCTGGCGAAGAGGTCTTTTCTTACCCATTGACAACTCGCATTGCTAAAGTGGAAGGCCGAGCCTTTGAAGAGAGCTCCGCTTGAACCGGCAGGACCACATGGAATACCGCGCCCTGTCCGATTCTGCTCTCCGCCCAGATCCTGCCCTTGTGAGCTTCGACGATGTGCCTGGCAATGGCCAATCCGAGACCGGTGCCTTGGCGACCTTTGGCACTTTGGTGTCTGCTCTGGTAGAAATGGTTGAAAATGTTATTGATTTCTTCAGCCGGAATACCCGGGCCCTTGTCGCAAACCAGGACCTCAACCGCGGCCGGCACCCGGTTGGCGCTCCGAACCGCGAAGGCCTCGATCCGCACCTCCGCCCCGGAGGGAGAAAACTTCAAGGCGTTGCTCAGCAGATTATCAAAAACCTGCCGCACTCTGTGCTCATCGGCCTGAAACATCGGCAAAGGCTCGGCCACGCTGCAATTCAACTCAATCTGCCTTTTGCGGGCGATCAGGCTCACCCCCTCGATCGATTTGCCCAGTAACGATTTCAAATCGCAGGTGGTGAATTCATAATCCATCATTTCCGCCTCCATCTTGGACAGATCGAGCATGGAGGAGATACTTTGGAAAAGGCGCTGGCTGTGATTGCGCACCACTTCCAGCACCTCTTGCTGACTCTTGGTAAGCGGCCCCGAAACGCCTTCGAGCAGCAGTGCGGTCCCTTCCCGAATGGCGGTAAGAGGGGTGCGCAGTTCGTGGGAGACGTGGGCCGTAAAATCGGCTTTCAACCGGTCGAGATGTTCCAGTTCCTCGGCCATCCGATTGAAGGATTTCGCCAGTTCGATCACCTCCGCGGGGCCCTCGATCCGTGCGGTGCGGAAAAATTCGCCTCGGCCGATGGCCCGCATTTCCCGCGCCAGCCCCCTTAGCGGACGGCTTATTCCCCGTGCGTTTATAAACGCCATGACAAAAGCTCCGGCAATCCCGCAAAGAGCAAGCCAGTACATTACCCTGGCCGCCGAGGCCGCATTGTCCCTGGCCGCGGCCATTTTCAGCGAGGCCGCATGTTCCCGAAGTCTGATCATCTCACTGATCTTGCTTATGATCCTGTCGCCAAGGCTGGACCTCCCCGCCTCGGTGCCATTTTGGCCAAAGTTGGCAAGATCGGTCATTTTCTCGTACTCGTCGTGCAACGATACGATCCGGCCCAGCAGAGCCTTTTCGCCCGGGGCACCGACGGTCGCACGCAGCTGAGACACAGATTTTTCAAAGTCCCGCCGGTTGTTGTCGCACTCGTCCCGAAAGGAAAGATCACGCATGAGAAAATACTCCTCAGCGTTACGCATCTCCTCCAGAAAGCTTTTGCGAAGCGCTTTTTCCTCGCTGACGCAGCGCGCATCGACGGTAAGCGCCCTGGCATTGAGCCGGGAAACGAGATTAAGCTTGCCCACGGCAAAAATACTTATGGTGATGATGATCATAATTAGAGTACTCTGGGCGATCATCACCCGTGAAAAAATCGTCATTCTCATTCGTCTTGCCCGGCGATGTAATACGGACTTCTCAGCCAGCACTTCTGGTGGATTGTCAATTGAAAATTTGCTGACAACCATAATTGAGTTCCTCGATCGTGTCAAGAGGGGTGTTGGAAGCTGAGAGCCCGAGAGCTTAGAAGCAAAAAACAGACCACTGTTTCGGGCTTCAACAAAAAAAATCACTCGCACCGCTCTATTTATTGCCGATTTTTAAGCGGAAAAACCGGCGGGAATTTTTTTGGCCGCCCCCGGGTCGAGCCGTGGTACTATTCCGAGTGGTAAACGGCAAGGCGACCCTCAAGGTGGAGAAGCAACGCGATGGCAGACCCCAAGCTCATTTACAGATGCCAGCAGTGCGGTCATACGAGTCCCAAATGGATGGGAAAATGTCCCGAGTGCCAGGCCTGGGACAGTTTGTGCGAAGAGCTTTCGGCGGTGGGGACACGAAAGATGGCCGCAAAACTTGCAACGGGATCGGCCCGTCCCCTGAGTCTGGATGAAATTCAATCCGATGGGGACATCCGTTTCCTGACGGGCATGGGTGAATGGGACCGGGTGCTCGGAGGGGGGCTTACGAAAGGGTCTTTGGTGCTTTTGGCCGGAGATCCGGGTATTGGCAAATCGACGCTTCTTCTCCAGGCTCTTTCGAAGATGACCGAGGTGGGCGAGGTTCTCTACGTTTCAGCCGAGGAGAGTCCTCAGCAATTGAAATCCAGGGCCCAAAGGCTTGGAATTTCCTCGCCCTCCCTTTTCATATTTTCCGAAACCTCGCTGGAAGCGGTTTTGGATGAAATGCAAAAAAAACCCCCGCTGGTGGTCGCCATCGATTCCATCCAGACGATGTACACCAGGGCACTCGATGTCGCCCCCGGATCGATCAGCCAGGTTCGCGAATGCGCCCAGAAGCTCATGAGAGCCGGCAAGGAAGCCGGAATCGGAATCTTCATAGTCGGCCACGTCACCAAGGAGGGGGCAATCGCGGGTCCTCGCACGCTCGAACATCTGGTGGATACGGTCCTCTACCTGGAGGGCGACAGGACCCACACCTTCAGGCTGCTTCGCGCGGTCAAAAACCGTTACGGTTCGACAAACGAGGTCGGGATTTTCGAAATGAAGGAAATCGGCATGGAAGAGGTGCCCAATCCGTCCGGGGTGCTGCTGGCCGAACGACCAAGGGGGGTGTCGGGTTCGGTTGTGGCCTGCTCGGTGGAGGGAACTCGGCCGATACTGGTCGAAGTGCAGGCGCTTGTAAGCTCCACGGGTTGGACCCAGCCGCGGCGAACCAGCATGGGCGTTGACACGAACCGCCTGTCGCTTCTGCTCGCCGTGCTCGAAAAAAAGCTTGGTTTCAACTTCGCTCAGCAGGATGTGTTTGTGAATGTGGCCGGAGGCGTGCGGCTGGTTGAACCGGCGGCCGATCTGGCGCTAACCGTCGCCCTGATCAGCAGTTACCTCGACAAGCCCCTTCCCCAGGACTTGGTGGTCTGGGGTGAGGTGGGGCTTGCCGGTGAGGTAAGGGGTGTGGGCCACAGCGCGCTGCGGGCCGCAGAAGCCTCCAAGCTCGGGTTCAACGCATGGCTCATGCCCGCGAGCAACTCCGAGCGGCTATCTCAGGAAAAGGATTCCCGCGCCCTCGGGGTCAGGTCCCTCCAGGAGGTACTGGAGATAGTGGCGGGCAGCGGGGAGCGCAGAGCCGCTGCCTTGCCATAGCTGCCGATGGAATAAGTTCCCCTTTCCGTACCGGCTTGAATTTTCTCACATCCGGGTGAAAATAACCGTCGGCCAGCCTTGCAGTTCCATCACCCTTTTCACCTCGAAGGCCGGTCGGGCGAAATTTTCGACCGCTTCGAGCCTGCTGTGAAGAAAGCCCGCCAAAACGACCCTTTCAGCACTCATCCACTGCCCGGCCTCAAGAATTTTTTCCAAAATGGGCCATTCCACATTGAGTACCAAAAAATCGGCAGACAAGCCGAGGCATTCCATATTTTCGGCCCGCACCAGGGCCAGACGGCTTTCGACCCCGTTTGCCCGAGCATTTTTCCTGGTGTTTGCGAGCGCCATGGGGTTTTTGTCTATGGCCAGAGTCATTCGGGCGCCCGCCAGCGCGCACGCGATGGCAAGTATTCCGGTGCCCGTGCCGAAATCGACCGCCGTTCGGATTTTATGCACGGGGAAAATTTCCGATATTGCAAGCAGGCACCCTTGCGTGGTGGGATGAAGACCCGAGCCGAAAACCACTCCTGGTTCCATGAGTATCCGCAGCCTGTCGGACTTTTCGGGCGACGCCCCGGAGATAAGAACGTCAAAGAGTCCAAGGCTTATTTCTCGTGCTGAAATATCCTGCCATTTTTCATAAGGGATTTCATACTCGCCCGTAAGCTCCCAACCGGCATGGGATTCCAGCCACTTTGAAACGGAGGGGGAGCAATCTTTTCCATAAAAAAGATAATAAAAGGGCGGTTCGGGCCAGATGCCCTCAAGCTCCCGCGGGGGCACATCGGGCGGGACACCGCTTCCCTTCATTTCGTAAACCATCATGATGTCGCAGTCTCCTGAAAAGAACAGTCCCGGCTATGTTGGGACCCGGCCAAGCTTGCCACCGATTCAGCCGCGATCGCCACGACGTCGTCAGTACGTCGCCACGGCGTGGTAACAGGTAAAACGAATATTTGGGGGACCGTCCCGCAAGCTCCTGTTCAACAAAGGCGGGTTCCCCGAACGCTTGCACTATTTTGAAGCCACAATATATGAAACAAGGATTGCAAGCTCCGATGGAGAAAACCGAGCGAAATCGGGATACACTTTGATATCACCGATCCTGACAAGGCTGTTTTCATTCGGATTCAAACCTGAAATTAAATTAAATGTCCGGTTGGAAAATTTTAAGAAATTCAGACCGGATATTGTTTTGTCGCTATGCGCCCGGTGGTAGGAGTTATCCATTACATGACACATAGCGCCGCCTTTTTTGATGCATTTATGCAATGAACGCAATATATCAGGTAGAACGTCTTTTGAAATATGTTCAAAGACCGCGTTGGACGTAGCTATGTCTACTGATTCTTTTTTTAAATTATCGGACAATATATCGAAAGGTGCCAAATACTCAAATCCGAATTTTTCCAGCATGTTTAACTAAGAAGCCTCTTATCCATTTGTATATGCAAATCAACAAGGATTATTCTTTTACAACCTGCCAGATAAAAGATCAAGGGGATGACCGGTCGCCAGCCGCTCCCCTGCTCCAGAATGTCTCCGCCTTGGAGAGGCGAATCCTTAAGATCGTAACATTTCTACTTGTCTTAGGCCCTGTTCCAGTGTCCAGTCGGTTTCTTTGCAAGAATTCGTAACGGCATGTTGCCCGATCCTTGCGACTATCTCTTGCACAAATGGCGGAAGCAGCCCCATAACCGTATTTTTCGCCAGTCGAATCTGCCATCTCATTTTTCTTGCTCCAAACATCAAAAGCTTTATCAGGCCAGCGGTCTTCTTCTCCCATGTAACGTCGCCACGCCGGCCGTTGTGAGCTTTTGGCCGGGGTGAGCATCGAAAGAAAAAAATCCTTGCAGAGCCGGTCCCGCTCATTTAAAGGAGACAAACAGCCCGGGTGGCTGCTCCAGCAAAAAAGCTCCAAAAACGATAGATAGCATGATTGCCAGAATAGGTTAAACGGAGATTTGAATCGGAGGCTTAATGGTCGGATTATCCTGGAAAATGAAGCTGGCGTTGGTCCTGATCGGCTCCAGCGCCGTTTTGGCGCTCTTTCACGTCCTTATTTTCGAAGACTTTCACTCGCTGCTCTTCTACCTCGCCCTGGACGTGGTTTTTGTTCCCGTCCAGGTTTTGCTGGTCACCGTTTTGATAGAGCGGCTGATGAACGAAAGAGAGCGGCAGGCGCTGCTGCGGAAATTGAACATGGTCATAGGGGCGTTTTTCGGCGAACTTGGCAACTCGCTTATGAAAACGATGGGCGCTTCTCCCCTCGATCATTCGCCGTTGGAGAAAGGGCTGGCCGTGGTGCGGGAGGCCCGCTACAAGGAGGCCGCGGAGTTCATCGAGGGATACCGGTGGAATTTCGACGCCCATCCCCTGCGGTTGCAGGAGCTCAAGGAATTGCTCCTGGGGAAACGCATTTTTGTGCTGGGGCTGTTGCAGAACCCCAACCTTTTCGAACACGACACCTTCACCGATTTGCTCTGGGCCGTATGTCATCTTACCGAGGAACTGGAAGCAAGAGAAAATCTCGAAGGATTGCCGCGTTCGGATCTCAATCACCTGGAGATGGACATTCAGCGTGCCTTCGGCCTTCTGGTTCGAGAATGGCTGGCCTACATGCGGCACCTGGAAACCCATTACCCCTACATGCATTCGCTTTCGCTAAGAACCAACCCCTTCGATCCGGCCGCAAACCCGGTGGTTTTTGACAACTGAGGAGGGGGTCGGATAAAGAAATCCCTCGACACCGCACCTTTGGCATCATATCTTCATTCGGGCGGAACCTGCCGCCCGTTGCCCTGATGTGGAGAGACTGCCCTGTTTGGAAAAATACTTTAAGGAGGTCGTGGTATGGACAAAAATTTTCCGGAATGGTACGCGAAGCTTAGAGAAGAGTATCGGGACTACCTGGGGGCGGTGGAAAATCTTGGAGAAACAGTGAGAAGGGGGGGACCGCTGGATGAGAAGACATCCCATCTGATTCAATTGGCGGCCTCGGCGGCCATAAGGTCCGAGGGTGCGGTGCACAGCCATACCAGAAGAGCCCTCGAAGCGGGCGCCTCGACGGAGGAAATCTGCCAGGCCATACTGCTACTGACGAGCACGATAGGCTTTCCCGCCGCATCGGCTGCTTTGTGCTGGGTCCATGACATCGTTGGCGCCAAGAAGTAGCTTTCCGCCCGACGGAGGATGGAAGAGCCTTCCGGGATTTCCATTCTCCGGGTCTTGCAACCCGACATGGCCCAACCCGCGCCTATCCGGGATTGAAGATGGTTTTTAGAAGGGACTCCCGGCTGATCATGCCTTTGAATTGGCCCTCGGCATCCAGCACCGGCAGCCTTTTGATCGCCTTATCGAGCATCAGTCGAATCGCCTCGTCAAGGGAGGTATCCTCCCGAACGGTTACGATGTCGGTATTCATCACCTCGCCGGCGGTTTTCATCCGCAAACGCTCTTTGAGTTCCCTGTGCCGCCTGCCCCGTTCGCCGAAGGGGATTTTTGCGGCGAAAAAGTCCCAGATCCCGGGGTGCAGGTCGCGGAAGGCGAACAGAAGGTCCCGATCCGAAATGAGGCCCTTGAACACTCCTTGGCCGTCAATAACGCAGACCCGCTGGATATCATTGCAGTCAATTGTGCGAATCACTTCCTCGATGGGCGTATCGATCCGAACCGTATGAACGTCGCGGCGCATGATATCCGAGACATGGTTCAAGCCCGAAACCGAAATGCTTTTCTGCTTGAAAGCCGACCAATCGGGGCAAACGTTCATGATTGTCCGAAAGATATCGACCCGCGACAGGTTTCCAACGAGTTTGCCCGATTCATCCACAACCGGAAGCCGCTTGACCTTCCTTTCCAGCATCAACTCCACGGCCTCGGTAACCGGTCGATCCAGCCCAATGGTGATGGCGGGCCGGGTCATAATTTCCGTTGCGGGCTTCGTATCGAGCTCTTCAAGTACCCGGTCGATCCTTTCTCGATCCGCCACGGCCAATAGTCCCAGGCGCATGGGCAATCGGGCCTTGTAGAGAAGGTCTGTCTGGGCGATGACCCCAACGGGGCGATCCCGCTCGTCCACCACCGGAAGCCCCGTGAAGTCCGAAGAAAGCAGCAGGCGAGCCACCTCGCTTACGGCCGCCCCGGTTCCAACTCGTACGGGATCCGGGGTCATGATTTCCCGGACCCTGGCATTTCGGGGCACAAGGAGACCGACTGTTTTATGTGAGATCACATCCACATCGCGAACGGCGATTATCCCGTCGTTTACCATTTCACTCAGCAGGGAGACAACGGCGGCCGAATCCGTTGCGGGGACGATGATTTCAATGCGCAGCGGCATGCGGTAGGAAGCAACTTCGAGCCGATCGGTGGCAATTTCACCGTTTTCGTAGCACCCCTCAATCCCCCTGGTAACGATACACCTGGCGGGGATTTTGAGGTCTCTCACACGCTCGACGACCACGCTGCGCAGAGGCCTGCCTTCGTAGCGCTCCGCCTCGTTGGTGAAAATTTCGATCAGTTTGTACTGAAGCATCATCTTTTCTCTTACAGTACTCGGCCCACCCACAGCCCGACAAAGACCAGGGCTCCACCGATCAGATTGTTGGATAAAAAGTTGGTCGCGGTGATAAGATAAGTACCCGCACGAATCGTGTTGGCCGTCTCGACGGCGTAACTCGAAAAGGTTGTCAACCCGCCAAGAAAGCCTGTAATGAACAAAAGGCGAACCGTGGGGTTCATGATCTTCAGCCCCCGTTCAGCCATGGCAAAGGCCACTCCGATCAAAAAACAGCCCGTAAGATTGACTATAAGGGTGCCGAACGGAAATCTCGTTCCGAAAAGCCTGACGGCAAGAAGTGAAACGCCGTATCGGACTAAGGAACCCAGACCTCCACCAACCAAGACAAGAAGTACATTAATCATGAATTCAGAACATTCTCCCGAATCCGGCCGGTTTGAGTGATGACAACGCCGTTTCTCCCGGGGAGAACGAGCGATTTTCGAGCAGGCCGCAAAAAAAAGCTCTTCCAGGCCTCCGAGCCGGTAAGAGCTTGCATTTGCTCAAATCAACAACACCCTACCAGGCCCTACTCGATCCAGTTATCCAGGTAGGAGTCATCAGCCAATAAATGGCGGTTGAGGTGGACTCCATCACCGCAATTGACATTAGGGAATTCATAGTAAAACTCTTTGTGCAAGTCAACAGCAAACGGCGTCTGGCACAGGGCAATCGCATGAGGAAGTGTTGGAAATTCGGGCGCTGGTGTGAAAAAATAAAGTTTTGCAAAAGGGGGGCGATCGCGTTTCCGCGCAATTACCACATTACCGACCACGGGCAGTGGAAAAGAGGTTTCACAAAATGAAGAACGGCTACAGAATTCCTATTCAGGTAAGGTTCAGGGATCTCGATGTCATGGGGCATGTAAACAACGCGGTGTTTTTCACCTATTTCGAGACGGGAAGAGTCGCCTTTTACCGCGAGCATGTCTCGAAGGCCCTGGACCGGGAATCTTCCTCCTTCATCCTGGCGAGGGCCAGTTGCGACTATATCAGGCCGATCCCGCCCGGTGTCGAGTTGATTTTGCACATGGGGACAAAAAATCCGGGCAAGAAGAGCTTCCAGCACGTCTACCTGCTAACGGACGCGGCCGATGAGTCGGTTATCTATGCCAGGGGGGAATCCGTGCAGGTTTGCTACGATTATGCGCGGCAAACCTCGATAGAGATCCCCCCCGAGCTTCGAGAGGCGCTGTTGAAATTTCAGTGCGAAGATCAGGCCTGATCCAGGAGCACCCTGGCGTCGAGGGCCAACGCACCCTCCCCCTCATCGCCCAGGCTTACCGGGTTCAAATCGATTTCGCGTATCCGTGGGAATCGGCTTATGAGCAGGGAGACCCGCGAAATAATGCGGGCGGCGGCCTTGAGATCGGCTTCACGCATGCCCCGGAATCTGCCCAGAACGCGGCTGCCGGAAAGCTCGCCCAGCATTTCCAGGGCGGCTTCGGCAGTAACGGGCGCAAGGCGGATGCTCACATCTTTCAAGACCTCGACCAGGATTCCCCCGAGGCCGGTTAGAACGACCTGGCCGAAGGAGGGGTCGTTTTTACCCCCGACCACCAGTTCCCTTCCCGTCGGGACCATCTTTTGCACCACGATGCCCGCAACATCGCCGGCGAGATCACTGAGCCTGCGCCACTTGCTCGAAAGCGAATCGGGACCAGCGACACCCAGCGCAATGGCCCCCTTGTCGCTTTTGTGCAGAAGAGAGGGGGCTACCGCCTTTAGCGCCACCGGAAAGCCGAGGGCGGTTGCCGCTTCCAGGGCGTTTTCCGCATCGAAGGTCATGCGCCATGGAACCGCGGGTATGCCGGCAAGTTCGACCAAACTCAGCGCCTCGTGAAGCAGAGGCTGCCGCTCCTCAAGGCGAATCCGGGAAAACCATTGCTCTATTTTTGCATCATCGAGATCGCGGCCTGTTGCCGCATCGACCGCGGGGGGTGCTTTACGGCTTCTCAACTGGATGGCGAGGGCTTGCACGGCTTCAACCGGGTCCAGGAAAAAGGGTGTCTCCGAGTTTTGTTCTAGCCTCACACGATCTTCGAAGGGGATTTCCACCACGGTGGCAACCGGCTTTCCCGATTTTGCGGAAAGTGCCGAGAGGTTTTCGAGCAACTCGCGCGAGGCCTGCCCTTCAAGTGTCATCTGCGAGACGTGCATAAATACCACGCCGTCGATATTATCCTGCGCCAGAGCCATCTCCACGGCTTTGAAATAGAAGGGAATATCGTAGATGTCGCCCAGATCGAGCGGGTTTCCCAGCTTGATGACCCCGGCTCGGGTGCGGGTTTGCGCATAGTCAAGAATGCGGCTGTCCAGGGGGGGAAGATGAAAACCGTGGGCCGAGCAGGCATCGGTAATGACCACCGCATGGCCGCCCGATCGAGAAATGACGGCCAGATTTTTGCCCTTGAGTGGCGGAAGCGACAAGCCTTTCAAAACCGCCAGGGCTTCGGAGAGGGAATGGACTCGAAGTATTCCGCATTCCCGGCACACGGCTTCGACCACCGAATCATCGGCGGCAAGGACCGCGGTGTGGGATTGGGCGATTGTTAGACTCTGGGGGCTGATGTTGGATTTGTGTAAAACAATCGGCTTTTGGCAGCGCTTGGCAAGTTCGGCAAAGGTGCGACCGTTTTTGAAGCCCTCCAGGTACAAATAGATGATTTCGGTTTCCGGATCGTCCATAAGATAGGCCAGGTAGTCGGCTTCGTTGCGGTCGAGCTTGTTGCCCATGCTGACAAACTTGCTTATTCCCACCCCGCAGCGGCACAGCCTTTCGGCCATGCTCAGCCCGACTCCGCCGCTTTGCGCGAACACCCCTATCCCGCCCTTCCTGTAGGGACCCGGAAGCAGGGCGAAGGGAGTGTAGAGATTGTTGGCCGTATTTGCGGTTCCCACGCAATTGGGGCCGACAAAATGGATGGAGTACTTTTGACAGGTCTTAAGAATTTGCCGCCCCAGGGCTTCCCCGGCTTCTTGTCCGCTCTCGTGAAAGCCGGCGGTTTCGATCACCGCCGCGCGCACTCCGTTTTCGCCGCACTGAATGAGCACTTCGTTTACCAGCCGTGCGGGCGTAAGTATGACGGCCAGTTCGGCTTTTCCGGGCAATTCCCCTATCGAGCGATAAATCGGCAGGCCATGGACCTCGCCCCCGCGAGGGCCGACGGGATAGATTTTCCCCCGGTAGCCGAAATTGACCATATTTGCCACCACATTCTTACCGAGGTTGTCGATCGCTTCGGAAACCCCGACCACAACCACCGATTCGGCGTTGAACACTGCGTCCACGATTATCTCCCTCCGCCTTAATGAGTCGGCTTCTATTTTGCCGTTTCTTCGTCCGTAAGATAGCAGGCCGGATCACAGGCCCACAGGTCACCGGTGGCGGCTTCGGCCCGGACGCGAAAGTTCCCCCCGCACACCGGCAGCCATTTGCATTGCTCGCAACGCCCCTTCACATAGAGCTTCTTATTCTTTAAGCGCATCATCAGCGGATCGTTCATGTCGGTCCAGATTTCGCTGAATTTGCGCTCCCTTACATTCCCGAAAGAGTGATGTCTCCAAAACTGGTCGGCGTGCACGCTTCCGTCCCAGCTCACACACCCTATGCCACGCCCGGAACTGTTGCCCTCGTTCATCTCCAACAGTTCCAGGACTTCCCCGGCCCGGGAGGGATTTTCCCGCAACAAGCGCAGGTAGAGATAGGGGCCGTCGGCGTGATTATCCACGGTCAAGACTTCCTTCGGCTTGCCCCGGCGGTGCAGATCGGCGGTCCTGTCTATTATGAGGTCCACCGCCTCGCGGGTTTGCTCATGGGACAGATCTTCTTTTATCAAATCGGAGCCCCGCCCGGCATAGACCAGGTGATAGAAGCAGACCCTGGGGATATCGTATTTTTCCAAAAGATCGAAGATCCCCGGGATTTCGAGGGCATTCAGCCTGTTCATGGTGAAGCGAAGGCCGACCTTAACGCCCGCGTCCCGGCAGGCGATAATGCCCCGCAGCGCCCGCTGGAAGGCGCCCTTTACGCCTCTGAACCGATCGTTGACCTCGCCCAGTCCGTCCAGGCTCACCCCGACATAGGAAAGACCCACCTCTTTGAGTTTGCCCGCAAGCTTGGAATCGATCAGGGTCCCGTTGGTTGAAATCACCGCCCGCATGCCCTTGTCAACCGCGTACCGGGCCAGTTCCAAAAGGTCGGGGCGCACCAGGGGTTCTCCGCCCGAAAAAAGGATCACCGGCGAACCGAAGTCGGCCAGATCGTCGATAAGGGCCTTGCCCTCGTCCGTGGAAAGCTCGTCCCGGGCCTGTTCCTCGGTTGCGTGCGCATAACAGTGAATACACTTGAGATTGCACCGCCTGGTCACATTCCAGACGACCACCGGTGTTTTGTCCGATGAAAACTGCAGAAGGTGAGAGGGCAACTTGCCGCTGTGACGACCGTAGCGCAAGGCGTCGGAAGGTTCGACCGTTGCGCAGTAAAGTTTGGATATGCCTATCATGCGTTCCCCGATGCTGACTTTTCCGATTGCCCCGGCGGGGGGCACGATAAAAGCGCCCACCCCGCCTTGGCCGGCGCCTTAAGCAGGGTGGGCGCTATTTAGCAAAACTCGGCTGAATCTCTACTGGCCCCGCAATTATACCTCCTCGGCTATTTCACCCGGCCTCAGAGGATATTGCTTATAACTTTCGCGGATCAACTCGTCGAGGTATTTCTTGTGGTCCACGACGGCCTCCCTGGGCATGATGAACTGGGTCCGCCCGCTTCGATCCGATATCAACCTGAATCCATAGTCATAGTCAACAGAAATCCTGTTGCAGATCTCGGTTGCGCTTTCGTTTTGCCCAAGCCCCCGCAAGATGAGCTCGTTTATGGCCTGCTCGTTGAAATGGACCTTGAAGCCGTGTTTTTGATAAAAATCGGACTCGAACATTCTGACCTGGTTGTAGAGAGACTGGACTTCGAGGAAGATCGCCTCGGGGGCGATCCCGGTCTTGACGTGATGGTTTATCACCAGGTCGGTTCTGTCCGGAGTGAATATGAGAGGATACTTTTCGGCAAAAGATGTTCTTGCCTGCAATACGGCTTGGCGCACAAGCGCTTTTTCCTGTTCGACAAGCCCCCGGTATATCTCGAAATTACCTTCGGAGGGAGCTTTCAGCATGTTTTCCAGCTCACCTTCGGGATTTCGGACGATATCGGCAGTCACCGCAAGATGGCGGACCTCCGAGGAGGGGAGCTTTTTTTCAAAAGGCAGAACAACTCTTTCCAAAACGCTCACCAAGCCGCGAGCACCGGTCTTTTCCAGAAAAGCTCGCTCGGCGATCAGACTGAGCGCTTGCCCTTCGAACTTGAGATCGATGCCGTAGCTGCGGAAATCTTCCTTTTTGCCATTTATAATCGGGTTATTGGGGTTTTTCAAAATCTCGCACAAATCCAAGGCTTCCAGGGATTCGAGGACGGCAACCACAGGGATGCGCCCCACGAATTCACTCTCAAAGCCGAACTGAATCAGATCCTCGGCCTTGACACTCTTAAGAAATCGAATGTCGCTTTCACGGCTGTGCACCGAGGCGCCGAATCCGATTTCCTGCTTCTGAAGCCGCCCTTTGACAATCTCGGCAAGGCCGTTGAAAGCCCCGCTCATGATGAAGAGAATGTTTTTAGTATTGACCGTGCGCTTTTCACGTTTTCCGGTCTTGCGAAATTGCTCGATCGCCTGCATCTGCGAAACCGGATCATGGGGCACCTTGAGGTCGATTTCGGTTTCTTCCATCGGCTTTAAAAGGGCCCTTTGGACTCCGGTGCGCGAAACATCCGGGCCGATCAGGTGCTGCGAGGAGGCGATCTTGTCGATCTCGTCGATGTAAATGATTCCATGCTCGGCCAGTTCGATGTCCTCGTCCGCCTGGATCACCAACTCGCGTACGAGATCTTCGACATCGCCGCCAACGTAGCCGGTTTCACTAAATTTGGTGGCATCCCCTTTTACGAAGGGCACGCCCAGCTTCTGAGCGATCAGCTTCACCAGGTAGGTCTTCCCCACACCGGTTGGGCCGATCAGAAGGATGTTGTTTTTTATCCTTCCCACCATCGGTTCGGCGCCAAACCGGGAGATGCCCTTGAGATACCTGATCCGGTTGTAGTGCGTGCAGACCTTGGTGGCAAGAACCGCCTTGGGTTCGTCCTGGCGGATCACGTACCGGTTGAGGTAGGCTTCGAGTTCCTCGGGCTTCATGTCGAATCGGATGCTGTCAATCCCGCTCGGCTTCTTTGCATTTTCGCCCGGCTCATGAGGGTGCTCGGCGGCCATCATCGGAGATATCACCTTGATTCGATAGCCATATTTTTTGGTTAGATAATCGCTAAGCTCTTTTTCAAGAGTTTCCTGATCGGGAAAATTTGGAGGTTCGCCATGCATCGGATTCCCTTTACGCTAATTGGATTTTGCTGTCAGGTAATATTATAAACGCTATCCGCTCAAGAGTCATCCGTTAGCAACCGAGCAGCCCGATTCCCGCGCTGTCCACCGTGTTCTATATGACATCGAACAAAGGCACATGGCAAAACTGCGAGACATCGACAAGTCCGAGGTCTGTCAGCTTCAACTCCGGTATGACTGAAAGGGACAAAAAGGAGAGGGCCATGAAGGGGTTGTCCAGCTTTGCTCCCCATTGTTTTGCACATTCTTTCAGCTTTATGAGTTTTTCCGACACCACGGGAGCCGCAAGAGAAGACATGAGCCCGGCGATTGGAAGAGGCAGAATCTCGACGACGCCACCCCTGGCCGCCGCCATCCCGCCGCCGTTTTCCTTCAGTGCGCAAACCGCCGCGATTATGTCATCATCGCTAGCGCCAACGGCGATGATGTTATGGGAATCATGGGCCACCGAGGTGGCAAGTGCGCCCTCTTTGAGCCCCAGGCCGTGAACGAACCCCAAGGCCGGTTTGGCCCCCGGGGTGTATCTGTTGTAAACGGCGGCTTTTAACAAATCCCGCTCGATATCGCTGACGGCGAAGCCGTTTTCAACCTTGGGCGCCATCAAGAGTTTACGGGTAAAAAGCGTGCCTTCGAGCACCTCGATGACCCGCATCTTCGTCTCCAGGGCAGGCACGAGCAACTGCTGGCCCGCGATGAGGTCGAGACGCATGGGGCTTGCGGGTGCCGAAGGCGTGAGCCGGCAGTCGCGGGAGGCGAGCATCCGGCCGTCGCGGGCGACTTCGGTTCCGTTTTTAAAGACCCTCACCGGGTTCCAGGGGTTAAGAGTCGGACTGAGGCTGAAGTCGGCCACAAAACCGGGCGCCAGCGCTCCTCGTCTTTGCAGGCGAAAATGGTTGGCCGCGGTCCACGAGGCCATGGCGATGGCCCGCGCGGGCGCCATTCCCAGGGCCATCGCCTCATTTACTATGGCGTTCATATGGCCCTTCGGGACAAGATCGTCGGGGTGGACATCGTCGGTGACAAACATGCAGCGGTGCCAGGTGGAGTCGTTGACAACCGAAATGAGTTTTTCAAGATCTTTTGACTGGCTGCCCTGGCGAATCATGACGGCCATTCCCCGAGCGAGCTTTTCGGCCGCTTCGCCGGCACAGGTGCATTCGTGGTCGGAGCCGATTCCCGCGGCGATATAGGCATTTAGACCCATGCCCGTTAAACCCGGGCAGTGGCCGTCGACCAGCCGTTGCTGAAAGAGCAGGAGTTTGTCCAGCACCTCGGCGCCTGCGCCCACGACCCCGGGGAAATTCATCATTTCCGCCAGGCCGAGCAGATTTTCGTCCGGAAGCAGGGACTCGAGGTCAACGGCCCTGAGGACGGCCCCGGAGGTCTCAAGAGGCGATGCCGGAACGCAGCTTGGGAGGTTGAGAAAAATGTCGAGGGGAAGAGTTCGGGCACACTCGAGGAAGTACCTTATCCCCGGCAGGCCGAGCACGTTTGCGATTTCGTGGGGGTCGGCCACCACGCAGGTCGTGCCCCACGGCATCACGGCCGAGCAATAGTTTTCGGGACTAAGAAGGGAGCTTTCGATATGGGTGTGGCCGTCTATGAAGCCGGGACAGATAAACATTCCATCGGCCCGAAAAATCACCTGGCCGTCGTAGTCGCCCAGCCCGGCAATCAAGCCGTCGTGAATGGCAAGGTCATTTTCTTCGATCTCGCCGGTAAAAACATTGACCAGACGGCAGCCCTTGATGCAAAGCTCGGCCTGACGCCTGCCGGAGGCCACTTCGATCAGGCCGGTCAAACGCACGGTATCCAACTTCACGGTCCCCTCCATCCACTGTGAAAATCGACTGACAGAGGACAGAGGACGGGAAATGAATGGTGATTTCGGAGATTATCCGGCCTTCCGTCCTCCGTCCTCGGTTTAAAGGACCGAATCGGGCTGAAAGACAAGCCGGCCTCGAATCCTTCTCACTTTCGGTTTTTAATTTACATCTTGTACTTGCTAAAATCGGAAGGATCAAGTTTGTCGAGCATTTCGCTCCAACGTTCCTTGTTTCTTTCATCAAAGGAGGGCTTGGCCTCATCGGATCTGAGATACTTGGTGATGACCTCGTCTTTGACAAAAATGGGGGCGTTCGTGCGCAGCGCGATCGCGATTGCGTCGCTTGGACGAGAATCGATGGAGCTCAGCTCTTCGCCGTTTCTAATATGAATCAGGGCGTAGTAGGTATTGTTTTTCAGCTCGCAGACCTCTATACGCTCCACCTTGACGTTCAAATGGTCGAAAAGAATCCGTATCAGATCATGGGTCATGGGCCGCGGGAACTGAATGTTTTCCAGTTCCGTCGCTATTGCCGTGGCTTCGAGCAGACCTATCCAGATGGGCAAAGTGGTGTCGTCGGCAATGTCTTTGAGCACCAGGATGGGGGTATTGGAATGGGGGTCCATCACCAACCCGGTCACTTTCATCTGCTTAAACATGCTCGCCTCCAAACATTACCGGCATCCCCCGGCCTGGATTTGGCAGAGTCGGTGGTCATGAGGTTTTCCTTACTGGCAGGCCACGATTATCACTATAACCGCAACCAGAACGCGAAGCAAGGCGAAGCAGGCCCTTATCGACCTTTTTCACCGCCCGCAGAGATCGCCTCGCCTCCAAGAGAGTGCGAGTAGGCAAAGTCGATTCTTACCTCCAGGATTTTTCCCGTCGAAGAGACGGGAGCCTCGAAGTTGACTATCTTGTTTTGGGAGGTGCGCCCGCTCATCTGTCCGTTTGAGGCTTTGCTCGGCCCTTCAACGAGCACTTCCCGAATCGATCCCACTTCGGCCAGGTTTTTGCCCAGCGTGATTTCGGCCTGGCGGCCCTGAAGCTCAAAGAGCCTGGCCGAGGCCGTCTCGGGATCGACCTTGTCGGCAAAACCGCTCGCGCGGGTGTTGGGCCGATCGGAATAACAGAAGGAAAACAGATTATCGAACCGGACTTCTTCGATCAACTCCATGGTCTTTCGGAAATCCTGCTCGGTTTCCCCGGGGAATCCCACGATGACATCTGAGCTAAGAGCGATCTCGGGACAGGTGCGGCGAAGCCTTGCGACCTTTTCCAGGTAGGCCTCGGCGGTGTAGCCCCTGTTCATTCGGGCGAGCACCCGGTCCGATCCGGCCTGCACGGGCAGATGGAGGAACTTGCAAAGGGGCCCAAGCTCGGCAAAGCAAAGCATGAGAGCCTCGGTGAGGTCCTTGGGATGGGAGGTGGTGAACCTTATGCGCGAGAGTCCCGTTTCGGAGACGATGCGCCGCAAGAGATCGGCGAAGCTTATCGTCTCCTCCAGGCCCCGGCCGTAGGAATTGACGTTTTGGCCAAGAAGCAGCACCTCCTTTACTCCCGAGCGCTCCAGCAGCCCTATTTCTTCCAGGATTTCTCCGGGCCGCCTGCTTTTTTCCGGCCCTCGAACGCTTGGGACGATGCAGTAGGCGCAATGGTTGTCGCAGCCCCGCATAATGGTTAGCGGGGCGGTTATGCTCCCGTGCGCCGTTTTTAGCTCGAAGTCGAATCCGGCAAAGCTTGCCTCCTCGTGGACGAAAGCCCCCCTGGTTCCGCTATCGAGAAGATTCTGGAACAGTTTCCCGATGCGATTGACCGCCGAGGTGCCCACCACCATGTCCAGATGGTCGAACCTGTCGAGGAGTTTTTTCCCCGACTGCTGGGCTACGCATCCTCCGGCAATGATTTTGAGGTTGGGGTTCGCCTGCTTCAGACGCCTCAGACTTCCCAGAAACGAGTGGACCTTCTGTTCGGCCTTGCCTCGCACCGAGCAGGTGTTGAGAAATATAACGTCGGCCCGGGCAATGTCTTCGACCGGAGTGTAGCCAAGGGCCGCGAACTGCCGCAGGACCTGGAGCGAATCGTATTCATTCATCTGGCAGCCGAGGGTGCGAACATAGAGCCGGCCGGGACCGCATGAACCAAGGAGTTGTTCCGACATCTTTTCCTGACTCGTTTGAAGAGCATATCGCCACCGGCCGCAATGCCGGATTTTTGCCTTTTTGGGCCTGAAAAGCCACCCCGCTTTTTTAACCCTTGTGGAGGTCGAGGACAATAGCTTTGCAGTTTGCGGGCAGCGATTTGCGTTCAATCCTGTTCCCATAGGCCGGTGTTGAAATTATAAAACCATCGCGGATTGAAGCTCCCTGTCTGATAATAGAGCCAAGCTCGGTCGTAAGACCGGTAGACGGACGGATAGACTGTCTGGCTGGTCCACCAGAAGGTGTTCATCCCGGGGTCCCAGAACCAGATGTTGTCGGTCGAGGTGCCGTAAGGATAGAGCCAGCCGAGGGTGCGGTGGTAAATCCAGGGCGCCTGGCTGATATTGAAATAGTCGAACCAGGCGAGCCATAGCCATCCGTTTCCGCAGTCGGAGGCCGATTGCCAGAGATAGGGCGCGGGGGCAAGCGAGGCCGTGATTGTGACCGGGCTTGCCTGCGTGCCGACATTGAAGGCCCCGTCAATGGCTCCGAGCCAGGAGACACTGCCGGGGGTGATGTTGAGGTTGTTAAAAGAGGTCGCTATGCCCGCAGTCCCGGCAATGCCTCCCGTAGCGGTGACACCCGAAACGGCCACGACGAACTGGTAGGAGTCTCCGGCCACAAGCGTTACGCCCGCCTGCTGAGACGAGGCCGCAAGATTTGCCAGGCTGAAGGTTTGCGGGTCCAATAGCATCGTGGTCATGTTGTGGGGATCGGTCTGGAAGATTTGGACCTCTCCGGTCAGCTGGGGCCGGGGCGCCGAGGCTGTTCCCGAACTCGTCCCGCTCCAGTCGATCGGGGCAAGGGCCGAAACCGACAGGGTATAAGTCGCAGTCGAATCGACCGTGAAGGACCTGTCGATGTAAGAACTCACATTCTGGCCGTCGAGGCTGACGCCCAGGGAATTATCCAGGGCGAAGCAGTTGTCCGCGTAAGCATAGACCGTGGCCCCGCCCGAGTCGCCGGCCAAAATTTGAAACGAGTTGCCCCAGGCCCCCGCCCCCATTGTCAATCCCGTCTGCCGCGGTTCGATCGCGGTTGCAATCTCGGTATTTTCCAAGGTGGAGCTCGAGCCGGATTTGACGCTCGAAGCGCTTAGAAGAACCGGAACCCCTCCATTGCAATCATAGTATATCCCCCCCAGGTCTTGGGCGGTGTAGTTGAAAACGTCGCCCGTCCATGAGATGCGGGCATCCGACTTCGAAACGATGAGGAGCGAAAATCCCAACAGAAACAGCAGGCAGGCTTTGGGTTTCATGGCTTTACCCCCTCCGAGCAAGATCGATAATTTGCGAAACCGTGAAAGGCCCGGACGTTTCTCATAAAAACGGCCGGATGAGTCGACAGGTCGAAAAGTCCGGTCATGACGAACGGAACACGTCATGGGATGATGGGGCTATATTAGTCGAGCCGAAAAGGCAGGGGATCATTTCCGGTTTTTTAATAAGGCATGCAACAAGAGGGATTGGCTTTTTTTGACCGGCAGGGAGTTTGGACGGCCGGTCAAAAGGGGTGGCCCCGGGAGTCCGTGGCTGTTACGAACGGGCAAAAATCATGAGATTTCGATTTTTAACGGTTTATCTTCCAGGGTCTCCTCCCGCTCTTCAGGAGCTTTTTTCACCGAACCGATGCGCTCGGGCGGGCGCCCGGGCTCGAAGCGCTCCCTCGGGCGGTGCTGAAGACCTTCATGACCCATGTCCAGATCGAATATCTCGCAGGGCTTTTCGGGGGAATCGGAGAACCCGAGGGACAGTTTTCCCGCTTGGACCGGGTCCGGCCGGCCACGCTTGCCGCTAACAAGTCCATAGGCAATCAGGCACAGGCCGGCAAAAGAAATGCCACCAAAAACCATGAGCATATGCATTCGGGTCATACTAAACTCCTCGGCATGATCCGCCACCGGTTATTGGGATAGATTCTCACCTGGATGACATAATAACCGCGGCCGCCCCGGAAAGATACGGGACGCTCGAAAGAATACATCGTCCTTAACCGCAGGACGGCGCCCCGGCGCGAATCAAGTCCTCTTGAAAAAGTGAAATAGACACGACGACCGACATCTCCGATTCTTTGGACATGCACCCTGATCCGGTCGCCCAGGTGCACGGAAGCCACCCCGACGGGGCGGTCCCGGGCGGGATCGAAAGTGAACTTGATCACGACGGGCCGGGTTGGGGCAAAAGAATCGCGATCGACCGGGCGGCTATTACGGTAAACTCGAACCGCGCGCCAGCGCGGGTGGTTAGGTCCCGATTTTGCCGAGGCTTGGCCGGCCGGTGCGCTGTGGGCGAGAGGCCGGGATGTCTCCCGCGCCTTTAATCGGGCGGCAATGCGATGCGCCCTGTTGGCGTTGGAGGCGACCGGGGCTTTGGGGATTTTCTTGTGAACGGGTGCGCTTTGCGCCAAAGGCCTGGCGGGAGACGCCCCGGAAGAGGCGGGTAGCGCTTCAGGCGGCTTTGGCGGCGCTTGATCGGCCACGGTCTGCCGCGCCCCTCCCGCGTCCTCGGCCACCCCGGGAGGTTTTACCGCCTGGCTCCCCGGCAAGAGCACTCCGGTTTGCACCAGTCCCAAGCCCGCCAGTCCGACAACCAGCAGTGCCGCCCCAACAACTGTCATGACCGTACGCTTCGCCACTTTCGCCCTCCTTGCCGTGATCTGGACCGGACCTGCCCGGGGAAACCGCCGCGCGAGCCGCCGTCATCACCATGCCGTGAAAATTGATTTTGAAAAATTTTTGTTTTCCAAATCACAAAGACGTGAACGGGGCGAATTTAGTCGACAAAAGTTCTCGGGCGGGCAAAAGAAACCGGCCGCGGGCGACCGGTAATCATCGACTGCTGGGACAAAGGGGCTCGAACCGCTCGCAGCAACGCCTGGCGGAAAGGAGGCGGTCGGTTAGCACACAAATTCCGTCTTCACTTCGCACCGAAGCATAGGCGGAACCGAGCACCCTCAGGCCGCTCAGTTCGGATTCCAGATACTCGGGAGAATTTCGGAAATGTTTGCATCGCAGGCATTGCGCCCCCTGGCTCATACGACCCCCAGTTTCCGTTGTCTATTTGCCCAAAGCGGTCCAGTAGGCTCCGAAAACGAAGTGCGACAGGACAAATCCCAGCACAACATTTATTGCCACCCCGGCTGTGAAGGCGCCAAAAGGCTTCAAGCCGGCCGCCTTGAGTTCCCGAAACCGGGTGGTAAGCCCGATGCTCAGAAAGCAAAAGATAAAAGCCCACGATCTTATGGAAACCAGCGGCTGGATCAGGTCGGGCTTCAACGTGCTGTTAAATGCTTGCGTCGAGAACCCGGCCGTAACCAGGGTCATCAGCGTGGTGGCAAGAAAAAAGCCGATGACAAATTTGGGAAAACGCCACCAGATTTCCATTGCGCTGGGCTTTGTTCCGCATTCTTCCTTTTCCCATTTGAGGCAGGCGATCATCGCGAAGACAAAAGACCAGATGCCGATCCACATATCCCGGCCAATCACCTTCATGAGCGTAAAGCTCTGAATGGCGGCGTTTTCGTTTCCGGCCATCTTTCCATAGGCGCTTGCGGCGGCAAAACCGGCGGCATCGGCGAATTCCGAGGTCCCGATCCATGCCCCGGCAACGCCCGGCGAGAGGTGGAGCGCTTTTGAAACGAACGGCAGAACGATGATCATCACAAGCGCCCAGACCACCACCAGGGTAACGGAGGTATAGAGGTCTTCCTTCCTGGCCTTTACCGAACTGGCAATGGCCATGGAGGCGGAGACGCCGCAAACCGATCCTCCAACGCCGATAACCGAAGCCAACCGCTTGTCGAGTCCGAAGAACCGCGTGGCGACAAAATAGATGGTGAGGCAGGTGGTAAGGGAAATGATCGTGGCCTGCAGCAGAGCGACGGGGCCGGCGGTGACGATGAGAGTTACGGGAAAGGTTGCGCCCAGAAGGACAATGCCCGTTTTTATGTAGTATTCCACCCTGAAACCGGCGTCCAGCCATTTGGGCAGTGAAACAACATTGGCCAGGATCAACCCCAGGATAAGGGCCACCAGCGGAGGTTCCAGATTATACCGGGCGGCATTGGCCCACCCGCCGATCGAGAACATGATGACCGCAAGGATGTATAAGCACAGGAAGCCGGGAAGGAACTGAGAAGGTTTTATCCCCATTATGGTCGTGC
Source organism: Deltaproteobacteria bacterium (assembly GCA_021777755.1). Taxonomy (GTDB): domain Bacteria; phylum Desulfobacterota; class Syntrophobacteria; order Syntrophobacterales; family Syntrophobacteraceae; genus SbD1. Next base: position 29,701 of record JAJYDE010000004.1, read on the forward strand.
TGATCCCGAAAACAACCAGCCAGAAAAGAAACTGAAACAGGTAGAGGTGGAAATTTTGTTGAAAATGGGCCCGCAACTGGTCGAACGTGGTCCACTTCACTCCGCCCGGATTAATGAACAGTAACTTTACGGCATCGCTTCCCATCCAATAGGAGATCAGGGTAATCACCATGAGCCCGATTCCCAGATAGATCGCCCACCAATCCTCTTTGAGGTAGAGTTCCTTCCAGCCCATCGGCGCGGGTCCGAGTGCGCCTTTGCCGGTGTCGGAGACTTCCGGTCCGGGATTTGCCTGATTCGCCATGCCCTCTCCTCGGATAGGATTTTTCGAGTATTTTCCCCGGGCTCTTTTGGCCCCGATTGAAAATCACGTCCTTGCCGGTGCAACATGGATGCCAGTCCACAAAACTACTTTTCCCAATATATTCCGGATAATAGACGGGGGCTTGCGTCTGATCGCGAGGGTGTGAATCCTGCCAGGTTACATGGACTGTAACCCTTCGGTTTCCTTCTTGAAGACAAATGAGATGATCAGGCAGATACGCGAACGGCGCGGACCTGCCCCTTGCTTGTCATGAGCGCCGCAACGGTTCAGCCTTCCTTTGCCATTTTCTTGGACTTTTTTTCAGCCTTTTTCTCCTTCACCGACTTGGCAGGCTTTTTCTTTTCATCCTTTTTCGTATCCTTGTTCTTGCCCATGACTTCACCTCCGTTTCGACTGTGAAAATATCCCGGATCTCTTGCGCCTCGGTCGTCAATTTCGCCAAATCCCCAACAGTTTATACTCTTAACAAGCCGGTTACAAGAAGGAACAGCAGGAACAAAGATAGCCCCCTCGCCACAAGACCGGGCATGCGGGCGTGCGGAGAAATGCGGGCGCCGGGGGCGGGAAAAAACCAGTAAGGGACGGCTTTAACGATCACGCCGCGCACGGATGATCGTGGCGTGATGCGGGATGATCAGCGTAAAAATGCATTTCGAAGCCGTATTTTCTCAACAACCGCCACGCTTGTTGACATAGGTAAAATCAATATGTAGGATAGAGTTGCCCCATTCAACGCAGCTTCGAAACAGCTCCGGACGGTTGTGTGGAAAGTTCTGGGGAAAACGGGAAAATCAACCTTTCAGATGGAGACGGATAGTGAGGGTAAAGTTTTTACCGGCGATTTTGTTCCTTTTCCTTACGGTGTCCACCACCGTTTGCATGGCGAAGTCGGGGACCATAACTTACAATATCAAGCTGAATGCGGCCAAAGGCGCCAAACAGGCCCGATTGTGGCTTCCTTATCCCATGTCCGACCCGCACCAGACAATTTCGGATGTCCAGGTCAAGGGGAATTTCAACAGTTGGGCCGTGTACCGGGAGCCAGCCGGCGGGGCCACCTACCTCTATGCGCAATGGAGCGAAATCAACAGACCTCCCCGGTTGGTCATGAGCTTCCATGCCCTATCCAAAGACCGTAGAATCGGAGAGCTGAAGGATTCGGGAAAACCTGTCCCCGAGACAGTGAAGAAGTATCTCGAGTCTTCCGAGTGGGGGCCGGTGGAGGATTACAGGAAGCTTGCCGGACAGATCACGAAGGGCAAAAAGAGCTATCTTGCCAGGGTGCGGGCGGTCTATGACTGGGTGATAGGGAACACCTTCAGGGATGAGGGGGTAAAGGGGTGCGGTCTGGGCCTCACGACCCGGACCCTCACGAAGTTCAACGGCGGCGGGAAATGCGCGGATATCAGTTCGGTGTTCGTGACCATCGCACGTGCGGCCGGCATCCCGGCGCGGGATATTTTCGGCCTGCGACTCGCCGATCCGAAAAGCGGGGACATCACTACCGCATTCCATTGCTGGACACAGTTCTATCTGCCGGGGACGGGCTGGGTCATGGCCGATCCCGCCGATGTGCGAAAGATGATGCTCGATAACAAAATCGGGCTGAAGGACGCCGGGAAATGGAAGAAATTCTTCTGGGGCGGCGACGATCTTTTCCGGGTGGTGCTGGAAAGGAATGCGCGCGACGTGGTATTTAACCCGCCACAGAAAGGCGGACCTCTGGGCTACTTCATGTACCCCTTCGCGCAGGTCGACGGGAAAAGCCTCGATTATTTCTCCCCCAAGGATTTCCGCTACAGAGTCCGGTTCAAGGCGGATTGATGCTCGCACCGACGAAGGCGAGATGGACCTCGGAAGCCTTCCGGCCGGAGAATTGAAGCCCCCCTTTAAAAGCGGGGGCTTTTTTTGTGCCTTGAACCCAACCGATATGGACCAAACTTGTCACAGTTGCTTACCGCGCCAGGGCATGGATCATGAAAACCTATTGAAATTTGAAAAACTATCGGAAAAATATATGCTATACTCCTCTCCAAGAGATTCTCTTCACATGGGGGCGGCCATGAACGGAGTATTTACCCAAGAAACCATAAAGAAAATAGAGGAAGGCATCCGGCAAAGGTACGCGGCGGCGGCAAAAAGTCCCGAGGGCCGCTTCCGTTTTCCGACCGGGAAAGCGGGCCTTGAGGCTTTGGGCTATGATCGCGGCATTCTAGCCACTCTGCCCGATGAGGTTTTGGCCTCCTACTGCGGGGTGGGGCAGCCGTTTGCGCTGGCCCGCATCGAGCAAGGCGAGTCCGTGCTGGACGTGGGTTGCGGGGCCGGAGTCGATACGATCATCGCCGCCGTCATGACCGGACCGCACGGGAAAGCCACCGGCATCGACTTTGTCCCGGAAATGATTGAGCGAGCAAAGCAGAACCTTGAAGAGACAAAACTTGACAATGTGGCTTTCGCGCAGGGTTCCGGAGAAAATCTGCCTTTCCCGAACGAGAGTTTTGATTGCGTCATTTCCAACGGCGCATTCAACCTCATTCCCGATAAGGCAAAAGCGATGCGGGAAGCGTTCAGGGTATTGAAGCACAACGGAAAAATCATGATTGCCGACCAGGTTCTCGAAAAATCCCCACCCTTTTCGAGTCCCGCGGACATCGTTGCAACCTGGGCCAGGTGACAAGGCGGGGCCATACCGGGAATGGATTTCCTGGCAATTATCGAAAAAGCCGGCTTTACGGGTTGTGAGTTGGTCTCGGAGACCGGCTTCAACAGTTCCGCCGTGACCAAAGGCGTTTTATTTCGAGCTTACAAGGAATAAGCGATTCTTATCCGGGGACGTAACACGGGAACGCCCCCGGTTTGCTCTTCGCCTCGGCAAGAATCGCCCCCTGGACAAATCGGCCGGTTGCACTCAATCAGGGAATTTGAGCACAACTTCCTCCCCTCCGTCGTTACTGTCGATCCTCATTTCCAGCTCTATACTGCCGTCCCGGATACCGATCACAACGGGCATCCGTCCCGTGTTTCCCTCTATGTGGGTGATGTCTTTCACCACGGTGAAAACCTTTTCCCCGATGGCCCGGGGAGGGCCGGGCAATTCGGTTTTCCTGTACTTGGCGGTTACTGAAATAGCCCCGCCTTCCTCCCTGCGCAGTGAAATCTTTTCAGCGTTTCTGTCGATTCCATGCAAAACGGCCAATGCAATCCACTTCAAAGCGCCTTCCTCGGAGTCCCGCTCTCTTACGAGGCCGGCCATTTCAGCCAGCAGATCCGTATCGGCCAAGCAATCGGCATGTTCCTGCACCTTGGCGTGCAACGATCTTTTATCGAGCATTTGAATTCCCCTCCTTACCGGGCAGATCGACACAATACAAACGGCGACCTTGGGGGCGCCGGGGTTCAAGCCAATCCCGCCTCCGGTCGGCGGGCGCAGCAAACCCTTTTGGTCCGGGCCGAGGCAAAAAGCCACGGCCCGGCATATTTAAAGGTAATTATTGGTGTCCCCGAATCCAGTCAGGAGGTTTGGATCTTGCGAAAATCGGCCATACGATCGAAAAAAGCGCGGGTGCGTGTCAGGAGGGCAAGGCGGTTACGCTTTACCAACTCGTCGGGGTCCATGACCAGGACCGAATCGAAGAAGGAATCTATCATGGGTTTCATTTGCGCCATGGCTTCGAGGGCTCCGGGGTAATCAGCCCCGGCGAGCAAGGCGCCGGCCTCGCTTTCGGCCTTGGTCAATGCCTCGAAGAGGACCCCTTCGGCGGGGGATTTGAACAAAGAGACGTCAACGGGTGCGGTCTCGGGGGTTTTAATGATGTTCGCCACCCGTTTAAAGGCCGCGGCCAGGGCTGCGAAATCGGCGCGCCGGGTGAAGCGGGCGAGCGCCCTGGTCCTTTCGACGGCTTCGAGCAGATCGTCTATGCCCGCGGCAAGGCTGGCGTCGATCACATCCGGGCTGAACCCTTCCTCCGAAGAGGCCAGGTAATTTTGAAGGCGTCCCTGGAAAAAGGCCGTTATCTCTTTTTTGACCTCGGGGGCCGGCTTGGCGAGTTTGCGGGAAAGCAGTTCGAGCGCCTTGTCCAGAAGTGCGCCAAGAGAAATCCGAAGCGGAGTTTCAAGCACTATCCTTATGATGCCGAGCGTCTGGCGCCTCAGGGCGAACGGATCGGTCGTTCCGGTGGGCAGAAGCCCCACCCCGAAGCAGGCCGCGATGGTATCGATCTTGTCGGCGATACTAAGAAGCGCCCCCTCCAGGCTTCGGGGCACGGGCCCGCCCGAGCGGTTGGGCAGGTAGTGTTCGTAGATGGCCTGGCAGACGGCTTCGGGTTCGCCTTGGAGCCGGGCGTATGTTTTTCCCATTATGCCCTGCAGTTCGGGAAATTCGCCGACCACACCCGAGACCAGATCGGCTTTGCAAAGCAGTGCGGCGCGCTCGATATGGGCACCGCGCTCGGGGGCCGCGCCCCCGGCCAGCAGGAGCGCAAGCTTGCTGAAACGCTCCATCTTCTCGAAGCTGGTACCGATTTTCGAGTGGAAAACCACCCCCTTGAGATGTTGGACCCTTTGGTCCAGGCGCACCTTCCGATCTTCCCCGTAGTAGAAGCGGGCATCCTCGAGCCTGGCCCTTACAACCCGGGCATTGCCTGCGGCAACCACGGAAAAATCGCGGGGAACCACGTTGGAGATGGTGACAAAATATGGCAGAAGGCTGCCCGCGTCGTCTATTACGGCGAAGTAGCGCTGGTGTTTTTTGATAACGGTAATCAAAAGCTCGGGGGGAAGCTCGAGATACTTGTCTTCGAAGCGACCGACTATCGGCTGAGGGAATTCGACCAACTGGGTCACTTCGTCAAGGAGTTCCTCATCGGCCAAAATTTTTCCGCCGACCTCGCGCGCCGCCTCTTCCGCCCCCTTGCGGACCAGTTCGCGCCTTTCGGCGATATCCAGGACGACGTGGTTTTTTCTAAGATTTTCCCGGTGGGTTTCGAAATCTTTTACCTCGATCCACACGGGACTCATGAACCTGTGGCCCATGGACTTGTTGCCGCTGGAAACATGGGCATAGGAGCACTTAAGGACGTCTTGACCCAGCATGGCGACGATCCACTGGACCGGCCGGGCGAAAGTCTCGCTGTAGGAGGCCCAGTGCATCGATTTGGGAAAGGGAATCCTGGAGATAAAGTCGGGGAGCGCTTTTTCGATGATTTGGCGGGCCGCAAGGCCGGCCTCCTCCCTGACAACGCACAGGTACTCGCCCTTCGGCGTCTGCTTTATGCGGATATCGGCAAGACTAGCCCCCTGCCCTTTTGCAAACCCCTCGGCGGCTTTGGTGGGTTTGCCCTCCGCGTCGTAGGCCGCGCTTTTCGGGGGCCCTACCACCTCGATGCTCACCGCCTGCTGGGCATCGGCCACACCGGGGACATCGAGCACCAGTCTTCGGGGTGTTCCCGCGACCGCGGCCGCGCCGTGCGCTATGCGGTTATCATCCAGGAACCCGGTCATCCAGGCGGACATCCACTCCAGGGCCGGCTGGATATAGCCCGCCGGCATTTCTTCGGTCCCGATCTCTATGTACAGGGTCTGCGCCATCGATTCACCTTTTTTGGGGAGCTTCTATTTTTTCACCCACTTGTTGCCCAGCGGGAAACCCATCTGCTCGCGCTGCGCGTAGTAGGCGTGCGCCACGCTTCGCGCCATGTTTCTCACCCTGGCGATGTAATTGGTTCTTTCGGTAACGCTGATGGCTCCCCGCGCATCGAGAAGATTGAACACATGCGAGCACTTCAAAGTATAGTCGTAGCTGGGCAGAACCAGCCCCTTCTCCTTCATGCGCAGCGATTCGGCCTCGTACATACCGAAGAGTTTCAGCAGCATGTCCACGTCGGCCTCTTCGAAGTTGTAGTGCGACCACTCGACTTCGCCCTGGTGGTGGACGTCGCCGTAGGTGACATCTCCTTTCCAGATGAGATCATAGACCGAATCGACCCCCTGCAGGTACATCGCGATTCTTTCGAGCCCGTAGGTAAGCTCGAGTGTGACCGGGCTCAAAGCTATCCCGCCGACCTGCTGAAAATAGGTAAACTGTGTTATTTCCATCCCGTCGAGCCAGACTTCCCAACCAAGCCCGGAAGCCCCGAGAGTGGGGGATTCCCAGTCGTCTTCAACGAATCGGATGTCGTGGTCCAAAGGATCGACGCCAAAACTTCTGAGGCTTTCAAGATATATTGCCTGCGCATCCGAAGGGGAAGGCTTCAAAATCACCTGGTATTGGTAGTAATGCTGCAGCCGGTTGGGGTTTTCCCCGTAGCGGCCGTCGGTTGGCCGCCGGGAGGGCTGCACGTAGGCCACGTTAAACGGCTCGGGCCCAAGCACCCGAAGGAAGGTTGCGGGGTTGAACGTACCGGCTCCGACTTCCAGATCGTAGGGCTGCTGAATGAGGCATCCCCGGTCCGACCAGAATTTATTAAGGGAAAGTATGAGTTCCTGGAATGTCATTTGTTCTCCAGATAAATCGAATGCAAACCATAGAGAATCCCCCCTGCAAAAAGGTGAATCCCGGAGGGCGGGAGGGGTTCCTGAGAGACGCTACCCGGGTGGATTGTCCATGAGATCGAGGCGTCTTTTGTGCCTTCCGCCTTCAAAAGGCTCTTCGAGCCATTCGCGCACTATCGCCAGGGCCAGATCGACGCCGATAAACCGGGCGCCAAGGCACAAAACGTTACTGTCGTTGTGGCGACGGCTCATACGGGCCTCGTAGGTCCCCTGGCCGTTGACCGCCCGCACGCCGCGCACACGGTTGGCGGCCATGGACATGCCTATCCCGCTGCCGCACACCAGTACACCTCGGTCGGCCCGGCCACCGGCCACCGCCTCGGCAACCCGAAAGGCGAAGAGGGGGTAATCGACCGAACCGGGACCCTCGGTTCCAACGTCAACGACCTCGACGCCCGACTTCCTGAGAGCCTCGGCAACGATGTCTTTCAACTCGAAACCGGCGTGGTCCGCCCCGACATAGACTTTCATAATCCAGCCCCCCGAAAAATAAAAAACAACCGTCCGCAATCTTTCTGGATTCTTATTTGGACTATTTTTCGTACCGAATCAAGTTTTTCCGTTCACCTCGAAAAAATTTGAGCGCTTCCGGCAGCCGGACAGCGCGAGGCCCCGGATCAATAACCGAGAGATTTTTTCGCCAGCAGGGGAAGGTCTTAGCGGAGGGGGCCACGGTTTTCCGGGTCATGGCGCTCGGTTTCCTCCCGCATTCCGCGGCGCTTCATGGCCACCACCCAGACATAGTAGACGAAAAGAAACGGCAGAGTGGCGTAGGCGCCAATGAAATTTCCCATAAACAGGCATACCGTTCCGTAGATTACGATAAGGCCGATGATAGCCATCATGACTATGGAAAAGCCCTTTTTCATTCATGCTCCATAAACGACAGGGTCGGCCGGACAGCACATCCGAACCGCCAGAATAGATAAACAAAGGTTTGGAAACAGTCAAGACGGATTGCGCCAGGGGAGCCGAGGAAGCACCTCGTTTGGAAAATCTTCGCCGGCTCCGAGGAGGGACCGCGATTTCCGTCACAGGAATGTCGCTTGCGAAATGGAGCACCAGGACCGATATGATAGCAGAAAATCACGGGACCACAATTGGCTTCCTGGAGGCAGACACGATATGAAGCAGGTAAAATTAGGGACGAAAATCGGTTTGGGATTCGCGGTCCTCATGCTGTTGGCCCTGGCCATCGGCGCCGCGTCGATCTGGAACACAATCGCCGTAAAGACCTCGGCCCAGAGGCTCACCGGGGAATTCCTGCCCCGCGTGCGGCTTGCGAGCCAACAGGAACGCAACTTCGGGCGCGTGGTCCACGCGGATACCATCTACGCCTACACGCAGGACGTGAGGTACCTGCAAGCCGGCCAAAAAGCCCTGGAGCAGGTCAAAAAGAATCTGCAAGAGGCTTTGGCGCTGGCAAAAGCCTTTCCCGGAACGGGCACTTATCGCAAACTGAGCGAAAACACAGGCGCCAAATTGAGCCTTTTCGAACGGGAGGTGAACCAGGCGGCGGTCACCTATGCGGATTTGATGCGTAATTACGGGCAGATGAGAACGACGCACGAATTTTTCCGGCAAAGCGCATGGCGGTATCTAAGCGATCAACTCGCCGGGCTCAAGGGCGGGAAGGCCGAAGAGCCTGGCACCGATAGATTCAAAAAACTCTCCCTGATCGGCGATGTGATGAAGCGGAGCGACAAATTACTCCTTGCCACTTCGGCCGCCCAGGCGGAGGGAAATTTAAAGGCGATCGATGCGCAGAAGGCCTTCGTCGCCATCGACGCGGAACTCGACACCCTCAAGGCACTTACGCATTCACAACGCGGGGCCGAGGCGCTCGGGACCCTGGAGGTCGCCCGCAGGCTCTATAAGCATGCCCTGGGCGATCTTGTCAAGGTCTGGTCGAAGGTCGAAGAACTCGACGGGCAGCGGGAGAAGACCGAAGAAGAAATCACGGGGCTTGCAAGGACAGCCCACGACTCGGGGCTTGCCGAGACCAGAAGGGCTTCGGACATAACGGTCGGGAAGGTTTCGTTTGCTTCGGCCATCATGATATCGGCAATTTTTCTTGCCGCGATGCTGGGAACGGGGATAGGCATATTCCTGCGGCAGGCGGTCACCAAGCCCATCGAGCAGGTTGTAAGAGGCCTTAGCGAAGGAGCCGAAAAGGTCGCCTCGGCTTCCTCGAAGGTGGCCTCCACAAGCCGTTTGCTCGCCGAGGGCGCCTCCCTGCATTCCGCGGCCCTCAATGAGAGCACCGGGGACCTTGGCCGGATCGGTTCCATGACGGAACTAAATGCCCGCAACGCTTCCCGGGCCAACGACCTTATGCGCGAGACCTCCTCTCTTATCGGCATAGCCTCGCAATCCATGAGCCGGCTCACATCGGCCATGATGGAAATCACAAGCGCAAACGAAAATACCCAAAAGATCATAAGGACCATCGACGAAGTTGCCTTCAAGACCAGACTGCTTGCGCTTAATGCCGCCGTTGAGGCCGCCAGGGCCGGGGAAGTGGGCGCCGGGTTCGCGGTGGTGGCCGAGGAGGTAAGAAGCCTGGCCACTCAGACCGCCAAAGCGGCCCGGGAGACGGCCGATCTGATCGAGCATACGACCGGGCGGGTCAAGGGCGGCTACGCCATGGCGATCAAGACGAAGGAGGAATTTTCCGATGTGGCCCTTTCGGTCGAAAACTGCGCGGAGCTGATCTCGGAGATAACCTCGGCCTCGCGACAGCAGACCGCGGATCTGAGTCGGCTGAGGAGTTCGGTCGTCAAAATGGAAAAGATCGTGCAACGAAACGAAGCCGGTTCGCAGGAATCGGCCGCGGCTTCCCAGGCCATGTACGCCCAGGCCGAACAGATGAAGGGTTTTGTCGGTGAACTCGTGGTGCTGGTGGCCAGGCGCGATGAGGTGGAAAAACCCGATGAGGCGGCGCAACCCCAAGAGGTGGACGAAGAGCGGAGCGCCGAAGCGGCTTAGAGTCGTGGACCCCTTATTTTTCAGAAGTCGAGCTCGGGCGCCGGAGCAGGAGGCTGCGCCAGCAGTTTGAGTACACTTTCGGGCAGAAGTTCGTCGAATTTGAGGTTGACTGTGCAATCGTCAAAGGGATGGAACTGAACCCCGACAACCATTCCGGATTTTTCGAGATTTCTTGAGCAGTCACCGGGTTCGAAATAGCTTATCCCGAGCCTGTTTCCAAGCAGTTGCCGGGCGGCGTCCCTTCCGGAAATCCTCATCATGAAACAAACCCCGCCCCTGGAGATATCGCACAAGTCCACCCTGAAAGGATTGCCCAACGGTTTTCCGGCCATACTGAGCAGGGAGGCCGTTGCCTTTCCCCCGAGGAAAATCCTTCTCATGCGCCGCCGGTCCATTTCCCTGGATTTCAGCAATTGGGAAGTGCTCTCCACGTTCCCGACAAAGGCAAGCAATTTGGATTCGAGTTCCGGATGCAGGCTGCGCCATCCCTTAAGGAGGTCCGCATCGAGGTGGCGCACCTCCATCCGAGACCGGGCTATCATGGAGGTCGTGCAGACCGCGAGCGGGAAGAAGACATCCTCTCCGGCAAACTGGCCCGCTTCCACCGATTTCAAGAATAGAGCCACACCGTCCTGAAAATAGATGATATTGGCTCGCCCGCTGTCGATCAAATAGAGTCGAGGCTTCCAGTCCCCTTGCTCGAAGATGGTTTCCCCCGCCTCATAGCTTGCTTTGCGCGAACCGAAATAAAGGGCGTTTGCCTCCTCGAGGCCAAGCACATCGTAGAGGGGCGCCCAGAGTTGCCGATGACCCGGGTCGATATGTCTATTCTTTTCCCGCTCGAGGATCTCCCCGGAGCGGATTATCTCGCCAAACGCCATGGGGTCCAGCGCCACGATACGCGATCTCATCGCCTCGGCCTCCTCGAAATTGCCGGCCTCCGCACATTCGATGACAAGAGCGAAGAGAAGCTCTATGGCCGCTCTCTTATTTCCTCGATCGACATGGTCCTGTACAAGTTTTTGCTTCTCGATCATATCTTCCCGTTCGTTTCAGCCATAACGGCTTTGCCAAGGCCGGCCCGTGCCGCCGCCTTGGCTTGTATCGGAACCCGACGGCTCCTTCGGTATTGTAGTTCGCAATTTCGCCACCGTCCATCGCTTTTGTTTGCAAAGCCAAGAACGCGTTGACCGAACGGGGCGAAAAACAATATCATGACAAACTTCAACCCTGATTAATAGTATCACCTGCTTTAGAAGGCAAAGGATCGAGGCCAAAATGGCGTCTTCGCCAATAAAAAAGGGATCGGATAGCGCCAACGCCACCCGGATGAGTCGCCGACTCGTACTACTGATGGCCGCCGGGGCCGGATTGACGGTAGCAAGCATCTACTACGCCCAGCCCCTGCTCGACGTCATCCGCGAAAGCCTCGGGATGTCGGTTGCCGGGGCCGGCTTCATCATTACGGCCTCCCAACTGGGGTACGCTCTGGGGCTTACGTTTCTGGTGCCCCTGGGAGATCTCGTCGAACGGCGGATGCTGGTGGTGTCGATGACTGCGGGGATCTCCATAGGTTTGGCGGCAATGGCTTTTGCCCCTTTCCCCCGGTTGCTCCTTGCGGCCGCCTTCATGGTGGGCGCGCTCTCCGCGGTTGCCCAGGTGCTGGTGGCCTTTGCCGCCACACTGGCCGGGGCCGCCCAAAGAGGACGGGTTGTGGGAACGGTCATGAGCGGACTTCTGCTCGGGATACTTCTCGCTCGCACAGCGGCCGGCTACCTGGCGCAACTGGAAGGCTGGAGGGCGGTCTTCGGGGCGGCTTCGGCAATGATGCTCCTGCTTGCGCTCGGCCTTCGCCTCGGGCTTCCACCCTGCCGCGCCCATCTTGGCATACGCTACCCCAAGTTGATGAAATCGGTATTTTCCCTGCTCCTCGAAGAGCCCCTGCTGAGGCTTCGAACCCTTTACGGCGCGATTGCCTTCGCCGCCTTCAGTGTCTTGTGGACCCCCCTGGCCCTCATGCTATCCCGGCCTCCCTTCCAGTTTTCTTCGGGAACGATCGGGATGTTCGGTCTGGCCGGCGCCGCGGGCGCCCTTTCCGCTTCCCTGGCCGGGCGGATGTCCGATATGGGCAAGGCGCGCTTCATGACGGGGGCGACTTCGGCCCTCATGGCGCTTTCCTGGCTTCCCCTGAAGCTCGGGGCACACTCCGTGCGGATACTGCTCCCGGGCATCATTGTGCTCGACTTCGCCGTTCAGGGGCTGCACATAACAAACCAGGGCGAAATCTACAGGTTGCGGCCCGAGGCCCGCAGCCGTATCACCTCGGCCTACATGGCCGGCTTTTTTGCAGGCGGGGTCTTTGGCTCGGCGGCCTCCTCCCTTGCTTTCGCTCACTTTGGCTGGAACGGAGTCTGCCTATTGGGCGCGGGCCTCGGGGTGGCGGCCTCGGTTGTATGGACCCTTACGCCCGCGAAAAAACCGGCTCCGAAGAACTGAGCGCTCTTCAACTCAAGGCTTGCGCCCCCGGCTCGGGGCCTAAACGAAAAACTAAGAACCCGATCCGGGATTTTCCTCCCTGCCGGCTGTTTTTCACCACATTTTTACCATCCCGCAACTCGATCCTCGATTTACAGGCTAAGTTGTTTTACCCAGCCGGAACCGAATGGATACGGCCCTTTATTCATGGCTGAACTATATATTTTGCTGGCGCTATGAGAACTTAATTGTTATAGACTTATCATCATTGAATTTACTATTTATGAATATGCGATTCATAATATCGTTGATTTGAGAAACTCGTACAAACAATGCAATATCTATTGCACATGCAGTTTCAAAAGTAGCAGCAATCTACCATCAATTATTCATTACATGTTATTCGCGATTCATATAGCCTCTTTTCACTGAAACAGGTTCGGCAAGGGATGTCGAAACAGATTTGAATGATCCCTGTTGAACTCACTCATGAGAATCGGGCGGCGGCTTATGAAACTGTTTACCGACGATAGACTTGCAAAGCTCGGGGTTAACAAGGACCATCTGCGTGAAATCATGGGGCTGGCCCGGCCCCATTCGAAAAAGCTCGCCCTTTCGGTGCTGTGCATGATCGGGGTGGGCTGGGCCGCGGCGGGCACGGCCTATTTGATAAGGCCGGTCCTTGACAGTATATTTGTCAGCAAGGACGTGACCATGCTGAAGATACTTCCCCTGGTGGTTTTGGCGCTGGTAAGCGGCAAGGGGCTGTGTCTTTGGGGCAACGCCTATCTTACGAGTTTTGTGGGCCAGTCGGTTGTGGCGGAGCTTCGCAGAAAGCTTCACGATCACCTCCAGATGCTGCCCCTGTCGTTTTTCGACAACAACAAGACAGGAGATCTGATGTCGCGGATGCTAAACGACGTCGATTTTCTGCAAAACGTGGTCACCGGCTCGCTTACCGGATTGGTGCGCGACGGTTTCAGCGCGGCCGGGCTTCTCTACGTGGTTTTCTACCAGAACTGGCGGCTTGCCCTGATCGCGCTCGTGCTCCTGCCGGCCGGCTTTTATCCTCTTTTCCGGATAACAAAAGTGATACGGGAGCTGGCCAAAAAGGCCCTGGTATACATGGCCGAGATCACCATCCGCCTGCACGAGTCGCTTGGAAGCATTCGGATCGTCAAGGCCTTCGGAATGGAGGACTACGAAAAAGCGCGCTTCAGGGCCGTAAATGACATGAACCTCAAATTTTCGATAAAGATAACGGCCATCACCGCGCTTTCCTCACCCATCATGGAGTTTCTGGGCGGTTTGGTCATCGTTTTCACGATATGGTACGGGGGATGGTGTGTTATAGGCGGCACGACGACGCCGGGGGCCTTCTTTTCCTTTATAGCGGCCCTGCTGATGCTCTATGAGCCCGTAAAAAGGATCAATAAAACGATCGGGCTGCTCCCGGTGGGGCTGATGGCCGCATCGCGGGTTTTCGACATAATGAAAATACCCGGGGAGGTCCTGGAGCCCGAAGGCGCCCTTGATTTACATTCCATGGAGGGTGCGATCGAGTTTCGGAATGTGAGCTTTTCCTACGGGGGCCGGCGGGTATTGAAGGATATCGATCTTGCCGCCCGGGCCGGAGAGGTCATTGCGCTTGTGGGGGCGAGCGGGGCGGGAAAGAGCACTCTGGTCAATCTCATCCCCCGTTTCTACGAGGTGAGCCAGGGGGGGATATTTCTCGACGGGGTGGACATCCGGCGGATCAAGTTGTCCCGCCTGCGCTCCATGATCGGGATGGTGACCCAGCAGTCCATACTTTTTAACGATACTATACGCAACAATATCGCCTACGGCGACATCACCCGGGGAGAAGATGAAATCATCGCCGCGGCCAGGGCGGCAAACGCTTTGCATTTCGTTATGAAACTGCCCCTGGGCTTGGACACTTCGATCGGCGACCAGGGGGTGCGGCTCTCCGGGGGAGAAAGGCAGCGGATCTGCATCGCGAGAGCGCTTTTAAAAAATGCTCCCATACTTATCCTCGACGAAGCCACCTCCTCTCTTGACAGCGGGTCTGAAAGCGAAGTCCAAAGCGCCCTCGACAACCTCATGGCGGGGCGGACCACTTTTGTCATCGCCCACCGTCTTTCCACCATCCGCAATGCCGACCGCATATTTACGCTGATCGACGGCCAGGTCCTCGAAGAGGGCCGCCATGACGATCTTTTGAGGCTGGGCGGCGAGTACAGCCGCCTCTACGAACTCCAGTTCTCGCAGCTTCAGTAGATTGTTGCGCGGCCCGAAGATTTGCAACCATATGCAAAGATCGACAGAGGTCGCAGCCTTGATTTCCAGACTGATCTGTGGTTTGCTCAAAAAATTGCTTTGGTCCTCCGGGCTTTCCGTGAAACCGGGGCGATGGCGTGGGGGATATTCCGCGTAAGCCACTCCAGCCCCTCGGGACCCGTTACGGGATGCGAAGAGTGATGGAAATGTCTCGGAAGGTTTTAAAACTTCTGTTATTTGCCGCTGTTGTCGCCGGAGCGATTCTTTTCATCCTGAGCGGATCGCGGTCCGTTTTGGTGATTTTCCACGGAGTTTCGCCCTCGATGCATGCCATCACCTTTGAAATCCTGGTCGCATGATCAAACCGGGGGTGCCCGGGAAATTTCTTCCGCCCTCGGTCGATTTTGCTAAACACGGGCGGTGTTTTTTTATAACGTATTCCGGTAAGAAGTTATCATCCGAGTGCGTGGCGGATAGTCGAATTCCGGGACGGGGAGCGCACCCGAAATGCAAGCTCGCGGTCAAAGGAGAGACCATGACGACCAAGAACGGATTTGCCCTGCTGACTGCCCGGGAGGCGGCCGCATGCGTTCCCCACGGGGCGACCGTGGCGTTTAGCGGCTTTGCCGGTGCGGGGGCCGCCAAGGCCGTGCCGCGCGAACTTGCGATGCAGGCGCGCAGCAGACACGACCGGGGAGAGGCGTTTGCGATACGAGTGCTTTCCGGAGCTTCCTGCGGAAGCGAGGTGGACGAAGCGCTGGCGCTGGCGGGGGCCATCAGTTGGCGCGCCCCCTATCAGAGTTCGCATGCCCTGCGCGACCAGATAAACAGGCAGGAAGTCGAGTACGTCGACATGCACCTGTCGCACCTCGGGCGGACCGTGGCCTCGGGTTTTTTCGGCAAGGTGGACCTGGCGATCGTCGAAGCTTGCGAACTCACCTCGGACGGACGGGTTTATCTCACCACATCGATCGGGGCGACGCCCACCTTTCTTCGATACGCCGAAAAGGTGATCATCGAAATAAACGGGCATCACTCGCCAAGGCTTCGCGAGATGGCGGACATAACCATTTTGTCCGCCCAGCCTCATCGCGATCCCGTCCCGATTCGCGATCCCATGACCAGGCTTGGATCGAACTTCGCGGTCGTTGACCCCAAGAAGGTTATCGGGGTGGTGGAAAATAATGAAGCGGATCATTTCCAATCCTACGGTGCGGCGGATTCGGTGAGCCACAGGATCGCCGAGCATATCAGCAGGTTTATTTTCGACGAGATGCGCGCGGGTCGTATTCCGGAGGAGTTTCTGCCCCTTCAGGCCGGGACGGGCCGGGTGGTCAACGGTTTGCTTGCCGCCCTCGGGGAAAACCCCTATATACCGCCTCTCAGGATGTTTACCCTGGTGATCCAGGAGGCGCTGATTGAGCTCCTCGAGCAGTGCAAGATCTTGAGCGCGGGGGCTACCGGCATGGCCATTCCCGTCGAGGTGCTCAAAAGAGTCTACGACAACATGAATTTTTTCGTTCCCCGAATAGTGCTTCGCCCCCAGGAGGTCTGCACCAGCCCCGGAGTCATTCGCAAGCTCGGGGTGATCTCCATCAATCAGGCGGTCGAGATGGACATATACGGCAACGTGAATTTCTCCCATTTGTTTGGCACGGACATAATGAACGGAGTGGGAGGAGCCGGCGAGTTCATCCGAAACGGCTACCTGCCGATCATCGTGTGTCCTTCGATCGCCAAGGGAGGAAGGATTTCCTCGGTTGTCCCCATGACGCCGCACGTGGACAGCAATGAACATTCGGTGAAAATAGTCGCCACCGAACAGGGCTTGGCCGATCTTCGCGGCCTTGGCCCCATGCAGCGGGCAAGGGCGATTATTGACAAATGCGCCCATCCGATGTACCGGGACTACCTGAATCGATACATCGAAGACTCCAGGGTCGGACATATTCGCCATAATCTCGGAAGCTGTTACGAGCTCCACAGGAATTTCATCGCCCACGGCAGCATGCTGCCCGACTCGGAGGCCCCGGGAGCCGGCCAGGCGGCCAGCAGAAAAGGAAAGGGTTGGACATGACCAGGATGGGAGTCTTCCCGGTTGTCTGCGCCGAGGAGGCGGCGGCGCAAATTCCCGACGGGGCGACCGTGGCCTTCAGCGGCTTCGGTCATGCGGGGGCCGCCAAGGCGCTTCCGAAGGCTTTGGCCGCTCGGGGGCGAAACGAGCATCAGAGCGGACGGCCCTACAAATTGCGAGTCATGACCGGCGCATCGGCCCAAAGCATTGACGATCCCCTGGCCGAGGCTTGTGCGATAAGCTGGCGCACCCCCTATCAAAGCGCCTCGGGGCTGCGAAAAATGATCAACCGGCAGGAAGTCGAATATGTCGATACCCACCTGTCCCAGGTCCCGGAGATGGTGCTGGCCGGATTTTACGGGAAAATCGACTTTGCGGTTGTCGAGGCGACCGAGGTCACAACAGATGGCCGGGTTTATCTCACCACCTCGATAGGGGCCTCTCCCACCTACCTCAAATACGCCGACCGAGTGATTATCGAGTTGAATCGCTATCACTGCGTGCGCTTGCGCGAAATGACCGATATCACGATACTCTCAGCCCCGCCGCACCGGGGCGGGGTCCACTTGCACACCCCACTTTCCAGGATCGGCCATCCCTATGCCGAGGTCGATCCCCGAAGGATCGTGGCCATCGTGGAAAGCGACGGCCCGGACATGATCGGCGAGTATTCGCCTCCGGATGAGCGAAGCGGCGGGATTGCCGGGCATGTGGTCAGGTTCCTGGTCGAAGAGCTTGGCTCGGGACGAATCCCGCCGGAGTTTCTCCCCTTGCAGGCGGGGGTGGGCAATGTGTCGAACGGGGTTATGGCCGCGCTGGGGGAATCCGATGAAATTCCGCCCTTTCAGATGTATTCGGAAGTGTTCCAGGATTCCCTGATAGACCTCATGGAGCGCGGAAAATTGCAGGGCGTAAGCACCACCGGGCTCATCCTGACGCCGCAAAATCTGCAGCGACTCTATGATAACATGGATTTTTTCGCGCCCCGGATAGTACTAAGACCACAGGAAATCTCCAACCACGGCGGCGTGGTCTTCCGCCTGGGGGTGATCGCCATGAACACGGCCCTTGAAGTTGACATCTACGGCAATGTCAACTCCTCTCACGTCTACGGGACCGACATCATGAACGGGGTGGGAGGAAGCGGGGAGTTCACCCGGAATGCTTTTCTTTCCATCTATGTGTGCCCTTCGATTGCCAAGGGCGGCAGGATCTCTTCGATCGTACCCATGACGCCCCATATCGACAATAACGAGCACTCGGTGCAGATTGTCGCAACCGAGCAGGGGCTGGCGGATTTGCGGGGCCTTGGCCCCCTGCGGCGGGCTCGGGCCATAATCGACAACTGCGCCCACCCGGCCTACCGCGACTACCTTCATCGTTACGTGGAAAGAGCCCGGGCGGGGCACATACGCCATGATCTCGACACCTGTTTCGAACTGCATAGAAACCTGATGGAACAGGGCGCGATGCTCCCGGAGCTGGATTTGACGCAGTTTTGATACGCCGCGGGGGGCGCTCTGTCATTTAACCGCCCGGGCAGCCCGGGCACGGCGGGAGGTAAGCCAAAGATTGGAAAAATTCAGTATTGTTGAACACACCGGGGCGCAGGCAACGCTTTCGGCCACGAGCGCGAGCCGGGACGATGCGTCCTCAAGGCCTTCTCGACCGGCAGGAAAACAGTCCACCCTGTCGCGCATGTTTTGGTTTTGCGCCGGGGCCGGGGTCAAATATTTCGTGATCCTTCTGCCGTTCAAATTCCTCAAGGCTCATACGTCGCTTTCCACGCTTGTTATCTCCGGGGCGAGCCTGGCGGTCAGCACGGTTTTCTTTTTCTTCTGGAACTTTTTCCTGAATTTCAGGACCGATTCACGCCCCAAAGACGCTCTGGCGCGCTATCTTGCGGCTGCTTTCTTCATGTGGCTGCTTTCAACCGCGGTGCTGAGTTTTTTAAAAGGGGTGAGCTTTTGTTCCGGATTTAAAATCGGAAAGTATCCGGTCGATATCGATATTCTTGCCATGCAGGGTTTTCTTAGCGGCTTCAAGTTCCTGCTCTATCACAAGTGGGCCTTTCCGGTGGAGAGCGCGAGAGTGAAAAGAGAGGCCGGGGCGGTTTTGAGGACCTCAGGTGCCGCGGATTGCGACTCTGCCGAATCCGCCGGAGCCGGCCCGTGATCGTGGGGGCGCAAGCGACTGCTCGAAATACAGGCAACCCTACCGGGCTTCTACTGCTTTTTACCCGCTTCACAACTCTTCAAGTTCTGCCTATTTTACTGCGGATATTAAAAGTTGAGAGGAGCCCCCATGACCGCAGAACAGAAATTGCGCCTGATCCGACTTCACCAGAGGGCCGAACAGCACTCGAACGAATACAAGAGGTTATCGCTTGACCGCGGCACACGATCCAAAGCCCTGAAGCATCTGCGGAAGGCGGAAAGACTCTATTCCCGCGTTCGAGATTTGATCATGGCCTATACTTCCCTTACAGCCTGAACCGCGGGTGAAAAGACCCCGTTTGCCCCGGCGAGATCGGTTCACAAGGGCTAAAGTCCATATTTTTCGAGAAGCGCATCGACATCTTCCTGTTCGGCCAATTCGGGCTTGCCCTTGAGGTCGGTCACCAGTTCCTTGACTTCTTCCTTAAGCTCGTCGATATCCTTTTCCGGGGATCTTTCCTTCGATTTGCGCAGGGCTTCGGCCATCAGATAGACTTCATAGACCAGTTCTTCAACCCTTTTGAGAGACCTGATAACCAATCTGATCTTCTGGCCGGTCAGATCCTGAAAACTCAGCTCGGTCATGATCTTTGTGATGACCCGGTCCACGTCATCAAGCGTGGCGTCCTGAGCGGCGGGGTCCCCTCCGTTGCGGCGGCAATTTCGCGCCTGTTTCATGAGCAGTTGAATTTCATCAAGATAATCCAAAATGTTCAAAGTTGCTTTTTCAGTGGAATTGAGAATATCGTCGAGTGTGGATGCGGAGTTATTGAGTATTCCGTCGGAGTCGGGATGGGAGGTGCCAAGGCTTTTCTTAAACGAACTGATTTCATTGAAAATGTTCTCGATACCGGTGAAGACCTCTTTGCTGACCCCGCGGTGGAACGCGCCTTCGCTAAGAGCCTTGGCGAGCGATCTTGAGATTTCCGTCTGGACAATTTCAGAAAGGTTTTCCCTGATGACATTGGACACATTAGTCGTGACGCTATCGGTCAGTTTGTCAATGATATCCATTTCCGTAATCATAAGAGCCCTCAATGCTCGCTCAACTGATAATTGTTCTTTCCAAGCTTTTTAGCCCGATACATCGCTTCATCGGCATTTTTCAGCAGCTCTTCCAAAACCATCCCGTCATGAGGAAAACTTGCAATCCCGATACTTGCCCCAACCTTGGCCGAAGTGGATCCATCGAGTATTATATTCTGACCGATGGTGTGAATGAGTCTTCTGGCGACAAGACACGGATGGAGCCTGTCTTTGATATCTTTTAGCAAAATCACGAATTCATCGCCCCCCAGTCTGAAACACGGATCAGTCCTGTGGACCGTTTTTCGCAATCTTTCGGCAACTGTTTTGAGGACCAAGTCACCTTTTTCATGACCGTAGGTATCATTAATCAACTTGAAACCATCGAGATCGACGAAAAGGATTGACATCATTTCATTATTCGATTTGGCATTCCGAATGAGATCGCCGAACATGGGTTCAAAGCAATCTCTACTCAAAAGGCCGGTAAGCGGATCGTTTGATATCTCTATTTCCTTTTTCTTATCCAAAATTATCAATAATATTTCAGGCGTCAGTTTGATACGCCAAACGGTATAGACGGAGGTTTGTATAGCAAGCTCTTTGGAATTTGAAATATAATTGTCATCCAAAAAGATGGATGGTTCCATCCCGTTAATTTTTTCATTGTACGCTGTGTTAGAACATATGATGTTGCCCGCCTTGATAAGGCATGCGGGCCTAATGTGCCGATAAACTATGTCACAGAGCGCATCAAATCCGACATTGACGAATTCCAAATTTGTTACAGGATCCATAGAATTTCTCATCCGCCTTACCTGGCAAATCAATTATTGGCAAAGGGGTCGAGGACTTCCGTTCGTGAAGTCGGTGGAAATTCACGGTATTGGCGCGGAATACCCGACCTTGTTTGGAAACCGGATTTCCAAACTCATTACTCCTATTTTCGGAAAAAGTACACAAACAGATAAATACAAATATGCTAATTCAACGACCTCACGACCAAAGGGATCCACTTTACTGAAGGCTCTCCGCGTCTGTGAAGGATCGGATTTCCTCCTCTTTCGGCGCCACGGCCAAAGGAATTGGATCGGCCCGCAAGGTCGGGGTGGCAAGCATGGGCCCAAAACCGAAATCCGGGCAACGCCGGCAAGGGACCTGCAATCTTGCACATCAGCCTTCCTGTTCAGGTCGTTAAGTGTTATATATGTGACTTTAATTAAAGAGAAATGACAATGATCATTCCCCCTTGGAATAGATCAGGAGAAAGGACGCCGGAGACCTCGATGGACTACAAAGATACGCTCAATCTTCCACAGACCGATTTCCCGATGAAGGCAAACCTGACCGTCCGTGAACCCGAACTTTTGAAAAAATGGGACGAAATCGGTCTCTACAAGCTTTTGCGCCAAAAAGGCAAGGGGCGCCCGCGCTATATTCTCCACGACGGTCCGCCTTATGCCAACGGGCATATCCATCTTGGCACGGCACTGAACAAAATCCTGAAGGACATAATCATCAAATCGCACCAGATGAGCGGGATGGACGCTGCCTACGTTCCGGGTTGGGACTGCCACGGGCTTCCGATCGAACACCAGGTGGACAAGGAGTTGGGCAAGAAGAAAGAGACCGTGTCCCAGTGCGAAAGACGCTCATTATGCCGGGGCTATGCGCAGAAGTTCATCGACATCCAGCGCAATGAATTCAAAAGGCTCGGGGTGCTGGGGGAATGGGACGATCCCTATCTTACAATGGCTTATTACTACGAGGCGACAATAGCCCGGGAACTCGGGAGATTTTTCGAAAAGGGCAGCGTGATTCGAAGCAAAAAACCGGTCTATTGGTGCACCAGTTGCCGCACAGCCCTGGCGGAAGCCGAAGTTGAATACGCCGACCACAAGTCGCCTTCGGTTTACGTTAAATTTGCCCTGCGGGGAGAAGCCGCGGCGAGTTTACCCGGACTTGCGGGCAAGAACTGTTTTGTACTGATCTGGACGACCACGCCCTGGACGCTTCCGGCCAACCTGGCAATCGCGCTGCACCCCGAGTTCACTTACGTCGCGGTCGAGGTGGAAGACGAGGTCTGGATCCTGGCCGAAGGGCTTCTGGAAAATGTGATGGCCGCGGCCGGTGTGCAAAACCACAAAACGGTCGGGACTTTGAGCGCCGGGCAACTAAAAGGCCTTAAGGCTCGCCACCCCTTTGCCGATCGCGATTCTCTCATAATCCTCGGACGTCACGTCACCCTGGAAGCCGGAACGGGAGCGGTCCACACGGCTCCGGGCCACGGGCGTGAAGACTACGAAGCGGGGCTCGAATACGGGCTGGATATCTATTCGCCCGTAGATGACGACGGGCGGTTTACAAAGGATGTGGAATTTTTCGCCGGTCAGTTCGTCTTCGATGCCAACAAGGGGGTAATCGCCAAGCTGGAAGAAAACGACAGACTGTTGCTAAAAGGAGAGCTATCCCACAGCTATCCCCACTGCTGGCGGTGCAAAAAACCGGTGATCTTCCGCGCCACGCCCCAGTGGTTCATTTCGATGGACAAGACCGGGTTGCGGGAAAAGGCGCTGGACTGGATAGACCGTGTGCAATGGCTCCCGGGCTGGGGTCGGGAGCGCATTTACGGCATGGTGGCAAACAGGCCTGACTGGTGCATATCGAGGCAGCGCTCCTGGGGAGTCCCGATTTCGGTTTTCCGATGCACCGATTGCGGCGCCTACATTACATCCCGGGAACTTTTCGATCATATCGTGGCGATGTTTGAAAAAGAGGGTGCCGACGCCTGGTTTACACACCCGGTGGAGGAGCTTCTGCCCGAGGGGGTTTCCTGCCCCGGATGCGGGGGCAGGAAGGTTGAAAAGGAAACCGACATACTCGACGTATGGTTTGATTCCGGAACCTCCTTTGCCGCCGTGTTGGAAAGAAGAGAGGAACTGGGCCTGCCCGCCGATTTGTACCTGGAGGGAAGCGACCAGCACAGGGGCTGGTTTCATTCCTCTCTTCTGGCTTCCGTTGGGACAAGAGACACGGCCCCTTACAAGACGGTTCTCACCCACGGGTTCGTTGTGGACGGCCAGGGCCGCAAGATGTCCAAATCCATTGGAAACGTTATCGCGCCCGAGGAGATCATTCGCCAATACGGGGCGGAAATTCTGCGCCTTTGGGTATCGGCCGAAGACTACAGGGACGACGTGCGAATTTCGCCTGATATCCTCAAAAGGCTTAGCGAGGCCTACAGAAGGATCCGCAACACCTGCAGGTTTCTTTTGGGAAATCTCTACGACTTCGATCCGGCATCCGACGGGGTCGGCCGAGAGCAGATGAACGAGTTGGACCGCTTCGCGCTGCATCAACTCCAGGAGTTGATCGAAAAAGTCCGCCAGGGATATGATCGTTTCGAATTCCACCGGGTCTATCACGCCCTTCACAACTATTGTGTCGTGGATTTGAGTTCCTTCTATCTCGACATCTTGAAGGACCGGTTGTATACCTCGACGGCCGCGGGCACGGCCAGACGTTCGGCCCAGACGGTGGTGCACACCATACTGAACACCCTGGTGCGGCTGATGGCCCCCGTGCTCTCATTTACCGCGGAGGAGATCTGGCTTCGGATGGGCCACGGGGCCGAACCTTCGGTGCACTTGCAGGCTTTCCCGGAGGCGGACCCCGCTCTCAGGGACCAACAGCTTGCGGAGCGGTGGGAAAAGATCCTCGCCATTAGAAACGAGGTGCTTCGCGCCCTGGAAACAGCCCGCAAGGAAAAAACGATCGGCCACCCCCTCGATGCCCGTGTGCGCATGGCTCTGCCCCCGGAGTTTGAAAGCGAGTTCACCGATTGCGAAGAGCTTTTCCGCTCCGTTTTCATTGTATCGCAAGTCTCCATAGAACCGGCCTCGGCCCTTGAGGCCCCGGTGGGCGAAGTCGATCTGGCGGGCCTTAAAATCCAGGTCGAGGCGGCTTCAGGCGAAAAATGCGAGCGATGCTGGGTAAGATCGGACAAAGTCGGGCAATTTGCCGACCAGCCCAAGATTTGCGACCGGTGCTATTCGGTTGTGGGATAAATGGCGGGATTGGTGCATTTGGAGATCCGATCGGCGATTTTTGAGGAGGTGGAACAGATGAAAAGCCAGGTGTTTTTTACGCCAGTCAAGGATGCCGATGATATCGAGGCCGTTAATGCCAGCCTCGACGGTTTGCTGGAAAAAAGCCGCGTGGCGCAGGTGGCCGCCGCGGGCAACAAGGTGGCCGTAAAGCTCCACTTTGGAGAAGAGGGCACGGATTCATTCGTAAGGCCCGATCATTTGCGGGTTATCTGCGAGAAGATAGCGCAAAGAGAGGCCAAACCTTTTCTATCCGATGCCAACACGCTCTATCGGGGCAAACGGCTGAACAGCCAGGATCACCTCCAGGTGGCCATCGAACATGGATTTACCCGCGAGGCCGCGGGCGCCGACATTTTCATCCCCGATGATACGCGGGACGAAGATGTCGCGGAGGTTTCAATCGATCAGAAATTTATCAAGACCGCCAGCATCTGCCGCTGCTACCTGGATGCCGACGCATTCATCGCGGTGACTCATTTCAAGGGCCATGCTCTTACGAGTTTCGGCGGTTCCTTGAAAAACGTCGGGATGGGATGTGCGACCCGGCGTGGCAAACTTGCCCAGCACTGTGACGCCACCCCCACTTTTTATGAAGACAAGTGCATCGGCTGCGGCGAGTGCGAGAAGGTCTGCCCGGTTGGCGCCATTCAGATGGAAAACGACAAATCGGTGCTTACCAGGGACAAATGCATCGGGTGCGCGAGCTGCGTTGCGGCCTGCCCCAACACGGCGCTTTTTATCGATTTCAAGGCGGGTGACGATGTCCAGAAAAAGATGGTCGAGTACGCCTACGCTATTTTGAAGGAAAAGGAAGGCAAGGCCGCTTTTTTGAATTTTGCCCTGAGAATAAACAAGGAATGCGATTGCTGGCGTTACGGCAACCAGCGGATCGCCCCCGATGTGGGGATTTTCGCATCGACCGACCCGGTGGCGATCGACAAGGCCAGTCTCGACCTGGTGAACAAGGCCTGCGGGAAGGAGATCTTCAAAGAGTTTCATCCCGATCAAAACCCGCTGCTGCAGATCGAATATGCAAACCGGATCGGCCTTGGAAACCTCGACTACGAACTCGTAAGGCTGTGACGGCGTGTGGTTGGCGCGAAGAAGGGAAAGCCGAGCGCTTCGGCTGTGGAGCGGGGCGCCCGGTAAATTTCTTTTCTTCCGATTTCGATCCAACTGTGCGCTCAGACCGGCATGAGTTTTAAGAGGGCGCCCAGCGCAACGGCTTTCTCCTGGCTGAGTTCGCCTATCTGCCCCCTTCTTTCGGTCATTCTTCGAAAATGGGTAAAATCGGTCGGCAGGATTTCTCTTTCCACCAGGAAAGCTATTTTTTGTATAATTTTACGGATTTGTTCCGGATTTCTTATCCTGCCCGCATCTCCGGAGGTCCTGACGAAATACTCTATCTTCATTCTGCCGCCCGCGGCGTTATATTCCAAGTCCTTTACCCGATGGAGGGTGAGGATGGCATAATCGCCGAGAGCCTGCCAGAAAACCTCGTCATAGCCCCGCCAGGCGGGCAAATAGAATCGCAGCAACGCGGGCGCCTTGTTTCCCTCCGTTAGAACGGCCTTGTAGAGATGGACGGGCGTCCGTTCGACTTCCTCACCGCCTATGGTCTCAAAGATTCCAAAGAGTACCCGCCTTTGCATTTTCCGCAACCGTTTTTCAAACTGCTCGATCAGACCGCCCTGCCCTGGAATGTTGCTCAGGTTTTCCAAAATTTTTTCAATAGCCGCTTCCATGCCATTCTCCTTCGGGGGGGGACCATAAAGGCGCCAAAATCGGCGGATCGGTCCGGCTTTTTTGGGAATTCCTCTTGTTGGCGCCCATCCTGGAACCATGGTGGCCTCGTTCCCACAGCATCGGTTTTCCGAATCGACACCAATTCAATTATACATAATTTGCCTTGAGAAGTTTCGCCAGTGCGGGGAGCGGGGCGGCAAGCAACGGGGCTTTTTGCCAAAGCTTTGGTTGACGGCTTTGCACTACAGCCTTTGAATCAGATAGAGAAAGGTCGGTACGGGGATTTTCATCTTCAATTTGTAGAATTCTCTTTTAATGTTCTTTTTCCACCCGGAAATATCGGCGTCGAGCAAGGGGGAAAAATAGACGGTCCCCTTTGGGCAGTGGTGGTCGAAGTGTTTTCCAAGCAGTCCGAGGACGGATTCGATATGGCCGTCGGGCAGGTTCGGACCGAAGACGAAGTTGGAAGTGACCTCGATGCGTTCATATCTCCTGTTGATTTCGACGATTTTTGCAAAAGCGGTCCGCACCCCTTCGGCCGTGATGCCTTTGCGCAGACCGGAAAGGGTTTGCGGGTCGGCCGATTCGAGTCCCACATTGATATAGGTTTTAAAGGAAAGCCGGTCTATTCGCTCGAAGGTTTCAAAGCTGGCCCCGATAATCGAATCGACACTGCCGAAGAGGAAAAGACAGGGGTCTTGAAGGTTCGAGTTCTTCAGATCGAAGGCTTCGAAAGCGCGCTTGGCGGCGAATTCCAGCAGTCCGGGGTCCGAGTTCAAAGCATCGTGCTGGCCGAGAAACAGGGAGTTGTAATTTGGAAGATCGTTGGCGAAAAAGTTCCGCAGGGCCGCGATCTGCGCGTCTATGTTCTGCCTTGAGCGATTTCTGAAACCCAAACGGGACTTGACCCGGCAAAATCCACACTTGTAGAGACACCCGTCGGCTATGATGAGCGGGACCAGGTCATAATCCACATGCCTGGAATCGGGAGGAAGCACCGTTATGCTGTCTCCGACAATATCGGAGAGGCGGCGGGCTTTTTTGGAGAGTTCGGCCGGGGGCTTGGATTTTACGAGATCGAGGAATTTGCCAAGGCTTGCCGGGAGCACGCCGGAAGACAGTTCGGTGAGCTTTCGGTGCAAGGGCCCCAGGGCCTCGATTGCCGATTCCACCGCATGGTCTTCGAAGGGATCGCACGAATTGATGCCGTTACTCGCATAGTGAAGACACGGAAGGTAATATTCGCCAAAGCAATCGTAAGGGCCGTCATAGCCCCCGGTGGAATAATAGACCCAGTCGCCTGAAACAGTACTTTTGAGCCATTCGGAAGGATTGGGCCAGTCTTTTCCCCTGCCGGTTATAAACTTCACTTCCCCGTTCAGGTTGAAGTGGAAAAGGTGCCCGGGGGTCTTGATCTCGGCGTAACGGCCGTAGCGCAACGGGTAACTGACCTTGGAGTAGCCGCTGGCGCCAAGTTTATCCAGCGTGATATGCAGATTGTCTATTTCGAATGTTTCCACAAGCTCAAAAGTCGGATAGAGAAAATTAATACGAAATCGCGCTGCCACGGCGCCGGTTTTTATTATGTATCCCGGCGGGCGGCGTGTCCATACAAAAGACAACGGCTTTTCAGGTCCGGTTGCCCGTTTCGGACTTCCTGTTGTACCTTCGGGCCAATCAATGTGATATTCTCGGAGCGGGAAAAGATCACCGCAGGGAAAGGGTCTTGAAAATGGCTTTAGACACAAAAATCGCCGCACTCATTTTGGCTGCCGGATATTCCTCGCGCATGGGCGAATTTAAACCCCTTCTCCCGCTTGGCGCGTCCACGGTCATGGAGGAGGCCGTGGAGCGGTTTCGACGCGCGGGCATCGAAGACATAAGGGTGATCTGCGGCCACAGGGCCGATGAGTTGAGGCCGGTTATCGCGAGGCTGGGAATAAGGGGAATATTGAATTCCCGTTTTGAAAGGGGGATGTATTCATCCGTATTGGCGGGTGTAGAAAGCCTCGAGGCTGAAATAGAGGCCTTTTTTGTGCTTCCCGTGGACGTGCCGCTTGTAAAACCGGCAACGATAGCGGCCCTGGCCGCGAGTTACCGCCAAACCCGCCCGAAGATCGTCTACCCGAGGTTTGAAGGTCTTAGAGGACATCCCCCCGTTATTTCGACTGAACTTGCCGCGAAGCTGCCCGATGATTGTGAAGGAGGGCTTGCGGCTTTTCTCGGCGGGTATGAAGAGGAGGCCGCGGACCTCGATGTGATCGACCAGGCGGTCTTGATGAACTGCAACACCCGGCTGGATTATCTCAAACTGAAGGCTTACCGGTCGAGGGAAGAGATCCCCGCCTATCGTGAATGCATGGCTCTTTTGAAAGGGCGAAACGCTACCGGGGAGTTGATCTCCCACTGCCAAACGGTGGCCGAAGCGGCCCGGATGCTGGCAGTCGAATTGTATTCGGCGGGCCTTGATCCTGATTTCGAACTCGTCGGGGCCGCGGGGCTGCTTCACGATCTGGCCAAGGGGCTTGCCCCCGACCACGCCGAGGCCGGCGCCCGGTTTCTGGAAACAATCGGCTATAGCCGCGTTGCCAGCGCAGTGGCCTCCCATACCGATATCGAACCCGAAAGGCAGGCCTGCCCGGATGAGGCGGACATAGTTCATCTGGCCGACAAGTTCGTCAAAGGCGACAAGGTGGTAAGCCTGGAGGAAAGATTCGAGGGAGCGTTAAAAAAGTTTGCGGCAAGGCCCGAGGTCCTCGAAGCGGTGCAAAGGCGCCTTCGCAATGCCAGGACTATAAACGCCCGGTTTGAGAACATCCTTGGAGTTTCCCCGCACGACCTGGTTGGAAAATACGGCGCCCTTATGCGGGCGGCTGTGGGCGGCCCGAGAAACATATACCTCGCAAGGCACGGGGCTGTCGAGCACCAGTCAGGCGTCAAATGCTACATTGGCCAAACGGACCTGTGTCTAAGCAAGGAAGGGATCGAGCAGGCTGAAAAACTGGCGGCGAAGCTTCGGCCCATCCCGCTTACCGCCATCTTCTCAAGCGATCTGGGCAGGGCTTCGGACACCGCGAAAATCATCGGTGCGCTCCATGGGATAGAGACCACGGCGATGAGCAGCTTCCGGGAAATCGCCCTGGGAGACTGGGAGGGGCTGACCTTCGAAGATGTTCGCCGCCTCCATCCCGCGGAATATGAACAAAGGGGGCGGGATATCGCGCACTTCAGACCCTCGGGGGGTGAAAGCTTCACAGATTGCGCTCGAAGGGTCATCCCGGCTTTCCGCGATGCGATTTACTCGACCCGAGGCGATATCCTGATAGTTGCCCACGCGGGGGTAAACCGGATACTGCTGTGTTTTGCGATGGGAAAACCGCTGAGTGAACTCTTCGAGATCGAGCAGGATTACTGTTGCTTGAACAGGATCGGGTGCCGCGACTTTTCATTGGAGCTGGAGAGCCTCAACGAACCTCTTTCTTTGGTGCGTTGAAGCCATCCCGTGCGATTTCATTTTGCCCCCGACCCCGCGATATGGTAGCTTACGCTGCCGAAAACGACCGCATTTCAGAACCGGAAGAAATCAAGATCGACCCATTGCGAGCCGTCTCGATCATTTGGCCAATGATGACGGGATGGTTTGATCGAGGAGCAACATGTCGTTCAGTTTTTTCCCCAAATCTCCCAAATTCTTCGAGCTGTTTCGTGAACAGAATCGGATCATCGTCAGTGCCGCGACCGTGCTCGACAAGATGGTACGGGAATTTGGAAATTGCGAAAGTCAGTGCCAGGCCATCAACATACTCGAGGCCGAAGGCGATGTGCTCAACCGCACGATCCGCCGGGAACTGTCCACAACCTTTATTACGCCCATCGACCGGGAGGACATTCACGAGATCAACTCCTCCCAGGAAACCATTCTCAATCACATCCAGGCCGTCTCCAACCGCATCGGGGTCTACGAGGTGCAACAGATCCGTTTTCCGGCCATGAAAATGATCGGCAACGTAAAGGACATGGTTATCGGCATCGGGGTCATGCTCGGAAAGCTGGGCGGAGGCAAAGAGGTAAACGACACCGTATCGCAGTTGCAACATCTCAAGAAGGAATGTGAGATGCTGCTGCTTAGCGGCCTGGGAGAGCTATACGACCGTTCTCCGGAAAAACCCTCGGTTGTTGTCGATATCGTCAAATGGACCCAGATTTACGATCGAATCGACAAGCTTTTCAACCGGACCTGGCAATTGACCAAATCCATCGAAGGAATCGTGCTCAAGAATGCTTGAGATTCCCATATCCCTGGTTGTAGTGATTGTAATAGCCCTGGTCTTCGATTTCACCAACGGGGCGCATGACTCCGCAAACGCCATCGCGACGGTTGTTTCCACCAAGGTGCTTTCGCCTGTGGCCGCGGTCATCATGGCGGCCGTTCTAAACCTTTTGGGCGCTTTAATAGGAACTCACGTCGCCCAGACCGTGGGAAGCGGCATCGTGCATCCCGGGATGATCAAAGGTTGCCAGGCGCTGGCCTTGGCGGCTCTTTTCGGCGCCATAGCCTGGAACGTCCTGACCTGGTACCTGGGGCTGCCCTCCTCGTCTTCCCACGCCCTGATCGGGGGGTTGATCGGAGCGACCCTGGCCTACACCGGTCCGCACGCTCTCAATTTTTATTCCATTTTCCACAAGGTCATCGCGCCACTGATTGTTTCGCCCATTGCCGGCTTTATCGTCGGATATCTTTTGATGCTCACCCTTTCCTGGATTTTCTGCAACTCACATCCTCGAAAAGTGAACAAAGCTTTTCGACGGCTGCAGATTGTCTCCTCGGCTTTCATGGCCACGAGCCACGGCACAAATGACGCTCAAAAGACCATGGGGCTCATTACCCTGGCCCTTTTTATCAGCCACAGGATAACGGATATGACAGTGCCTTTCTGGGTGCAGATCACTTGCGCCACGTGCATGGGGCTTGGCACGGCCATAGGGGGTTGGAGGATAATCAAGACCATGGGCCACAAGATATTCAATCTTCAAGCGGTACACGGCTTTTCGGCGGAAACCTCGGCCGCGGGAGTCATTTTGACCGCTTCCGCCCTGGGCGCTCCGATCAGCACGACTCATGTCATTTCAGCCACGATCCTCGGGGTGGGTTCCTCGAAGCGCCTTTCGGCGGTTCGCTGGGGAGTCGCGGGGCAAATGGCGGTGGCCTGGGTGCTTACGATCCCGGCGGCGGCGCTTATAGCCGCGCTTTGCTTCAAACTGATCATGATGACAGGTCTAATGTAGCCGAATCGCCGGAAGTCTTTATCGACGATTAACTCATGCCGAGGGCTTTTGCGCCGGCCGCAATCGCCCGGTGCTCCTCGAGCGCGCTTGACATTCGCATGTCTCCCGCACCCGAGACAGCCTTTCCCTCTTGGTCCTCCATCCATATTTTGAATTTTATTTTAAGCCCCGTATGATTGGCATTCACGTTCGACCGGCCTCCAGGAAAGGCAAAAACCGCCGCGGAATAGAAGAGCGCCGGCCGCGCCGTTGAATCATCTCGGAAATTTAGTCGGGCCGTGATAATAAAGAGAACAATAACGGCCCCTGCGCGGCAGGTGGAAACCGCCCTTTCATACGGGCGAACAGGGATGGAATTGAAGCCCGCAATCGGGCAAGACCGGGATTTTATGAGAAATATCTCCAATTCGCTTGCTTTCAGGCTTCTTTACCTCCTACTGCTCGTTAGCGCCGTGGTGTTCATTTCTCTTACAACCTTCATTATACGGGCTGCCAAACTTCACATCGCGGGCGAAGCCATCCGCACCAACCAACTCCTTCTCAGATCCATGCGCCAGAGCATGCTGCTCAATCGTCAGCGCGACGTCGGCCATACGATAGACGCTCTTGGAAAGGGTCCCGGAGTTTACGGAATAAGGATTTACGACAAAGACGGAAAAATCGTTTTCAGCGCGAAAAGGCGGGAAATCGGGCAAAAGGTGGACACCAAGGTCAAGGAATGCATCGTGTGCCATAGCGGCCGCAAACCGCTCGAAAATATACCCGAAGCCGACCGTACCAGGACTTTTATCTCAAAGGAGGGCTACCGGATACTGGGGGCCTTCGAGCCGATTCACAACGAGCCGGCCTGCTCGGCGCCCGAATGCCATCCGCCGCTATCGAAGCAGAAAATCCTTGGCATGCTCGACTCCCAGTTCAACCTGGAGGGGGTGGACAGCAACATTTTCAGCAGCCTCCACCTGCTGATTCTCTATTCCCTGGGGGCGATACTTCTGATCGAGCTTTTCGCCGGGCTTTTTATCATTCGAAACGTCCACATACGACTGGGCAAGCTTGCCGAGGGACCGCGCGAAGTCAAGATGGGCAATCTCGACTTCAGAATTCCCGTTGAAGGAAACGATGAAATAGCGGATCTGGCCCGTTCTTTCAACAGCATGGTGATCAGCCTCAAACGGGCCGAAGCTGAAAACAGGGAACTGTCCCAACGGGTGGTCCACATCGCCAAGATGGCTTCGATCGGCAAGCTGGCCGCCTCGGTGGCCCATGAGATCAACAACCCCTTGAGTGGCGTACTCGCCTACGCCCGGCTGATATCGAGGCAATTGAGCGAAGGGCCGATGACGGAGGAAGAGAGCAAGGTGGCCCTCAAGCACTTCGACACATGCATAGGCGAGATCAAACGGTGCGGAAATATCGTCAGGAACCTGCTCCGCTTTTCCCGCAATTCCGAATCCGTGGTGGAAAAGGTCGATATAAACAATATTATCGACAAGAGTCTTTTAATCACAAACCACCATTTTCAGATACACAACATCCGGACGCTAACGGAGCTTGAAGCCGGGGATTCCGCCTTTTTCGGAGACCCGAACCAGATTGAGCAGGTGTTGGTAGCCCTTTTCATGAACGCCTTGGAAGCCATGCCCCAGGGCGGCGTGCTAACCGTAACGACCAAGGACGCCCCGGACGGCAAGGCCCTGCAGGTGGGCGTAAAGGATAGCGGCCGTGGAATTCCGGCGGAAATCCGGTCGAAAATTTTCGAGCCCTTTTTCACCACCAAGGAGGGGGGGCACAGCGCCGGGCTAGGCCTTTCAATCGTTTACGGAATCATGCTGAAACACTGCGGGCAGATCGAGGTCGAATCCGAACCGGGCCGGGGGGCTTCCTTCGTGCTCACATTTCCAAGGCAATTGACGCCAGACGAGGTCAATGGTTCCTCCGATGAAGGCATCATTTCCGAGATGTGAGAAAAACCGGGGGCGGAGAGTGAAAAGCGGGCAACTGAGCGGTTCGGGCTGTGCGGGACGGGGAGACAATGGCAGAACAAGCTTCAATACTGATCGTAGACGATGAACCCTCGGTCCGGGATTCTCTCAAACACTGGTTTTTGCAGGAAAAATACCTCGTGGAAACCGCCGCCGACGCACTGGAAGCCCTGGCAAGGATCGGCGAATCGAGTTTCGACATCGTTCTTCTCGACATCAAGATGCCAGGGATGGACGGAATCGAGCTTCAACGGCGCTTGAGGGAAATCGACAGCCAACTGGCCATCATTATCATGACGGCCTATGCGTCGGTGGACACCGCCGTTCAGGCCCTGAAACAGGGGGCCTACGATTACATAACCAAGCCGGTGGACCCAGACGATCTGAGCAGACTTATCCGCAACGCGGCCGTACAGCGCCGGCTCCAGAGGGAAAATCTCACCCTCAAGCAGGAAATCCATTCCCTCATTTCCACAAACAAGATCGTCGGTGAAAGCCGGCAGATGCAGGATGTGCTCAACACCATTCAAACGGTGGCCAAAACCGACGTAACGGTGATGATCCAGGGGGCTTCGGGCACAGGCAAGGAGCTCGTGGCCAGGGCGATCCACTTCAACAGCAAACGCAAATACTTCCCGCTGATTACCATAAACTGCGGAGCCCTTACCGATACGCTGGTCGAATCCGAACTTTTCGGCCATGAACGGGGGGCCTTCACCGGAGCCCAATACAAGCGCAAAGGGAAATTGGAACTCGCCGACAAGGGCGTTCTATTTCTCGATGAAATAGGCAACATCGGCCCCAAGACGCAGATGGATCTTTTACGCGTTATAGAAACCAAGCGCTTCACCCGGCTTGGCGGAAACGAGGTGGTGCAGGCGGACTTTCGGATCATTTCGGCGACCAACAAGAATCTGGAAGACGCGGTGAAGGAAGGTACGTTCAGAGAGGATCTCTACTACCGGTTGAACGTGTTCAACATCCAGTTGCCCCCGCTGAAGGAGCGGGTCTCGGACATTGCCCTGCTCGCAAATCATTTCGTGCGCAAGTTCGCCGCGGCCATGAACAAACCCTTCACGGGAGTCGAAGCGGCGACCATGGAGCTTCTAAAGCAACAAGCCTGGCCCGGCAATGTGAGGGAACTCCAGAACGCCATAGAACGGGCGATCGTCGTGGGAAAGCCCCCCCTGATCACTGTGGAGGATTTTGCCGGCCTTGTGGCGCAAAATGGTCCCTCGAAGTCGGGCGAGGTGCTGCCGTTGGCCGAAATCGAAAAACGCCATATTCAATTCGCCCTGGATAAGAGCGGGGGCAACGTATCTCTTGCCGCCCAACTCCTCCAGGTTGACAGGGCCACGGTCTACAACAAGATCAAGAAATATGGCCTGGTATACTGACAGGCAAGGTTCATGAATCGGGCCGCCCCCTCGGCCTCATACACCGCCCGCGCTCCGGCTGCGTGATGAAATCCTCACAATCGATCTCAAAAGCGGCTTCCCCGGCCCGAAGTGCATGGACGCCAGCGGCGCGGCCCGATACCGGAAAACGCCTACGCCCCTCCGGCTCCCGCGGCCCACAGATCCTTTAAGGTGTTTGTCCCCGTCTCGGGCTTTTCATGGGACAATACCGGCAGGCGGTTGACCAGCCATCTGAAGAGCCATATGCCCATGGTCACCAAAGTCACCGAGACCGTAATTTCCATCCAGCTCGGATGATAATGGGGGTGGATCTGCCAGTTGAAGGCGATAACGGATATGTTCAGCCGGTTGAAGATTATCCCGATGACGGTCCAACCGCCGGTAAATCGCACCAGTTTGACATTTCGGGTTCTCACCCCGAGGGTGTACAGAACGCACGGCAGGGCCACAAATCCCAGCATCTCGACCAGGAAGAGGTGGCCGTAGGGGGTAAGGAGCAGGTCCCAGCGCCCCAGTTCGGAAAGCCCTATGAGTTTGAGGAAAAAGTAGACCCAGAGCACCACCGCGGCGGCTTTGGCCAGCCCCAGGGTCAGGTCGTCGAGGTCGAAATGGCTCGATGCGGGCAGCCGGTAGGCGAAGAGCCTGTGGGATAGCGAGCTTTCAACGATCACCATGGAAAGCCCGGCGACGATGCTGGAAACGAAGAAAAAGAGCGGCAGGTAGGGAGAATACCACAGGGGAAAGAGTTTGGTTGGCGCCAGCAGGAAAAGAGAGCCCAGACTGGATTGATGAAGAGTGCTAAGCACGACGCCAAGGATCGACAGCCAAACGGTTAGTTTACCCCAAAAGCTCCTCAGGCCGTCCCACTGAAGCCATTCCCAGAAAGCCGGTACAAATTCGAGGAGTTGGACGGTAAGATAGGCTGCCACGCACATACCGACCTCGAAGAGCACCGAGGTGACCCCGCGCGGAAAAATCATGATGAGGGGCATGCGCCACGGGCGCCCGAGGTCCAAAATGAGACCCAAAACGACGAAAACATAGCCGAGAAAACCGGTTAGAATGGCGGGCCGCACAAGGGGTTCGTACTTTTTGAGCCCGAAGATGTGCACTGTGGCCGCGAGGGTGTAGCCGCCGGCGGCAAGGGCGACGCCCGACATGACATCAAAGCCGATCCAAATGCCCCAGGGGGTTGTCTGAGTCAAATTCGTAACCGCCCCCAGCCCCTTTGCCAGCCGCAGTCCGATCAAGCCCAACCCGACCAGCATGATGAATCCGCTGATCAGATTAAACGGGGTGAAAAACTTCTTCGGGTCTCCAAAAAGCAGATGAACGAGTTTTTTCATTATCGGCTTCCCTTCTGTGAGGCGTCATGGTGGGAACGATCCTCGTGGGCATCGTCCTTACCGTGGCTGAAATAATGAAACCCGGCAAGCAGCGCGGGCCAGATCAAAAGGACGGCCGGTACGGTTCCCGCAGCCCCGGCGGTCAATTCCGGATAGTTCTGCGAGCTCATCTTTGGCAGACCCAGTTCGTCATGGGGCACCCCGGCAAGGTAGAGCCAACTGGTGCCGCCCGCTTCATGTTCCCCGTAGATATGATCGATGTAGCCCTTGGGGTTGCCCTCGATGCGTTTTCTGGCTTCCTCGATAAGATCTGATCTTCGCCCGAATTTGAGGGCCTGCACGGGACAGGCTTCCGCGCAACCCGGTTGTTGACCCTTTTCCTGCCGGGTGAAGCAGAACTGGCACTTTCTTATTCGAGGCACGGCCTTGGAATATTCGAATTTGGGCATGTCGAAAGGACAGGCCACCATGCAGTAACGGCACCCAAGACACAGGTCCTCGCGCCAGGT
The DNA here is from genome assembly GCA_021777755.1 of Deltaproteobacteria bacterium. Classification (GTDB taxonomy): domain Bacteria; phylum Desulfobacterota; class Syntrophobacteria; order Syntrophobacterales; family Syntrophobacteraceae; genus SbD1. The sequence goes on from JAJYDE010000004.1 coordinate 66,030, forward strand.
CACCGCGCCGTCGGGCTGCTTTTCGAGCGCCCTTATGATACAGGCCGAGGAGCACGCCGGCTCGATACAGCTCATGCATTGCTGCTTGCGCGTAATCTGCGCGCCGTTTTTCATGTTGTACCTGTTTACGACCGTCCATTCCCTGGGGGAAGTATCCCGGTGCTCGTTAAGAACGGAATCGTCGTCAAACGACCTTTTGGGCTGCGGCAGTTTGTTTACATCATTGCAGGCCGCCTCGCAGGAACGGCATCCGATGCACAAGGTGGTGTCCACCAGGACTCCCATGGCATCATCTTTTTTCGACTTGACCACCGCTCCGGCCGCCTTGGCGGCCCCTGGAGTAAGCATGGCCATCGCTCCGCCCGCGCCGAAAATCTTGAGGAAGTTGCGCCTCCCAAGGTCGGGAGCGCCTTCTTTCGTTGACACGGTAACCACCGGCTTTGTCTTATCTTCCATTATCGGATCCCCCCCCCGCTATTTAGTGAGAAAAAACTCTCTTGCCAACTCGTCCCACATCTCCGGATCGACAGCCTTCGCGATCCCCCTGACCGGCTCGCCGCCGTCGGCGTACATCGGGGCGCCCGACATCGACTCACTCCGGGAGTACAGGGCCTGGCGAAGACCTTCAAGCCATTGTCCCACCATCGTCGAGGGTATCATATTCTTGGTATTGGACGTGAGGTTGGCGCTTCGGACCTTGAACAGCCAGCCACTGCCGTAAGGGTCCTCGAAAGCCGTGGCGGGAGAACCGGCCACAGCCTCGTTTATCTCCGTGACTTCGCCTTCCACCGGGGCCAACATGTGAATGACGCGTGAATCGGTCTTGAACCCCCAGCCCAAAGAACCCTGCTTGACTTTGGAGCCCGGTTTGGGCAGTGAGATCGAATCGGCCGAACCGAGAAGTTTCGCCGCAAAATCGTCCATTCCGATGGTGACGGTGTCGGCGCTGTCGATTCTGGCCCAACCATGGCCGGGATGAAACATAACGTCCGCGGGAGCAAGAAAACCGGCCAGACGGTCGGCAAATGAGCGGGCGGCAACCGTTGCGGTCCGCGGCTTGGCGCTCGGACCGTTTAGCACCCGCCAGAAGGCGATAAAGCCGAACAGGCCGATTATGGCGATTAAGTACTCGGCCTGCCTCGCATGATAGATGTGCTCCAGGATGATCATATCGTTGGCGCTCCTTTGGATTGAGGTTTGAAAAAAACGGGTCGTACAGCCTCTAGATCAAGTTTCATGCCATCACCAGCCCCGAAAGCTCTCAACCGTGATTAGCCTGCATTATCAGATTGTTGGCACTCTTTAACAGTGGTGTTGCAAATCGGTTTCAATGGCGCGGCGAAAGGCGGTGTTGAAAATTTCGGCACACCGGGAACCGGGAGTGTGGAAAATTTCGAATTCAATGCGAATCGGTGTTGTATTTTTCATCAAGGCGCAAAAAGATTTATGGCGCCCGGAGAATTAGATTACATAAAAAGAGCTCGGGCCGGCTTGGCAAAGCGACTCGAAATCCAAGGAGGCGTAGAATGGCTGTTAAATCGATACCGGAAGGTTACCACACGGTTACGCCCCTTCTTTCGGTGAAGGGAGCGGTGAAATTGATCGATTTTTTGAAAAACGCGTTCGGGGCGGTGGAAGTCTACCGGTTTTCATCCCCTGACGGAACGGTAAGGCATGCGGAGGTTAAGATCGGCGATTCGGTTGTCATGCTCGGGGAGGCGTGCGTGGAGTCTCCCGCAATGCCGGTATCGCTCTATCTCAATCTAAACGATACTGACGCCACCTATAAAAAAGCCCTGGCGGCCGGCGGCGAAAAGGTCGCGGCGCCCGAAGAGATGTTCTGGGGCGACCGGGTGGCAACCGTCAAGGACTTTGCGGGAAACAGGTGGTGGATTGCAACGCACGTGGAGGAACTAAGTTCCGAGGAGCTGGAAAGGCGAGCGGAAAAAGCCATGGCCGCCTGATCACGGACGGTAGTAGTAAGGGGTCTCAGGGGTGAGCCCCGAATCGATGAAGGGCGTTTGCCGCGGGGAGCAGGTCCGTATGAGATGTTCTCCAAGGCCGCAAAAAGGCCTTCCGTGTGACCTGAACCCGCTGCACGCCGGGATTTGGGGCGATCCGACCTCTATCGAACCGACCTCGCTCCAAGCTGCGATTGGGGCGGACCGACCCCGATCGACCATGACTTTTCACTAACATCGCCTTCCAATCTTGCAAAAACGCTCGTACGCATCCAGTACCTTGGCGACATGATCGGGCCGGTCGAAGTCGAGAGGATCTTCTGTGAGTTTAACTATCCAAGCCCCGCGGTCGGTCTGCCATGAACGGGTAAGAAGGTCTGAATCCCTCGGAGGGTCCGGAAAGCCCGGAATTCGCACATTAGCAGGAGACCAATAATTCAGCCAATGGCTGGGCCCAGGGGTTTGGGGAGACGGGTGGTGCTTCTCAACGGAAGGACAGACCGTAGCGAGGCACCTTGCCCCCGGGTAGCCTGCTGTCCTCAGGGCAATACTGGTCGCCTATAACATCTGAGGCTGGAGAATGAGTGGCGCGACCCAGCCAAGCTTGAAGAGGGTAGCCTGCTCGGGCGAGAAGGAGTTCTCCCCCAAGAAAAAGCGCTTTGTTCGGCATCTTGATTGCAACTTTGTAAATGGCTTTTATTCTTCCATGCGTCCCTGCTCCATGAACGCCCATCGTCAGAATAGCCGGATAGCCCAATGTAAAAGTCCTACTTGCCGTTGCAGACGAGTGGTCTAGGCCTCACTGTTCTACAGGCCCCGCTTTTCTATGGTGAACCTTTCCGGGGAGATGTCCATTCAAGGACCGAGTCGATCTCCGTTGCGTTGAATCCCTCTTCACGGAGGGTCGCGATCCGGGCATCCTTCGACTTCAGCCTCATTTCCCCTAGCAAAGTCCGAATCACCCCCATGGTATCACGATCGTCGGGATCGAGTTGGATGTCTTTGTGAAAATCACGCAACGCTTCCCTGTAGTGCCCCTGCTTCTCTTAGGCCCGTCCCCGGCTGTAGTATTTCTGGCTATCCCCGGGAGATAGAATGATGGCCCTATTGTACCATGCTACCGCCCGCGCGTAATGTCCCTCATCATAGTAGACATCCCCTATTCCTTCCACTGCCTGAGCATTGTCCGCTTCGATTCGGAGTGCGCGCTCATAGAAAGCGATGGCCTTTTTAAATTGACCCGATCCAGCCCATGCGTCTCCCGTTCCGCTCAGGGCAGACGCTTCAGTATTTCGTGAAAAAAGCGGGACCTTCAGCAAGGCAAGAGCTTTTTCATATGATCTTACCGCCTCCGGGTATTTCCCATTATTAACATAATTTTGGCCTTGAACAATGTAGTCTTTAACCAGCGAGTTAAAACCAAGAAATGAACCAATGGTCAACAGGAGCAGCAAAGCGCATGTCAAGATCGATACCACCCTATTCCTTTTGGTCCACCTGGTCAGCCTTCCGAGGTTTCCCACCGGCTTGGCCACAACCGGTTTGGAGAGCAGGAAGTCGCTCAGGTCTTCTTTCACCAGATCGACCCGATGGTAGCGGGCCTCGGGGGTCTTCTCCATGCATTTGAAGACTATGGCTTCAGCGTCTTTGGGGAATGCCTTGACAGCCGTCCGCAACAAGGGCGGGTCTTTTTTTAATATATTCTCAATGGTTCGAGCGACGTCCACCGCTTGAAAAGGGGACTTGAGCGAGAGCATTTCGTACATGGTGACGCCAAGAGACCAAACCTCCGATGCCGGACTTGCGATGTTTTTCGTGATGTGCTCAGGAGAGGCGTAGGAGATCGTACCGAGAAAGTCTTGCGATTGAGATTTTTTGAGAGAGCGCATGTCTTTCGCCAGACCGAAATCGACAATCATCGGCACCCCGCCGCGAGTCAGCATTATATTGGATGGTTTCAGGTCGCCATGGCAGATACCGTTTTTGTGCGCATAGCTGAGAGCGTCGGCGATCTCGGCGCATAGTGTCAGCACGAAGGCATGATACGGCTTGACCCACAGCGAGGGCGGACGGGCAACATGGATTGATTCGGGCTCCCCCGTTTCATCACTGCCGACGTTGAGCCGCATGAAGTCCGGATGATCTGAAATGATTTCCCGGACCATCATCGCCGACCGCCGACTGGCGGGAGCGCATCTCAGCGCCTGCAGGACCTTGTCGAAGGAAATGCCGGTGACCAAGGCCATTGCAATATAGCAAAGGCCCTTTTCCTCCCCCATGAAATGGACCGGAACTATGTTGGGATGGTTGAACTTGGCGACGATCCGCGCCTCGGAGCGGAACCGGTTCACCGCCCCGGAGTCGGAGGACAGAGCGAACGGAAGGACTTTCAGTGCGACATACCTGTTCAGGGATCGCTGGAGGGCGAGGTAGACCACGCCCATGCCTCCCCTGCCGATTTCATCTACAATCAGGTATTCGCCGATCTCTGTGCCGCTCAGATCGACATCGGCAAACGCCTCGTCAAGCACCTTGACAAGTTCGTATTTTTGCTCCAAGGCTCCCCTGAGGAAGGGATATTTTTCACAATAATCATCAAGCAGCTTCCCGCTTCCTCCATCAAGTATCTCTTCAATGAAGCGGTCGATTATCTCCTTTCGTTCGGCGGTCTTAGGCATGGTCGCCACAGCCTGAGTTCCTGCAAAATTTTTCTATCCTCGGCGATGGAAACGAGCTTCATATAAGAACGTTTGAATCGTTTCCTTACCGCGTCGGCACTTTCGCCCGAATAAGAGGCGATCTCGGTGAAGGTCAATTCCTCCAGTTTGTGAGAAATAATCACCTCACGATCCCGTTCATCAAGCTCGAGCAGAAGGCCATCGACCAAGGTTTGAATGTCTCTTTTCAATAGATGCCGGGTAGGAGAAGTCACTTGCGCTGGAATCATATCGCCCAAATGAAGCATGTCCCCCGAAACTGCCAGTGTTTCATCAAGGGAGAGTTCGCCCTCGGACGCTCTTTTCTTCGCCGCTGCGAAGTCGAGCTTATCGCGGACCACGTTTTCCACAATCCGGCTTAGCCAGTGGATGAAAGCCCCTTCGCCGGCAGGCTCAAAACCAGGAAGGTTTTCAAATGCCTTCATGAAAACCTCCTGCAGGATGTCCATCGACTGAGTTCTGAGCTTGTCGCGCATGCCGGAATTCAACCTCAGACGCACTATTCTGAGCACCCTGTTGTGGTAGCGGGCAAAAAGGATGTTGAGAGCGTGTCGGTCCCCCGCCTTCCCCATTCGGATCAACTTGACAGTGTCCTGCCCGGCTCTTTGCGCATCCATAAAGGTTCCCCGAAGCTGTCCGCTTTTTTTAGACAAATCCGTTTAAGCAAGTATAGGGGCAAATGATTTCCGCAACAAGGAGACATTTGCCGCCAACACTATTTGGCAGCTCCTCCCATGGCCTGAACGTTGAGGCTGATGCGTTGGCTTCAAGGAGGAGCAAATGAAGGACGAATTGGTCCGAGCACGGGGGGCTGAGCCGGGAAGGAGGATGAGCGTTTGTTGATTAACGAAGAAATCGCGCAATTTATCTCAATATCAAGGTATGGAGTCGGGCTATGTCAAAATATTACAGATTATTTATAATTGTTGTACTGTTTTGTGTATCCGGGTGCGCAACGATCATTAATGGAACAACCCAGAAGATTTCTGTTTCGAGCGATCCTTCAGGGGCAAACTTTGCGGTGGTAGGCGAAAATACAAATTTCACCACGCCCTGCCAGGTTGAGTTAAGCCGTAAATCGGACCACATCTTGAAATTTCAAAAAAAGGGCTATTACTCCGCAACGGTGGATGTCAGGCACGTCATATCCGGTGCTGTTGCAGGCAATATCCTCGCTGGCGGTCTGATTGGATGGGGAGTGGACGCGGCGAGCGGAGGCCAATATAGATTGGTGCCGGATGCGATAAATGTCACATTAAAGCCTGAATTGCAGCCGCCAGCCACACTTTTAAATTCCAAGAATCTTGAAGGCGAGCTAAATAAACTTGAACAAATGCGCAAGGATAATATGATAAACCATAGCGAATATGAAAAACTTAGGAAAAAGGCAATTAAGAAGTTCTGATAAATGGTGACGCCAGGGGGCGTCCGTCTCATCGGATCAACGCCCCACTGGCAATCTTGAGGCTGGCAATCCGGCACGTCGGGAGAGGCAAATGCTGTATCTGATGATGACAAAAATGGGTGGATTGATAAACCAAATTGGAGCCAAGATTTTCCCTTGGTTCAAAAATGACTTCGTCGCTCCTTTCCTGGCCGGTGCAATCGGAATATTCGCGCTCGTCATATTGCTGTATTTCCTGTTCCGCCGTTTTCTTCCCGCATTCATGCAACTTTCCGGTTGCATGAGGCGGCTGAAATCGTTCGCATCGTGGGAGGAATTTTCGAGGGCGGAGAATTTTAACGGCTTTAATGCGTACATGGAACAAAAGAAACTTTTCATGCACGCCTGGAAAGAGTTCTGCAAGACCATTATCCGCCCAAATGAAGACGAATCAAGAGCGATATGGATTACCGTCCGGCCGTCGGTGTACCTGAATGCGGCGGATTTGGAGGGCAATCTAAGACTCAGGAGCCTCCATTCCTGGAGCAACATACTGGTTGGCATCGGTCTGCTGCTGACGTTTTTTGGCCTCGTAGCGGCCCTTTCCTTTGCCTCTCAAGGCATAAGCAGCGCGGTGGCAAGCGTGGCCGCCTCCGCGCTGAAAAACGGCGCACATTCTCAGGTCACCGCGCAGACGGATATCCAGAACGCACTGGTGGAGCTGTTGCATGCGGCCAGTTTTAAATTCTGGACATCAATAGCTGGCCTGGGTTGTTCCATCCTTCTGACATTATGTCACAAATGGATGTCCAGATACATTGAAGGCCGGCTTGAAGCAATGTGCGCCAAAATCGAATCCCTGACATTTCCGGTCACGCCCGAATGGCTTGCTGATCGAGAGTACAAGGCAATACGGCAACAGTCGGATCAGCTCAAGAACTTTAATGATACACTCGCGGTCACGCTCGGACAGGCCCTTGAGAAGGCAATCGAGCGCTCAATGCCGGTCCTCATGAGCGCCGCGGTGGCCCCTGTCGTCGAACGACTGGACGACATGCCGCGCAGTAACGGCGAGACATTCCGCAACGCGCTGAACGACGCGATGCCCCAGGTAATGACATCGGCGATTTCGCCACTCTCCGGCCAAATCGGGAGCATGATCGAAGAACTCAACCTGCTTAACCAATCGATGGTGAACTCGCTTACAGAGAAGTTCGGAGACGTTGTAACGGCGAACGCCGGGACGGAACTGAGGGAACTTGCCACCACGCTCGGGCAGGTGAGAGAAACGCTTGCGGCGACCTCTCAAAGTGTGGGCGACAGTGGAAGCAAAATGTCCGACCAACTCGGCGAAGCCGCCTCGGAACTGCGAAGCGCCGTAAAATCACTCGTGGAAATGGTGGAAGGCATGTCCCGCGGCGTGGAATCGGATTTGTCCAGGACACAATCCGCCCTTCAAACACAGTTGGCCTCGGTGGGGGACAACCTGAAAGTGTTGGCTGAAGGAATAAAGGGATCTCTTGCGGAAATGGGCGGGCAATTGAAGGATTCATCGCTTCGGGCGGCGGAAGCGTTCAACGAGGAAATCGCTGGCGCGGTCAAACGGATCGAAACAGCGGCCGAAACGGGCGCCACGTCGCTGGCGACCCTTGTGGACAGCCTTCGGACGGCCTCCAGTGAAGCGACAGGGGCTCTGGCCGACCAGACCGCTGGAGCATCGAGGGCAATGCGGGAGGCTGTCGAGCGAATAGCCGCCTCATTGGATTCGGCCTCGCGCAACATGTTGGATGGCGCCTCAGAAGCATCCGCCCAGATATCCTCGCGCCTTCTCGATTCCATCAGAGAACTCAAAGACGCCGCCAGGCAAAACGCAGGGCAGATCGAGGAGGCGGTAAGGGCGATTACAGTGGCCGGACATGCCGCGACCCAAACGGTCGGCGACGCCGCCAACAGGACGGGTGTCGAGCTGGATGAAAAAGGCCAACTTGCCGCTGGCAGGCTCGTCTCGGGAGCAAGCGCCGTCCTGGAAAATCTGTCCAATGCTTTTGATGGCTTCAATGAAAGGACCAATTCTTTGAAGTCAGCCCTTGAAGTCATCGAGAACAGGCTTGCCACGCATGCCGCGGCTCTGAGAAAAGTCAATGAGTCGGCGCAGTCCACGGTCGATGCGATGGCCGGCACGGCCAGAACTCTCAAAGACTCGACCGGACCGCTCACACAGGCCGAACAGGGGCTTGCGTGAGCAACCGGCGCGCTCGGGCAGTCGGTTGACCGCCTATTCGAAAATATGCGTCCCGTACAGCAGGAATTGGGGCGGCTTTCAAAGGAAACCTCCGGGACCTTGGAAAAACTTCAAGGGGTTTGGGAGCGACATGAGAACCGTTTTAAAGATGTTGACGCAAGCCTTGCCAAAACAGTTGAAATCATGATTGGCAACCTCAAGAGCAATGCCGCCGGATTCAGCGAATACATCGCAAAAGTGGACAGCAATCTTGCCCATACCGTGGGCCTGCTTGCGGGCAATGTAGATGATTTGAGGTATACCGCCGAGGAGGTTCGAAAGGCGACCGAGCATTTGCATAGCGGCAACGGTTCTTCCAGTGCCAGATAGAGCGGGGTGAAGAAAAATGGCAATCTCCAGGCGGTTTCATGTAAGCGGGCATACGGAAGAGGGGTATTTCGCCTCGATGACCGATATGATGATAGGCATGTTGTTCCTCTTCATCATCATGCTGATGTTTTTCGCCCTCAAATTCAACCAGGCGGCCGCGCAGCAGCGCAAGACGCTGAAGGACCTTGTAGGCGCGGACGATACGAGAAAAGAGCTTCTGAAAAATATCAAAAGGTCGATGGAAAAGGAGGGGGTTTCGGTGACATTGGATACTGAAAACGGCATTTTGCGCCTGCCCGAAAGCATCCTTTTCGATAGCAACAAATCAGAATTGAGCGACCAGGGAAAGGACGCCTTGAACAAGCTGGCGATGTCCCTGGCAAAGGTCCTGCCCCGTTACACGTTTCTCCAGGGTCAAGACAACAGTGGGATGGGGCCGCGCTCACCCCACGGCATCGAGTCGATTTTTGTCGAGGGCCACACGGATAATGCCGGGAGTGCGGACCTCAATTGGCGGCTTTCCGTGGATCGGGCATTCCACACCTATCAAGCCTTGATCGGCGCACAACAAATCCTGGCGGAGCTTCAAAACCGGAATGGACAGCCGGTGCTGAGCCTGGCAGGGTACGGAAAACAGCGTCCCGCATATCCCAACGACACGCCTGAAAACAAGAGGCTCAATCGGCGCATCGATCTGCGCTTCATCATGTCTCCGCCACGCGTAACCTCAAAACTGGAGGATATTCCGGAGAAAGGGGGGGCCGCGCCATGAATCTCAAATCATGCCTGGAGAGTTTTGATGGGCCGATAATCATCCCCCCGCCGCCCCTTGCTCGCGAACCGCGCATGCTGAAGGCAAGGGAGCATGTGGAAAGGAAACTTGAAGCCTTGTACGCCAATCCGCCCGGCCTGGATATTGAAGAGCTTCATAGTCGCCTAAATGCCGCCGTCGTTTCGAACATTTGGGATAACATTGCCGACCGGGAATGGAGATACGTCCCGCTTTGCCTGACCATAGGTTCGCCCAGCCTTCTCGAAAACCAAAAGTTCATGAATTTCTACCTGGCCAGATTGAGCCAAGACCCCAGCCGCCTGGCGTTGCGCCACTTGATCAGAATCTATCTGCAAGAATTCAACCCCGAGGTTTTCGGGATTAGCGCCATCGCCGTTTTTCTGGCCGGCAGGACCGATTTGGAGGCAGAATGGGCGCAGAGGCATCGGGAGATCGATCTGTTCTCCGTCGGGAAAGCTCCGGTCAGACTCGCGGAGATGGCGCTGTCGGCCGATTCACCCGTCGGTTTTCTGTCGAACGTGGGCTTTGAACTCTCCTATGAATCGGCACGGCTTGCCGGACACGCGTTTATCAACGCTTTACTGTGGCTTGAACAGACTCTCAGGCGGGCGCCCTCCACAGGCCCGATTCTGAAGGTGATGAAATGGGCGATGAAGGAAGATAGACAATTCCGGTATCCATCGGTTCCCCGTATTGGAACTAAATTGGCGGAAACACTTCTACTGCCATGGGAGGCCCATGATCCGCCGGAAGATGTGAAATATTTAATAGAACGGTTCATGTTGGACAATTACGGAGATCTTCGCGTCAACCGGTCCAAATGGATCGGCGTGAGGGAGGAAGCGCAGGCGGTAATGAGGCGTTGGCTCACAAAGATGTCTCTCGACTGGTTCCTGACCGTCGTTGATGAAACCACCACCAAACCCGAGGTGAAGCACATGTGGCCGGCGCGCCGGAAATTCTGGAACGCTTATCAGCGCCGCGGGTATATGCAGGAGGCATGGGTGATTTTCGGCAGGGTCGGAACGGACCACGCCACCAAGGTGGCCAGGAGGAAGCCAGAGGACCGGGCCTTGACGCGGAGCTTCGGCAGACTTCAAGGCGGGGGAATTGCAACGGAGCACGCCGTGCTTTTGATGCGCGTAGGAGATCTCACCATAGCCGACTGGAACTTCAACGGCAAATGCCACATATGGCTCGCGGGAAACTCCAAGGCTCCGAAGCTCTACCGTCAAGAGTACGATCGGTTCGAGCTTACGAATAATTCCAATTTTCAGCAGGTGCACCATACGGGCGCTTGGCAAAGTTCGATTTACGATTTTATACTAAAGTACACGGGGGCTTCGATGCCCAGACCGGATTACATGTGATGCGGATGGATCGGGGAGTATGAAAATGACTGCCAAATTCGAATATACCATCCTCGATGAGGCCGATGCCATACGCATCGAGCTGAGGGAAAGAAAAATCATCGGCGCAGGGAGGATTGTTCCTACTCGCGAATGGGCACTCAAGGTTGATGGCGCTCACATGACGGGCGCGGCGCGTCTTCTGGCCGTCGCCGATAAATGTGTCGATGATGAAAAGCCCGCCGCGGTTCGAGACGAGACGGGAATCAACCTGTCTCACACTTTCGTAGCCTCCCTTGAAGAATATATCGCGCTAAAGGTCGGCTTGCCTCGCAGCACCGGTCTGGTGCTTGGAATCGATTGCAAGGGCAACGTCGCGCAGCCCGATTTCGACCTGAGCGCCCGATGGCTTTCCATGGGAACGACTCCGGCGATCGGGGTGGGCGTAAATGGAAGCATTCTGAACCACGCCGGCGAGCAATGGCGCGTTCCCCAGCCTCTTTTCGACCTGTGGGACAAGATACGGGAGTTTAAAAGGACCGACACCCGCGACGATCCGACGCGGTTTCGTCTTGTAGCGGAAATAATCGGCTTATTGCCGTCTGAAGAACAAGTTCGTCTGAAAACCGAAAGATACTTGAGGCGCATCAGGATAGCCCATCCCACCTCTTTTTCGCTTCGTCTCGGCGCCGGTCCCGAGGGATTTCGATGCGATCCTGTTCTGTTCGGCGCGAAGGTCCGAGACCGTTGCTTCTCATCCGACGAGCCGCGCGCCGTAAGCGAAACGGAAAGTCTTCTGCCCGACGCGGCGCAACGGGTCTTCGCGGATGAACGCTTCCCCGCATACGATGAATGCAGGGACCGTTACGCCCTGGGGGACGGGTATTACGTCTATATCGAGCCAGCCCTTCGTGAGGCTCTTACGGTCGTTCGAAAAGCCCAGGGAGCCGACCAGGACATTCGAAGACGCTTCGCCCTGAATCCCCAAGCATACCTTAAGGAAGCGCTTGGTGAAACGCTACCGGAATCGGTGATCGAGCAACTCTTCATTCCGACCGAGCAATATTCGGAGCGAGTGCGGGACTTGGGGCTCTGGCAGCCGGTCGTTCTTCCCTGGGTGAAAAGGGAACCGAATTCATGGCTCCCGGAACGTTTCGGCATAATGGTGGGCGATACCAGAATAGAACTTGAGTCAAAAGACGTGGCGAAGTTGGAGGGGTCGTTGAGGGACGCGGTTTCAAGTGGAAAACCCGAAGTAGATTTCGGGGGGAAAAAAATTCCCGCCACTGATCAGGCACTGGATACCCTTGAACGACTCATAAAGGTAGTCAAGCCGCCCGAGGATAATGCGGCTGAGCCTCAGCGGGGATTCACAAAATCGAATTCAGGATTGATATTTCTAACTGTTGAAGAAAATTATGAAGCTGTTGCGTTCGCGCGCCGTTGCGATGCCCGTCATTCGCAGACGCCCGGTTTCCCGCCGTCCGTTCGATCCACGCCAAAACCGCACCAGGAGGATGGGCTTTGCTGGATGCAAGAAGCTTGGCGGAGCGGACTCCCGGGTGTTTTGCTAGCTGATGACATGGGGCTTGGCAAGACCTTCTCCGCCCTGTGTTTTCTCAGTTGGTTGCGGGAATTGTTCCTTACGAAAGAACAGGAACGCCGGCCCTTCCTTGTTGTCGCCCCGACCAGCCTGCTCAAGAATTGGGAAAAGGAGCATGATGATCACCTGCACGACAAGGGGCTGGGAGAAATCCTGCGCGTGTACGGCGGCGAAATCAAACGGGTCCGGCTCTCAAGAAGAATGACGGGTCGGGACACGGAGCTTGGCGAGCCTCAGCTGGACGCACAGCGCCTTCGCGAAGCCGATTGGGTCCTCACCACCTACGAAACCCTTCGGGATTATCATTTGAGTTTTGCGGCGGTGCATTTTGCAGTGGCAGTATACGACGAAATGCAAAAAGTGAAAAATCCCGCATCGCAAGTCGCAACCGCAGCCAAGGTCATTAACGCCGATTTCACCCTCGGCCTGACCGGGACCCCCATCGAGAACCGCATTGAAGATCTCTGGGCCATTTTCGACATAATTCATCCGGGCTTTCTGAAGGACCTCAAGGGCTTCTCCGCTTCTTACCGGGACCATGACCTGGACGCTCTGAAAAGACTCAAGGAGCAATTGACAGCTCCGGGGAAAAATCGGCCCGCCCTGATGTGTCGAAGGATGAAATCAGACCATCTGCCCGGCCTGCCCACAAAAACCGTTGAAGCGATCAGGGCCGCTATGCCCTCCAAGCAGGCGGAGGCATACGATGAAGCATTGGCGGGAGCAGCTCGCAACAAAGGGCGTGCGATTCTATCGACTCTGCAGAATCTGCGCTCCATTTCGCTTCATCCAGTTTCCCCCCAGCAACAGACGACCTACGGGGATGATTACATCAAGTGGTCGGCAAGACTCTCTCAGACATTTCAGATATTGGACCGGATCGCCGAAAGCCGGGAAAAGTGCCTTATTTTTTTGGAATATTTGGAAATGCAGGAGGTTTTGGCCGCTCTGATACAACGGCGATACAGGCTTTCTCGCCAGCCGCTGATCATTAACGGTTCGATACCCGGCCCCAAGCGCCAGTTGGCGGTTGACGAGTTTCAGAGCCGACGCAACGAGTTCGAGGCGATGATACTTTCTCCCAAAGCAGGCGGTGTCGGACTTACCCTAACAGCGGCAAACCACGTCATCCACCTGTCGCGATGGTGGAACCCGGCCGTCGAAGATCAGTGCACGGACAGGGTTTACAGGATCGGTCAAAATCGTGAAGTCCACGTCTATTATCCGATGGCGGTGCACCCGGACCCGTCGATCCGCGAATACAGCTTTGACCTGAAATTGCACGAACTGCTCGATAGAAAGCGCTCGCTCAGTCGCGATGTCCTCATGCCCCCGGAAAGTTTCGAGGATGCGTCCCGCTTATACGATGAAATTTTGAGAGTGCCTCGGGAAGGCGATGCGGGTCGGGGCGCTTCAACGCCGTCCGTCAATTTGGAGGATATAGACCGCATGGACGCGATCCAGTTTGAAAACTGGGTACTGACAAAATTGGCGGGCAACGGTTTCAATGTCAGCAGAACCCCCGCCAGCGGCGACGGCGGCGCTGATGGAATTGCGGTTGACCGTACCACCGGTTCGGAGATGATCGTTCAGTGCAAGCACAGACAAAAAGGGCACTGCGACGACTCGCCGATCGATGATCTCCTACGCGCTCGCACAAGGTATGATCTCCAGGAACCTTTGCTCGTAGCATTCAGTAATGCTCGTTTTTCAAAAAAAACAGAAGACAGGGCAAAATCTTACGGTATCATTCTGATTGGTAGGGAAAAAATTAATGAGCGATGGCTTTTAGCGTAAAAGATGCGACAGAGAGCAAGATTATTAACCGCTCGCGGCCGGTGGTTCGACCCCACTATCATACCGTTATCTATTGACCGCTTGCCGGCGGTTGACACAGGCGAATCGATCGAGGCCGCCTTCCGGGCGTCAAGGGGGATGGAGAATATGGCAAATTTCGTGGAATATGGCTCCGGTTTTTCCATCAAGGCCGCGGATGGAGTTCGCCTCGCGCTGCACTGCGTTGCGGCGAAAGTTCCGAGAGCCGGGGCAGGTGAGGTGCTCTTAACTCACGGGACCTTCTCCAACTCCAATTCATGTTCGGGATTGGCCGGCTGCCTGGCTGCCAGGGGGTGGCGCTGCTGGGTGCTCGATTGGAGAGGCCACGGGGGGTCCGGGGAGGCGCCCCGGCAGACGACTCTGGACTCCGTGGCCCGACTTGACGTTCCCGCCGCGCTGGAGGCCATTTATGAGCGCGCGGGCCCGGTGCCGGTTTTCTGGATCGGCCATAGCGGCGGAGGGCTGATTGGCGCCATGTGGGCGGCGCGCAATATCGAAGCGGCCCGCAACCGGCTCCGGGGGCTTGTCATGATCGGTTCGCAGGCCTCCTGCGCCGGTACCGGCAGGCGAAACCTTTTTGCGATCCGCCTGATAGATTTACTCATCTCTGTAATCCGTTCGGCCCCCGGCCATTATCTGGGCATGGGGCCCGAATCTGAAAATCCCCGGTTGATGCGTCAGTGGTGTCGCTGGAACATGGAGGGGAACTTTCGCGGCGGGGATGGATTCGATTACTACGCCGCGCTAAAAAACCTGGAACTACCCGTTCTTGCGCTCTGCGGGGCCGGTGACAACTTTATCGCCCCCGAAGCCGGATGCAGAAAGCTCGCCTACGGTTTCAGCGGACCGGATATCGAGTTCCATCTGTGCGGAATCGAAACGGGGTTTACCGAGAATTACTCGCATGATCGTCTTGTCTTATCGAAGCCGGCCAGCCGCGAAATCTGGCCGATGGTTGCGCGGTGGATGGAAAAGCGGCAAAACGGGGGCCAACAGGTCGATGTCGGGCTCGAAACGGACCCGGTTCAATCCGACAAAACATGAAAAGAGTGGTTTGCCCCCCCTTCCGGCCGCTTGGCTAGCCTAAGCGCTTTCCGTTTCCTCCAAAACCCAGTTAAGATATCGAGGAAGCCCCCTGGCGACCGGAAAGGAAACTATTTCGGGGACCTCGTAGCTGTGCAGTTCCTTTACCCTCTGCTGGAGGGATTCATACTTTGACGTCGCGGTCTTGAAGATGATAAGAAATTCCCGTTCGTCGCATATTTTACCCTTCCAGCGGTAAATCGACCGGATGGAGGGGACAATTTGAGCGCAGGCCGCCAGGCGTTCTTCGACCAGCGTCCGCCCGATCCGGGCGGCCTCCTCTTCGCCGCCCGCGGTTACAAAAACGATGGATGTTTCGCTCATGAGCGAGCTTTCCTCATAGAGGCCCCGAGATGAGCAAAAGCCTCGAAGACAGTGGTTTTTTACCGAAGATGCCGGTCCAGTTTTACGAACTGGTGATAAGGGATATCTCCGCCCCGGCCTGGGGGCGCATCTTCGAAGCCAATCCGGACGAGAAGAAAAAGGTTTTGGAAGGCTATTCCATAAGGAGTGCAAAGTCATCACAAATATTTCACCGGCCGCCGGTATCTGAGCGCCTCTGCCGGCAACTGCAGACCAACGGGGCCTTTCTCCAAAAGGTCCTTGCCGTGTGGCGAGGGGAAAGGCCCGCCGAGATTTCATATCTCGCCATGCTAAGCGCGGATTTTATTTCCAAAAATCTGTGGAAGCTAAGAGACCTCTTCGGTCCGGCCCGCCTTTGCGCCGGACTGTTCTCGCTTGGCCTGCAAGGGCTCGATCGGCTTATCGAAACAATGGAGGCGGACGACTTCTGGTCGCGTGCGCCCGAGCCCGCGCTTTTCGATATCCTCGTGCCCACTTTGTCGATCTGGGGCGAATTTATCGAGAGCCATCCCGAGATTTCCGAAAGATTTCTGGAAAGCACGGCCGGGGGCGGTTTTCTCTTCGACCTCGAAGACGGCTCGAAAGAGGGAGAGCAAGAAGAGGGACCGTTTAAAAAGGTCGAAAAGAAACTCAGGAAAGTCCAGTCGGAGCTGGGACGCGCGACCGAACAGCTTGGCGTCCTGAGAAGTGAAAATGAGGCTCTCAGGAAAAGAATGAAGGAATGCGAAACGGAGTTCGAAAAAAGGCTCGGTACCGCTCTCAGTGTCAAGAGAAAGGAGTGGTTCGAACGCTACCAGTCGCTTGACAGGCAAGGGGCGGCCAGGGAAGCCGAACGGCTCGAATCGCTTCTCCAAAGAACAAGGCGGGCACTCGAGCTGCAAAAGCGGGCCGACGAGGAATACGGGGTTTTGGCCGATATTAGGGCAAAGCTTCTGGAAATCGACCTGGCACTGAACCGGATAGAGTCGGTCTACGCCGGTTCGCTGGTTGTGCACAGGGAAGTGGAGAAGGTTAAAGAAGCCCTTCTAGACGAGAAAGCCCGGCTGCTAAAACTTCCGGGAATCGGCAAAATCATCGGCTCATCCGATGCCGGGGCGGGGGAAATTGTCTCCCGGATAAACCTGCTCGAGCCCGTGCCGGCCAATTTACCCCGGCTGATCGAGTTGCGAAAGATGGCCGGAGCGCTCTCGGAAATCGGCCTGACAGGCGACCCCGCCCGGATCGAGGATGCGGTTAAACACAAAAGGCGCCAGATCCTTGAGCGGCTCTATTTTCAATTCGAGCCCTCAAAAAACGCGGGGAGGCAAAAGGGCGCCCGGTACCTGGATGATTTCATAAAGTCTGAAGAGAGCAGACGATACGAGCTTTTCATCGACGGCTACAACGTCTTGCTGCGCTCTCACGCCGAAGGGGGACATTTTCCGCGCGGGGAGTTGACTAAATTTCGCAACCGCTTCATTGAAGCCGTTTCGACCAAAAGCAAACACTTTGCGAAAGTCTGGCTGGTCTTCGACGGCGTCGAGGAGTCGCGCACCGTTGCGGCCAACATGCAAATAATCTACACTGACAAGGCCATAAGCTCGGCCGATGAGGTCCTGATTGAAAAAATTTCGGCGAGAAAACATAGAAAAAGCCTGCTTGTAACCGCTGACGAAGGTATCATTTCGGCGGTCGGCGACCATGTTTTCGCTTTGATCGACGTGGCCGATTTTTACATGTTTCTTTTTGAATAGGGTCCTTTACATGACAGAGGAAAACAAAAGAGCGGTCGTGCTGGTGTCCGGCGGATTGGATTCGACCACGTGCCTTGCGATCGCCAGAAAAGAGGGCTTCGATCTTTTTGCCCTGAGTTTTGATTACGGCCAGAGGCACAGGGCGGAAATCGGGGCCGCGAAGCTGGTGGCAAAAACCCTCGGAGTAAAAGAGCATTTGGTTCTCGATGTTCCCCTGGGCGCAATCGGCGGCTCCGCTCTTACCGCGGGAATCGATGTGCCCAAGGACGTTCCGATCGAGCGGATGGGGGAGCGAATTCCGGTGACTTACGTGCCGGCCAGGAACACGATTTTCCTCTCTTTCGCCCTTGCATGGGGCGAAACGCTTGGCGCACCCGATATCTTTATCGGCGTAAACGCCCTGGATTACTCCGGCTATCCCGATTGCCGGCCCGAGTACATAGAATCTTTCGAAAAAATGGCCAACCTGGCCATAAGGGAATGTGTCGAAGGGCGCCTGCGCGTTCGCATTCATACGCCCTTGATCAATATGACCAAGGCGTCGATCATCAAAACGGGGGTGGAGCTGGGGATCGATTTTTCCATGACCCACTCCTGCTATGACCCCGATTCGGCCGGAAGAGCGTGCGGCAGGTGCGACAGTTGTATTTTGCGAAAAAGGGGCTTTGCGGAAAGCTCCATACCGGACCCTACGCGGTATGCGGACCGATGAAAATGGATTGAGGGAAATGACCGAGGTTAAAAACGAACTCACCCAGCTCGGGAAAAAGGCAAAAACAGCCAGGACCCCTCAAAGGGCGGTCCTGGAGACATTTACAAACACTCACCCGGAGACGGACTACGTGGTGCGGCTCAGCGCCCCGGAATTCACCACTCTTTGCCCCATAACAGGGCAGCCCGATTTTGCCGTGATCGTAATCGATTACGTGCCTTCGGAAAAGCTGGTGGAAAGCAAGTCGCTAAAGCTTTTTTTGGGCAGCTTTCGAAACCACGGAACCTTCCACGAAGATTGCACGGTATATATACACGATCGGCTGAAGGAAGCCATGTCGCCCAGGTTTTTGCGGGTAACCGGCATCTGGAACGTAAGGGGGGGAATCGCCATAGACGTGGTGGTTCAAACCGGCGAACTGCCTCCTTCCTGTACTATCCTACCGCTTGGGGGCACGGACTACCGGGGAGGGCGGCAGTGAAAAGCCGGTGCCGATCTCTTGCAACAAGGTCTCCCATCTCTTAGAATAGCACCCTGTAAAATCCGGCTGCCATGTGGACGGACAGGGCTTTTCGCCCCCGGGCATCAAGTGTTTCCGGGGGGGGCAGGTGATGAAATGAGGGAGAAAAGGAATATCTTTTTTTTGCCGGCGGTGTCGCTTCTGGTATCCGGGCTTTTGGGCGGTTGCGGCAAGGTGGCCATTCTCAATCCCGCGGGGCCGATCGGCCGGGCCGAGCGAGATTTGATCCTTACGGCCCTCGGGCTCATGATGATCGTGGTCGTGCCGGTCATCCTCATGGCTCTTTGGTTTCCGCGAAGGTATTCGGCTTCCCGAAAGGATGCGGCCTACACTCCGAAGTGGACCAGGTCCGCGAAGCTCGAACTGATCGTCTGGCTGGTTCCCATCGCCATAGTGACCACCCTTGGCCACCTCGCCTGGAGCGGGGCACACCGGTTGGATCCCTTCCGGCCCATGGACCGGGGAGTCAAGCCCGTAAATGTTGAAGTTGTAGCCATGGACTGGAAATGGCTTTTCATCTATCCGGATCAAGACATCGCGGTTATAAACAAGCTTGTTTTTCCGGCCGGTACGCCTCTAAGCTTCCGAATCACTTCGGATACGGTGGTGAATTCCTTTTTCATCCCGCGGCTTGGCAGCCAGATGTACGCCATGGCCGGAATGGTCTCCAGGCTGCATCTATTGGCCGATAAACCAGGCCTCTATTACGGCCAGAGTCAGCAGTTCAGCGGCAAGGGGTATGCCGGCATGCATTTTGAGGCCAGGGCGGTTTCAGCGGCTCGATTCAAGGACTGGCTTGAAAATGTGAGGCGATCGCCCGACAGGCTCGATGCGGTCCGGTTCAAAAAACTCGAAAAACCGAGTATCGACGCCCCCGTAACCTACTTTTCCAATGTCGAACCCGGTCTTTTCGACCGAATCGTTGGAAGTTTTGTAAACATGGGACCGATGGCCAAAGCCAGGCCCCCCGTTCGCCCCGGCGTCGCAGGCGCCGTTGCCGGAGTACGTTGATATGTTGGGTAAACTCACCCTTTCGGCCATACCCTTCCATGACCCGATTGTAATGGGCGCGGTTTCGGGCTCGGTTCTGCTCGGAGCGGCCATCGTAGCCCTCATAACCTGTTACGGCAAATGGGGCTATCTTTGGAACGAGTGGCTGACGAGCCTGGACCACAAAAGAATCGGGGTGATGTATCTGGTACTTGCGCTGGTAATGCTGCTTCGAGGCCTGTCGGACGCCGTCATGATGCGCGCCCAGCAGGCGCTTGCCGTTGGCGGCTCCCACGGCTTCCTGCCCCCGGAGCATTTCGACCAGATCTTCACCGCTCACGGCACGATCATGATAATCTTCATGGCCATGCCCTTTATTGCGGGTCTTATGAACATCATCGTGCCGCAGCAGATCGGGGCCCGCGATGTGGCCTTCCCCTTTTTGAATTCCTTAAGCCTCTGGCTGACTGTGGCCGGGGCACTGCTGGTGATGGTATCCCTCGGGGTGGGCGAGTTCTCGAAGGCCGGCTGGTCGGGCTATTCGCCTCTTACCGAAAAGCTCTTCAGCCCCGGCACGGGGGTGGACTACTGGGACTGGGCCATCCAGATAGCCGGCATCGCCTCCCTCATGTCCGCCATAAACTTCTTTGTCACCATCCTGCGGATGCGCGCTCCCGGGATGAATCTCATGCGGATGCCCCTTTTTACCTGGGCGGTCTTTTTTACCACCGTTCTCATGATTTGCTCCTTTCCGGTCCTGACCGTAAGCCTTGCCATGCTGTCCCTGGATCGCTACCTGGGGATGCATTTTTTCAGCAACACGTTTGGCGGCAATATCATGATGTATGTGAACCTTTTCTGGATGTGGGGCCATCCGGAAGTTTACATCGTCATCCTGCCGGCCTTCGGAATTTTTTCGGAGATTGTGGCCACATTTTCCGCAAAGCGTTTGTTCGGCTACAAGTCTTTGGTCTATGCCACGGGGGCCATCACGTTGTTTTCTTTTGGCGTTTGGCTGCACCACTTTTTCACCATGGGCGCGGGCCCCGATGTCAATGCGGTCTTCGGCATTACGACCATGATCATCGCCGTGCCAACCGGGGTAAAAATCTTCAACTGGCTCTTCACGATGTATCGAGGGCGTGTCAGGTTGACCGTGCCCATGTACTGGACCCTCGGATTCATCGTAAGTTTTACCCTCGGGGGGGCAACGGGCGTACTCATGGGAGTTCCGCCGGCCGACTTCGTGGTCCACAACAGCCTTTTCCTGGTTGCGCACTTTCACACCATGCTGATTACGGGCGCGTTGTTTGGTCTTGTGGCCGGGTACTCCTACTGGTTTCCCAAAATAACCGGTTTTCGGCTGAACGAAAAATGGGGCAAGAGGGCCTTTTTCTTCTGGCTTGCAGGTTTCTACCTGGCTTTCGGGCCGCTTTATCTGCTGGGTTTAATGGGCATGCCCCGCCGGATGTGGCATTACAGCAACCCGGCCTGGCATCCCTGGCTCGTGGTGGCCGCCTGCGGAACGGCGCTCATCGTGATCGGAACCTTCCTTCTGATCGTTCAATTGGTGGTGAGCTACAGGGAGAGGAAAGACAATCTCGATTTGACGGGCGACCCGTACGACGGGCGGACCCTCGAATGGGTCACTTCCTCTCCTCCTCCCGTCTATAATTTCGCCGAAATTCCCGTAGTCCATGACATCGACGCTTTGGCGGATATGAAGGAGCGAGGCGAGGTCCACAAACGCCCGGCCCGGTACCACGATATTGAAATTCCCGAAAACTCCGGCGCCGGTTTTCTTATTGGCGTCCTCACCTTCTGCTCGGGGTTCGCCCTGGTCTGGTATATCTGGTGGCTGGCCGCGGCATCGGCCGCGGGCGTGGTTTTGATTGTGATTGCCCGGTCCTTCGACGACCACACGCATCGGATCATTCCAGCCTCGGAAATCGAACGGATCGAGGAAAATCGTTATCGACAACTCGAGGCGGCTCGCTCGGGCCGCTCGGAAATCTCACCCGCATGAATCGCAGGTATCAAACTATGACGAACCACGCTCCCACGGCCCAACTCGCTCAAGTCGAAGATCTCCGACAAGAGGCCCTGACAAACCAGGTTTTCGGCTTCTGGATCTATCTTATGAGCGATCTCATCTTGTTTTCGGCTATTTTTGCAACCTTTGTGGTTCAAAGTCACAGCTACGCGGGAGGGCCGACGGGAAAAGAGTTGTTTCACCTGCCTTACGTGCTGGTCGAAACACTTTTACTGCTTTTTAGCAGCGCCACCTGCGGGCTGGCCATGGTGGCCGCTCAAAACGAAAGAAGGGCACTCGTCCTCCAGTGGCTCGCCCTTACTTTTCTGCTGGGGCTCGGGTTTGTTTCCATGGAAGTAAAAGAGTTCCACTCGATGATCGCGGGCGGCAACGGACCGGATCGCAGCGGATTTCTTTCCGCTTTTTTCACCCTGGTGGGAACCCACGGCGCACACGTTTTCCTCGGCCTTCTGTGGATGGCCGTAACCATGGCGCAGGTGGGACTTAAGGGGTTGAGCACCTCCGTGCAGTCCAAACTGATGCGGCTGAGCATGTTTTGGCATTTTTTAGACATCGTGTGGGTTGGGGTCTTTACCACCGTCTATCTGCGGGGAGTGCTGCAATGAACCGCTCACTTATCGACTCGGTCGGCGCTGGCGGGGCGGCCTTCAGGTCTTACGCGGTCGGCTTCGTACTGGCCCTCGTCCTGACCGGACTTTCGTTTGCCCTGGTGATGAGCGGCGTGCTGTCCCGACCCGCCACACTGATAATCATATTCGCGGCCGCGGCCCTCCAAAGCCTGGTGCACATACACTATTTCCTGCACCTGGACATGTCCTCCAAAGCCCGCTGGAATGTCTTGGCGCTCGCATTTACCGCGCTGGTCATGGCCATTTTCATCGGGGGAACCGTCTGGATCATGTATTACCTGCAGTACCGCCTGATGTGAAAAAAAGATAAGGATCAATGAATGTCGGATCACAAGGAATCGGGAAATTTTTCAGAACTGCTTGAGTTGGCTCTAAGACTGGGGGCCAGTGGCGCCAGGGTCGTCAGTTCATCGGACATATGCATCCAGGACGAGTTGGCCGGGTTGTGCGCGAAACCGCAATGCGAAAACTTCGGGGCCTCGGCCAATTGTCCGCCCCATGTTTCAGGCCCCGACGGGTTCCGCGAATTGCTCAAGGTCTACGATCAAGCCGTGGTATTCAAATTGGAGGCGCCCTCCCCGGTTCTTTTTTCGCCCGTGGAGCGCTTGGAGGTCTTCGGCCTTTTGCAGGAGATAGCGGCAGGCCTGGAATTGGCCGCGGTGAAAATGGGACAAACCCGCTCCAAAGCCTTTGCGGGCAATTGCTGCAAGGTGCTTTTCTGCAACGATCACCCTCGATGCCGCGTGCTGCATGAAGGCGGCAAATGCCGCAATCCCCTGTCGGCCAGGCCCTCGATGTCGGGTTTTGGAATAAATGTTTCCAAATTGATGGAATCGGCCGGATGGTCTCTTAAAAAAGCCGGTGAAAAGAGTGGCGAGACTTCCGTCGGGACCCTTTGCGGCTTGGTCCTGCTCGGATGAAGCCAGGTCTTGGGCGCCCGGGGCTCTCTTAGAATATGCGGGGTCCTTGGAGCTTGGCCTTACGACAATGCAGTTCCGTGTAAAGAGAAATAATCGAGCCCGTCAAGGACTCTCAGGAAACCGCTCGCCAGCCCATGGAGTTTGACGTACTTTTCGATCAACCGGCAAGCGGCCTCCCGGGGGTCTGTCCAATCCATGTCCATCATTTCGTAATCGTGGAAAGTGTGCATGATGGAATCTCCCGTGGCGGCGATATCGGTGTTGATCCCTGCAAGGGTCTCCATGAGCGATGAGGCGGCAGGCCCGGAGGGGCCGTCGAGCGCGGCCCTTTGGAGAGCCCTCAGGCCGTCTTGGTAGCGGGAGGCAAAAAGCGAGTACCTGTTGCGGCAGGCTTGGATTTTCGATACGAATGTATCGAGGGGGCGCGGTTTTGGGCAAAAATCGCCGGCCGACTCGGGCCCGAGGCCCGGCCCCAGAGCGCTTTGCCAGAGGATCCGGTTGATAAGAGCCCAAAGGTAGCGTTCCGAGACCGTTTGGCCAAGCGGAGCGTAGAGCAGGGTTCCATTGGAAAGAAACCTCGACTCGTAGGCGCACAGGTTCGGGAAATCGGGCAGCGGGCCTTTTTCGCCAAACAACATCCTCTGCGCGACCGTCTTTACCGCTTCCACATCCAGATAATCCTTGCACCAGGTTTTCTCGCACCTTTCCTTCTGGCAGGGTGAGCAGTGAGTCTCGACCTGCAGGACCACATGGCCGCGGCCGAAGGGGGCGGTTTCGGCGAAATGAGCGGTGGAAAAGTAGAGGCCCAGCACCCTGGTTCCCACCGCCGCGGCTATGTGGGTGGTTCCGGTATCGTTGCTTATGAGAAGATCGCATTTTTTGAGGATGGCGGGCAGTTCGACAAGGCGGGTCTTGCCGATAAGGTTGATCGCCGGTATTGACGCCTGCCGCAGGAAATCTTCACCAAGAGCCGTTTCCCCTGGACTGCCGAGAAGAAGGAGTTCCATAGCCGGATAGCCCGTCAAATGGGCGCCCAGCGAAGCGAAGTTGCCGACCGGCCAGGCGCGGTGGAGCTGGTTGGCTCCCAGTTGCAAGGCTACAAGCTTTCCGCGGCCTTTCCACCCGTGGGCGCCAAGGACCTCATCGGCCCTTTTGGCTTCACCGTCTCCAACGTCCAGCCAATTGTCCATCGCCCCATGGGTCACCCCCCCCATTCCCATGTGGATATCCACCAGGTTTATCAGGTTTTCCATCCTGTTTGCCCTGTTGGCCACGGCGGAAAACAGATACTTGCCCCAGTCGCCCAAGACCGAGACCCGGTCCTGCGCCATGTAGATCCGGCCCGATTTCTCAGCCCCCCTCACCGCCCGGCAGATGAGGGCCGAGGAGTAGCCGTGGGTCAGATTGACAACAAGGTCGTAGCTCTCCCGAAGTTTCGGGATGCTCAATAGAAAGTCCAACTTGGGCGATGGGCACATGAGCCCGTGGATGGTTTTGTAATAGGCGTAAGGGACGGAAACAAACCGGTCTACCAGAGCGGAGCCTCCGATAAGCTCCACCGCTTCCCTGATGCATAGAAGCGTTATCTCGCAGGGGGACCTCTCCTCTTTCAGCCGCTTGAAAAGTGGCAGGCTCTGCACGACGTCCCCCGTGCGGCACATTTGAATGATCAAAATCTTTTCGTATCGGTCTTCAAAGCTCAAATGGGAAAACTCCGCTCAAGGCTGAACAGACGACTCCACCGGCTCCCCTTCGAGGCAATCACCGTACCGTTTCCGGTTCGGGCGGGCAACGCAAGCGCCCCAGTAACTCCCCGGCCATGGCCCCGATTTTGAGGTGGACAAAAGAGCCATCCTGGAACGTGCGCACTTCGGCGGGGTCGTCGAGCAAAGGGGCAAGAAGGGCCGCAAGCGCCTCCGGTTGCGGGTGGCTCTTTTCAAAAGGGGCGAGCCATAACAGTGTCTTTAGCGCAAGGGCTCTTTTTACCGGGTCGCAAGATTTCAATTGGGCAACAATCGGGCCGGTCCAATCCAGCAAAAGCCGGGGCCTTTTTTGGGCAAGCCTGCAAATTCCCCACATGACCCCGCGCTCCAATAGATCGTTTTCCAACGGGTTTCCGTGCTCGTCTATGTAGGACACAAGGATTCGATGATATTCCAGGGCCAGATTTTCGTTTTCGGCCATGATTTCGCCCATCGCCTCTGGAGCGCCCCAGCCAATCCCGCCCGATTCGTCGTTGAGGCTCCACATGAGGCGCCGCATGATCTCCCGGGCCGCGTCGAGGTCCTTTCGGGCAAGTGCGGACACCGTGAGGCCCAGACCCCTTACCGCCCTGCACCTGGCCAGTTCGTTGGTTTCGAAAAGAAAGCCGAGCAAAAGGTTGATGATTTTTGCCGTAGTCAATCCCGCAGTTTGGAGCGCTTCTTCGAAATCGCGGGAATCGAGAAAAGAGCGAACCAGCGCCTTGGCACCCAGTCCTGCGCGCGCGGCCTCTCCGGCAATATGCTCACTCACCTCCTTCAATGTCTTTTCCGCTCCATCTTTCAAACAGGTTGTGTTCGATTCCGAAAAAGTCGAATATCTTTCCGATGGTATGATCGATTATGTCCTCGATCGTTTTGGGCCGATGATAAAAGGCGGGCGAAGGCGGAAGGATATGGGCGCCCAAGTCGGCGGCCATGCTTAGCAGGCGCAGATGTCCCTTGTGAAGCGGCGTTTCCCTGACCACAAGGCAGAGTTTGCGTTTTTCCTTGAGCACCACATCGGCGGCCCGCACCAGGAGGTTTTCGCCGTAAGAATGGGCGATCCCCGAAAGGGACTTTATCGTGCACGGTACGACTACCATCCCTTCAGTCAAAAAGGAGCCGCTCGATATCGGGGCGGCCATGTCCCGTTCGTCGTAGGTGAAATCCGCCAGGGCCGTCACGGTATCGATCGAGCGGGAGGTCTCGATTTCGATGTTTCGTTTACCGTTTTGCGAAATAATCAGGTGAGTTTCGTAATCCGTCTGTTTGAGGAGTTCAAGACACCTGAGGCCGTATATCACCCCGCTTGCACCTGAAATCCCCACGATGATGCGTTTTTTCATCTTCCTACCCCGAATTGACTCAAAGCCGATCGCAAATCTGCCATCGTTCAATTTTTCAGTATATCTGATGATCCGGATATCTCAACGCCTGAATATCATCCCGGTTTTAGAGCCAATAGGCGAGCGGAGCGGTGAGCATCTCCATGAATCGTTCCGGGATGGATCTGCGCTTCCAGTTCCGAGGGGTGATCCTGTCGGAATTTTGGAGATCTTTTTGAAACAGCTTCTCCATTTTCGCGGCAAAATCCCGGCCCAGGATTACGGCATTGAGTTCGTTGTTTCTCAGGATGCTCCACAAGTCCATATTGTCGGAGCCCACCGTTGACCAAACCCCGTCGATCACCGCGCTTTTGGAGTGCAATATGACGTCTTTTCGTTCGTAGAGTTTGATCCCCGACCGCAGCAGCAGCCCGTAATAACAGCGGCTTCCATATTGAGCCAGCGGCACGTCGCTTCTGTGAGGCAGAATGATTCTTACGTCCACACCTCGCCGTGCGGCCCCCGTCAAGGCCTCCACCAGTTGTTGGTCGGGGACGAAATAACTGCATGTAAGATGTATGGAACGTTGAGCGGAGTTGATGGCGGCAAGATAGGCGAAATAGTTGTCCCGGTTCTTTTCTCCCCAGGTGCTGCCGACCACCCTGACAAGATCATCGCCCGCGGGTTTTTTGAACTCGGAGTTGTCCTGTTCGGCGATGGGCGGCCCATGTTGTTTTTTCCAGGTGTCGCAGAAAAGCTTTTGAAAACTATGCGCGGCCGGCCCCTCAATTTGGATGTCCGTATCCCGCCATGGCAACTTCCCGCCCCCCAGGCCCGGGAGCGGACCGCCCGTTTTGGCGCACCTGTCTGATATATTGGCGCTGCCGATAAAGGCCACCCGGTCATCCACGGTCACAAGCTTGCGATGATCCCGGTGCACCATCGACCACGGGCAGGGCAGAGGCAGCGTACTAAGCGGGGTGGGCGGATTAAAGGGCAGCACCGCGACGCCCGCACTGGTCAAACGGTTGAAAAAGGCGGGCGGAGTGCACATGGACCCGATACTGTCATAGATCAGGTGGACCTGAACGCCACTGGAGGCCTTTTTCATCAAAAGTTCGGCGAACTCATAACCGGCCTTGTCGGCCGAAAGAATATAGGTTTCGACATTGACGTTTTTCCTGGCATCCCGGATCGCTTTGAATATCGCGGCGTAGGTGGCGGCTCTATTTACAAGCAGGGTCACCCTGTTGCCTGCTCTCAGAGGGTGGGAGCTTATCGCTTCTTCGAGCGCCATGTGGCGCTCAAGACTGTCCG
This sequence comes from Deltaproteobacteria bacterium, assembly GCA_021777755.1. Classification (GTDB taxonomy): domain Bacteria; phylum Desulfobacterota; class Syntrophobacteria; order Syntrophobacterales; family Syntrophobacteraceae; genus SbD1. Next base: position 93,671 of record JAJYDE010000004.1, read on the forward strand.
CGGCCGAAGAGCCGGGTTGAAGCATTTTCATGACGGCGCGCACCCGGGAGGCGGAGAGCCGTTTGTGATCGCTTACGATGGTCGGGGATGCTTTTTGCCTGGCGCTGTAATAGCGAAAGGCGGGGCCGGCCTGCGGTACGCTCATGCAGCCGCCGGACAAAAGTGCGGCAAGAAGAGTTGAAAACAGAACTGGAAGTCTTGTTCCGGGAACGCGGTGCAATGGTCGCATGCAGTGGGCCTCAAGTATTGGAGTTGCGCGCGCGGGTATGCGGGGCGCCGTAAAATCTTTTAATGAGTGGATATCGTACATCCCGATTTCTCACCCCAAAAGTTTACTGATTATATTGGAATCCAAGAGGTGTGCAAGTAAACATACCATGCAAAAGGCCGGGACTTGCCACAAAGGACTTTTTGGAGCACCAAACCTTGAACTCCTCCGGACCAAGCCGCCGGTTGGTGGGAGCGCAATGTCAAAAAATCATGGTGCAAGCGGGCGGGAACGAATAGAATCGTCAACGGTGTACAAGCTGGAAATCAGGCTTCATCCCATACTCGGATTTCTATGATTTACCTCGATAATGCCGCCACTTCATTTCCAAAACCCCCGGAGGTTCTCGAAGAGATGCTCGAGACCTACTCGCGGCTGGGCGTCTTGCCGGGCAAACAAAGCTATGGCCCGGCCGCGGCCTGCGACCGATACCTTGAGGAGGCGCGCAGCCAAATCGCCGCTTTTTTCGGAAGCCGCAATCCCGAAAAGGTCCTTTTCGCATACAACTCGACGGCTGCGCTAAAGGCCATCATACACGGACTGGCAGAACCCGGAAGCCACGTGATAAGCACCCGCCTGGAACATAACTCGGTCCTTTCGCCCCTTCTTCGCCTGCGAGACCGGGGGGTGATCACCCTCGATACGGTTTCTTTCGACACCAATGGCTTCATTGATCCGCAGGAGGTCGCCGATCTCATCGGTCCTTCGACCAGGCTGGTCGTTTTAAACCATGTCTCAAACGTATTGGGGACAATCCAGCCGGTCTGCGAGATCGGACGCATCTGCGGGGAAAACGGCGTGCCGCTCGTCCTGGATGCCGCGCAAAGCGCGGGACTGGTCCCAATCGACATGCCGGCCATGAACATTCAGGCGGTGGCCTTCACCGGCCACAAATCCCTCCTGGGTCCGACCGGCATCGGAGGCCTTGTGCTGGGGGAGGCAATGGACCTTCGGGCGATCAACCTTGGCCGCCCCGGCGCCGATGCCCCGAACACCCGGTATCCCGTCGGATTTCCATACTGTGTCGAACCTGGCACGCCCAATCTTTTGGGCATCTTCGGCCTCTGCGCGGCGATGCGCCATGTCGAACACAAGGGAATCGGCAATTTGCACGGCCGCGTGACCTCGCTTGCGCGCGCTCTAAGAGACGGACTTGCCTCCCTTGAGGCGGTAAAGCTCTATTGTGCCCAAAACCTGGACAACCACACGGGCATCATTTCCTGTAATCTGGAAGGAGTGGACCCGGGTGATTTTTGCGTTCTTCTCGACTCCGATTTTGGTATTGCAGCCAGGAGCGGGTTGAACTGCGCTCCCCTGGTTCATGAAGACCTGGGCACAAGTCCTCGGGGAGCGGTGCGCTTCAGTTTTGGCGCCTTCAATACGGAGGAGCAAGTCACGGCCGTTCTGGCCGCGGTCCGAGCAATCGCAAGCCGATAGACCCGCCCCGGATAATAGTCAACATGGCGGGACAGATTCAAACATGAACGGGTTTTTTGTCTTTGGCGATCAGCTCTCGCCAACCGACGGTCGGCGGGGCTCGCCGGGCAAATCTTTGACGGCTGTCGGGAAAATCCGGTTCCTTCACGGAAAAATTTTCCTTATCGTTGCGGCCGGATATTCCGATCACAATAACAGTCCGACTGATTATAGCGCCGGCTCACCACCTCGCCGGCTGACTGGCTATAACGGTGACATCTTAAAGGAGGGTCCGGTAGAATGCATCCCGACATTAGAGGACATGTTCGCTATAAAATGAAGAACGGAATGCTTGCAGTGCTTCCGCTGCCCGGTCAATTCAGGTCGATTGTCGGACACATCGTGGATATATCCGGAAGCGGACTGGCCCTCAGGCATACCGACGAAATCCCGGTGCATCTCAAGAGAGGCGACCTGATTCTCATGGGCCATGAGGACCGGGAAGACCAAGTGTTGGAGATTCCAGCCCGGTTGGTCTACGAAAAGGAACAGGCGGAGGGCTATCGATCCGGCTTTCAATTCGGTGAACTGTCCTCGGAGCAAGTGTCCCAACTCGCATGCTTCATCCAATCCAATGTCGAACCTGCAACGGCCTTGGCGAAACCATAAAAGGACATGTCTTGCGCGGTTTCCTGGCAATGATGCTCAATCATGTTCGGGTGGACGGCGTATCGGTATCGATTGTGTCCCCGTTTCAATTTGCAACCGCTCGGAATTGCCCCCAAAAGAGGTGAAAACCCGGATTCCGGGGATAAGACCGTGAAGGCTTGCGGGTGTCCGCGGCTATGAACTCCGCCCGCTCTTTTTGACGAGCCAGGCGCAAAAGGCGACGATGATTTCCGCGCGCCTGTCGGACTGAAGAACTCCCCGGCACAGATCGAACAGCTCTTTTTGGACCGCAGTCGATTCCCCGGCGATTCCCGCCTCGTGGAGATATTCGCGCACCAGGGCCGAGGCCTTGAGGCTGGCCGAGCCGAAGATCCTCTCCCGGGGGTCCTTGGGCTCCTCGAACGGCTCCCAGTTGTCATAGCCGATCCTCAGGATTCTTTCCTGTCCGCGCTTCGCCATGCCGTCGAAGATGGCTTTTTTTCGAAGTTCGTATTCCTGGTTGTCAGTCATTTGCGTTAATCCCAGAAAAGCTTGAGTCGAATTTTTTTGTATTCCCTGGTGCTGAAAAGGATCTGGAAATGAGCCAGACCCGCTGCCTCGGCCAGCTTGCAAGAGATGGTGCGGCACTGTTCGGGACTTCGGGCGTGAACCATGGCGTAAAGGTTGAAAGGCCAGTGCGGAAGGCTTGCGGGCCGGCTGTAGCAATGGCTGACCTCGGGGTATGAGGCCAAAATGGCGCCAATGGAGTCGATTCGCTCCTCGGGGCAGTTCCAGACCACCATGCCGTTGGCCCGAAATCCCACCTGACGGTGGTTGAGAACGGCGGCAAACCGCCGGATGGCCCCCTGCCCCATCCAGTCCGACACCACGCGCAGAAGCCGCGATTCGGGCATCTCAAGAGACTCGGCCCATGCGGCAAAAGGCCTTTGAACAAGGGGAAGGTCTTCCTGGATGCATTTTACGACAGCAATATTTTCCGGGGTAGGTTCGAAGGCCCTGCCTTCGGTAGGCGGAAGGCCTGCTTTTTCTCCCGGCTCCCCCCCGTCGTCTCCATCCTCCAGAACGTCGAGCACCACGGCCAATTTATATTTTTTGAGGGCGGGCAGAACGAGCGCGGGCAAACCGCCGGCATTTCGCGCCAGCCCTTCGACCACCTCGCCAAGGTCCTCCCCGGGAGGCACGGCGATCGTAAACCACATGTTGAAGTCTCCGGGCCGCAGGTAATTATGACTAACGCCGGGATAGGCGTTAACGACCGAAGCCGCGCGCTCCAGGGTTTCCTCCGGCACGGCCAAGGCCACAAGCGAACTTGTGTAGCCAAGCGCCCCGGTATTGAAAATCGCGCTTATCTGACGGATCACTCCCTCGTTTTTAAGGGAAGCAATCCGTTCCATGGCTTCCGCCTCGCGGATTCCAAGCCCATGGGCGAGCGCCCCGTAGGGACTCGAAACAATCGGAAATGAGCGTTGGACCCTGTCGAGAATGACCCGGTTCGTCGAATCCAAAACAATGCTCCAGGAAAATGGGTTAGCTAAATCGCAGAATTTCGAACATACCCCGGTCTCCCGGATTATCTTCGATTTATATACCCGGGCAACTTCCAAGACAAGGAAAGCTTTGCTACTATTAACAGCCAACGACAACTTTCACCGAGGTGGCCAGATTATGGACATTGATCAGCGGGGCACGGCCGTTCCAAGCATAGAGTGCTTTGTCAACACCGGTTTGCGCAAAATCCCCATACACGAGGAAGCCCCGGGGCGATCGATCAGCCTGGAAAAGCTGCCGGGAGAGACCTCCATGACCTACGGCCAATACCTCGATTCCCTGGCTCGGCTGCTCTCCGATAATTCCTTCGAGGTTTTGCGAAACATTTTCGTAAAACTTCCGGCGCCCGCCCCAAGGCTTGAAGAGGCCTCATCCATAGAACTCACGGCCGAAAAGCACGGCGCACTCTACTCCGTTTCGCGGCTGCGGGTGCGCTTTGGAGCCGAGGCCCGCCAGTTTGCCGTAAACTGCGCCTTTTCACCTCGGCAACAGGCATTCCTCCAGATCGAGGCCGACTTGCTTGCGGAGCTGACAGAAAGATTTCCCCTCGGTTTTCTGCCCTCGCCCCTCGTCTGCGCGCAAGCCCCGGGACTCAAGCTCTTCATTGCCGAATGGTTTGAAAACCATCACGAGTTCCACCTGTCGGCAAACGGCGAGGCAGAGCCGGTCGTAAAGGTATGGGGCGATTGCGGGGAGCGCAAAATCATCGAGCGCGAAAAAATTCCCGAACTCTACGCCGGGGCTGCAAACATCCTCACCTCATATCTCGACGTCGACTCCTTTTGTCAAATTTACCCGTGGCACCATGCGGCGGGGGATTTCATCCTCGACGCCGCAAAAGAGCCCCCGAGCCTCAGACTCGTAACCGCAAGGGGCTATCGGTCCCTGCTTTCCATCGAGTCCGACCGCCCTGACAAAATGTTGGGGGGATTACATTTTTTTGTCAATCTTTGCATACGGTTGCGGCTCGACAGGCTGGACGGGGTGGGAGAGCCGGCCTGGGCGGGACCGGAATGTCTGCCCGGGATCATTCGCGGATTCAGCCAAGCATGGGAAACCCGGAGAAAAACTGTGGCATTGCCGGAAGCCGAAGAGATTTTTTCACTTTTCCAGGCCCTCTCGCCCGAAGAAAGGCTGGAGTTTGCACAAACCGTCGCATCCGACGGAATGGTGGAGGCGGACGAAGACGATTTTTTATCCGCCCGGATTTTCTCCTGCATGGCGGAACTGGCCAATGCCCTGGAAGGCCGGGAGAAAACATGACGGGATTCAAGGATAGCCCCCCGGCTTGGCTCAGAACTCGATTCCCTTGCTTGCCTTGAGTCCCCGGTCCTGGAAAGGATGCTTTACGACCTTCATCTCCGTCACCAGGTCCGCGGCCGCAATGAGTTTTTCCGGGGCGTTTCTTCCCGTGACAACTATATGGCTGGTGGTCCTGCTCTCAAGGCCTTCGAGCACCGTTTCAAGGGGCAGAAGCCCCAAGGAGAGTACGATGTTGAGTTCGTCAAGGACGATCATGTCGTAACTTGCACGGCGTATGTGCGAGACGGCCTCCCGCCAGCCAGCTTCGGCAAGGCGCCGGTCTTCTTCCAGGTTTTCCTTCTTCCAGGTAAATCCGGTTCCGAGGGGCCTGATTTCGATTTCTTCGATTTTTTTTACCGAGAGAAGTTCACCATAAGTCCATGCTCCCTTTATGAACTGCAGCACGAGCACCTTCATGCCATGCCCGGCCGCCCGCAGGGCCATTCCAAGCGCGGCCGTGGTCTTTCCCTTGCCGTCTCCGGTAAAGACTATCAACAAAGCTGTTCGGGAATTCACACATTCCCCCCGTGATGGACAAAAAAAAGCGGGCCGAAGCCCGCAAAACTTTCAAAAATGGAGCCCGGCGGAAATTATTGGCCGGGAGGTGACGAACACTTCGATTGCCAAGGCCTCACGAATGCTTTGCCGGGGAACTCTCGGTTTTGGTCTCGGCAGCACAGGGTTTGCTCTCCGCCGGCTTTGCCGTGCTCTGGTTCTTGCCGGCATAGTCGGTCGTGTACCAACCTGAACCCTTAAGATGGAAAGTGCTCATGGAAATGAGCTTCCGAAGCTGACCGTCACATTGCTCGCACCGGGTCAGCGGCGGATCGGAAAATCGTTGCATCGCTTCACTGGTCTTTCCGCATTTCAAGCATTCGTACTCGTAGATTGGCATAAGTCCGCCTCCTCGCACTATCATATAATTCATTGGAAATCTAAATCATTATAAATCCGAACCCTTCAATGTCAAGGATCATCTCGGGTTCAAGGATAAACCTGGCCAACGGTCCCTTTGCGAACCTGGAAAATCGAGTATTGGCGCTCCAGATCGCCCCCCGGACCGATGGTATACTTTCCCGTAACCCCGTTGAAATCTTTGGCCCGCTCGATCAGGTTATTGAACAGCTTATTGCGGTTGCTCACCCCGCCTTCGGCGCTTCTGGCCTCGAGCAGCATGGTGAGCGCATCGTAGGCCTGGGCCTCCAGATAAGAAGGCGTCGAACTGTAGAGCCCCTGGTATTCTTTTTCAAAGGCCTGAACCTTGGGATTATCGCTTTGCGGATAAAACGCGGTGGCGAACATGGCGCGATCGACATAAACGCCTCCGGCCCGCGCCAGCGAGTTTTCGCTCCACAGATTGGTTCCCAGCAGTGTGACGCCAACGATATTATTGTATGGAAGCTGAGGAGCTATCAGAGAAACGACGCTTACCTCGTCGGGGATGAAAAGGGCATCGAAGGGAGTGCCTTCGATGTCGGAAAGCGGAGCGTTTTTCTTTGCTATCTCCATTAACTGGTGGAGAGGCGCGGTAAAATCGGTGCTCTTTTCCATGTAGGAGGCGCTGGCCATCATCTGGCCGCCGTTTTTTTCGACCGTTTCGGCAAAAATTTTGGCCAGTTTTTGCCCGTAGCGATCATCGGGGTAAAGACAGGCAAAGCGTTTGAACCGCAGCTTGGTGCGACAGTAGCGCACCAGGGTATCGACCAGATCGTGGCTGTCGATAAAGGCGTGGAGAACAAAGGTATGGTTGGTGGCCCCACCGGCTTCCTTCTGTGTAAAAGAAAGCAGCGGAACGCCCTGACGGTCAGCCAGGGGCATAACGGTGCGGTTCGCCTGGTAGCCAAGGGGCCCGACGATCGCCAAAACGCCGTCCTCTCCAACCAGTGCGTTATAGGAAGCCGTGGCGGTATCCGGATCAAGACCGGCGTCTTTAACGTCCAGGGTGACCTTTTCTTCGGGGTGTGCGGCCCTCCAATCGGATAGAGCCATGTTCAGGCCGCGGATAACCATGTCCCCGTATACCGCATTGGGACCTTTGAGCGGCACCATGACGCCTATTCTGCCGGGGTTGAGGGGAATACTGGTGTCAACGACGCCCGCGCCCCTCAGGGCGGCCTCCAGGTCCGAGGCGATCGGGTGGTCGGGATATTGGGCAAGGTCTTGCTTCAGAAGACGGCTGGCATCATCTTTGCGACCACCAGCCATTTCGAGCTGAGCACGGCGATAGTCCAAAAAGACCTTCATAAAGCCGGAGGGCCGCTTTCTATAAAGAGCGGCAAGCTCTTTGTCGCCAGCCCCGGCAAGGGTATGCTCGGTTAGAGCCGCAACGGTTTTTTTCTGCTCTGCGTCCTTTGCGGCCGTAAAGCCGGCCTTGCACCACCTGAAGGCCGTTTCAACATCCTGCCTGGAGTTGTAGAGCCCGATCATGAGCCGGGCCAGTCCATAACGAACATCGGGTTCAGCTTCCGATTTTCGCCAGAGCTTGACCGCCTTGCTCATCACCTGCTTTTGCTTGCCCTCACGCGCGAGCAACCTGAGTTGATTGAGCTTTGCGGTGTCGATCCCATCCCATTTGGGGTATTGGTAGACAAGATAATCGAGATAACGGGCGGCTCTATCCAACCGGCCCTGCTCGAGATAAATCTCACCGACTCTGTTCATCGATTCGGCCGCAACGGCGGTACCGGGGAATTCCTTCGTAATCCTGATCCAAAGCCGAAGGGCGCCCGGCACGTCTTTGGCACGATAGCTCTCGTCGGCCCGTTTATAGAGCCTTGCGGCATCGGGCGGGGTTTCAGTTGTAAAGCTGGCCGACAGATTGGGGGGTTTATTTCCGCCCCCCCCGCAACCGGTAAGAATTGTCAGGACAAGCAGGCAAGAAAACCAACCGCCTTTTTTAAAATTACCCATAGCAAGAAGCCTCTCGGGGGAATTCAGCACGTCTCCGAAAATCGGAGGAAACCATAAGCCCCGCCTCGCCAACTGATTCCAGCAGGTGAAAAGTAAACAGGGGCACCTCTACCAGCGTGCCCCTTAATACATCGGAAAAGGTTTCAAGAAAAGGTGAAATCGGAAATTTTATCCCCTGTTTCCTATTTCTTTACTTCCTCGAAGTCGGCATCGACCACATCGTCGTCGGGTTTTTTCTGCTGCCCGGGGCCGGCTTCAGGACCCGGACCCGGTTGGCCCTGGGGGCCGGCGGCCCGTTTGTAAGCCTCTTCAGCCACCTTGTGGGAAAGCTGCATGAGGGTGTCGAGCTCTTTTTGGATGTCGTCCTTGCTGTCGCCTTCCATGGTGGTACGCAGCTTGGCGATCTGGGCCTCGATGTCCGATTTGGTCTTCTGATCGAGCTTATCACCCATATCGCGCATGGTTTTCTCAGTGCTGTAGATGAGCGTATCGGCCTGATTTCTGGCCTCGATCAGTTCGCGCTTTTTCTTGTCCTCCTCGGCGTGGGCCTCGGCCTCGCGCACCAGGTTCTTGATTTCCTCATCGTTGAGGCCGCTAGAAGCGGTTATCTGAATGGACTGTTCCTTCTGGGTGGCCAGGTCCTTGGCCGAAACATGCACAATGCCGTTGGCGTCGATATCGAAGGTGACTTCGATCTGGGGAATGCCCCGGGGCGCCGCGGGGATTCCGACCAACTCGAAGCGGCCCAGGGTCTTGTTGTCCGAAGCCATGTCGCGTTCGCCCTGTAGAACATGAATGGAGACCGCGGTCTGATTGTCGGTGGCAGTTGAAAACGTCTGGCTCTTGCGGGTGGGGATGGTGGTGTTTCGCTCGATCAGCTTGGTCATAACGCCGCCAAGGGTTTCGATGCCAAGCGACAGAGGTGTCACGTCGAGAAGCAGGACGTCTTTTACATCGCCTCTCAGAACGCCGCCCTGGATTCCGGCCCCCACCGCGACGACTTCGTCGGGGTTGACACCCTTGTGAGGCTCTTTTCCGAAAAATTCCTGCACCTTCTGCTGAACCCTGGGCATTCTGGTCATACCGCCCACCAGGATCACCTCGTCTATCTCGCTGCGCGACAGCCCCGCGTCCTTAAGCGCTTGCTCCATGGGCGGGCCAAGCTTGTCGATCAGTTCTTCGACCATCGATTCGAGCTTGGCCCGGGTAAGCTTTATGTTCATGTGCTTGGGCCCTGAGGCATCGGCTGTGATAAAGGGCAGATTGATCTCGGTTTCCATGGTGGTGGAAAGCTCGATTTTAGCCCTCTCGGCAGCTTCCTTGAGCCTCTGCAGTGCCATTTTGTCCGAGCGAAGATCGATCCCGTAGTCTTTTTTGAACTCGGTGGCCAGCCAGTCGATTATGCGCTGGTCGAAATCTTCTCCCCCCAGATGGGTGTTGCCGTTGGTGGATTTGACCTCGAAGACGCCCTCGCCTATTTCGAGTATGGAGATATCGTAGGTGCCCCCGCCAAGATCGAAGACGGCTATTTTTTCATCCTTTTTCTTGTCCAGCCCGTAGGCAAGGGAAGCCGCCGTGGGTTCGTTTATGATGCGAAGCACGTTGAGGCCGGCAATTTTACCGGCGTCCTTGGTCGCCTGCCTCTGGCTGTCATTGAAATAGGCAGGCACCGTAATGACCGCGTCAGTCACCTTTTCCCCGAGGTAGTCTTCGGCGGTTTGCTTCATCTTGGTCAGAATAAAGGCCGAGATTTCCGTGGGGCTGTAGTCGCGGCCCCGAATGTGGATGTTGGTGTCCCCGTTGCCGGCCCGCACGATCTGGTAGGGCAAAACCTTCGTATCGTCGAGGACTTCCTTGGTATCGAACTTGCGGCCGATGAGCCTTTTTACCGCAAAAACCGTATTTTCCGGATTGGTGATCGCCTGCCGTTTGGCGACCTGTCCGACCAGCCGCTCGTTACTCTCGGTGATGGCCACCATGGAAGGGGTAAGGCGACTGCCTTCCGCGTTGGTCAATACCTTGGGCTCCTTTCCTTCCATGATTGCGACCACTGAATTGGTGGTTCCGAGGTCGATTCCTATAACTTTACTCATTTAAACGCCTCCTTAGGGTTTGGGCCGTGGAGCGTGCCTACTCCAGGTTCGGCCATGAGAACTGTTCAACAATTTGTATCTTTAGGGCTTCGCGCCACCGCAACCCTTGCAGGTCTAAGGAGCCGGTCCCGTAACATGTAGCCCTTCTGAAACTCCTTCGTCACAGTCATATCGGGAAAGTCGGAGGTCTGCTCCTGGAGCACCGCCTCGTGCATGTTGGGGTCGAAGGCCGCGCCCACGGACTCGAACGGCACGGCGCCAAACCTGGCGAGCGCGTCGAGGAAGCTCTTGTGGGTCATCCTCACCCCTTCCAACAATCCCTTGCAATCTTCATCCTCTTTTTCCCCGTGCTCAATCGCCCGCTCCAGGTTGTCGATCACCTCGACAAGCTGGCGCAGAATACTTTCATTGGCGTATGCTATCGATTCGGCTTTCTCCCTTTCCAGCCGCTTTCTGGTATTGTCAAGCTCGGCGGCAAGCCTCAGAATGCGCTCTTGAGAATCTTTGAGCTCGGTTTCCCGTTTTTTTAAAAGCTCCCGGCAATCTTCCCGGGCAGCCTCGCCCCCGATTTCCGCCTGGTCATCGGCGGCAGGTTTTTTGTCCGTGTTCTTTTCATCAGCATTTATCAAACTGTTCCCTCCATTTGATACGACCACGGCTTTGACAGAATCTCGCCGAGGTGACGAACTTGCATGGAAGCAAGCCAGGCGAAAAACCGCCGGCCCGAAGCCATCCCTTAGGCCTCATCCGCAATATCGAGCATCTGGCTGAGGAACTGGGCCGTAAATTCCACGATCGGTATAATCCTGGAGTAGTCCATCCGCAGGGGGCCGATCACGCCCAGAACACCCAGCGGGGTGTCGCCGCGACGAAAAGGAGCCGAAACCAGGCTCATGTCCTGCCACTCCCCCAGAAGTTCCCCTTCGGCCCCCAGCACAATCTGAATTCCCGTCGAAGCCTTGAGGGTCTCATCGAGAAGCCTGATCATCTTGGACTTATCCTCGAAGGCCTGCAGAATGCGCCGCATCTGTTCGACATGGGCGAACTCGGGGTTGTCCAGAAGATTGGTCTTGCCTTCGATGTAGATCTCGCTGTCCTCGATGGCATACTGGATCGCATGGTTGGCCATCTGCAAAGCCATGGAAAACAGCCGGTCGAAAAGCGCCTTCTCGCTCTCCATTTCCTCCCGTATGCGCTGCTTGACCCTGGAGAAGGGCACATTTTGAAGCAGCTCGTTGATATACAGGCTGTGCTTGTCGAGTTCGCCCTGGCTGATTTCATCCCTGGACTCGATATGGGTCTGGTGAATCAAGCCGTCCTTGGAAATGAGAATCACCATGATATCGAAGGGACCAAGCCTCAGGAATTCAATGTGTTTGAACGAAGCGATCGACTGCTTGGGCCAAAGAACCACACCGGCCTGCCGGCAGTATTGCGAAAGCAGCCGGGAGGTGCCCCGCAGAAGCTGGGCGATATCCTGCGGGCGGTTTTGAAGCGCATCGCGGATCCGGTCTTTTTCAGACCCCACAAGCTGTCTCGATCTCATTATCGAATCGAGATAGAGCCTCAAACCCTTGACCGTCGGGATGCGCCCCGCCGATGTGTGGGGCTGGTGCAAAAGGCCCATTTCCTCAAGGTCGGCCATCACGTTTCGAATGGTAGCCGGACTGACATTCATCACACCTCTTTTGGAAATGGTCCTCGAGCCCACCGGTTCGCCGGTTTCGATATAGTCGGTAATAATGGCTTCGAGAACTGTCTGATCGCGTTGCGTAAGCCCAATCACATTCGGAGCCTCCCTGCTGGTAGCACTCACCCCAAAAGAGTGCTAGAGAAACGTAGTGCTATCGGAGACATTTGTCAAGACGAGAGCCCCATAACCTTAACGATCTTTTTGAATCAAACGGCAAAAACCGGTCAGCAGATCGAGGACCCGGGCGGCCTGGTCTTCGGGGAGGCTTCCGCAGCCGCACCCCGGGGTAAACAGGGAGTGCTCGATCAGCTCGTCTCGGGTGAGCCGGCCGGCGGCAAGAGAGCCGACCTGGGCGGTCCACCTGGCGAGCAGGCTCTCGGGGGTCTCCGAGCGTATGGCTTCGGGGTCCGAGGTCGGGACGACTCCCCAGGCCATGTTCGCACCCCTGTCGATAAAGTCGAAAAATTGTTTCGAATAGATGGCGAACTTTTCGAAATAGCCGTAGGAGTCGAAATTGATGATATCGACATTGGAGTCGAAGACGAGCTGCCAGTCGGTATTGGCGCACACGTGAACGCCGGCAAGGCCCCCCGCGGCGTGAACGGCCTCGACCACTTCGCCAAGAAGCCTGACAACCAGTTCGCCCGAGACGGTGATAAGGGCCGAGGAGCCGAACCCGGCCAGTCCGGGTTCATCGAGGAAAATGATGACCGGGACTTTGAATTGGCGCAGAATTCCGATCTGCCAGCGGGCTTTGAGGCCCAGGAGCTTGGGCACGATATCCAGAAAACGCTCGTCATGAATGAGCGCCCGGCCGTCCTGGTCTTTGAGGCCGCAAAGAAGGGTAAAGGGGCCGGTCACCTGGCCTTTTACGGCGCCAAGGGCGGGAGAAGCTTTCTTGAGAGTCTGGACGAAGGAGCGGAAAGTGGCTCCGGTTTGCTCGCCAAGACCGAAGGGGGAGCGGTCGATATCGAGCAGGCCGTCGGCCTCGGCAATAAATGCCTCGTAAAAATGGAGCACCTCCCGGTCGAAATCGGGCGCGAGGCAATCGACAAACTGCCGCTGCCCCGAGTCGACGAAGCCGGGCAGGCCTTCCACATACTGGACCATCATCCGCTCGGCGGGATAAAAGGGCAACTGGGGCCAAACAGGTATCCGGGGCGCCGCCTTCAAGATAAGGTCGATCGCGCCGGCGCGATCCTTCTGAGGCATGCTGCCGATAAGGGTGGCGCGGCCCGATCCAAGAAAGTCGTTCAAAACGCGGCTCCTTTCGCGTAAAGGGTTAAAAGCATCGAAAATATGGCAGACGGTTGCGCCTGGTGCGAACCGAATTTGACGACACATCTTGGACAAATAATCCCATCTTGCCGACCTATCAAGTTTTATTTGATTTTAAGCCCCGGGCTGATTTACTAATGCGGACACTAAACACTTCAGGAGGAATGAATGGGCGAAGACCTCAAGAAAATGTATCGCACTATGATGGAGGATCATTTTCCGGACTCGCTGCGGGTGAGCTTCGGAGACCAGTCGCTTGTCTACCGCAAAAGGTCCTGGAAGTTTCCCGACGCCAAGACGGGGGAACTGATCGAAAAGGGGCTGCGCTACGGGGAAAACCCGGGCCAGGAAGCGGCGCTCTTTGAACTGATCGGCGGCAACCTGACGCTCGGGGCCTGCGGGTTTATCGATCCGGCGAGCGGCCTAGTGAGCGCGATTTCCGAAGAAGACATGCTCCAGGAGGGCAAACACCCCGGCAAGACCAATCTGACCGACTTGGACAACGGGCTCAACATATTGAAATTCCTTACCGGAAAACCCGCCGCGGTGATCTTGAAGCACAACAACCCCTGCGGGGCGGCCCTTGCCGCAAGCCTGGCGGAGGCCTACCACCGGGCGAACCGGGCCGACAGGATCGCCGCCTTCGGGGGCTGTTTGGTGGTCAATCGAGCAATCGACAAGACCACCGCCGAACTCATTTCCGAAAACTACCTGGAAGTGGTGGCGGCCCCGGACTACGAGGCCGGAGCGCTCGAAGTCCTCAAAAAACGGGCGAACCTGCGAATTATCCGCATATCCCGGATCGACCGGCTAAGCGATTATATCGATAAGCGATTCCTCGATTTCAAATCGCTTATCGACGGAGGGCTGATCGTGCAGCAGTCGCCAAACTACACGATTCGAAGCGCCAGGGACTTCAAGCCGGCCGAATGCGTCTACCAGGGCAAAACTTATAAAATGGAAAGACAGGCGAGCGAGCGGGAAACAGCCGATCTTCTTTTCGGCTGGTTCGTCGAGCAGGGGGTGAGTTCCAATTCGGTGCTCTATGTAAAAGACGAGTGCACGGTGGGGATCGGCACGGGCGAACAGGACCGGGTCGGGGTGGCCGAAATCGCGGTCTACAAGGCTTACCGCAAGTATGCCGATGCTCTCTGTTACGACAGGCTGAAGATGTCTTACAACGAATTGGAGCTGGCCGTCGAGAAGGCGGAGCGCCCCGCGGAGACAAAAGCGCAAATCGATTCTCTCACAGCTGAGGCCAAGGCAGGGCTTATTGGTTCGGCGATGGTCTCCGATGCCTTTTTTCCTTTCCGCGACGGGGTGGACGTGGGACTTCGCCAGGGGGTGAGGGCGATTATCCAGCCGGGGGGCTCGATGCGGGACTGGGAAGTGATCGAAGCTTGCAACCAGGCCGGGGTGACCATGGTGTTTACGGGTCAGCGGGCCTTCAAGCACTGAGCAAATCGCACCGCCTCTAGAGGCAAAGGATTTCCTCCGCCACCTTTTTCGCCCGCCGGACTCTTCGGCCCGGCGGGCGGATGGGGCAAATCGTCTAGAACCGCGGTCGGGGAAGCAGACCCGCCCTTTCGGTGATCTCCTTTACCCTTTCCTCCCATTCGATGGCCATGATGTGGACCCCGGCGACGCCGGGGATTTCGCGCACTTCCTGAATTTGTTCGAGAAGCAGGCGGATGCCCTCCTCGGCCTGTTCGGTTTTGGCAACACCACGAATGCGCTTTATGATCTCATCGGGGATGGAGATGCCGGCGACGTTTTTGTTCATGTAGGCCGCCATACCGGCGGACTTTAGCGGCGTAAGGCCTGCAAGAATATAGCATTTGCGGTCCAGGCCCATGTCGCAGGCCATCTTCATGAATTCACGGAACCGGTTCATATCGTAGATGCACTGGGTTTGGACAAAATCGGCGCCGGCGTCGATCTTTTTGGCCAGCCGTATCACCCGGAACTCGAAAGGGTCGGCGAAGGGATTGGCCGCGGCGCCCAAAAACATCTTCACGCCGCCCTGGACCGGGTCTCCGCTGTTGACCACGCCCGAGTCCCTGATCGTGCGCACCACGTCGAGGAGTTGCAAGGAATCGATATCGAAGACGTTCTTGGACTTGGGATGGTTTCCGAAAGTCTGATGATCGCCGGTAAGGCAGAGCATGTTTCGGATCCCCAAAGCGTAGGCGCCGAAAAGATCGCTTTGGGCGGCGATGCGGTTGCGGTCCCTGGTAACCATCTGCATGACCGGCTCGACGCCGTTTTTGACCAGAATGTAGCTGGCCGCGATGCTCGACATACGGACAACGGCCGTCTGGTTGTCAGTGACGTTGGCCGCGTCCACGCAGCCCTTGACCAGTGCAATTTTCTTTTCGAGATGTTCGACATCCGCGCCCTTGGGAGGGCCGCACTCACACGTGACGGCAAAATGACCGGAGCTTAGCACCCTCTCAAGATTACTCCCGGATTTGACAACGCTTTTGTCGCTCATACATCTTTCTCCTTGAAGGACGCAGAAAAGTCGGGGGTTTTGCGATACCTGTCATTTAACATCGTAGAGCTGTTCCCTGGCTGAGCGACGAACCCCGCCGTCCGAAGCGGTCGACCAATCCTTGGCGGGCAGAAGATTGCGGAGATCCTCGAGCCTCCCGAGCCTCTTTAGCCTGTCATAAATAAGCTGCCAAACACAGTCGATGTTTTTGGGATCGACTTCACACTTGCCCTTTTCAGAGCCGCCGCAGGGGCCGTTTAAAAGGTGTTTGGAGCAGCGCGCAACCGGGCAGATGCCGCCCGTGTAAGCGACAATGCAACTGCCGCAACCCGCGCACATCTCCGCCCAGAGCCCCTGTTGCATGTTGGCCCCGTAAAAAGTGGTGTCCAGTCCGGGGAAAATGGGAATATTGCCCAGCCGGTCGGCCAGAAAATTGACCCCCACCCCGCAGGCAAGCGAGACCACGGCGTCGATCCCTTCGGCCTCCACCTGGCTTAGCACGGGCACGATGAATTCCAGGTCGCATTGCCGCTGAACACAGCCTTCAAGGATGGTTTTTTTTCTGCCGTCCTTGCCAAAAGCGATCCTCAAACCCGAGGCGAGGATCTGGACCTCGGCCTCTCCGCCCGAAAGGCAGACCGTCGTGCATGTGCCGCAGCCGACGACCAGGACCTTTTGGAAATCTTCAAGATAGCCCTTAACCTGCAGGAACGGTTTAGGGTCGGCAACAATCATCTCGAATCTCCTCGGTTTATCTGCAGCGGCTCAACGGCCGACTGCGGTTTCAAGGTTGACTGCCCGAAATCTTTCCCATATGCGGGTCCAGGATTCGTCCCCGCTTCCCTCCATTTTAAAAAGCTGGAGTTTTTCGCCTCCCAGCCCGATTTCGTCCAGATACCTTTGGGTACGCGTGATTCGCCTCTCAAGCCAGCCTTCCACCCTGGGGTAGTAACAGGCGCCTTCGGGGCAGGAAACCACGGCGACCTTGTCGGCCCCGAGTTCAAAAGGACTCACAAGATCGGCCATGCTCAGCCGGCCCACACAGGGGACCAGGATGCGCAAAACACCCGTTTCCATGATCTCCCCGGCGCTCTGATCCTTGAGGTACTTCCTGCTGGTCGTTCCGTTGACACAGCAATAGGCAATCAGAAAGGGCCTGGCCACCCTTTCGAGATCCAGCCCGGCCACATTTTCCACCATGGACTTTTTCATGGCCGCGGTGGGAAACCTCAAGACTTCGATGGCAAAAGCCGGACATTCCGCCGCGCACAGGCCGCAGGTCTGGCACTCCTGCGGGGGCATGAAAGCCGTCCTTCTTACCTGCGCGACCCCGAAGGGGCATATGCGCACACAGGTAAGGCAGCCCGCACAGTGGTTGGGAAACTGCAAATGCGCTCCGGTTGCGCAGGATAGACAACGCCTGGACTCCGAGAGGGCTTCCTCTTCGGTATAGACCGGCTCGATAGGGGAAAAATCCTTGATGCGTTCGGCCGGATCGGTCAAATCCACGCAAACCCGGTCCAATCGCCTGGCTTTGGCGGCGGTCGCCGCCGGAAGCTCTCCGATGTTGATCGTATTTTTGTCGGGCAGCTTGAGGATTTCGCCCGTTTCCAGGTAGTGAGCCAGCACCTTTGCGGCGTCATGCCCCGTACCCACGGCCTGGATGGCCGAACCCGGACCGGTCATCACCTCGCCGCAGGCAAATACCCCCGGCTCGGAGGTGGCCATCGATTCCCGATCGCAGGTAAGCCTGCCCCCGTTAACGGAGACCTCTGAGCCTAGAAGAAAATCGAGATTGGCCTTCTGGCCTATTCCAAGAATTACACTATCGACTTCGACCGTGTTTGTCACCGACTCGTCATAGGAGGGGCTAAACCTTCGCTGGGCGTCAAAGACGCTTGCACAACGCCGAAATTCCATGGCGCGCACCGCCCCATCTTTTTCCAGGATGGCCTTGGGCCCCCAGGAGTTGAGGATTTCGATGCCTTCCTCTTCGGCTTCGGCAATTTCCCATTTCCACGCAGGCATCTCCTCGCGGCTTTCCAGGCAGGCCATATAGACGTTTTTCGGCCCGAGCCGTTTTGCGGCCCTGGCGATATCGATCGCCACATTGCCTCCCCCGATCACCAGGGTGCGCTCCCCCAACTCAGGACACAGCCCGTTAGCCACATCCCAAAGGAAAGTCACGCCAAGGAAAACCCCCTTGCTCCCCGTGCCCGGAATGGGCAAGGAATGGCTCTCGGAGAGGCCGACCGCGATGAGCACCGCATCGTTTTCCTTTCTTAACTGCTCGAAGGAAATATCGACGCCCACACTGCTGCCGAAATGGACCTCGATGCCGGTGGCAAGGATGTCCTCGATATCCTGGGCCAGTGCCTCGGGGGGAAGCCGGTAGCGGGGAATGGCGTGGGCGAGCATGCCGCCAAGCTTGGTGTCCTTTTCGTAGACCTTCACCTTGTAGCCGCGAAGGGCGAGATCCATGGCCGCGGTAAGGCCCGCTGGGCCCGCGCCGATAATGGCCGCGCTCTTGTCGCTATTTATCTGAACAGCCTTCTTGCGACGGGCTATACGGTGAGCGGCAGTGTTTTCAACGACGAAGCGCTTGAGCATCCGCAGGCTTACCGCCTCATCGATTGCCACCCTTCGGCATTTGGATTCGCACGGATGATGGCAGATTCGACCGCAAACGGACGGAAACGGATTTACCTCCAGCAAGACGTCGAGGGCGCCCTCGTAATCGCCCTTGCTGATGCGCTGCACATATTCCCGGGTGTCGGTGTGGACCGGACAAGCGGCCGAACATGTGGGAAGCACGTCGCCTGCAATAGACTGCAAGGAACCCTGGGAACTTTTATCCATCGACATTGAAGCCCTCTCTCGATCCACGCTAATGAGAACCGAAGCAATTTTGAATAGTGATCTAAATCAATCAGTATGAAATGGGGTTTTAATCTAGCGCAAATCCGTGTGGATTATAACTCTTTTGATCGGATGGCCGCCAGAATTTTTTCTCTAAATATTTGAGTTGAGTTCCGCGCGTTTTTTTTGGTAGAATAGTTCGATTAAACTCGCTACAGCCCCCCGACCCCAGATATCCGCCCCAGGGCGGTTGGAGTTGATGTTCGGTCCGGAAAAAGGGGCGCTTTTCTGCTCGACTCGCTGCATGAATCCACTTTTTTTTACTGCCTCACAGTTGGACTTCATCGCGGAAGCGGGCGCCAAACGATCAATTTATCACGAGGAAACCGGCATGTACAGAATTCTCGAAAAACAGGTTTTGAGCGACGTGACCAAACTGATGGTGGTCGAAGCGCCGCAGGTTGCCCGCAAAGCCAGGGCGGGGCAGTTCATCATCGTGCTCATGCACGACCAGGGCGAGCGTATTCCTCTAACCATTGCCGACTACGACAAGGCAGCGGGCACTATAACGCTGATTTTCCAGGAAGTTGGCAAATCGACCAAGGAAATGGGGACCATGAACGTGGGCGACTCCTTTCGCCATGTGGTCGGCCCTCTTGGCCATCCCACCGATATAGAAAACTACGGCGAAGTCATCTGCGTGGGCGGCGGCGTGGGGATCGCCCCGGTCTACCCGATAGCCCGCGAGCTCAAAGAGGCCGGAAACCGGGTGACCTCCATAATAGGGGCCAGGACCAAAGAGCTGCTGCTCTGGGAAGACAAGATGCGCGCGGTCTCCGATGAACTCATCGTTACCACCGACGACGGCTCCCACGGCCGAAAAGACCTGGTGACGGTCCCTCTTAAGGAAATTCTTGACAGCCGCCCGGGGCGGATAAAAAAGATTTGGGCCATCGGGCCTGCGATCATGATGAAATTTGTCGCCACGACGACCAAACCCTATGGCGTTCCCACCATCGTCAGCCTCAATACCATTATGGTCGACGGTACGGGTATGTGCGGCGGCTGCCGGGTGGTTTTGGACGACGGCGCCCAGTTCGTGTGCGTCGACGGCCCCGAGTTCGACGCTCACAAAGTGGACTGGAACAATCTTTTGTCCCGCCTCGCCTTCTATCGCCCCGAGGAACAGGCCGCCACCGAGCGCTACCAAAAGGACCACGAGTGCAAACTCGATCGAGCAATCGCTAATGGAGTAAAATAAATGGCTCAACTCACGCAAAAAGAACGCATGAAGATACCCCGCCAGGATATGCCCGTACAGACGCCCGAAGACAGGGTGCAAAATTTTTCGGAAGTGGCCCTGGGCTACACCCTGGAGCTTGCCAGACTCGAAGCCGAACGCTGCCTGCAGTGCAAGGACCCCCACTGCATGGAAGGCTGCCCGGTGGAGGTGAGGATCCCCGAATTCATCCAGGCGGTCCGCGACGGCGATATGGCTGAAGCGGTCAAGATAATGAAGAGCAAAAACAATTTGCCGGCCATCTGCGGCCGGGTCTGCCCGCAGGAAGTGCAGTGCGAATCGCGCTGCATATTGGGCAAAAAGGGCGAACCGGTAGCCATCGGGCGAATCGAAAGATTTGTCGGCGACTACGAGCTTGCCAACAAGACTCTCGAGATGAGCAAGGGGGCGCCCACGGGCAAAAAGGTCGCAGTATGCGGCTCGGGGCCCGCCGGGCTTACCTGCGCGGTGGACCTTGCGCGCATGGGGCATGAAGTAACGATCTTCGAGTCCCTCCACACTCCGGGCGGGGTGCTCGTCTACGGCATCCCCGAGTTCAGGCTTCCCAAGGAATCGGTCATCAAGGCCGAAATCGAAACGGCCGCCAAGGCTCTTTCCATTAACATACTGACCGACTACATCATAGGCCGCACCCTTACAATCGATGAACTGCAGGCCCAATACGACGCGATCTTCCTGGGCACGGGCGCGGGACTTCCGATGTTCATGCGCATCCCCGGGATCAATTTCAACGGGGTCATGTCCGCAAATGAATTCCTCACCCGCTGCAACCTTATGAAGGGCTACCGGTTTCCCGATTTCGACACGCCGGTAAAAGTGGGCAAAAGGGTGGCGGTGATCGGCGCGGGAAACGTGGCCATGGATGCCGCGCGCTCGTCTCTTCGTCTCCAGTCCCTGCTGGCCAAGGCCAACGGCAAGGAAAAGTCCGACTCGGAAGTCCACATCGTCTATCGCCGCTCCTCGGAGGAGGTGCCCGCAAGGCTTGAAGAAGTCCATCACGCCAAAGAAGAAGGCGTTATTTTCGACTTTTTGACCAATCCGGTCGAAATCCTTGGTGATGAAAAAAGCGCGGTGCGCGCGATGCGCTGCATTCGCATGGAACTGGGCGAACCCGACCAATCGGGCCGACGCAGCCCGGTTGCCATCAAGGGCTCGGAATTCGACATGGAGGTGGACCAGGTGATCTTTGCCCTGGGGACCAGCCCGAACCCGTTGGTTTTCAACAATGCCGGGGATCTCCAGCGCTCCAAGTGGGGAACGGTCGTGGCCGATAAAGACAACGGACGCACCACGGTGAAGGGCATCTGGGCCGGGGGCGACGTCGTGACCGGGGCCGCAACGGTTATCAGCGCCATGGGCGCCGGGAAACGCGCCGCGGCCGATATCGACGGCTACCTTAAAGGCCAGTTCGAGTGGTAGATTGCAGTTAGCAGGTCTTGATAAAAAAAGCCGGGGCAAATCCCCGGCTTTTTTTATCTCAGGCGCCCGCGCCCGTTATTTGTTTATCCTGGGAATTCTGTATTCGTCGCTGCCGTGGATTTTAAACCGGAACACTATTTTGTTGGGATCATCGGGAACAGGGCTATAGGGCAGCCGCACGGTGTACCGGCTCCCGGGGGCCATGGTGCCGATATCGACGATTTTATTCCAAAAAACCCTGGTTTCGTCGGCATCCATGGTGTACATGTCGATCACCAGCCCCTTGATGGCACGGTTGGATTCGTTCACGATAAAGCCGGTGATCTGGCCGTCGGCAGTGATGTTGAAATGTTTGAAAAACAATACGTTGCTTTCGCTCCCGCTCGTATTAAGCACCCGGCCGTTACTGTAGAAGGAATCGGCCCCGGCTACCAGCGGAGAAAAAAGCAAAGCGGCCAGCACTAACACAAGAATCCGGTCAATCATTCCATGCTCCTGTTACTGTTTTCGAGTAAATCTTGCGCCGATTTGCGCTCGCCTTTAAGGCAACGCTCGCAAGTCCCATAGACGGTCAATTTATGATCGTTCACGGTAAAACCGTGCCGCCTGCCGATCTCATCGAATGTATGCGCCGAGAGGCATTCCCGAAAATCGACCACGCGATTGCACATGGTGCAGATGAGATGGTGATGGTGAGACCCGCCGCACACCCGGTACCGGTGGGAACCATCCGAGAGTTCGACCCGGTCGAGCACCCTGCTTTCCACCAACTGCTCGATCGAGCGGAAAACCGTTGCGCGGCCGATCCTGCCGTGAGCTGCCCGCAGCTGCTGCCACAGATCGTCTGCCGAAAACGCTTCTCCGGTGCGCGCAAGCTCGACCAGTTTTTCCAGAAGCATTCGCCTCGGGGCCGTGTTTGGACGGCTGAGGTCAAAAAAGGCATTCTCGATCCGGCAAACCGCATCTTGATTGTCGCCTTCGGCGCAAAGCGGCCGAGGCGGCCGGGAGTGGGAGCCCGGTTCCTTTTTCATATGCGTCCCCCCTGGAATTTCCTGAAGACAAGGGAAACCGCGTAGGTCGAAGCGGCAAGTGTTGCGATGTAAAAGCCCGCCGGCAGAGGACGCACAGCTCCATAGAAGGCCAGGACAAGCCCGAGCCAGGTGATGGCGACCGCCATGAGGGCCGAAAGGGCTACCGCCCGGGCCGGGCGGTTGGTGAAGTTCACCGCCGCCGCCGCCGGAGCTATCAGCAGGGAGGCGGAAAGAAGGATGCCGACCAGGAGCACGCATACGGCCGTCGTAAGGGCGACAATGGCCAAAAAGGCGACCGAGAGTGCGCGCATGGGCACCCCCCTGGCTTCAGCGCCCGCCGGATCAATGGAGGCGAACAGCAGCGGCCGGTGCACGAGGGCAAGTACCCCGAGCGCGGTGGCGCAACACGCCGTCGCAAGCAGTATGTCGGTGGAATTGATGGTCATAATGGAGCCGAAAAGTATGTTTATACCGCTCATGGCGTGCGTGGCGCTGCTTCGCGAGTAGAGCCCGAGGAAAAGGACGCCAAGGCCCAGGGCAAAAGAGAGCACCATGCCGATCTCCACGTCCCGCCCCCGCGCCCGGTCCCCCAGTATGCCCAGTCCCGCGGCCGCCAGAAGCGAGAAGGCAAGCATTCCGGCAAGCGAGGCGACTCCTAGCAGCGCCGCCCCCGTGGCCCCGGCAAATCCGATGTCGGTAAAGGCTTCCGCGGCGAAGGCCTGGGCCCTTAGCACCAGAAAGTAGCCCACGATCCCGGCGACAAGCCCGACGAGCCCGCCACCCAAAAACGCGTGGGCCAACATTTGAGAGCCGAACAGAACCTTCAGCATCTGGCTTCCGTTTTTTTCCAATTTTCCCCGGTGTTCACAATTCCTCTGGGAACATGTTCATGGAGAACCTTCTGAGGCAAGGCCGCAAGCCTTCCCTTTTTTCGGAAAAACATCCTCACCGGCATATACACAAGAAAAGAGATGGAGGCGATAAAAAAGCTCACCGGCCAGTCCCCGCTAAGACCCGCCAGGCTCACCCCGGCAACCATGTAGGCCACCCCCAGCATCGCGGATATGAGGATCGCGCGGCAAGGACCGCTGGTAAGCCTGCTTGCGGTAGCTCCCGGCCCGACCAGCAGCGTGAACACCAGTAGAGACCCCACCACCTGCACGGCAAGCGAAACGGTCACCGCAACGATCATCAGAAACATCAAAGTGAGCAGCCGAACCGGAACTCCCTTGGCCTCGGCCACAAAGGGATCGAACATGATGAACAGAAGGGGGCGAAACATGACAAGCACCAGGCAAACAGAGACAAGACTCATAATAGCGGTGAAAATCACATCGCTACGCGTTATGCCCAAAACGGTCCCGAACAGAATGCTGTAGACCCGCTCGGCATATCCGCCGTAGAGCGAAAGAAACATCAGCCCCAGCCCCAGGGCGAAAGTCATTACAACTCCGATTGCGACATCGCGTTCGCGAGGCTCCCGTCCCCCGGCGTTAATGGCCGCGGCGGCCAGAATCGTCATCACAAAAAGCCCGTAGACGGGTCTGACGCCGAAAAACACCGCCCCCGCCGCGCCGGCAAAGCCGATGTTGGGAAGAGCATGCCCTGCGAAGGTGTATCCCCCCTCGATCAGAAAATAGCCGACCACCGAGGCCGCAAGGGCGATGAATATGCCGCTTAGAAGCGCGTTCTGCAGGAACTCGAAACGATAGAGGGCGATAATCGAATGAAACATCAGGTTTCAACTCCCAGGACAAACTTTTTCCCCATCGCTTCAACCACATCCACCGGATGGTTGTATAGCGAACTGAGGGTTTCCCGCGTGATCACGCTTTGCGGCGCGCCTATGGCGCTTCTGCCGTTTGCCAGGTAGAGCACCCGGTCGATGTGGGGCAAAAGCGGATTGATGTCGTGAGTGACAAGCATCACCGCAACCCGGCGGGAAACGCGGAGCCTGCCCACAAGGCCGATGATTTCCCGGGCCGCGGCCATGTCGAGGTTTGCCAGCGGCTCATCGAGCAAAACAAGCCCGGGGTTGGAGATAAGAACCTGGGCAAGCGAGAGCTTCTGCCGTTCCCCTCCGGAAAGCTCTCCGACGGGCGCCTCGGCGTACCCGGCCGCGCCCACCTCCTCGATCACCCGGTCAATTAGCTCTCTGCGCTTCCGGCTCGGAAAACCCGGCCCGAAACGATGCCCGTCGAGCCCGAAGCCCACCAGGTCTCGGGCCCGCACACCAAAGTTGGTGTCAAGCGTTCTGAATTGCGGCGCATAACCGATTGCGGGATTACCGCGGCGGGGCTTGCGGCCAAATACCCAAACCTCTCCGGCCTCGGGCCGAACAAGGCCCAAGAGGAGCTTTAAAAGAGTCGTCTTTCCCGCGCCGTTGGGACCGAGAACGGCTATGAATTCACCGTTTTCAATCGCAAAGGTCATCTCCTCCTGGATCACCCGCCCCGCAAAACCGATGCGAACCTCACGCAAAAAAACCGGATTTTCAGCTTCAAGGCTCATCGCCCAACGCTCCACTGATAGCTGCCATCTGCCCCAGCATCCATGACTGATAGGTTTTGCCCGGAGGCATCGTTTCGCTAACCTCCACAACCGGCACCGAAGACGCCTTCGCCAACTCCTCGAGTCTTGCGGTAAAGCGGTCCGCGGTCTGCCGGTTTATAACCAGAAGGCGCACCTTTTTATCCTTCACCTGCTCCCCGGCGATCAGCATCGTATCGGCGGGCGGATCGATCCCCTGGGCGACAGCTTTTTGAAATTCGAACGGGGTCAATACCTTGAGGCCCATCGGGAGGGCCTGGTACATAAATATCGGCTCGGTAAGAGCAATGGGCGTTCCGGAAAAGCGCTTGGAAATCCGGTCGATTTTTGCCGCGATTCCGTCCAGGCTTGCCGTAAAGGTGCGCAGGTTACTTTCGAACCGGGCGGCCCGCGACGGGCAAAGCTTCCTTAGAGCCTCCGTCACGGCCGCGGCCAGCGCTTTCATGTCTTCCACGCTGTACCAGACGTGTTCGTTATCAGAAAGCTTCACAGGAGAAATGTCCCAGCCATTTATCACCAGCCGTCCCGACTTTGGCGAGGCCGACAGAAGCTTTTTCATCCACTCGTCGTATCCGCCCCCGTTTTCGATAACCAGGTCCGCGGTCGCAACCTCTTCGGCGTCCCTTACGCTCGGTTCGTATTCGTGCGGATCGATACCGGGCTCGGAAAGAATGCTTCGCACCTCGATCCCCGGCCCCGCCAGCTGAGCGGCAATGTTTTGGTAGAAGTTTTCCGCCGCCACTATCCTGAGGGTGCCGCAAGAGCTCGTCGCGGCCCTGGTTTTGAAGGGGGCCCAAAACAGAAAAAGGGCCGCCATTGCCGCGGCAAACAAGATCCGGGGCTGCGGGAGGTGCCCTGAAGCGGCGAAATCGGCTGCTTCGACCATGAGAAGAGTCCTCAAAAAATGGGGTTAATGATACATGATATCATTAACCCCGATAATAGCCACCCTTGCCCCAAAGGTCAATGAAGTTTGCGCAGGCAAAGGGGGGAAAGGATTTTTGAAACTTTTTGCAACAGGGGTTGCTAAATCCGCCCGGAGATTATATAAGGGAGCTCTTTGGCCCCCGTAGCTCAGGTGGATAGAGCACGAGATTCCTAATCTCGGTGCCGGGTGTTCGAATCACCCCGGGGGCACTTAATAAAATCAGGCACTTACAGAATTGCTCTGCGTGCCTGATTTAGTGGCTACGTTTTGGCTACGATCTGGCACCGAGACTCGCTTGCTGGAAAAATAAAAATGGCTGGAATTTTGCTCCTCTGCCATTTTATCATTTTGTTAATCCGTGCTTGTCCATCAGATCCTTTGTCACCTCAAATTCCTCTCCGGATTTTCCGGCTTCATAAGCCTCACTCATTAAATCCACAATCTTGTATACAAATTTCAAATCTCGTCCCAAGCTGAAATCTTCCGATTCTCCACCATCCCTGACAAAAAGTCTCTCCGTTCCATTGACGATTATGGAGTAGAAATCTTGGTAATCATTTTCCGCCAAACCGTCCTCGGTTAAGCTGCGTTCGATAATTTTCATACATCTAAACAAAAACCTCGAAATTATGGTAACCTTACCGGAATTCCACAATAGACGAGGCTCTTGTTTGGTAAGGTTAATAACTTATTAACATTATTACATAAAGACATGAACCTGTGAAGTGAATAAACACGGAGACAATTATGGAGACGTGGGCCGGTAGAAGCGATTTTAAATATAGCGGTTCTGTAGAAACCGGTACAGAGATTTTTTACGGGAAAAACAATCGTTACAAAGCCACGGTCACACAAGAGCAATATAGAGCACTTCTGCAAAAATTTATCAGGAGGGTGGTACCTGTCGGAACATCAAGAACAAATCCTCCGCAGGAAAGCCTTGGGTTTTGGCTGAAAGAGAATGTCACAAAAACGGCTATCGCGTCCTACGTTGCTCCGATCCTGATTCATGAAGGGTACGCCAAACGCGATGGAGATCACGACATTCAAATTGTAAAATAGGAAAAGGGTGATAGAGACCGGCTACGTTTTTGCTACGATTTACTTTCCGAAATTGTGCTTTTAGGGCTTGTGTTTTCCCAAGGATTCCTAGGCTAAAATGCCTTGCAGTCTGTCTTTGAGCGTGTTACGGCGAAATAAAAAAAGAGCTTATCGCTCTTCCTAATCTCGGTGCCGGGTGTTCGAAGCACCCCGGGGGCATGACAGGCATTTTGGAAGTTACGCCTTCCTGGAGGCCGCAATCCTTTCCCGCTTTGCCGGTATGCTGAGCCTGCTTTTCAGTTGTGTCCTCCACGCTGGCTGTGATATTCAAACACTTGCCACGGGTCTAACAGCCGCTCATTATCAGCTTCCTTGCCGAGGCTCAAACTAACATGGTGGCTCGCTGTATACCCCCATATCATTGGCTGCATGGCTTGGTGCTGGGCGAAGTGCACGGAAACGGGCGAAGCGGAAGCGAAATTATCGAATGAGTGCGCTCGAAAAAACTCTCATCTATCGTTTGGTTCATATTGCGAACCTTGCCATTTTGCTCCAGAGGGGCGGACTTTGCGCTCCCCTTCATGAGCCGAGCGACGGAATGGTTTACAAAAAAATTCACAACGCTGAAATTCAGAATCATCGGTAAGTGAAACCTATCCCGTGTGGGCCTGGCGGTAGGATTCACGACTACGTCCCATTCTATTTTTGCACCCGCTCTCCGATGCTGTACATCCTCAACAAAGGTGGGGTAGAAGGCTATAGCGAGGGGCAAGAACCTTTGATTTACCTCGTAACGACCGCCCAGAAGGTGGCCGAAAATGGAGTCCCTTTCGTTTTTTCAGACGGTCACGGCATAGCCAGCTTCACCGATTGGTATTGTGATTTGGCGGATCTGAATAAAATTGACTGGGAGGTTATCCAGTCGAGGTACTGGGCTGACACCCTTGAAGATGGAGATCGAAAGCGGAGAAGGCAGGCTGAGTTTCTCATCCACCGCTTCTGCCCATGGTCCTTGATATTGGGAATTGCCGTATTAAATGATAAAATGAAGAAGCAAGTCGAAGCAATTTTGGCGCGTTTCCCTGGCGAAAAGCGCATACAGGTAGTGGTTAAGACAGATTGGTACTACTAACCCAAACTGGAAGGAGGCTCACATGATTCAGATGGCAAGCGGGAACCTCCTCATGGCTAAGACCGAAGCCTTGGTAAATACTGTCAACTGCGTAGGATTTATGGGGAAAGGTATTGCCCTGCAATTCAAGAAGGCTTTCCCTGATAATTTTAGAGCCTACGAACAGGCATGCAGAGCGGGCCGAGTTCAACCTGGTCGGATGTTCGTTTTCCAGACCGGCGCGATGTTTAACCCGAAACTTATCATTAATTTCCCCACCAAACGGCATTGGAAGGGGAACTCTCGGATGGAAGATATAGAGTCCGGCCTGAAAGCGTTGATCGAGGAAGTAAAAGACCGAAACATCAGGTCCATAGCTATCCCCCCCCTGGGTTGCGGTTTGGGGGGACTCAAGTGGAGCAATGTTCGATCAATGATTGAGGAAGCATTCGCCGGGGTACCCGATGTGGAAGTTAAGCTGTATTCTCCTACGGGTGCTCCTGATGCTGCGTCAATGCCGGTTAATACGCAAAAACCGAAAATGACTCCTGCAAGGGCGCTACTCATCAAGCTGATGGATCAGTACGCTAAGCTTGATTATCGGCTTTCCCTTCTGGAAATCCAAAAACTGGCCTATTTCCTTCAGGAATCGGGAGAACGCTTGAAGCTTAATTACGATACCGGGACTTATGGACCGTATGCTCCAAATCTCAACAAAGTCCTGGAGATCCTGGAGGGGCATTATATTCGGGGTTACGGGGACAATCAAAAACCTGACGTTCTAGTCAAACTTCTTCCTGGAGCGCCAGCGGCGGCTGACGATTTTCTGCAAAATCATGAGGAGTCACGGCAAAGGCTCGACAGGGTTGGTGAGCTTATTACCGGATTCGAAACACCTTACGGAATGGAGTTGCTGGCCTCAACTCATTGGGTTGCGACACATGCCGTTAGCAAGGCATCAAACGTTGAATCGGCCATTCTTCAGATTCACGAATGGACTGATCGGAAAAGAAGGATGTTCCAGGAGAAACATATCCGAGTAGCCTGGGGTCGCTTGCAGGAAGAAGGGTGGATAGCTTCGGCATGAATTCCGATGAGGCCGACCCCGTCGGGAAATCTTTTGCTGACCATTGACATGATCGATATCGGGTCGAGAAGGATAACGAGGAATGCGGCGGAAGGGTTCCCACCGATTTTTTGGTGTGGGGTTTGGTGTGTGGAAATCGTTCCAAAATGGGCAAAACTATGCAAAAATGTGGAAAATCTGCTAAACGAAAAATCCTGTAATTCCCATGATTTCCTTATTTATTAAGGAGGTAAAGAAGGTCAGGGTTGAATTTTCCTAATCTCGGTGCCGGGTGTTCGAATCACCCCGGGGGCATGACAGGTATTTTGGAAGTTAGGCCTTCCTGGAGGCCGCAATCCTTTCCCGCAGAGGTTGGTTTTTAAAGTCCGCTTTTGGAAATCAAGATTTTGCGGCGGAAAGCATGCGGTCCAGGCCGATCGTAATCAAGTCGTTATAATTGCAGGGATAAAACCTGCTTCAGGGTATGCTGGCTACCCGATTCATCCCCCCCTAAATCCCCATTGCACAGGAACCATATTCATATTATCATTTGTTAAATTATACGTAAAAGCCAAACTTATCGTGAGATAAGGACGGAAAGCTACGGATCTTCCCCTCCAGTGAAGACCGCCGGGTTGCCAAAATACTTCGCGGCGTTCACTCGTTTGGAGGGGTGCAATATGAATAAGAAGGTATCAATCAGGCTTTTTCCCACCTTGGGATGCCTCATCATATTCTTAGCGGTTTCCGGGAATTGCTTCGCCATTGGTTTCCATGTTAGCGGATCGGCCGGCTTGACAAGCGCGTCCCGACCACTGAACGGACCGGCCTTCAGGCTCGCTCTTCATGATCTTGGCGCCAGGGCTCCGCATGCCGAGTTTATTCCCGTTGCTCCATCCACCCTCGGGGTTGCCCTTGCCGCCGCTTCCGACGGTGATTTCGCCCCGCGCCCGCGGCCTGCGGCCGAGGACGGCGGCATATGTTCTCTAATTGCATCAAACATCTCGCAGGCCTTTGACATCGGTAGTGTGGCGGCCCTTTGCCGTGGTGCGGGTTCGAGCCACTTTGCCGCGGCGGCCGGCGAAAAACGCCTCCCCGTGCCCTCTGCGCTCATTTTGTTGCTGGCCTCGCTCATGGCCTTCATTGGCGCCGGGCTTCAAAGACAGCGAATGAAATGTGGAAGTCTGCCACTTTATAGCGAGGTTCCCAAGGCTTTAAATTTTACGCCTGGCCACGATGTCCTTTCGCGCACTTTCTGTAGCGCCGCGGCCCTACCGGCCGAGTGTCGCACTCAGTGTTTCAATTATAAAAAAAGGGGTGCTTTTTCAGCACCCCCAAACGAGTTCGCCTGCCAATGGGATGACAGGCAGACGGGAAGCGGCATCGCGAAATAAGCCCCCCCTATTGCGGCAATAGTCCATCCCGCCGCCGCGCCGGGTTCGCTTGCGGTTTTGATGCAATGCGGGCTCGCGTGGGGAGATGAAAATCGCCTTAATTTCCACCGGCCCGTCAGCCTTGTCCGGCATCCTCCTCAACGGGTAAAAAAACAGAAAAAGTACTGCCGCGTCCTTCCAGGCTTTCGACCTCTATCCGGCCCCCGTGGGCTTCAACTATCATGCGGCTCTGGTAAAGCCCGATGCCCGATCCGTCCTTCTTGGTGGTCCGGAAAGGGTGGAAAAGGCTTTGGCTCATAAACTCGGGCGACATCCCGCAACCGCTATCCTTGACGGAAACGCGGATCCAATCTCCATGCCTGTGGGTCGAGATTCGGACTTGAGCCCCGTCGCTACTCGATTCGCCAGCGTTTAGCAGGAGGTTTAGCAGCACCTTCTGAATTTGCTCCGGGTCGAGGGCGCACTTTGGTACCGCGCCCGGATCGATCGCAATCGGGCGTCCCAGTTCCAGCTCCGCAACCGTGCCGGATACGAGTTCATTTAGGTCGGTCGGGCATTTATGCAATTCGAGCGTGGGGTCCAGAGAGGAAAGGCGGCTGCACATCTTTTTGATTTTTTCGATGGTCTTGGACATCACCTGAAGCGTGTCGGCTCGAAACTCCGGATCTTTATAGTGGAGCGGGAGGTTTGTAAGGGTTAGCGCAAGGGTCGAGGCCACATTTTTGAGGTCGTGGGCAAAAAAGGAGGAAAAGATCCGAAAGGCTTCCATTTCCATCACCCGCTCGCGCCTCTCGAACAGCTCTTGATTGAGAATAAGCCCGGCGGCCTGTTCGGCCAAAGTCTCCAACAGATCCAAATCCTCGATGGAAAACGGCTGTCTGCTCCCGTTGTTAAGAGTCATCATTCCGATGAACCTGCTGCCGATCCCGAGCGGGACGCAGTAGCGGATCTTGGCCCTTTTGAAAAACTCCAGGGAAGCCTCCGGTATCTGGCTCGCGGCGCCACTGTCCACGACGATGGGCTCTTGCCGGTCTCGAACCACCCCGAGCAGTGTCGCCGCATGTTCTTCGAATTCGGCGACTTCTTCGGGCAAGGGGGCGGTGGAGGCTGCTATTACGGGCCTCTGCGCTCCCTTCCTGTCAAGCCAGAGGGTGACCACGGGCGAGGTGAATGTTTCGGATACCGTTTTGACTATCATTTCGCAAACCCGCTCGCGATCGACCAGCGAAGAGGTTTTCTTGGTAAAAACGGTCCATATTTTCCTGTAATCGTAGTAGGGTTTTCGAAAATTGAGATGAACGAACCTTCTCAGCCTGTAGCGGATTTCCTCGGAAAGAAGCAGCACCGCGCCCCCCAGGATGGCCGCAACAATCATCAGGTTCTCTGTGAAAACTATCCTCGAAATCCTGAAGTACTCCGCCACTTTGACAAACAGACCGAGCCCGAGCAGATAGAACCCTAGCACCAAAACCGTGAGCGACCCGCGCAAAATGTCCTGGGAAACATAGATCTTTTCTTCCCGCAAACGGTTTCTGAGCGCCGAAATTATGAGCAGCAGATTTGCGATGTCCAGGACGACGCCGTCGAAGATGAACAAATCGGCCCTGAGGGACCGCACGAGCAGCACCTGGGCAGATGTATAGATGAGGGCCGCGAATATTAGACCAACGCCGAGGATGGAGAACTTGATTCGCTGCCTGATGGCGCCGTAAGAGGCCCTGAGCGTCTTTTCCAGGTTGGCGACAACCAATAGCGAACAGGCCAGCATGCAGCAATTGAAGCCGAAGCCGCACCAGCCGATCGGAAATACCCAGTTACCGGCTTCAGAGACCTCCACGGCGCCGGTAAACAAAAAATTCCAGCCCAACAAGGCCAGCCCCGCGGGAACCGCAAAGGCAGCAAAGATTACCCACCTCCATTTCCGAGCGAACTCGCCGAAATTGCTCCGCGCATAAGCCAGGCTGAACAGCAGCCAACTTCCCGGCACCAGGGCTTCGGCGACCATGCCCCACCGCAGCCACAGCAGAGCTTCATCGGGCCGCAAAGAGCTGAGGCCGATACAGATGAGCACACTCTCCACGCTGAATGCCGCCATCCCCAGCGCAAAAGCTCTGTGCAACGGCGAGCGGCAATTGCCAAAGAGCGCAAAGGCGGCCGACAGGGCACAGAGGACCGCGGTCGAAAAGCAAATTGCGGGAATGAGTCTTGATGCGAAAATCAAGGAAAGTTGCCCCTGTTGCTCGGAGCGATCGGAGTTTTCCTCCGACCTCCCTCATCCGTTTCACATGGCGGCCTCACAACTTTGCTCCACCTTGAAGCCGTTTTTGCGGTAGAGCGCCTCGCGGTTTGCGAGGTCCAGATCGTGTGCGACCATCTCGCGCACCATTTCATCGAAACAAATCCGGGGGCGCCAGCCAAGTTCCTTGCGCGCCTTGCCGGGGTCTCCGAGCAGGGTTTCGACCTCGGTGGGACGAAAATAAGCCGGATCGACCGCGACGACGACCGAGCCCGGTCGGGGTTTGCCCGGCGCGCCAAGAGAGGAAACACCTTCGATGGCTGCCGAGGACCCGAGGCCGGCCACGACCCCTTGCTCGCTCAGGCCGCTTCCCACCCACTCGATGGTTATCCCCAGGGCTTCGAAAGCCTTTTGGCAGAAGGACCGCACCGAGTGCTGTTCACCGGTGGCGATTACAAAGTCGTCGGGGCAGTGGTGGTTTAGCACCATCCACATGGCCTTGACATAGTCGCGGGCATGCCCCCAGTCGCGAAGAGCGTCGAGATTGCCCAGGTGCAGCCGCTCCTGGAATCCCAGGGCGATTCGAGCCGCGGCCATCGTGATCTTCCTTGTGACGAAGGTCTCGCCTCTTAGCGGAGATTCATGGTTGAAAAGAATGCCGTTCGAGGCGAACAGGGAATAAGCTTCCCTGTAATTTACCGTTACCCAATAGGCGTACGCCTTGGCTGCCGCATAGGGTGAGCGCGGGTAAAAGGGCGTTTTCTCCGATTGGGGCACTTCGCGGACCTTGCCGAATAACTCCGAAGTGGATGCCTGGTAGAAGCGGGTCTTATCCGCAAGACCCAGCAGCCGGATGGCTTCCAGGAGGCGCAGGGTGCCGAGGGCATCGGAGTTGGCCGTGTACTCGGGTGTTTCGAAGGAGACCTTCACATGACTCTGCGCCCCCAGGTTGTAAATCTCATCGGGCCGCACCTCTTGAACGATCCTGATGAGGTTGGTCGCATCGGTGAGGTCGCCGTAATGGAGAATGAATCTGCGGTCCTGTTCATGGGGGTCCCGGTAGAGGTGATCCACCCGCTGGGTATTGAAAAGCGAGGCGCGACGCTTTATCCCGTGTACGACGTAGCCTTTGCCGATCAGAAACTCGGCCAGATAGGCGCCGTCCTGCCCTGTGATGCCGGTGATGAGTGCAACTTTTGACACGTTTACTCCGCTGATTGGTTATCGGTAGAATCTGCAAAGGTCCCGATAGAACCCTCGTCTTCCGGGCGGCAAGAGCAACCCGCTCACAACCGGGACGCCGGATGGTTCCGGCTTTTTAGCCCCTTCACGGCTGGCGGGCAACCCCGGTCTGCGCTTTGCGCAGATACCACTCATAGGTCCGGCGGATGCCCTCGCGAAGCCCGGTGGCCGGGCGCCAGCCAAGAGAATGAATCCTGGAGACATCGAGCAGCTTTCTGGGCGTCCCGTCGGGTTTTGAGGAATCGAATTCCACGGCCCCCTCGAAGCCGACGATCTCCCTTACGATGGAGGCCAGCTCTTTTATGCTGATATCCTCGCCGCTTCCCACATTGATGATTTGTTCGCAGTCGTAGTTCTCCACAAGAAAAAGGCAGGCGTCCGCAAGATCGTCGACATGCAAGAACTCCCGGAGAGGAGTGCCCGTACCCCATATTCGAACAACCGCGCGCGAAGATTTCTCCAGCAGCTCCGATCGAAGAGGTTGGGGAATCGGGCCGAAAATCGCCTCATCGGCAAGAATGGATTTCGTATCCCCTTTGGTGGCCAGCTTCGCCAGGTGAAATTTGCGAATCAGCGCCGGTAGCACGTGGCTGTTTTCCAGATCGAAATTGTCTCCGCAACCGTAGAGATTGGTCGGCATGGCGCAGATCGCATTGAATCCATACTGGATCCGATATGCCTGGCACATCTTGATGCCTGCGATCTTGGCGACGGCATACCACTGATTTGTCGGCTCGAGCGGTCCGCTCAGCAGCTGCTCTTCTTTTATGGGCTGGGGGGCAAGCCGGGGATAAATGCAGGAGGAGCCCAGAAAAAGCAGCTTCTTCACCCCCGATCTCCATGCGGCGTCTATGATGTTGGACTCGATCAGCAGGTTGTCCCGGATAAAGTCCGCGGGCCGGGAGTTGTTGGCGTAAATTCCACCCACCCTGGCGGCGGCAAGAAATACATGGGCCGGCCGCGCCTCTTCGAAAAAGGCTGCGACCGAGCGCTGATCGGTCAGATCGAGATCGGCGTGGCCGCGCAAAACCAGGTTGTCATAGCCTCGGGAGCGCAATATTCGCACGATGGCCGAGCCGACAAGACCGGTATGGCCGGCAACATAGATTTTATCCCCTGATGTCATAATAAATCCTCAACATTTGCGAGATGCCTTCCAACCCGCCCGGGCTCAAACGGCCATCATCAGGCACATTCCCAGAAACACGAAAGCGGCCGGGGCAAGCAACTCGATTTGCCCCCCGAGCCTGAACGAGACGAGTTCAAGAGATAAGAATACCAGCAGCACTTTGGCCGCTATGGTGTTTACGTGAAACTCGGCCTTTATCGGATCGGGGAGAAGGAAAGTCAATGCGACCAGCCCCAGCAGCAGGTAGTCGATAGTGATAATGGGCAGTTCCTCCAGGCTGGCGATGAGAAAACCGAGGTAGCCCGCGCCCATCAGCAGAAAAACTGAAAGCAGCAACCACTTGTCCCGGTACCCCCAAAAGCCCTGGAAATAGCTGTCGAAATCGAAAGCCATGACATAGTAGATGGTCATGAAGTATCCGGCCATTTTTGCAACGGGCACAAAATAGTCGCGCCGCACCATCATAACTATGGCTAAAACCAGCATGAACCCCAGCGCATAGTATCCGATAACGGGCGGAATGGGCCGCATCCACACCGGAGACAGCACGAAGAAAAGCACAAGCGATGCGCTCAGGGCTATCCAGGCCGCCATGGAAACAAATTTTCTCGAAAACAAGCCTCGATAACCCGGTTCCGCATTTTCACCATGGGTAATCCCGTTGCGGACGCGGTTTCGTTCGAGGCGCTCACTGAGGCCGCGGAAAGGAAAAATGGCGACAATCGTCACGAGCAGGAGCAAACCCAGGTAGATTCCAAAAAGGATCGCGGTCGAATGTTTGCACAGGGTCCAGCCGATCATTATTATGAGCAGCTGCGCCAGGTAGATTACCGTGACCGCCTGGTGGTGCTTTAAGCCCAGCCGCAAAAGCTTGTGGTGTATGTGGCTTGCGTCGGGTTTGAAAAGGGGCCGTTTCTGGACCGCTCTTCTAACGATGGCCAGGAGGGTGTCGAAAACCGGAACGCCAAGCATGAACATCGCCACGATCGGGCTGTGGCGCGCGCCCCCGCCGGTAAAAAGGAGCACGGTCACACCCGCCATGAACCCCAGGAACTGGCTGCCGGCGTCACCCAGGAAAACGACCGCCGGGTGGGTGTTGTAGCGCAGAAAACCGACGATGGCCCCGCACATGCACATACTGAGGGCGAATGTCACGAAGTCTCGCCCTATGAATGCCAGAAAGCCGGTGGCCGCGAATATCAGGAAGCATATCCCGCCCGCCAGGCCGTCCAGGCCGTCTGAAAGATTGATAATATTGGTGGTCGCAACCAGAAAGAAGATGGTCAGGGGATAGCCGAAAAGGCCGCAATTGAGTCTTGGGTAGCCGGGTATCAGCTTGCCGAAGGAAACAAAGTGCAAATTGGTGGCATAAACCGTTACCGTGGCGGCCAGTACCTGGCCTGCGAACTTCCACCTGTACCCCAATCCCCGTAAGTCGTCCACGACTCCTTCAATCAGGATCAGGATGCTGCCCAGACAAATACCCGATATGAAAGCTTTGGAAGGCGCCAGGAAATACAACGGGACAAGGGCGCCGATGGCGATGGCGATACCCCCGCATCGCGGAATCAGCGCACAGTGCACCTTCCGGGCCTCGGGCACATCCACCATGCCGATCCGCCTGGCAACCCGCATTAGCGGCGGCACAAGGGCCGCGGTAAGAAGCAGGGAAAAAAAGAGGGCGAGCGCGTATATCATCTCTTTTGGCCACAGTGCGGAGCTGTTCGAGCCGACTCCGCTATTTCAAGGACTTGAAAGCTTTCTGCCCGGCAGATAATTTTGAAGCACGGGCCAAATCTTCAGACTGAAACGCTCAAGCCTTTTGTCTGCCGACTTGACCTCTTCATTTTCCCGAACCGGGGTGATGAGACGCACAAGGGCGCCATCGGTGCGATGGGTGGTAAGGGCGTCCCAGAAATTATAGATCTTGAGTTCCCAAAGGTTTGTAAGTATCCGGCCACGTTCGGGAAACCAATAGTAGACGAGCTGAGTGTCATCATTTCGGCGGATTAGAGCACGTTCCACCAGCACGGACTTGCCGTCTCCATTGTGAATCGGGAGGGCAACCGTACCGGACTGCTTGAAAACATAACCGCCCCCGCGAAGGCACGTTGCGGGGGAGTGAATCGATTCCCCCTTGCGCTGGTTGGCGTAATAGGCCACATAGAAATTAATTATGTTCCCGTCTTCGTTACGGTAGTCTATCATCGCATAATTGCTCAGGTGCAGCACATCCAGGATATCCGCATCGATTTTGAGCGGGGTTCCGTACCAGTTTCCGATCTCCATGGGAAATTGTGAAAAAGGTTTCTTGATGGTTACACTGTCTCGAAAATCGATCATGTTGCTAAGGGCGATCGTCAGAACGAGAATGGCCACAATTATCCCTGACAGGTACATGGTCGAGCGGCCGGGCGGATGAATCCGGGCTGTTTCCCGCTTCTCGTCTTTTCGGGAAGATTCCGCGGCAGGCGCCGGGCCGGCACCCTCGACCACCTTGTGGCCAACCTTTCCCAAGGCCCACATTTCCGCCAGTAAAAAAGAAAGAGCGGTAAGATTGATCGCCCCCGCAACCAATAGATGATAGCCGCCCTCCGATATGGAAACGTCCCGGAAAAAAGCCATAATTGCGCCCAGGGCTATTCTTGCTCCCTCCAGGAAGATCGCCAGCGGGATTGTGGAAATTACGAGCAACACCCTTTTCCAGAAAGTGGAGCGACAGAAATAGGCAAGAACCAGCCCAAGGGCGAAAAGCGGCAGCAGGTATCCCAAGCCCTCGCCCGCATTGATCACCCGCAGCTTCGTAATGCCAAGGTCGATTATGTTTCCATCCCGGAAAGCCGGTATCCCGAACAGGTGTATCAAAACAATACCGAGTTTGGCGGATATCGTTTGCAATCCGGCCGAGACCCTGTTGTGGATGAAAGCCGGCAGCGGAAACATGGTGAGCATCAAAAGGAAAGCAAACCGAAGCTCTTTGAATTTTTGCCACCCCAGATAGGTCAGGCAGGCTCCGGCGAGGATGAGCCATGAAGATAGATAGAGTGTGTAGAATTCGCCTCCGAGCTCTCCCAGCCAGTAGAGCAAAATACCCAGACACAGCGGCGCCAGACCGAACCAGTTTCTAGCAGACGGAATGGCCGCAAGCCTCTTTCTTCTATCCCAAATCACATAGAGGATGACAAAAGGGATGAAATAGCAGTAGGTGAGGTTGTATTTTCCCCACCAGAGGACCATTTCCCGGTAGGTTGACACAAATAAAACCCCGAAAAAGCCAAGATATACCGCCAATAAAAAAAGAGGCACGTATTTGGTTACCGAGTGGAAAGATACCCGCCTTATCGAAGCCATCTTACCCCTTGATACACTCAGATAAGTAATCTTTTAGCCCAACAGACAGTCTGTACAACCTTTAAAACCAATAGCCGGGCCATGCCTTTTAAAAAGCAAAGTTGAGATTGAGAAACGATACTCGCAACAAATGTTAGATGGAAGGACTATAAAACGTTTAGATCACAGGCGAGGTTGTATCCTTTATCGTTTAATCTTGGCAATACATATTCCAGCATACCGGGAGTCCTATCGCAATCGTCGTGGGACAACACTATCGCTCT
Organism: Deltaproteobacteria bacterium; assembly: GCA_021777755.1. Lineage (GTDB taxonomy): Bacteria > Desulfobacterota > Syntrophobacteria > Syntrophobacterales > Syntrophobacteraceae > SbD1. The sequence goes on from JAJYDE010000004.1 coordinate 132,262, forward strand.
ATCGTGGATACGTTGCAACAGGCTCTTTCCCATCTCCTCAGGTGAGGAATAGCGTGAGTGGCTGTATTCGCCGGAATCTATGGACCACCGAACGAATCTTACCTTACATACTCTAATTGCTCTCAATAGGTTAAACGTAATCATTCCTTTGGGCGAGCGATAGAATATCGGTCGGAAGCCTGTTTCCGATTCAATTCCGCGTTGACATTCGGAGATTTCGAACCTACATTGATCAAATGACATCCCAACTGGACTCGAGTGCGAAAAAGAGTGATTTCCAATCGTATGACCTCTATCCAAAATCTGAGCCATTAAAGCTGGAGCTCTCTCTATTCTCGTAGCGGGAATAAAAAATATACATCGACATGAGTGTGCATCACATAAATCCAATATTCTTGGAGTGATCTCAGGGTGCGGGCCATCATCGAATGTAAAGAGAATACAATTCGTGCAGCTAACCCTTTGTTGAATTATGGCTCTTGGAATTATATACCGCGACAAAGCTATGATACGAGAATTCATGATTTTCCCTATAAACCACTCTATAGAATATGACACACCGGTGTTGTCAATAGAACGAATAGGCATCTCCATCAAAGTGCGTCAGACGCCAGTTATTCAGCTTTGTGCATTCATTATCCCATCGCCACTCCTCGGGCACCTTGAATGTGAACGACATTCCGCCCATCAATAGCATTCCTTTTCGCGCAAGAAATCTGTTGAGACCGTGCGAGGATGAAATTATTTCCAATACATCCGATTTGCTCTTTCTAAAAAGGGTGAATACTGCCGTCATCAGTGTATGATAATCATCCGCATCATCATACATACAGTAATCCATAATTGTCATGACAGTAAACGTCGGACACATATTTCTAATCCTACGTGTATTCGTATGCTCATTCACTATAATGTGTCCCACTACTCGATTGTGTGCTTTGTCTTTGATAAGATGAACGACATTATTATGAGTTGAGGACACTTTCCAGTTCATTTTAGCGCTGGATGAATTGAAATAAAATGAGGCTGTTTCAGCCATACCATCACGGCGAACAAATGCATTCGTATATCCACCCGGCCCGTGCTCCACAACCTCAATCATTTCCGCGGCCTTTCGTTTATAAACTAAAGACATGAAGAATTTGGCGAAACCACGGTAAATATTGTCAAAAAGGGAGACGCAAAGGTTCTCCTTATAAAATAGGGAGGTCAAAGGAACGGCGGTTTTTGCAAATAAATATCTATTTGCCACACCTGGAATAATGAAATTCAATTTCTTATAAATGCGCAGCGCTCTCTGAGTCGAGAAGACACCACCCCAAGCTATACCACGACCGTTTAGAACAGCCGCCATTTCAGTAATCAATCTCGTGGCGAGCCCCATCCCCCTGTAATTCGGATCGGTCATCAATGCACCCGCCCACGCCCACGGGTAAGTATTGCCGTATGCGCTCACCTTGTCCGGAATTGCCAAGCATGTGGACACAATTCTGTTTTCAATCGTCAAATAATGAACGAATGGGAACGATTGCATAATATCAGGACAATCGGCAAGATGATCTATACGATTTGATAAATGATCGCTGTAATAGTCGTAAACCAATGGATGTAGACGCTTTATCTCACCAATCCGCTCAAAGGTAATACACTGAAACATCACCCTGTCGCGAGAAGGATTTACGGGCATGGAATCTCCTAACTTTAGTTGAGATAAAGCAGTCTTATCAGTTACTCGCGAAATGGGGCACACCGCCAGGGAAAGGTGGGAAGCGCCTGTTCCCATGCCATCATGAAATGAGACCGGTATATTACCGGGTTAAGGTCCCGCTGGTCAAAGGAAAGTATCAGCCCCCCATGGACCATGATCACAACCTGTTCCGCTGAAACGAAAAATCGATATCGGCATAAGTATTCGTCGTCTGACTCAATTTACTTTAAACGTGTGCGTATTAAGCACATCTTTCACAAAAGGTCGATAATCACATCCCCGATTCCACATTCGGGCTTACGATATATCTCAATTTTTCGCTCACTAGCCTCTTCTATGCATTTCTCCAAATTATTTAAATCTCTACACCATATTATGTATTTTTCATCGGACAATTTCCGCAGTAGATCTTTTTGATGTAAATCGAGTACATGCGGATTTTCAACTGAGATCAAAAGCTTATTCATTTCCAAAACATCGAAGGTAATACCCGCACCTCCGTGAGCAATTACAATGCGGGCTTCATTAATATAGGCCTTAATATCATGGGCAAAGTTGAAATATTCACAATTTCGCGGTATGTATTTACTATTGTACCCGATCTGGATAATGACCCGTTCCGGCAATCTCAATGCAATACGGTCGACCGCCTCAGCGAGTTCGTCAAATTGGGTAGTCCCTGCGATAGATAATATCATCCGAGTCTTCCGACATAAATGGCCTTAGGATAAGCCTCAAGCAGGTCGGGCCATTGAACAAAAAAGAGATTTGAAAGATGATAACATATTCCACCAGTAACAGATTTGGTAGTTACCCGTGACCATGATTCAACAAATATTCTTTTTTTCTTAAACAGAACTGCCCAGATGAATAAGGGAACCGCCAGCCCTGGTCCGGAACTTACAAGTGCACCTGCTTTTGAGTTCCTGATAACGGAGAATGACATTGCGATGCTATAGAACGTGAGACAAATGGATCGCAGTACTGATTTATCATATACGCGTCTCGGACGCGGAATAACATAGATTTTTCCCGGAAAACGAATTTTCTTAGCCGAGGAGTTATCATCGTCATTAATAACATATTCAAAATCATAAAACGGGCTTAGCACTTGAGTAAGTCTGATCATCTGAGCGGTATGGCCTCCGCTACCCAGAACGACCATCACAATGGGTTTTTCTGTCATAATTTCTCCCGGACACGTGCTGATGAATCTAATCGGCTTTTAACAATGTTCTGTCAATATATCAGTTTGAGGGAAACACTCATCGGCCCGTCAAAACCTCGTCATATACAGCTCTTACTCTGCGAGCGGAGTTCATGATGTCAATCATATCAATGCATCCGCTGTTATCCAACTGGTTACGTCGAGTGGTTCGCGACAGGAGTGAAACGACAGCATCCGCGATAGTGTTCGGCTCTTTGGAATGCGTCACAACGCCGAATTCAATCCGATCAGCCCATTCTTTGACATCCCCGACATCAACCGAAACGAAGGGAAGCTTTGCCGCAATAGCCTCTTTTATCACGGTCGGGGACCCTTCGGAATAAGATGTCAGGATCATAACATCGCATTTCCAAAAGATAGATGGCACATTCGCCCTGGGGACGTTCGCAAGGTGTATCCGTTCAATCCGACTCCCCCTCCTTTCAAGTTCTTCGCAAACTGCCACAAAGAGGCCATAGTTTTTTATCTTCCTTTCCGGATCGGCCGGAAATAGAATTCTCAATTTCCCGGGCTCTCTCAGAGAAGACAAATTTACGTTATGAGACGGAAGGGCGAATTTCTCCACGTCTATGCCGCATGGAATCACCTCTCCATATCCCAGGGATTGCCTCAGTCTTTCGGCGACCACAATGACCTTCGAAGTCCTTGGCGCAAGGAGTCTGGAAAGATGCTTGGTCGGATTGACTAAAAGATCCGAACCATGAAAGGTTACAACCACAGGGAGAGAAAGAAAAAGGGTAGAGACCAAGGTCAACCCGAAATGGGCATGAACAAGGTCATATCCACTCTTTTTCCCGATAACCGGCAATTGAACCATATCGCGCAGGTAAGCCCATCTCGGCCTGAGTCCCTCGATAATGCGAACGTCTATGGTCATGTCCGGGAAAATTCCGCGCATCGCCTCCACCTGCTCCTTAACGAACGGGCATATGTACGGCCGGCTCGGTGTCGGATACAGGTTGGTCACAACAAGCACTCTCACCCTTTACAGACTCCCCTCTTACTCAGGTTGGCTCAGATGGTATACTAATTCATGAGCTTTACTCCCGTAACCGGGGCCAAACCAATTTCATAGGCTCCAATACTTGGAGGATTTTTCACAACATTTCCCACAAAGTCATTCGTCAGTCCAACATCAACACCTTTCCCAGTGGCGGGAGAGCCTGGCAACACCGTAAAATCGGTCGGCAACATGTTTAGCGGAGACGGATACACCAAAACCCACGGTGAAGTGGCAGGAATATTGTTGCTTCCATTGCTGAATTTGGGATCGGTATCAAAAATGCCGTGAACATCGTATCCAGCAGCTTGCCATGCTGGTTTGCCTATCTCTGAACCATTCAGAAAGAAACTATCTCCCCATTGAGCTCCGTAATATAAGTTGTAGTCGAATTTAATATTGGTTGACGGGGCCATGGCATACGCATTCGGCGCGGCAAACATTATATTATTCTCGACATCGTAATACTGCCCGACCACAGACAGACACTCTGCCAATGTTCCATATATCACATTATTATAGATCGTATTGTATATAGTAGTTGGGGACGCAACATTTCCAACAGAAACTCCATAGCCTTCGTCAGCATCGCTTCCACTGCCTGGAGAATTAAGGTCATCCATCCCCCCCAGTGTGTCCCCTTTAACCTGAATCAGAATGTTATAGTAGATATGATTTGCACCGAACGAACTGGCGGCGGAGTTGGGCTGAAAACATATCGGCGCCCTCGATGTGACTATATAATTTTGATAATAATTGTTATTATTATTAACCTGTCCTGGAGCCACATACACTTCGATTCCCCGTGCATGACCCCAAATCCGATTCTTGTAGATATTAGAGTTACTCATGTCCTGAATTCCGATGGCTTCTTTATCCCAGCCATTCATATCGACATAGTCCCAATCGTATGCGTTTCCTGGCGAGTTGACCGTGGAGGAATGCGTAAATGTATTGTTATCGATTCTAATATTCAGGTTGTTTCCGGATGTTGATCCGGGAGCATCGTATATCTCCACGCCATCGAAGCACAGGTCAAATGAATTATTTTCTATAGTGATATTGGACATATCGGCATTTTTGTGCGCCAGCCAGATTCCAAACTCAATATTCGAAAACATGTTATTCCTGATGTTAATATTGCTTATTGCCCCGTTTGTTGCAGGAATGGAGTGAATACCATACAGGACTTTTGTAAACGAGAATCCTTGAATGGTTACATTGCTATTAAGTCCCAGTTCTATTCCGGCATTGGCAACTTTTTCAACTGTGTGGTTGGCAGGTGTTCCGCTGGAGGGGTGATAGTATTCGGTTGCGTTCCCCCAGTATTCGGAATATTGGCCTGAAGGAGGGTTGGTCGGAGCAGTAACGAGAGAGTTGTGTAAATATATGCCGTCTTCCAATACCGGGCTGTTGAACTTCGGCTGACTGTAGACCCCGTTGGCATCCGGTCCGCTCCAGGAATTGGGGGCGATGGCCACCCCTCCATCAATAGTCGCATATCCGGTACCATAGGTATTTAAAATTACATTTGAGGTCCCAACGGTAATAGTACCTTGGTAAGTGGTGCCACCATTCTGGGAATAAGTATTTCCGGATGCCCATGTGACACTTGCCCAGTCTTTGAAAGGGCCATGGGCGGTATCGGAGCAGTTGGTGGTAGTGCCGTCACCACTTGAACCGCATGAAGGATCTATGTAGTAGGTCGCCGCCCTAAGTGGGCCGCACCAAAGAACTACGACAATTCCAAACAGTAGAGATAAGTTCTTCATAACTTCATGCCTCCATAAACATGGAATGATTCTTTAACATCTCTTCTGCCGTCAATTTTGCGATGGTCTGCTGCAAAAATAAGAGTACCATACAATAGACATATTAATATTAAAATACCATCTGCTACTTATCATATTATCTGTCATCGAATTCGCGGCGAGAGCGGCAATTACTCCAAGTCCGGCGAGGTATACAGCGAGCTGAGATGGATCGTAACTAATATACCGTCTCATTCGCATAAACGAAATCAGCAACCCGCAGAGTAGGAATAGGTAAGCCAGTCCTCCAGCGATACCGTAACTGACAGTATAGGCCAAATAATCGTTATGTGTAAATGTGTTCAGATCTCCTGATTGCAAGCTAAAACCAATGCCTTCGGGATGCCTGATGATTTGCTCTGCGGCTCTTGTCCACAGTGCAAGCCTGTCCGTGTCCCTGTCCGTAATACGAGTCTGATATCGCTGTTGGACGTAGCTTTTGAGATTGTCAGGCAATAAGGAATACACCATCACCACGATACAGAACGTACAGAGCACGGATATGGCCATTTTCGTGTAACTAGTGGCGCCGAAACCTGTATAATAAATTATAATTATGCCCAAAATACACGAAAATATACTTCCAAAGCTTGCGGTAGTGAGAAATAGGAAAACATTAGAGAGTATGCATGCTCCCGCGATCACCCTATATAAAAGCCTGACCGGTGAAATCGCTACCGCAGTGGATGCACACACCAAAGCTGCCAGTATGAACCCGATTTCAGTTCTAAGGAATGTTACAATGACTTTGCCAAGTTTGTAGTCGAAAAAACCAATGCTCTGAACGTGCTGTGAGGCTTCCCATGCATTAGCGACACTTCCTAACAATCTCGCCGAAATCAGTATCACAGTGGACGGAATAATCAGGCAAAATAGGAGACCACGAAGCATGGCCGCAGGATCTCTACTCTCCCGCATTCTAACGTAAACCATGGGTAGCAGTAAAAACGGAGCGATGATGAAATTCAATATGTTTGCACCCTCATGCATCATACTGCCTATAATTGTTGGTCTGCTGAACAACCAATTGATCGAGCTAGAGAAAATTCCCGTTAACATGAGGATAAAAAGAATATAAATCCATTTGGGGAGTTGGAATAAATAGTGCGGCCTGCGAAGTGCAAACCATATGGCAAACACGACGTTGCAGGCGAATTGCTCCCTGGATATGGCTATTGGAGTCGCGGCCGTTACCGATACCAGAAATATCCAGGGAAGGTCTGAGTCCTTCCACACCGACGTCATGAAAAAGGAAAACGCAAGAAAGCCAATGAAGAACGCATATGAACTGCCAAGCGATATCGAGGCTACAATTACTGTGCCCCCGATGACAATCGCCATGAGGGCTCTCTTTTGCTCGCGGGCAACTTCCCCTGGAAGCGTTCTACGGCCGTTATTCAAGGGCGAACTTAAACTATTTTCAAACATCATGCTTCACGCCCGGCTAAAAGGATCAGATCGGCGTAAGCCGCCAGCGTTCTGGCCGAGCGGCCCAGCAAAGAGCCTGCCGCGACAGCAAGAAGCCCTCCGAGCTCTGGTAATAGCAGGTAGGTCGCTGCGGCGAAAACCACTATTCCTGCAATGATACCGCGGCCATACAGCCATGGCCTCCCTGCGGCGAAAAGGACGTTCATTGGAAGGAATGCCGCCTGAACTACAGGAAACCAGAGACATAGCTTCATCACCGGTATTCCGGCAACGTATTTCGGGATAAAAAATGGAACGAACCATTGCAGTAAAAACGAACCCACACACGCCGGCAATATCATGAGTCCCGTAAGCCCCACAGTTACCCAAATGATCCGGCCGTTGGCCTTGCGAACGCTTTCCTCTTTCGCATGATTTGCGACAACGCGCGGCGTCAGAACCTGATAAATTGTACTAGGCAGGGAATTGACCGAGGCTCTCATAACTGATGCAACAGCGAAGAGTCCCAGAGCAGATACGCCACCGAGCGAAAGCACCAGGCCAAGCTCCGTTGCGGACCAAACCGACGTTTCAAGGTTTCCCCAGAAGCTGAAAGGAAGTCCCACGCTGATAAGCTCCCGCAAATTCGTCATATCAAAACTGAAGCGTGTCCTGATCGGTCGATATCGGTCGGAGAGCCAGACAAGTAGAGAAGCGGGCACGGCCACACGTGCACACAGGCCGTAGAATCCCAGAAAAGGCAAAGAGAAGACCAAACCAAAGGTTAACAGCGCCTGGCAAAATTGGATCCTCGCTAGAGTTACAAAGTGATCCAGAGTTCGGTAGAGTGAATTTAAACAGGAACCATAAAAAATTCCCCAGCAACAAAAAACCTGGGAAAGCCAGCCGAAAAAACCGTAAAAGTTGCGGTGAGCCAAGCAATATGCAGCACATGCCAGGAATCCGAAGGAAACAAAGACCGATACCAGGATGTTGAAAGTCTCTCCCGCGGAGGCGAGAGCTTCCACCCGGTCCGGAAAACCTTTGCCAATATAATAGGGGATCTGCCGTGAAATACCGTCCCAGGTGCCAAGATGTAGAAATATAAGGTACGTTAACGGTATGGTATAGGCGCGGAAAGCCCCGGTTACCTCGGGGCCAAGAAAGTGAGCGACCAGCAGGCCACCGACGGCGCTTAGAGCGGATGAGGCAATATTGCTGCTAAAAAGGGCTGTAATAGAACGTACGGTCTGGCGGCTATTGGATAGTCGTGCGATCACCCCGGTGATCTTATTCTTAAGCGACAAAATGCTTACGGGGACAGATCCGTCTGCGTCAACTCCGTTGATTTTCACGCTAATATAGCCTCGAAAGACATTCGTTATATACCTTCAAGAAAATTCAGCAGCGCCTTTCCTTGCCGCTTATAGTCAAAAAAGGACCTTGCAACGTTCCGCCCGCCCTCCCCGATTGCCGCCGCCGCTTCCTGGTTGCTAAAAAGGAATTCCACCGCTTGGCATATCTCAGTGCTCGAGCCTGCTTCAACAAGCATTGCATTTTCTTTGTTAACCAAGAAGTTATCGATATCCGAAACCCTTGAAGCAATGACCGGCCTTCCGGTAGCGAGGTATTCACCCAGTTTGAACGGAAACCCGGCGTGCGCAAAAGCAAGGTCGACGCGGGTCATGCAAGGTATATCGATAGTATTCAGCAAAGAATAGTAGGCTTTGTCGTCCAGGTAGCCCTTGTATTCTATACGCTCCTTATGTGGAGATAATTCAACCCGGTCAAAAAATTCCTTCATGGACTCCCTGTCGCCGCGACCGGTGAGAACCAGGCAAATATTCCGGTATCTCTCCGCCAATAAATCAAAGGCATCGAGTAATACCGGAAGCCCGTCCTTCTTGCCAAAGCTGCCGGCGTAGAAAAGAGAAACCGAAGAGTCCATCCTGAAAGGTTTTTCAGGGAAACAATCCATGTCTACAGAAATAGGCATGTAGTGGACAGGGACCTTGCCCTGAGTAAGCTCGGCGCATCTTGCCGCCAGATATGAACTGATCGCAACTATCCCCGAAGAAAAATTCCCGATTTGTGACGAGAATCGGTACAAGAGGTTGCCTCTTAAATTATGATAAAAAGTGTGAGAGACTTCCCCGGCCAAACTGAAGTCCTCAACAACGTCAAAAACGATGTTGTACCCGAGTCGGCGCGCATATTTCAGTGGTGCGATGCTTTCGAGGAATAAGGGGCCGTAAAAATAGATCACGTTCAGACGGCCGGGTTGAAAGGCCCGTTTCAAGGCCGCAACAGTTCTGCGATGGAGTACAGGGAGGGCAATAAGCATCCGGGCGCGCAAAACGTCACCCATGATAGTCTCGTAGGGTGTGCCTTCGTGAACTCCGGAAAGAGAGTTGTGCTCGCTCGACTGACGCTGGAGGATAACCCGGGTCGAAACGTCCGGAAATTGTTTCAGCCCGTTTATGACATTCTGAACACGCCTGGTTCCAGCCATTCCGCTTGGATAGGTGAATCCTCCCATGAAAACGAGATTAACGTTCATATTGATACACTGTCGTCGCCATATGTTAGATGATCACTTTTTTGCTATTTCTGTACCACAAAGTTTCCCATAGCCAAAAAGTCAAGCCCGCTATCGAAAAAACAGCGTATCGCTTCTCTGGGATGGTTTACGATCGGTTCTCCCATGATATTGAAGGAAGTATTCAAGAGGAGGCCTTCTCCTGTTATCTTTTGAAATTCTTTGAGGAGCTTCCAATATTTCTCATTGATTTCACGTTTTACTGCTTGGGGCCTTAGTGTTGCGTCCGCGTGAACCACCGCTGGTACTGCGTTCCTCTTTTCCTTTTTGCAAACAAATGATGTTATCATGAACAATTCATCTCTAGGATTCTCAAGGTAATTCTCCTTTTCTTCCCAAAGCAGTGACGGGCAGAAGGGTCGAAACGCTTCTCTGAATTTAACTCTTGCATTGATGGTATCTTTGTTTTCGGCCTTGTTGGCGCTCATTAGAATCGAGCGATTGCCAAGCGCCCTGGGCCCGCTCTCCATACGCCCCTGAAACCATCCCACGATCTTGTTTTGGGATAGCTTCTCGGCTACAAAACGTTCGACATCTTCAATCCGTTTATACGAAATGTTGCGCAGTCGGAGTACGGCTTCCATCTCAGTTTCATCGTATTCCGGTCCCCAGTATATGTTATCAACCCTAGGCACGTGCGCTCCCGGGTTTTTGGAAAAATAGGCGTACAGGGCAGCGCCGGCGGCAAGTCCCGAGTCCCCGGCATTAGGATAAATTATGTGATTCTTGATTCTCCCCGATTCCCAAAGCCGCTGGTTCATTTTCACGTTTAGAAAAACTCCACCTGCGCAAGTGAGGTTCTGTGTCCTTTCGCGTTCCAGCCATGGATAGATAATCTGCGATCGGAA